>NZ_JAPHOT010000001.1:2465000-3082144 GCF_026191115.1 Legionella sp. PATHC035 | reverse complement strand
AAACGTTGAGTTATCAACGTCAAAACGATTTATTCAAACGAGGAGCTTCACCCATTTCGAGTGTTGATGAAGCCAAAGCAAATCTCGAACAAGCCCAAGCAAAATTAGAGCAAACCCAAGCGCAAATTAAGCAAAAACACATTACGGCACCCTTTGCTGGAAAATTAGGTATACGACAAGTGAATCTAGGTCAATTTATCAGTCCTGGACAAACAACAATTGTTTCTTTGCAATCACTTGATCCATTATATCTGGAATTTTATCTTCCAGAACAACTCTACAAACGTATTCGGCCTAATCAAACCATTACATTTTCTGTAGAGGGATTTCCTAATGCACTTTTTGAGGCTAAAGTTAATGCCATTAACTCCAAAGTAGATCTCAACACCCACAATATGCTCGTTCAGGGTACCCTTGCTAATTGCCCTACATCAGCGATTAAAGATCCCGAAAATTCTCCATTATTGAAAATCCGCAAAGAACCTATGGGCAATAAGCGAATTATTACTTGCGATACCGATTTAAACAGCAAAAATAAAATTCGTAACTTTACGTTTGTACCCGGGATGTTTGCTTCGATTGAAATCAGCCAACCCGCTGAACCCAATACAGTGATTGTTCCTTCTACTGCTATTTCCTATAGCTTATATGGTAATGCCGTGTACATTATTGAGAAAAATGCGGAAGGGAAGAAAAATCCAGACGGTTCTGACCTGCTGACGGTGAAACGTGTGTTTGTAAGCACAGGTGAACAGCATGGAAATTATACCGTCATCAAAAAAGGAGTTAAGGCAGGACAGTTAGTGGTGAGTGCGGGTGAAATAAAATTACAAAATGGTACGCCTGTTGTCATCAATAATGAGGTCAAACTCAATGAGGTCAGTAATCCGGATCTCTTAGGACAATAAAAACCAGCTGCTGCAGCCAGGCGTCATCCTGAATGCTACAAAGGATCTCTTATTAACCCGGTCTTCGGTGTGGAGAGTCCTCGTAGTACTGGGGATGACGACAATAGATCCCGGGCCAGCTACAATGCAACCAAATTGCATTTTACCTATTACGAAATTTTTAATCAGGAACAGTTATGAAGTTTACCGATCTTTTTATCAAACGGCCCGTACTTGCCATGGTAATTAGTTTGCTCATTTTTCTTTTTGGTATTAATTCCATTTATAACATGCAAATTCGTCAATACCCTCGCATGGATAATACAGTAATTACAATTATGACCGGTTATCCAGGAGCAGATGCCGATCTGATTGCAGGATTTATTACCTCACCTCTAGAAAAAGCCGTTGCCAGTGCAGAAGGGATCGATTACATGACCTCTTCGAGTACACAAGGTTTAAGCACGATCACGCTCAACATTAAATTAAACTTCGACCCTCAGGTGGCTTTTACCGATGTGATGAGTAAAGTACAACAAACCTTAAATCAATTGCCTAAAGAGTCGCAACAACCTGTCATATTGAAAACATCGGATAGTTCAACTGCATTGATGTACATCAGCTTGGATAGTACCGAAATGACCCCACAACAAATTACCGATTACGCAACCCGTGTCGTGCAGCCTCAACTGCAAACAGTAGATGGTGTGGCAAAAGCGGAAATTTTAGGTGGTGCAACCTACTCCATGCGAATTTTTCTGGACCCTATGAAAATGGCCGCATTAGGCGTATCTCCCTCGGATGTATCGGCTGTACTTGCCAAAAATAATTTCTTGACTGCAGCAGGCAATACTAAAGGCGAATACGTGGCAATCAGCATCACCGCAAAAACCGATCTGAATGATGCAGCACAATTTAGTAATTTGATTGTTAAAAGTGACAAAGGGTCTATTGTCCGTTTACGCGATGTGGGCAAAATTGAGTTAGGCTCACAAGACTATGATACCTCGGTTACCTTTAATGGGAAAAAAGCAGTATTTATCTCCATCACCCCCACACCAACGGCAAACCCTCTGACGGTAATTAGTGATGTACGAAAAATTCTTCCTTCAATCATCAAAGAATTTCCACCATCCCTAACAGGAACAATAGTGTATGATGCAACCGCGTTCATTAGAGCCTCTTTAGATGAAGTGACTCATACCATTATTGAAGCCGGACTCATTGTGATTGTAGTGATTTTCCTGTTTTTAGGATCTATCCGCTCCGTACTCATTCCAATTGTCACTATTCCTCTCTCATTGGTTGGCGTATGCACCCTAATGCTTATGTTAGGATATAGTATTAATTTGTTAACCTTACTTGCTTTTGTCTTGGCAATTGGCTTGGTCGTCGATGACGCGATTGTCGTAGTTGAAAACGTCCATCGCCACATAGAAGAAGGAAAAACTCCTTTTGACGCAGCATTGATTGGTGCTCGTGAAATCGCCACTCCAGTCATTGCAATGACCATTACATTGGCTGCGGTGTACGCACCTATTGGATTTATGGGAGGGCTGACTGGAGCCTTATTTAAAGAATTTGCGTTTACTTTAGCCAGTGCAGTAATCATTTCTGGAATTATTGCATTAACGCTCTCCCCCATGATGTGCTCAAGAGTGTTATCCAAAGACATTAGCAGTGGTAAGTTTGTTCATTTTCTCGATAATTTTTTCAACAAACTTAAATTGAAATATCAAAATGCCTTACATAGTTTGTTGAACACCCGGGTGATTATGTTATTTTTTGCGGCAGTGGTTATCTTGATGCTGCCTTATCTCTACATCCATACCTCAGCAGAGACCGCACCCGATGAGGACCAGGGGTTCTTTTTTGTTATGGCAATGATCCCACAATTTGCAACACTTAATTATATCGAGTCTTTCACTAAGCCCTTTGATGAAATTTATAAAAGTTTCCCTGAAACAGAAAATTATTTTACGGTCAACAACAGCAGCCAAACCATCTCGGGCATGGTATTGAAGCCATGGAATCAACGCAGTAAAAGTCAGTTTGCTCTAAAACAGCCGCTACAAGATAAATTATCACAGGTCGCCGGTTTAAATGCTTTTGCAATTGTACCACCCCCCTTACCTGGGGGCGGAGGCGGTACTCCAGTACAATTCGTCATCAAAACAACAAATGACTTTCAGAGCCTGTTAGACGTTTCCAATAAGCTTGCCGATAAAGCGCGTAAAAGCGGCTTGTTTATCTATGTCGATAATTCCCTCAAATTTAATAAACCGCAAATTATATTGGATATTAATCGCTCTAAAGCGTCTGAAATGGGATTAGACATGCAAGCTGTAGGAAGCAGCTTAACCAGCGCTTTGTCAGGTAATTATGTCAATTACTTCAACCTCGAGGGCCGTAGCTATCAAGTAATTCCCCAATTAAGCCGTTCATTTCGCATGAACCCTGAACAATTGGGACAGATCTATGTTAAAAGTATTCATGGGACAATGGTCCCTCTTTCAACTGTAGTGACTGCTGTAGAAAAAACTGCACCGAATGCGGCCTCACATTTTCAGCAAATGAATTCAGCCACCATTCAGGCAGTAATGATGCCCGGAAAAACGCTAGGAGAAGGCCTGCAGTTTTTACAAGAAGCAGCAAATGATACCTTACCCAAAGGTTTCGCTTACGACTATGGCGGCGAATCGAGACAATTTATGCAAGAAGGAAGCGCTCTCTTATTTGCATTTGTCTTTGCGATCATTATTATTTTCTTGGTACTTTCAGCTCAATATGAAAGCTTTCGCGATCCGTTAATTGTATTAATTAGTGTGCCCATGTCCATTTGTGGCGCATTAATTCCACTGAATTTGGGATTGGCAAGTATCAATATTTATACTCAAGTAGGCTTGATTACCCTTATTGGATTAATCTCCAAACATGGAATTTTGATCGTTGATTTTGCCAACCATTTACAACGTGAGAAAAACTTGGATAGACGAGCGGCGGTAGAAGAAGCAGCTGGAATTCGCTTAAGACCAATTCTCATGACTACTGCAGCAATGGTATTTGGTGTACTCCCCTTACTCATTGCCAGTGGCGCTGGAGCAGTAAGTCGTTTTGATATAGGATTAGTGATTGCAACGGGCTTGTTGATTGGAACAGGGTTCACTTTGTTTGTAGTACCCACTTTGTATACCTATATCGCAGAAGATCATCGCTCAAAAGCATCTGAGCCTCAGTTCGATGAAGCAAAAATTCCCGATGTACAAGTACCTGATCAAAAACATTAAGCAAGTAACCTGGGTTCGGCGAAGCCGTAATCCGGGACCCTTGAAACAGCCTATGCCTTTGATTGGCGATTGATAGAACATGTGAACGACTCACCAGAGGAAATTAAAAAAAATATCAATTATAAAATTAGTTTACATCACGTTATTGATGGCCTTACTGGCTCAACTTATGACTGAATTTGTGGTAGTATTTCGCTTTTATCAGTACAGGTCTAATCATGGATAAAGTCTATTCCCCTGAAGCAATCGAAAAAGCATGCTATAAAAACTGGGAAAATCATCATTACTTTCAACCGCATGGTGACGGTAAACGATATTGCATTATGCTCCCCCCCCCTAACGTCACGGGGAGTCTGCATATGGGGCATGGTTTTCAGCATACCATTATGGATGCTTTAACCCGTTATCACCGTATGTTAGGTGATAAAACGCTATGGCAACCTGGCACTGACCATGCCGGTATCTCAACGCAACTGGTCGTTGAACGACAACTTGAAGCTTCAGGAATCTCGAGAAAAGATCTTACCCGTGAACAATTTCTAGAGAAAGTTTGGCAATGGAAGAATGAATCGGGTAATACCATAACCCAACAAATGCGACGTTTGGGGGCATCTGTAGATTGGAATCGGGAACGATTTACTATGGATGAAGGGTTGTCGGCTGCCGTACAAAAAGTATTTGTACAGCTCTATGATGAAGGACTGATCTATCGTGGAACCCGTTTAGTCAATTGGGATCCTAAATTAGGCACTGCAGTATCCGATCTTGAGGTGCTCTCTGAAGAGGAAGATGGTTTTCTCTGGCATATTCGCTATCCCATTGTGAACTCAACTGAATCGCTTATTGTTGCGACCACTCGACCTGAAACGATGTTAGGCGACACCGCAGTTGCCGTACACCCTGAAGATCCACGCTTCAAACATCTTATTGGACAACAAGTTCATCTGCCTCTTTGTGATCGAACAATCCCGATTATTGCTGATGAGTACGTAGACAAAGAGTTTGGTAGTGGCTGTGTTAAAATTACCCCTGCTCATGACTTCAACGATCATGAAGTGGGTAAGCGTCATAATCTTCCAGTCATAAACATATTGACTAAAAAGGCCTCTATCAATAAAAATGCACCCCTCAAATATCAAGGCATGGATCGATTCATCGCTCGAGAACAAATTGTTAAAGACCTTGATGCAGCAGGCTTATTAGTTAAAACAGAGCCGCATAAGTTAAAAGTACCTCGTGGTGAAAAGTCGAATGTCATTATCGAGCCCCTATTAACCGACCAATGGTATGTCAAAACCCAGCCACTGGCTGAACCGGCAATAGCAGCCGTAAAAAATGGTGAAATCCGGTTTATTCCTGAAACCTGGAGCAAAACATACTTTCAATGGATGGATAACATTGAAGACTGGTGCATTAGTCGTCAATTATGGTGGGGACATCGAATACCTGCCTGGTATGACAGCAATGGTAATGTGTATGTGGGTTATAGTGAAAATGATGTTCGTTTTAAATATAAAATTAAAGATTCAACGACATTAAAACAAGATGAAGACGTTCTCGATACGTGGTTTTCTTCTGCACTTTGGCCCTTTTCTACTCTAGGCTGGCCCGAAAGAACTTCCGAGTTAGAACAGTTCTACCCAACTTCCGTGCTCGTTACTGGCTTTGATATTATCTTTTTCTGGGTTGCCCGCATGATCATGATGGGCTTAAAATTTACAGGGAAAATTCCATTTAAAGAAGTCTTTATTACTGGTTTAATCCGGGACAGTGAAGGACACAAAATGTCCAAATCTAAAGGTAATGTCCTTGATCCTTTGGATATAGTGGATGGAATTGACCTCGAATCCTTGATTGAAAAAAGAACTTCCAATTTAATGTTGTCTTCAGTTCGTGATCAAATAATTAAAAACACCCGTAAAGAATTCCCTGAAGGGATCAGCGCTTATGGAACAGATGCCCTTCGCTTTACTTATTGCTCTCTCGCATCAACTGGACGTAATGTACGCTTTGATATCGGTCGTGTTGAGGGGTACCGCAATTTTTGTAATAAACTATGGAATGCTGCGCGTTATGTATTACTTAATACTGATGAAGATCTAATGGATTTCGATGATGGAGCATTTCAGTATACTCCGGCAGATCAGTGGATTTTATCACGCTTGCAACGTACTATTAGCAAAGTACATCATTATTTTGAAACCTACCGATTTGACTTATTATCAAGCACGATTTATGAATTTGTCTGGCATGAATATTGTGACTGGTATTTGGAATTATCTAAGCCAGTATTACAAGATGAACAGGCACTGAGCGCTTTGAAGCGGGGTACTCGTAGAACCTTAATTCATGTGCTGGATCACATCCTTAAAATGCTGCATCCTTTAATGCCATTCATTACAGAGGAAATTTGGCAGCGTACCTCAAAGCTAACCAGCGAAAATGGCGCAAGCATCATGACGAGTGCTTATCCACAAGTAAACTCTGAGTTCATCAATGATACTGTTGAAGAGGAATTAGAATGGTTAAAATCTGCAATTCAAGCGGTGCGCACCATACGCAGTGAAATGTCCATTTCACCTGCCAAGCTGATTCCACTATATATTCGTAACGTGACACCAGTGCTTAAAGACA
Source organism: Legionella sp. PATHC035 (assembly GCF_026191115.1). Taxonomy (NCBI): domain Bacteria; kingdom Pseudomonadati; phylum Pseudomonadota; class Gammaproteobacteria; order Legionellales; family Legionellaceae; genus Legionella; species Legionella sp. PATHC035. The sequence goes on along the minus strand of NZ_JAPHOT010000001.1, from coordinate 3,075,336 downwards.
GAGTAGAAAAATATCAACACACGTTAAAAGCACTCAGTAAATTAAGTGATATTCATTATTTAGGAGCAGATGAGAAAGCACCTGTCTCAGCGACTGCGGTACTAGGAGAAATCGAGTTACTCATTCCTATGGCTGATTTAATCGATAAGGAAGCTGAGCTAGCCCGTTTGAATAAAGAGTTAGGTAAACTGGATAAAGACATTAGTCTTGCTGAAGGAAAACTAAATAATCCTAAATTTACAGATAAAGCCCCCGCAGAAATTATCGCGAAAGAACAGGAAAAATTAGCACAAGCACAACAAACTAAGGAAAAACTGTTAGAGCATAAACTCAGGGTTGAGTCACTGTAATCCTAATCCCCTCTCCCACTCCTTGGAGAGGGGTATAGATGAGGGCTCATTGGCTACCACCAATCCGCTCATCCTCCCTGTAGGCATTATCTACCCAACCGCAGTCCCGCGCGCAGTGAGGGAACTCCCTTGCTGTGGTTCGGTATCACCATCAAGAAATCCCTCGCTATGCCTGGGATTAAGCAATGAAACGCTTAATTTTATGATACTAATCTTTAAATTACTTGTATTTAACAACCCGATTATGGATCCACCACGCAAGTAATAAAGTGGTTAAAACGCCTAAATAAACACCGATGTTTTTCCATTCTGGCCCCACTATTTGCAACGCATCCGGACTTTGAAAAATCGAAAAAGGAATTGCAAGCAACACATCTACAATTGCAGAACCGGCAACCAATCCACAGGCGATAAGCGTCCCTCTTTGTTTGCGGGTTAATACCTCTTCTTCAACAGGAGCCACGCGTTTCAAACGTCTTTTTACAAACAGCGCGATCATCCCGCCAATAAAAAGTGGAAAGGAGGAGGAAAGTGGTAAATACATTCCTATCGCAACGCCTAAAATGGATAAGTTTAAATAACGACTTAAGCGCAACAAATAATTGACGAAAACAATAAGGAGAATAATTGCAGAACCAATCAACATCATCGTCCATGGCAATGAATTTCGAAAAACAGCCTCAGTAATCGCCGCCATTAAAGCCGCTGTTGGCGCAGGCAAAGATTGACTTAGGTCCATACCCTCATGAGGCATTACCCCTGCAATTCCATAAACATTAAACAGCAACTGCATCACCGGAGGAATAACCAATGAAGAAATGACTACGCCAAGCAACAGCATCAATTGTTGCTTCCATGGAGTTGCACCAACCAACTGACCGACTTTAAGATCTTGAGTGTTATCATTGGCAATCGCCGCTATACCGGTTACTACAGCACCAATCATGATTGTAATGGCTTCAGCTGCCTGAATTTGTTCTGTCTTTAACGGTAAAGGTAATAGATGATCCACTGCAACCAAAAGCAACCATGCAGCAAAAAGCATTCCTGAAATAACAACCGAACTACCTGGACTGGCTGTAACCCCCACCATACCGGAAAAATAGGCGGTAATAACAGAAAAAATAAACCCTATAAACAAAACATAAATAACCGCGAGAAAAATAAGAGTCGGTGAATACTCATTATCCAGTCCCACTTGCTGCAGCGGCAGAACCAGCTGGAAAAAGAGAAACAGGATGGCTGCTAACGCACCAGTGCCGATCAAAATATAAGGTAAAGGCATGTCTTGATCAGTCCGCAAAGGTTGAATGTCTTTATTCCCTTTGCACATAAAGGATTTCAGTGAATTTTGGATACTTGTGGATAGGGGCCTCACTAATTTTAAAAAAGTCCAAACACCTGCAAACAACATAGCTCCTATCCCTAGATATCGCATCTCGCTATTCCATAAAAAGGACGCTGCTTGCTCTGCAGGATAATGGCTTACAAACTCAGGATAAAATTGACTGACCACAGGTAATGCGATTAACCAAGAGATCACGGCCCCCAAAAAAATACTGATTGCCATATCATGGCCAACCAGATAACCAGCACCTATCATTGTAGCGGAAAAGCCGGCACCAAGACCAAATAGAGAGCGCTGTATCACAAACCAATAACCCCAGCTATTGGCGACTACTTTAAATCCAGTTTGGAATAATTCAATAAGCCCTCCGACAGCACCGCCAATCAATATGTCTTTGATCCCTGTTTTTTCAACCGACGATTTTAGTACCTCCGCAATTGCACGTCCCTCTGGAAACTTGAGAGAGGGATCATGAACTAAAATACGGCGAAGCGGTATGGAAAATAATACCCCCAAAATGCCACCGCACACTGCAATAAAAAAATTAGTGAGGTAATCAAAATGATTCCAATAACCAATAATAATCAACGCTGGAATGGTATAAACAATCCCCCCAGCAACAGCTTCGCCTGCAGATGCAGCAGTTTGCACTGCATTATTCTCAAGGATGGTGGAGTTTTTAAAAAAACGCAGAATACCCATAGAAATGATTGCCGCAGGAATTGATGCTGAGGTTAAAATTCCCAACTTCAACGCAAGATATGCATTAGACATCGCTAGTAATACAGTAAGTATTATAGCCAGCACAACAACTCTTACAGAAAGTTCAGCTACCTTTTTATCGGCAGCTATAAAAGGAGTATCAGCCATTAACGACCCCAAACATTGTGCATTATTTCAGGCTTAATTAAAGACGAAATCTGTGATAGGGGTATTTTTACAGTCTGAGGTCCGTATACATATGCAGCAACTTGATAGGTATCGAAAATTATATTTATTCCTTGGGGTGAAAAAGACCAGATTTTATAGTTTTTATCTGTAGGCTTAGTTCCCTCGTCAATCCATTTTTGATCTGCAAAACCTTTTCCACTGATTTTTTTATTAGAAAAACTCGCAATAGGCTTTAAATAATTTACTTCAGGACGAAATAAATCGGATAACTCAACCTGACGACCATCAATGAAATTCAATACGGCCACCGTATTTGATGGATGCGCAGCTCCTCGATGATAAATTGAAATATTAAACGATACACTTAAAGCCTTTTTTGTTTTAAAAGGCAAAGAATAAGTGACATTTAAACCTGATTTTCCTGGTGCATCCGCAGGAACATCTGCATCGTCCGCAATTTCTTTAAGGAAGTTTTTTTTAGTTTTTTCAATAAAGGATTGCACAGCGGCATTGATCCGCGCATCCTTAAAGCCTTGAGGGTACTTGATATCAATGATATAAACCGATGTTTCTTTTTTAACTGATACTGGATTCACCGCCCAAACAGTAAAAGAACATACCATAATACCTACAGAAAGAATTGTTTTTAGTGATTTCAGCATATTTTATTCCTAATAGTTATCCTTTGGAGACACCCACTCCCCTCCAATCATCGTACGATGAGGTAAGGGATAAGCAAAATAATAACAAAGGGCAGCACTGTCATTAACAGACCACCATACCAAATCGGCGTTCATGCCTTGCTCAATTGCTCCCAGTTCTTTTTGCAAACCTAATGCTCTTGCAGCATGACTGGTGACCGCCATCAATGCTTCAGGCACAGATAATGAAAAAAATTGGCAGGCCATACTCATCATCAAACGTAATGAAGTAGTTGGCGACGAGCCCGGATTACAATCAGTGGCAACGGCCATTCCTACACCAGCTCGACGCAATAGATCGACGGGTGGTTTGTGTTGTTCACGCAGAAAGTAATAAGCCCCAGGAAGCAAAACAGCAATCGTATTTGTTTTTGCCATCGCATAGGCTCCTTTCTCATCCAGGAACTCCAAATGATCACAAGACAAAGCACCAAACTCTGCAGCAAGCTGGCTTGCTCCAAGATTGGATAATTGTTCTGCATGGCATTTTATAGGCAAATTTAATTCCCGCGCTGCCATGAAAACTTGCTCGGTTTGTTTTAATGAGAAGGCAATACTCTCACAAAATACATCTACAGCATCTATTAAATTTTCTTCACATAATGCGGGCAACATTTCTTGGCAAAGAACATCAATGTATGCCTGGCTGTTTCCTTTAAATTCGGGTCCTATTGCATGCGCACCAAGGAATGTTTTTCTTACCCTTAAACCCGTTATCTCGCCCAAACGTTTGGCTACTCGCAGCATTTTTAATTCGCTAGCCAAATCCAACCCATAACCTGATTTAATCTCAACCGTAGTCACCCCATCTGCCCATAATGCAAGAATTCTGGGCAACGATTGTTTGATTAACTCATCTTCTGAGGCAGCGCGAGTCTGATGCACTGTAGATAATATCCCACCACCTGCTTTAGAAATTTCAGCATAACTCACTCCAGCTAATTTCATTTGAAATTCGGTGGAGCGATTTCCTGCATACACCAAATGCGTATGGCAATCGATTAGCCCAGGGGTAATCAACTGTCCCTGACAATCTTCTTCATGCAATGACTTACAAAATTCTGCAGGCAATTCTGTCTGTGGTCCAGACCAGGCAATAAGGCCATTTTTAATGGCAATTGCTTGCTGCAGCAATTGATTTCCCTGAGCATCAATAGTAGTTGCATTCAATAGTAATTTGTCACAAGGAACCATTAAAAATCCCAATGAAGAACTTGATGAGGTGGCTTGAGCCATGCGTTATGGTGTTTTGTGTCATAGATATCCCATTCCTTAGAAACATAGGTTTTCTTGTCCACATCCAGTAAGAGCCAAGTCAAGAATTCTGCGACTGTATCCGGTGACACCAAGCGATGTTCCTCTTTCAATCGTTTATAAAAATTAATTCGTTCATAATCAGGATTATCCTTACTTCGGGCAATCGCTTGCATTTCGGTATCGATTATGCCTGGCATTACATTAGCAAAAGCAATTGCATCAGATTCCAATTGCCAACATTTGGTCAGCATGGATAAAGCGGCTTTAGAAACACAATACGCAGTCCAGCCCCTAATCGGGAAATGGGCGGCTCCAGAACCAATATTTAAAACACGGCCGTTAGTCAATTTATCGTATATCTTTTGTGGAAGAAAAAGAGCAGCATTTAAATTGGTATTTAAAGCATGATGCCAGTCTTTAGGCTCTATATCCTTTATGGAGGTCAAAGGATTTAAAGTTCCAGCATTATTAACCAGTGCACGAACCTGATCCACATCGCGTAATTGATTTTTGATTAAGTCTAAACCTTCAAGTGTTGACACATCAGCGCAAATATATTGAATGTTTGAAGAAAAAGAGGCTGTTTCTTGCAATGGTTGCTTTCTTCTACCCACAATTAAGACTGTTTGATCTCGTTTTGCCAAAGAAAAAGCTAATGATCTTCCTATCCCACTACCTCCACCGGTAATAACAATCACAATACCCTCTTACTCTTTTTATTTGCCATGCACGAATCATACCAGACATTGAGTAAACTTGGCATAATTTTATGCGTATTTGATGGCGAACAAAGGCCGATGAAGCAAAACTCATGCAGATTGAGAAATATCAATTTATCGTTGGTGGAGGAATAAGTAACACAGGGTTTGTAGCAATGCGGACTGTGTTTTCGGCAACACTACCTAAAAATAATCGATTAAAACCTCGACGTCCGTGCGTACCCAATGCGATTAAATCTGCAGACCAGCTTTTAGCTTCATTGACAATCGCTTCAGAGATCCTTCCTTGCAATAGATTGTGTTCCATTAATTTGGTGTCACACTGAACTAAAGGCTGACCCGTGACTAATTTTTTAGCATTCTCTAAAATTATTTGACCTTCCTTTGTGTAGTGAGAGAGCAACGAAATATAATCAATACCAGGAAACATAAAATGTACTTCAACAACATGTAAAATAAGTAATTGAACTTGCTCTTCTTTCATAAGTTTTATTGTTTCTTGCATTGCATGCGTTGAGATGTCACTGCCATCAATTGCAATTAAAATTTTTTTAGACATAGCATTGCCCAATGAACGAACTATATTATAGATTGTAGGCAATAGATCGGTGTAAGCTCAAATATCTTAGGGTATCCATTGATTGGATGATCTTATAGTCTACTCACGATGAGGATATCTATGTATCAATTAAGCACCTTACTCGCTCAATCAGCGAAACAGTTTCCTGATAAAATTGCCTTGATTATTGATCAACAGAGTTATACGTATAAAAAACTGGATGAATTAACGCACCGTATGGCCAATGCATTTTTAGCACAAGGGGTCTCACAAGGAGACCGCATTGCATTTCTTTTGCCAAACAGTATTGAAATCGTTTTATGTTACTATGCCTGTTTTATGATAGGTGCTATAGCCGTCCCAGTGAACATTCAATTTAACAATGAACTGATTCATTATGTGTTGGAACAGAGTAAGGCGCGTGTTTTTATAACTACTGCACATTATTATCAACAGCTACTTGATGATGAAAAAATATTAAACGAAATTGATGAATGTTATCTCACCTCGGAATCAGCAGGCTATTCCGGAGTTAAGAATTTCCAAGATTTACTAGCACCTAGAGCAATATCCACTCCCGCTGATATCACAATCGACCCTAAAGAACCTGCCTTAATTTTTTTTACATCTGGAACCACAGGCTTACCCAAAGTAGTGGTCCATACTCACTATAGTCTCAGTCAAGGCACCCAAAATCAGCTCAGCCAAATTCAAATAAATCATACTGATCAAACTTTAGTCATGTTTCCAATCTGTTATTTGATTGGCTTAGGTTCACAAATTTTACCTTTTCATGCAGTAGGAGCTACGGTGATCCTATTACCTAGCTTTGATCCTAAAGATGCATTAACCAAATTAAACCTCTATGGGATTACGAAAATCTATGGGTTTCCTAAGCTTTATCTTGAACTTATTAATCATGCGGAATCTTTAGGGTATGAAATCAACACCCTTGATTTTTGTTTTTCTGCTGGGGATGCAACGCCTATCTCACTGCAGAAAAAATTTAATCTATTGTTTCATGCCGAAATTACCGAAGGCTGCGGGATGTCTGAATTGCAAATCTATTCCATGAACCCTCCTTATGGAAAAAAGAAAACCGGATCAATTGGCTTTCCCATAGAGGGTATGGACATGCGCTTAATTGATGAAAAAGGTGAAGTCATTTTAAATCCACATCAAACTGGAGAAATTATTGTTCATGGCGAAAGTATGTGTTCAGGCTATTGGCAGGATCCTGATTTAACCGCAAAAACGATAAAAAATGGCTGGTTGCATACAGGGGATTTAGCATATCGCGATAAAGAGGGATACTATTGGTTCGTCAGTCGTAAAGTAGATATTATACGTTGCGGAAAAGAGCTCATTTCTCCCAGTGAAATTGAAAATATCTTTTATCAACACAGTGCAGTTAAGGAAGCTGCTGCAATTGCACTACCCAATAAAAATAAAGCAAATAATGATAAAATCATTGTCTATGTGGTACTTAAAAATAGAGACAAACACGTGCACGCCCAAACATTGATGGATTTTGCTCATGCCTCACTCCCCCCCACCAAACGCCCATATCAAGTCATTATCATGGACCAATTGCCTTATGGTTTTACTGGAAAGATTGATCGCAACACTTTAAGGCAGATGGCAAAAACGCAATTAGATTAAGTGATGATCAATATTTGGACACAATAATCCACGTGCTATACTAAGCAAAAATTTCTGGGGTGCCATTGATGCGAATTTTTATTGGGATAAACGTCTTTTGGGGTTTTATTGTCTTTTGTGGTCCAGCATCCGCAACTGCGATACATTGCCCAGAGACCATAAAAACAACTCAGTCTTTACAACATGATATCAAAGCATGGGAGGCATTCCAGGATGATTTGAATAGTATTCATCAGTTTGATCGCGTCACATTTTATTCAGGACACCCTAAAGAACATGCCAGCTTAGCCCCTGACACTGAAGTTTCAAAAGTTAAAAAATTAACTTGGTCATTTGATAGACAAGAAACTTGGGTAGCTTGTGAATATACACAGACTAAAATTCAATTAATTCAAAAAATTCCTCGTGGAACCGAACGTTGTACCGTGACTTATAATGAAAATTTTTCTAGAGTACTGAGTATCAATTGCACTTAGGTCTCTTTTTTATATAGATTCTTAAAGAATTAATTAAAGATTAGGGAGAATTTAATGTTTGAACATCTTTCCAATTACCAACGTGCCAACCCTTCACTCTGGCAAGGTAGAAAGGATACGATAAGTGCTGAACGCTTCTTTCAAAAGATCATTTTTCCAGTGCAACAAACTGAGCTCATTACTAAAGAGAAAAAAACCGTTTTTCTTGGCTTTGCCAGTGATGCGGGCGTTCGCCGAAATATGGGAAGACCAGGAGCAAAATTAGGACCAGATCAAATCAAAACCCAATTAGCCAAACTACCGTGCTCTTTAGATAAGCAATTTTATGACCTGGGGACTATTTTCTGCGAGGAAGACGAACTGGAAACTGCGCAAGCTCAATTTGCCAATCTCATCAGTTTTTGTCATCAGCAAGGGCATCAAACGGTTGCCTTCGGTGGAGGCCATGAAATTGCCTGGGCTCATTATCAAGGTTTAGCACCTCATTACAGTAAGCTGGGAATCATTAATTTTGATGCACATTTTGATTTAAGACCACACCAAAAAAATCAACCAGGCACCTCAGGAACCCCTTTTTCACAAATCGCAGCATATTGTAAAGAAAATAACCAACCCTTTAACTATTGCTGCTTGGGAATCCAAAGATTAGGCAATACCCCCTCTCTCTTTGAACGCGCTAATGAACTTAATGTCCATTATCTGACTGCTGAAGAATTGTATGCAAACAGCGTAGCATGGCATTTGGCTTTTCTCGATGATTTTATGCTGAATCTAGATCACATCTATGTGACACTGTGTCTGGATGTTTTAGCAGAATCTTTTGCTCCTGGCGTAAGTGCTCCACAGCCACTCGGATTGATGCCATGGCAAATTTTACCGCTCTTGAAATACATCATTCAAAGTGGCAAAGTAGTTAGTTTTGATGTTGCTGAACTGTCACCGCCTTTGGATCAAGAACAAAAAACTGCTAGACTAGCGGCTCTTATTATCGCAGAATTGCTACATACTATTTAAGGAGTTAATTTCATGAAGAACACTTTACTATGGGGTACCCTTTTTGCTTTACTTGGTACTCAAGTTCATGCTGAAAACACTCAGCCAGTCGCACCACCGCCTCAAACTCCAAGTGCCCTAAAACCTGTTCCTGCTACACCAACACCACCCGGACAAAATTTGCCATCGGTACATCCTGCAACAGCAGCACCGGCAGCTGCCATCAATTGTGAGTACAAAATCCCGCCTGAAACCAAAACAATTGATCAATCAGTGGTCATGCAATGGGCCGCAAAAGCGGTTACCCAGGCATTTGACTTTAATCCAACCAACTTAGATGCTCAATTACAAAAATTGCAAGCTTGTTTTACGGAGCAAGGTTGGACTGGTTTTAATACCGCTTTACAGAAATCAGGTAATTTGGAAGCGATTAAATCGCAAAAACTGACCGTGAGCAGTCAAGTAGACGGACAAGTTGTTATAACCGAAGCAAAAGACAATCAATGGAAAATTAATTTACCTTTACAAGTGGTTTATCAGAATGATAAGGAAAAAGTAACCCAGTTACTGAGTGTGGACCTAACTATAGGCCGTAAGATGACTGGAGACTTGGGAATTACCCAAATGATTGCCGCTCCCAGAGGCACAGTGACACAGGAAAAACCACAAAGTACTGCTCCTAATGCAGCGAACTCCACGAATCCACCTACCGGAGCGACACCAAATCCAGCCGCTGCTCCTACAGCACCGTCGCCAGCAGCTCCGACAACGACAACGCCCACGACGACAACACAACCTACTGCCCCTGCAAATCCTTCGGCAACACCAACACCAACTCCAGCAACACCTGGACAACCTACTTTGCCTGAAAACCACTCTACCCAGCCTTCACTACCACCGAATACTCCTTAATTATTATTGCACTCCCCTTGTTTTGGGGGAGAAACAAGGATATTTAACCTTTATTGACCATAATTAGCACCCTCATCCGCCCTAACGGGCACCTTCTCCCCCAGGGGAGAAGGGAAATGGTTCACTTGATGATGGTAAGCAGCCTGCATCGATAAATATTGCGATCGAGATTTACATAGACCTCCCCGCTCCCGTTTTCGGGAGAGGGACTGGGGTGAGGGTTAATTAACTCACCCTCATCCGCCCTATCGGGTACCTTCCCCCCGAGGGAAAAAGGAAATGGTTCACTGGATGATGGTAAGCAGCCTGCGGCGATAAATATTGCGATCGAGATTTGCGTAGACCTCCCCTCTCCCGTTTTCGGGAGAGGGGCTGGGGTGAGGGTAACTGAAGCGAGAAGCAAACCTGGGTTTCGGCATTGGGTTGCACCCAGACTATAATAAACCTCTTCCTTTTAGCCTAATTTATTGGGCAAAGTGGGCTGTTTAGCACCCGGCTCATCAGGATATTCTAATACTATCACCTTCGTACCGATACGGAAAAAGTTTTCGCTTAACCACTTGGCAGCACTTGGGAAAATACGCACACAACCATGGCTTGATGGGTGCTCTGGTACTTCATAAGCTGCATGGATGGTATATCCTTGGTAAAAATAAGTACAATAAGGCATTTTTGCACCGCCTTTAGTATCTACTGGATATTCCCCAGATTTACAATCAAACCCTCTTCGATTATACACTTTAAAAGTTCCAGTAACTGTTCTGCACGATTGATTTGAATTTTCTTCGCATACATCAACACCTGCTGAACCACCGCCAGTCAATAAACGATTACCTTCCTCGTCATATGCTGCCCATGCAGAAACCTTAGGGTCAAAAATAAAGCGTCTTTCACCTGTTGCTTGAATCTTTTGAGGAAAATAATCACGACCCCGTTTATCCTTTGTGTAATGAACGGTTCGATGCACATACCCTGCATCATCAGTGAGCAACGTAGATGGATCATAGTCAACACAGGATGTTAAACCCCCAACAGACAATAACAAACCTGCCCAAAACAACTTATTCATTTAAATTTTATCTCCACTTAATTAAAACTTGATAACTGCAGACCCTAACCTACGTCTCGGACTATCCGCAGAACTAGGCAAGAGAGAGCAGTTAGCTTCAAACCTATGACTCTAATTTACGATATTTGATACGCGATGGCCTATCTGCAGCATCCCCTAGACGACGCTTTCTATCTGCTTCATAATCCGTGTAATTTCCTTCAATGAACGTAATTTGTGAGTCACCTTCAAAAGCCATCAGATGAGTACAAATTCTATCTAAAAACCATCGATCATGCGAAATGACGATCACACAACCAGGGAAATTGAGAATCGCATCTTCTAAAGCACGCAGAGTTTCTACATCCAAATCATTACTGGGCTCATCAAGTAATAAGACATTCCCGCCACTCTTAAGTAATTTTGCCAAATGGACGCGGTTACGCTCTCCTCCAGAAAGTTGACCCATTTTCTTTTGTTGATCAGTACCCTTAAAATTAAAACGGCCAACGTAAGCGCGGGAAGGCATTTGGAAACTGCCTACTTGCATGATGTCATGACCATCAGAAATCTCCTGCCATACCGTTTTATTAGAATCCAATTCATCACGTAGCTGGTCAACATAAGCTAATTGCACTGTGTCACCGATGCGAATCGTACCCTCATCAGGAGTTTCTTGACCGGTAATCATTTTTAAGAAGGTCGATTTACCTGCCCCATTAGGACCGATAATTCCTAAAATACCTCCTTTAGGGAGTTTAAAATCCAAATTATCAATCAGGATTCGATCACCAAAGGATTTTTTGATTTTTTCCCCTTCGAGAACCAAATCACCTAAACGCTCACCTGGTGGAATGTATATTTCATTGGTTTCATTACGTTTTTGAAACTCTTTAGAATTCATTTCTTCAAAGCGGGCTAAACGTGCCTTATTCTTAGCATGGCGTCCTTTAGGTGAAGTACGGACCCATTCTAACTCTGCTTTAATCGCACGTTGGTGTGCGTCTTCTTGTTTCTGCTCCATCTCCAGGCGTGCCTCTTTCTGCTCAAGCCAGGAAGTATAGTTGCCTTTGTAGGGAATGCCTTCGCCGCGATCCAGTTCTAATATCCATTCGGCAGCATTGTCCAAGAAATATCGGTCGTGAGTAATCGCAACTACTGTACCAGGAAAACCTTCAAGAAAATGTTCTAACCAAGCGACAGACTCTGCATCCAAATGGTTTGTTGGCTCATCAAGCAGCAACATATCAGGATTGGAAAGTAATAAACGGCATAAAGCAACTCGGCGACGCTCACCTCCTGATAACTGCCCCACAATGGCATCCCATTCTGGCAAGCGCAATGCATCCGCAGCCACATCGAGTTTTCTGTCTAAATCCCAGCCACCACCAGCTTCAATTTCGTTTTGTAATTCACCCTGCTCAGCAAGTAAGGTATTCATTTCCTCATCGCTCATGGGCTCTGCAAAACGCATGCTGATTTCGTCAAAGCGCGCCAGTTTCTCTTTCATTTCCTTCACGCCTTCTTCGACAACTTCGCGTACAGTCTTATTCAGATCGAGCTGGGGCTCTTGCTCAAGATAACCGATTTTAATTCCTGGTTGTGGTCTTGCTTCTCCCTCAAATTGAGTATCAACACCCGCCATGATGCGTAATAAAGTGGACTTACCAGAACCATTCAATCCTAAAACACCGATTTTAGCGCCAGGAAAAAAACTTAATGAAATATCTTTTAAAATAAACCGCTGATTTTCAACAATTTTGCTGACGCGATTCATGGTAAAAATATATTGTGACATAACTACTCCGTCTTTTTAAAACTGCTTTTGTGGCTTGGGTAACGGCATGGTCGCACTGCTCGTCAAGTAAAGGTTCCCTTCCCCCTTCGGGGAGAAGGTGCCTGCGAGGGGGTATGAGGGTATTGATTGTCGCTGATGATGCCCCCACACCTTTCCCTCCCCCATTCATGCAAGAGGGGATTTTTCTTTACCTAATAGCAGTAGAACACAGCCATAACCCGAGAATGATACTCGATATAACCTTAATGTACATTAGTGCAATTCAATATCTACCACTCAAGAATCACTTTTCCTGATTGACCTGATGCCATAATTTGAAATGCATGTTGGTAGTCATCAACTGAAAAACGGTGTGTTATCACCGGTGAAATATCCAATCCACTTTGTAACATGGCAATCATTTTATACCATGTTTCAAACATTTCACGACCATAAATACCCTTGATCACTAACCCTTTAAAAATAACCTGATTCCAATCAATTGCTGTTTCTTGAGGAGGGATACCTAACAAAGCTACATGCCCACCATGATTCATGGCCTTCATCATGTCATTTAGAGCCATGGGATTTCCAGACATTTCCAAACCCACGTCAAAACCTTCGAGCATACCTAGTTCTGCAGTCACATCGGATAGTTTTTCATGTGTGACATTTACCGCACGAATGCCCCCCATTTTACGAGCTAAATCCAAACGGTAATCATTGACGTCAGTAATAACGACATGACGTGCTCCTATATGCTTTACTATAGCTGCGGCCATAATACCAATGGGTCCAGCTCCAGTAATCAATACATCTTCTCCGACTACATCAAAAGCCAAGGCACAGTGCGTTGCATTACCAAAAGGATCCAGAATTGAAGCCTGCTCTCCAGTAATATTATCCGGAAGAACAATCACGTTGGTGGCGGGTATGGATAAATATTCTGCAAAACATCCAGGCCTATTGACGCCCACGCCCAAAGTATTACGGCAAAGATGGCGTTTGCCTGCGCGGCAATTTCGGCAAAAACCACAGGTCAAATGTCCTTCACCCGAAACTCGTTGACCTACATGAAGTCCCTGCACCTCTTGGCCTACCGCAACAATTTCACCATAAAACTCATGCCCCACGGTCATGGGTACAGGGATAGTCGCTTGTGCCCATTCATCCCAGTTGTAAATATGAATGTCAGTACCACAAATTGCTGTTTTTTTAACTTTAATTAATACATCATTGACGCCATATTCAGGTATAGCGACCTCTTCCATCCAGATGCCAGGTTCCTTTTTCGCTTTGACTAATGATTTCATAAAAGTACCTCAAAATAAGATCATCTCTGTAAAAGTTAAGAGAAGACGGCGTTGCTTTAAATAACAGAAAACTCCTTACCTACCGTTTCAAATGCCTCAATGGCCTTATCCAAATGATGTAGTTCATGTGCTGCGGACATTTGAGTACGAATTCGAGCTAAACCTTTAGGAACGACAGGGTAAGAAAAACCTACCACATAGATACCGAGCTCGAGCAAACGGTTTGCCATGCGTCCTGCCAGGCTTGCATCCCCTAACATAACAGGAATAATTGGATGTTCCCCAGGGATTAGATTAAATCCTAGCTGGGTCATACCTTCACGGAAATAGCGGCTATTACGCTTTAATTTTTCAGCCCAATGATTATTTTTCGTTAAATTATCGAGAACAACACACGAAGTATGCGCAATCACTGGGGCCAAAGTATTAGAGAATAAATAGGGTCTGGAACGTTGACGCAACCATTCAACGATAGTCTGGTTTGCTGCGGTATAACCACCTGACGCCCCTCCTAGCGCCTTACCTAGAGTGCCGGTAATTATATCAATACGGTCACTTACTCCAAAATGCTCAGGAGTTCCACGTCCCGTTTCTCCCATAAAACCGACAGCATGGGAATCGTCTACCATAACCATAGCATCATATTTATCGGCTAATTCGCAAATTGCAGGAAGATTTGCCAAAATTCCATCCATCGAAAAAACACCGTCTGTAGCGATTAAACGAAATCGAGCATTTTTAGCAGCAATCAATTGCTCCTCCAAAGCCTTCATGTCGTTATTCGCATATCGATAACGCGCAGCCTTACATAGACGCACTCCATCAATAATACTGGCATGATTTAATGCATCACTGATAATCGCATCCTCTTCACCCAATAAAGTTTCAAAAAGACCGGTATTCGCATCAAAACACGAAGAATACAGTATGGTATCTTCTTTGTTTAAAAATTGACTAATTTTTTGCTCAAGTTGTTTATGAGGCGTTTGAGTACCACAAATAAAACGTACTGAAGCCATACCATAGCCATATTGAGCCAATGCTTTTTGCCCTTCAGCAATCAGTTGCGGATCATTAGCCAGACCTAAGTAATTATTTGCACAAAGATTAATGACTTCTTTATGATTTACTGTGACAGCAGCTTGTTGCTGACTTGAAATAACACGTTCGCTTTTATATAAGCCCTCACTCTTCAGTGTCTCTATTTCAGTTTGCAAATATTCAGTAAATTGCTCAAGCACTGTATTCTCCTATACGTTAAACGCCACAATACCTCGGTACCTCTCGTGCTGTATCGAAAATAAGGGACAATCTATTTTAGAAAACCATTAAAAATAGCGGATCATAGCAAACTTTAACCAGAGTCACCACGAAATTTGGGATTCAAACATTATTTCTTAGCACATGCGCTATTTTTTTGCTAAGATTGTGCCAAAGTTTTAAAAGTGTGTTGACAATTCGCTTTTGCCACCTCGTTTCGCAGCATGTCTGTGGAATTCTAAAATTTTCAAATGTGGAACACCGCGAATAAGTTGCAAAGCGATGGCTTTGGCAAATGAATAGTCAATCTTAACCTAAAACAATCAACACGGTAGAGCAAATGAGTTATCAAAGCGCACGCATTAATATGGTCAAGCAACAACTCCGAACTGGCGATGTTTTAAACGAATCCATACTCAATTTGTATGAACTGGTAGCCAGACATGAATTCGTTCCTGAACAATTTGTAAATTTTGCTTATTCAGATATGCAAATACCGCTTCATCATGGTCAACGCATGTTGACCCCTTTGGAAGAAGGACAAATTCTGCAAGCACTTGATTTACAAGGCCATGAAACAGTATTGGAGATAGGTACTGGCAGCGGATTTTTCACCGCATTGTTAAGTAAGTTGTGTAAAAAAGTAATCAGCGTGGATTATTATGCTGATTTTACCACCCATGCAGCCCATCAATTAAAAAAACATCACTGCAATAATGTAGAATTAATCACCGGGGATGCCAGTCAAGGCTGGTTAGAAAGTGCTCCTTATGATGTGGTTATATTCACTGGCGCAGTAGAAAAAATAAATGAGACTCAAAGGTTGCAGATTCTGCCTGGAGGCAAGTTATTTGCTATTGAAGGAAAATCTCCTGTAATGCAGGGTCGTCTCTATGAATTGGATCATGAGGAGCGTTGGCATGACCGAATCATTTTTGAAACCAACATTCCTCTCCTGATTGATAAATCAAAGCCCAAAGAATTTGTATTTTAGGAATTAGTTTAATGAAAAAATTGCTGTTCGGATATCTCATGACTTTAGGTCTGTCATCGCACGTCTTTGCTGCCACAGACCTAATGGATATCTATCATCAAGCCCTCGAAAATGATCCTATTTTCAAGAATGCGTATGATACATACATGGCTAGCGCAGAAGCCCTTCCACAAGCCCGTGCTGCATTACTTCCTCAAGTTGGTATTACCGCCCAAGCAACACGAAACGTTTTTCATGTAAACGATGGTATTTTTACCATTCAAGATAACACTTATAACTCGAGGACGTGGCAAGTTTCTGCATCTCAGGCTATTTTTAATTATCAGGCTTGGGCAAGGGTACAACAAGCAAAGGCATCCGTAAAAGCAGCACAAGCTGTTTTCAATGATGCCGCTCAGGATTTAATTCTTAGAACAGCCAAAGCGTATTTCGATGTACTATTTGCTCAAGATACTTTAAATTTCGCTGAAGCAAAAAAACGCGCTAACATGCGCCAATATGAGCAAGCAAAGCAACGCTTTGAAGTAGGTCTTGACCCAATCACTTCTGTTTATGAAGCAAAAGCAGCCTATGATCAATCGGTTGCAACAGTTATTGCATCGCGAAACAACCAAATCAACCAAAGCGAAAATTTAAGAAAACTGACCAATCATGTTTATGAAGTCATAGCTCCTCTACGTGATGGTAAAATTCCGTTAATCAAGCCAGAGCCTAATGTGGTTGATCAGTGGATAGATACCGGTCTTAAGCAAAACTACAAGTTGCTGTCTGCAAAATACAATCTTGAAGTGGCTCGTGAAAACATGAAAGCGCTTTCTGCGGGGAATTGGCCTACGATCTCCCTTCAAGGTAACACCGTAGAGACAACAAACGAAGTAAACTCATCGAATCCTTTATTGCCTGCAAACCAAAAATTATCGACTGTCGGGCTAGCTTTAAATTTCCCTGTATTCCAAGGCGGATTAGTACGTTCGCAAACACGACAAGCACAGCATAGTTTTCAGGCATCCAGTGAACGAGTGGAGCAATCTTACAGGGATGTAGTAGTTAATAGCCGCATAGCTTTCAATACCATTACTGATGGAATTAGCAAAGTAAAAGCGGACAGACAAACCGTAATTTCACAACAAAACTCCTTGGAAAGTACGGAAGCCCAATTTGAGGTAGGGACACGCACCATGGTGGATGTGGTGAATGCCCAACAGCGTTTGTTTGAAGCCCAGAATCAACTGGCTAATGACCAATACAGTTTGATTAATGCGGTTTTAACATTAAAATACTTAGCCGGAACATTGAACGCAAACGATCTCGAATTAATCAATTCATGGTTAGAAACAACCAGGGTCAACGGATTGCTCCCGGCAGAAAACAAAACCACTAAATAACAACTTTTCATTAGGTTTTTAATAATGTCCAATCCTTCTCAAGTTGAAAAAAAATTATTGCATTATACCGGCAAAGCCATTGCAGATTTTAATATGATCCAGCGTGGGGATCGTGTGATGGTCTGTTTATCAGGTGGAAAAGACTCGTTCACACTGTTAACGATCTTGGATCAATTACGCCGACGCTCTGGTAATAAATTTGAACTCTTTTCGTTTACCCTGGATCAGGCTCAACCAGGTTGGGATGACTCGGCTTTACGCCAGTGGCTTGCCGATCGATCTATTCCTCATGAAATACTGACACGCGATACCTACAGCATTGTGAAAGAGAAAATTCCTGAGGGTAAAACCTACTGCTCTTTATGCTCACGCTTACGACGCGGTATTATTTATCGCTATGCAGAGGAAAATGGCTTTAACAAAATCGCCCTGGGCCATCATCGTGATGATTTGGTCCGAACCCTAATGATGTCGATTTTATACAATGGGGATATTCGATCCATGCCACCGAAGTTACTGAGCGATAATAAAAAGCATATCGTCATCCGACCATTATGCTATGTTCAAGAGAAAGACATTATTACTTTCGCGCAAGAGCAATCGTATCCCATTATCCCCTGCACCCTTTGTGGGTCACAAGAAAATTTGATGCGTAAAAAAGTAACGCATTTGATTAATCAGCTTGCAGAGGAAAACCCCAAGGTCCCAAGCAATATTCTGCATGCACTTCAAAGTATTAAACCCAGCCAGCTTATGGATCAAACTATGTGGAATTTTAGAGATCTTGAGCATGGCTTAATAACCAATCAAGTCACCAATACCGACGAAATCTTCAGTACCGAAGAATTCGACCGGGTTGAGGAGTAAAATCTATAGCCTGGGTCTGGGCGAAACCGGATCCAGGTTTTTTTATCACAACAGTTTCTCCCTGGCCCTGCCTGCAATCAATCAGGGTGTTGCGATCCACCAGATCGTCATCCAGAACTCCCCCTTGCAAATTCCAGCCTATGTCATGCAAATCCTGTCTTTGAGTCACGATAAGATTACGAATGAATGGCGTTACGGTCATGACCAATCACTCTCGAGCTCCTTGACTGAAAGGCAGTAGCCCCGACACTACAGTCTGAATTTTATCTCAACCAATCCATGCAATAAGTAATCACGATGCGCTCACAAACAGCAATAAGATAAGATAGATTACAATTCTTAACTAAACCGTAACATTTTTATAACATTTTTGTTACAATGATGTTTTAATAAATAGCACTATAGTCTAAAATTAAATTTACTTTTCTCTGGCTATACTATTTTCTTTGTTGATAGAGGAACATACTCCATGCTAGCAAATACATCCGTTGACTCGCGTAAATTTCGAATTTATATGAGGAGATATTTTAAATTTGACTTTGTTGCAGCGATAGTCGTATTTCTTGTAGCCATCCCATTATGCTTGGGTATTGCTTTAGCTTCTGGCGCACCTCTTTTTTCTGGAATTTTAAGTGGAATCATTGGCGGCGTCGTAGTTGGATGTTTAAGTGGATCGCATGTCAGTGTCAGCGGACCTGCAGCAGGTATGGCAGCTGTCGTTGTCGCAGCAATTGCTCATATTGGAGACTTTAACTCCTTTTTAGTTGCGCTGGTACTTGCTGGTGTACTTCAAGTCATCATTGGAAGTTTAAGAGCCGGATTTGTAGCCGACTATGTCCCTTCAAACGTAGTACAGGGTCTGCTTTGTGCGATAGGTATTCTTTTAATAATCAAACAATTACCACTCGCATTCACCCTCTCTGCAGATTTCAACGAGCTTAAAACCCATTTATTAGAAACCACTGAGGAAATCACATTAAGTCCTATTCTTGCTTTGTACCATCATCTCAATTCTGGAGCCATGTTGATTACGGTACTCTCATTAAGTACCTTAATTTATTTTGATTTGACAAAAAATAAGATCCTGAAAGAGATTCCAGCCCCCATCCTCGTGGTCATTTTGGGTGTATTACTGAATGAATTTTTTATCTGGACTGATTCAAGCCTGGTCCAAAATTCACCACAGCTGGTCAATATTCCCCACACCAATGACTTCCATGAATTGTTGAGCAAACTGGAATATCCAAATTGGTCTGCCCTGGCTAATCCGCAAGTCTATCTTTATGCGATCATCATTGCGATTGTTGCGTCGCTTGAGACTTTATTGAACCTTAAAGCTGGAGAAAAACTGGATAAAAAACGTCTCCATCCCTCCACAAGCCGCGAATTGGTGGCTCAAGGGGTTGGCAACCTGACCGCGGGTTTAATTGGAGGAATTCCTATTACTTCAGTGATTGTACGCACATCCAT
Organism: Legionella sp. PATHC035; assembly: GCF_026191115.1. Classification (NCBI taxonomy): domain Bacteria; kingdom Pseudomonadati; phylum Pseudomonadota; class Gammaproteobacteria; order Legionellales; family Legionellaceae; genus Legionella; species Legionella sp. PATHC035. Next base: position 3,055,354 of record NZ_JAPHOT010000001.1, on the reverse strand, counting down.
TAATATTCAAGCGGGATCCACAAGCAAAATATCTACTATTTTGCATGGATTCTTTATTTTGTTTGCAGTCATGTTGATCCCAGGCACTTTAAATAAAATACCCTTATCCTCACTCGCCGCCATTCTCATCTATACCGGTTATAAACTGAATAAACCGTCCATTTACCGTAATATTTTTGCTCAAGGCAGCGATCGTTTTATTCCATTCATTGTCACTGTGGTCTGTATTATTGTCTTTAACTTATTGACAGGGATATTAATTGGATTGGCAGTCAGCTTATTCTATATTTTGAAATCAAATAGTCAGGCGCGGATAAATATCCTGAAGGAAATCCACCCTACTGGAGAAATTAACCGCTTGGTGCTCCCCCAACAAATGACTTTTCTTAATAAAGCGGCCTTGGTTGCTGAACTTGATTCGATACCCAGGGAATCACAATTAATTATTGATGCACGTTACACCCAGTACATTGATAAGGAAATTTCCGAACTTTTAAAAGAGTTTAAGGAAGAACAAGCTCTCAATAAAAAAATTGCTTTGAATATGATTGGATTTAAAGAGCATTACAAAATCCATAATTACATTGATTTTATCAACGTCACCACATACGATGTGCAATCGCACCTATCTCCAGCACAAGTATTAAATATTTTGTATGAGGGAAACCAACGTTTCCTCAATGACAACTTAATTCACCGTTCAAATCAACTGGATATTAAACATACAGCCAAAGCACAGCATCCCATTGCCATTGTTCTTGGCTGCATTGATTCCAGGGTACCTGTTGAAACCATTTTCGATGTGAGTTTTGGTGATATTTTCTGCGTGCGTGTTGCTGGGAATGTAGTAAACAACGATGTTTTGGCGAGTATTGAGTATGCGTGTAATGTCGTAGGCGTCAAACTGATTATCGTCCTTGGCCATACACGGTGTGGTGCCATTCAATCGGCATGTGACGGGGTTGAAAAAGGGCACATTACCGAACTGCTCGATAAAATCAAGCCCGCAATCGATGCCGAGAATGAAACCGAAACCAATCGACACAGCAAAAATACTACCTTCGTGAATAATGTGACTGATTTGAACGTTGCCAATACCATCCAAAAAATTTATGAGCGGAGTTCGATTTTGCATCAGATGATAGAGAAAAATGACATTGCGATGGTTGGTGCCGTTTATAATGTGCAAACAGGCAAAGTACATTATAATAATTACGCGCATGAATTAAGCCAGCTTGGTGGAAAAAATAATGATCATTTAGCCTCTAAATTAAATGCGCTATTGAAAGAATCTAAAATCCAAATATAAGCGACCAGTCATCAGGTCACTCACATTTCAGGACATGCTGGGCCAAGGCCCAACATGCTCCCCTTTCAGCACTTAATTCATCTGTTTTTGAACAAAAACTTCTGTATAATGCTTTCAATTCAAGAACAATACGACTTCAGGAGTAGAAATGCGTGCATCTCAATGGTTTTTAGTAACTCTTAAAGAAACTCCAAGCGATGCGGAAATCGTTTCCCATAAACTTATGCTGCGAGCAGGTATGATTCGTAAGCTGGGCTCAGGTCTATATACCTGGATGCCATTGGGTTTAAAGGTATTACGTAAAGTAGAGCAAATAGTTCGCGAAGAAATGAACCGCATCCATTCTATGGAATTACTGATGCCGGCAGTACAACCTGCTGAACTGTGGCAAGAAACAGGACGTTGGGAAACTTTTGGCGGACAGCTGCTCACCATGGAAGACTCCAATGGCAGAGAGTATTGCTTTGGCCCTACCCATGAAGAAGTAATTACTGACATCATGCGTAATGAATTACAATCCTACAAACAACTGCCTGCAAGTTTTTATCAAATTCAGACCAAATTCCGCGATGAAATCAGACCTCGTTTTGGTGTAATGCGTGCACGTGAATTTATCATGAAAGATGCTTATTCATTCCATTTGAATTTGGAAAGTCTACAAGCCACCTATAAAGATATGTATCAAGCATATTGCCGTATCTTTGATCGCATGGGACTTAAATATCGTGCTGTTGAAGCCGATACCGGCGCTATTGGTGGTTCTGCCTCTCATGAATTCCAGGTACTCGCTGATTCTGGCGAAGATTTAATTTTCTATAGTGATAAAGGGGATTATGCAGCGAATATTGAACAAGCGACCAGCTTAAGACCTGAGAAAGCTACCCCTACGACACAAAAAATGATTCTGGTAGATACCCCAAATCAAAAAACCATAGCAGAAGTAGCACAATTCATGGGAGTAGCAAGCAATCAAACGGTCAAAACGTTGATTGTAAAAGGAAGAGAGCATCCTATGGTTGCTTTGGTTTTGAGAGGCGATGATGAACTGAACGAAGTCAAAGCAACAAAACATCCTTTAGTCCATTCTCCCCTACAATTTATTGATGAAGAGTCGGTCTTAAACACTTTGAAAGCCCCTATTGGATCATTAGGCCCAGTCAATTTATCGATTCCCGTAATCGCGGATCATCATGCATTGGCTATGGATTCTTTCATTTGTGGCGCAAATCAAGCAGACAAGCATTACCAATATGCGGCGTGGGATAAAGACATTCGTGAATACCTTGCTTATGACTTACGTAACGTAAAAGAAGGCGACATCAGCCCTGATGGTCAAGGAACCCTCCGCTCGTGTCGCGGCATCGAAGTGGGTCACGTCTTTCAGTTGGGTGATAAATATGCTAAAGCCATGAATGCTGCAGTGATTAATGAGCAAGGCCAATTAGAAACCATGTTAATGGGATGTTATGGTTTAGGAATCACTCGTGTGGTTGCTGCGGCCATTGAACAACATCATGATGAGCAAGGAATTATCTGGCCTCAAAACATCGCTCCATTCCAAGTGGTCATAATTCCCTTAAACGGACACCGATCACCATCAGTCACAATGCAAGCAGATGCTTTATATGAACGTTTAAGCGAGTTGGGCGTTGATGTATTAATTGATGATCGTAATGAACGAGCAGGCGTATTGTTTGCCGATCATGATTTAATTGGTATTCCGCATCGTATCATTGTGAGTGAGCGAAACATGGAGCAAAATTGCGTGGAATATAAAAATCGTGCTACCGGCGAAATGCAGCAATTAAGCTTAGATAGAGCAATTGATGCACTAGTTGAACTGGTTGCAAAATAAAGACATGGCTCGTCATCTCATAATGGCAAAAAGATCCCGGATTACGCTTTGCTAATCCGGGCTACAAAATGATTACCCCCTATTCCTTGCATCCCAGTCCCCTGAAATCTTACGCTTCAAGAAAGACAAAAAAATCAAGTGTAATTAAAGGATTAAATCAAAAAATTAGCTCAGTGGTTACCCTATGTGCGAGAGACAAAACACTTCCCTTACAGGTGTATAAATACTTGTATCTAGTTGTTTTTCATATAGGATCGCTAATTTTGGGCCTCCTAATAATCAATCTATTTTAAAGTTAAGCTATCTTGGAGAACAAATATGCTGCACACGGAAACAGACACTTCTGGATTTAAAAATGGCACTGAGAAATTATTGGGTATTTTTAAACCGATGAATCCTGGTTTTCTTTCTCTGAGTTCTTTACATGATCATCCTGATCTTACAATAGAGACTCCGAAGTGGATTGCAAGGAACCGCAAAGAACTTAATGATTTACTTAATGATCCTGATTGCTCTAGAAGACATCTGGATACTGGTTTACTCAATATAAAAACCGTAAAATTTGTATTAACAACACAAAATAAGTTAATTTTTGGTCCATTCGGACATGAAAATTCAGAGAATAATATCCCTGCTTATGCCCATCTGGCAGCAGAAAAAGATTTTCGTTATGCTCAATGCATCACTAATGGACAAGCCTGGTTCACAGAAATTAATCAGTTAATCGCTATAAATGTCAGTACCTATGAATTTAGAGCATCTTTTCATTCATTGCAGTTTGCACTCCCTCACCTTTTATGCCTTCCCTTAGCTGAAACATTGAGAATCATTGAAACCGATTGTTGTGATCGTTTTGTAAGGTGGCATTTCATTAAACGCAACACTTTAGAGCAACATATTCGAGAAAACCGAAGTGATAAGGAGGATGTAAGCACATTCTCTTCCCCAGAGAAAAAAGAGGTAGAAGAACAAAAAAAATTCACTTCAACGGATATGCTCTTTTTTGCAAACCAGCAAACCCAGCAAAGACTGAAACAACCGCTTGAATCAGCTCATTCATCTGAAAAAAAACTTCATGTGTTTTGTATTAAGTAGTCCACTCTAAGTCAAATGTCTCAAATAGCCCTCGGTCCTGTACGTCGAAGGCTATTCATCCCCCGGATTTCCTTGAGTATTCAAATAAGCCAATACCTCATTACTTTTTAATGCTTTAACACCAATGGCACCGATTTGATTATAACCTACATCTAAAGTATACAAACTCGTGGTTTCAGCTAAGGCCAAAGCACCTTCATCTCCAATGTGGTTATCACGCAAACTTAAATTTCGCATCTGTGTCGCATTGGCCAAAATTTTTGCTCCCTCGTCGCCAATAAGATTATTATTTGCATATAAATTATTCAAAGAGCTCATTTTTGCCAAAGCAATAATCCCCTCATCAGCAATGAGGTTATTATCGATGTTGAGCATAGTCAGATGGTTAAGTGCCGATAGGGCTTGAGCTCCTTCTATACCGACACCACACCCCGCAATCGATAACCACTCCAGCATAGGAATTTGAGCTAAAACAGCAGCACCTTCATTGTGTAAAGGATTTTTATCAAGATTCAGATAGAACAAATTGGTTTTTCTTGCGATGTTCTTGACGCCATCCTTATCGATATTATTGTCTTCCAAATCAATAAAGTTGATGGAATGGTTTCTATCAATAAACTGGATTCCCTCATTACCTAAACGGTTATTGCCTAGATAGACACTTTTCAAAGTTTCATTCGCGAACAAAGCCTGCGCACCTGCAACCCCAATGTGACTTTTTCTCAGAGAAAGATGAGTTAGCGTCCTGTTTTTTGCCAAAGATTTTGCCCCCGAAGTGCCTATGGGATTGCTATCAAGGGATAGAAAAGTCAAGGTGGTATTATTGGCTAAAGCCTCGGCTCCATAGGGACCAATATGATTTTCTCCCAGAAGAAGATAGACCAAAGAGGTATTTTTTGCTAATGCCTCAGCTCCCAAGGAGCCGATTCGATTTCCAGTAAGAAAAAGATAACGAATATGAGTATTGGTAGCGAGCAATTCTGCACCTTGGTAGCCAATCTGATTATCAGAGATACTTAGACGAGTAATTTCTGGATGCGCGTTGAGAAAGGATAGAATTTTTGGGACATCACGGTCATGAATATGGCATTGATCTAAAAACAAACCACCATCGCTGACACGTGATTCAATCGTCTCGACACATTCATTATTTTGTAGTTCCGAAATTTTAATTTTTTCTTTTGCAAATAAAGGGGAAATTATGACGCTTAATAACAGCGAAAGAATGAAGACCACTTTTCTCATCATGCACACAATCCTTTTGTTTGAAGCAGAAATACTTAATGGGAGCTATGGTGAGTTGTATCACGAAGATCAATAAAAACCAACACGCCAGTGTGAAGAACTGTAAACAGGCTGTTTAGTCTTTTGTAGCGATAGCTAGTGCTTGGAGTTGCATGACAAACTCTTCTTCAATTCTATAATGAAGGCAATTGTTTTTTAATTTCTCTATGTATCCTAATTCTTCCAATCTATTTAAAGCCGGAAGAATCTCTGTGGATAATTCATATCGAAAACGAGGAACAGACGAATTTAATATTGCATCTTTATCCACTACAAAAAATTCTCTTATATTCTGATGACTCGGGTTCTTAATATCATTTTTAATAGCACTCATAAATTGGGGGAATTCATCAAAAAGTCGGTTTAGGTCGAGTATTTTTTTATTCTTTATGGTGGCCATATTTTTTCTATTATTGATGAATTTTTGTACCTTCAAGCCACCCAGAGCCGTAGTAAAACAACCAGTTAAAAAACCAAATAAAAATGAGATATCCATGGATTGTGTTCTAAATTAAAATAATTATTGGAGGTTTGATCATCAGTAACGATCATAAATTGGTTAATTATATATCAAACGAGTGACAAAGGTAACAAAGACTGTTTGGATTTAGGTGTCCACTGCATCCTTGCCGAGGCTTCTGCTTGATTTTTTAACTAAGCGTCATTAAAATAACTCAGTTTGTTCTGTATCCGTTTGTCCCAAGGCAACATGATCATGACCACACTGCCAGAACAAGTTCATCCCTATAACGCATAAAAAGAGGATCATATGTTAAAAAACTTCTTTATTTTTTCTATTATGGTTCTAGCAAGCATGTTGATCGCCTGTGGTCCTATTTACAATACAGAATACAGTTTCGTTCCGCCAAAATCCGATGTAGCAAAAATGTGTACGGCCCAATGCATTCAGAGTAAAAATGACTGTCAACAAAGTTGTCGAGTAGACAATGAAAATTGCCGGATGAGGGCTCAGCAAAATGCGATGTTTGAATACAAACAATATAAAGAAGATCAAAAAAGAATGGGTTTGCCTATCAGTAAAACAATAAATGATTTTGATCGGAGCAGCAGCTGCAATAATTCCTGTCAATGTGAATCCACTTACAGAGCTTGCTACTCTGCCTGTGGAGGCGAAGTCAGAGAACATCAAGTATGCGTCGCTTTTTGTGATCAGCGTCATTAAATGACGCTGCTTTTAAATCTGCAACATAACCTCTTGATGTGAAACACAATCTGCAATGAGATCTTCTGCACGTTTGGTTTAATTATTTTACAATTCAAGAAACCTTTGCCACACTATAAATGATTCATAGTGTAGAGCAGAAAAATAATGAAGAAAATCATCCTTTATTTTTTAGCATTTATTGGCACACTGTCTCTATTATTTTTTATTTCTGAATGGTTTGGTAGAGCAGGGACTACAATGTATGGAGGAAGTCCTGAACCCATGCAAGCCGTAGTCGGGACTCCGAGCGCCCCCATAGCAATGATGCGTGATAAAAACCCATCTAATACCAGCCAATCGTCAGAAAATGTGATGCGAGGTATGATTATCCGCAATGCGGATATTTCCTTGCAAGTCGATAACATTAATTCGACCATGGAAAAAATCACTCAATTAGCAGAGAACTCCGGTGGCTACGTCGTTAGCTCCAATTTAACTCAAGATAACAATGTCACAGGAAATACCACCGCAAATATCAGTATAAGAGTACCTGCTCAAGGCTTGAACAATGCGTTAAGTACCCTGAAATCACTCGCAACCCATGTCGTTCAAGAGTCAGTCACTGGCGAAGACATCACACAACACTTTGTCGATTTACAAAGTCAACTGAGTAACCTGCAAACCGCCAAAGAGCAATTAGCAAAAATTATGGCCAACGCCACGAAAACATCGGATGTTCTTAGCGTGTTCAAACAATTAAACGAGATCCAACGACAAATCGATGTGCTCCAAGGACAGATTAAATATTACAAAGAATCTGTGGCTTATTCATTGATAAATATTAACTTGAGCATGAATCCAATCATTCAAACAACAGAACAAAAGCAATGGAAAATTACAGAAGCATTCATTGACTCCTATCATGCTTTAGTTGATCAGTTACGTCATTTTACCTACGGTTTAATTGAGTTTTTTGTCTTTTTTTTACCCTTGCTTTTATTATGGGCTTTTATCTTCTTGATCGTTTTTTGGATAGGAAAGAAAATTTGGGGCGGATTTAACAAAAAATAATTTAACTCAATAACGCGCCCTCCTTCCTATCAACATCCAATAAACGATGATCAAGGCCTATTTTGAGTTTTTGTGATATGGAAAAAATCAATTCTCGTGCGCTTATAAGGTCCATAGGGAGCTAGATATACTTTCAACAAGTCCAAAATCCGAAGAGAGAATGCGTTGTGATTCATTATTTTAGATCAAAACAATTTATTGTTTTTTTAATAGCAGGAGCCATATCACTTGCAGTAAATTTCTTGAGTAGAATTCTCTATAACTATACTTTCAGTTTTTCAACATCAATTCTCTTGGCTTATCTTACCGGGATGGTTACAGGCTTTACTCTTGGAAAATTTTTTGTATTTACGAACAGCAAACAGACTTTTACACGCTCGATTCTATTTTTTATTTTAGTTAATTTAATTGGGATGATACAAACTTTGTTTATTAGTTTATTGCTCGTTGATTATGTTTTACCCGATCTGGGTATTCAGTCATTCACTCGGGAAATAGCGCACTTATTTGGTCTAGCCTTCCCTACGTTTACTAATTATCTGGGGCATAAATTTTTCACTTTTCGAGAAAACAACTAAGCCACGTTTATTATTGAAAAACAGTTAAGAAAATAGAGTATAAGAGCAGGCATCTCATCCTTATCTCTGGTCATTCCATGCAATCGAGTTTCATGACCTATACTTAGTGAATAATTACACTGAACCTTGGTGAGATTTGAAAATGGAAAACTCATGGAAAGATCAGTTGCATCAAGCACTATTAAAAAAATTGGGTCCTAAAAAGGGGAAACAATTTACGGAAAAATACCTTCCCGCATTGTCAATGAGCTATTGTGAACAACATACTATAGAAGAAGCAATAGGCGATCTGTTACAAATCGATAATTTAACGCCAGAGAACCCTTTAGCGATAGTATTCTACGAATTGACTCGGGGAGAACATCCATTGCATATTAAACTGTATCGCTATGGCAGTTCGATACCCTTATCTGATATCTTACCGATGATTGAAAACATGGGATTACGGACTTATACCGAAAGACCTTATAGAATCGCCATTGATCCAAATCAATTTATCTGGATTGGTGATTTCAATGTGTCCTATGCCCATGCCAACTTACTTACCCTGGACCAGGTAAATCACATTTTTAATGAAGCTTTAATCAAAATACATCTCGGGGATTGTGAAAATGACGGTTTCAATAAGCTGGTTTTAGGGGCAGGATTATCCTGGCGAGAAATAGCCATCATTCGTGCTTATGCCAAGTACATGCAACAAATTGGTTTTCGCTTTAGCCAGCAGTATATAGAAAAAACGATTGCAGCATATGCTGGGATTGCCAAAAAACTGATCCAGCTTTTCTATTTAAAATTTGGTCTGAAACAAAATACTGCAAGCAAAAATAAAATGGCAGATTTGGAATCTGAAATACAAGCCGATATCGATGGGATTACCAGCTTGGACGAAGACCACATCATCCGGTATTTCCTGTCTTTAATCAAAGCGACACTAAGAACCAATTATTTTCAGTTAGATGCCCATGGCGCCCAAAAAAATTATATATCATTTAAACTCCATACCTCCAAAGTGCCCGATCTTCCTCCAGGGCAACCTCTATATGAAATTTTTGTATATTCAACACAGTTTGAAGGCATCCACCTGCGCAGTGCCAAAGTAGCACGTGGGGGTATTCGCTGGTCAGACCGACCCGAGGATTTCCGTACCGAAATTCTTGGACTGATGAAAGCGCAAAAAGTAAAAAATTCGGTGATAGTCCCTTCTGGAGCCAAAGGGGGTTTTATTTTAAAAAAATCACTCAGCATGCTGGACCGTGAGCAGATAAAAAAAGAAGTGGTTTATTGCTATCAATCCTTTATCAGAGGCTTACTTGATCTTACCGACAATTTTGAAAATGACCGTGTTGTCCCCCCCCATAATACAGTGTGCTATGATGATGCCGATCCTTATTTGGTGGTAGCCGCAGATAAAGGAACAGCAACCTTTTCTGATACTGCGAATGCGATTTCTAAAGAATTTAATTTTTGGCTTGGGGATGCTTTCGCCTCTGGAGGCTCAGCAGGCTATGATCATAAAAAAATGGGCATTACAGCCCGTGGTGCTTGGGAGTCGATTAAACGCCATTTTCGCGAATTGGATATCAATATCGAAGAACACGATTTTACGGTCGTTGGTATTGGAGACATGAGTGGTGATGTATTCGGGAATGGCCTGACTTATACCCCTCATGCACTTTTACTCGCGGCATTTGATCATCGTCACATCTTTCTTGATCCTAATCCTGACAAACTGAAAACATTTGAAGAACGCCAGCGCCTATTTAATTTACCCACCTCATCATGGGAAGATTTCAATCCTCAATTAATTTCCAAAGGTGGTGGGGTATACAAACGATCCAGTAAATCCATTGCCATCACACCGGAAGTAAAAAAAGCACTTGCGATTACCCAAGATTCATTAACACCAAATGAATTGATTCGGGAAATCTTAAAAGCACCTGTTGATTTGTTATTTAATGGAGGTATTGGCACTTATGTAAAAGCTTCAATTGAATCGCATGCGGATGTTGGTGATAAGACCAATGAATTTTGCCGGATCAATGGTAATGAATTGCGTTGCAAAATTGCTGGTGAAGGTGGCAATCTTGGATTTACCCAACTAGGAAGGGTTGAATATGCCCTCGCAGGTGGCCTGATTAATACCGATTCAATTGATAACTCAGCTGGCGTTAATTGCTCCGACCATGAAGTCAATATCAAAATTCTACTGAATAAAGAAATGAGCCAAGGAAAACTTACCGAGAAAAAACGCAATCAATTGCTGACCAAAATGACCGAAGAAGTTGCACAACTTGTGTTGCAAGACAATTACAACCAAGCACTGGTCTTGAGTTTTTCGGCCACGAACGCTCTAGCATATAGCGGCTTATACCAGACTTATATTAAAGAACTGGAAGCAATAGTTCATTTGGATAGAAGTGTTGAGTTTCTTCCAGATGATAAGCACCTTTTGGATCGCAAGGCGGCAGGCCAAGGACTGACGCGGCCTGAATTGTCTATCATTATGGCTTATACAAAAATTTATATCACGGGAGAATTATTAAAATCTGATTTACCTGATGATCCCTATTTTGCAACCATTCTGGAGACAGGTTTTCCTTCACTCCTCAAAAAAATGTATGCCCATTCGATGCAAAACCATCGGCTAAGACGTGAAATTATCGCGACCCAACTCAGTAATCAAATCGTTAATAGCATGGGCATTACCTTTATGTACCGCATGCAAATAGAAACAGGACAATCGATAGCAGATATTGCCCGTGCCTTTATTATTGCTTCAAAAGCATATCAAATAGATGACGTACACCAATTAATTGAATCACTGAACTACAAGGTTACCGTTCAAACCCAATATGAGTTACTTCATCACGTCAGGCAGTTAATGAACTTGGCATCTCGTTGGTTTTTACATCATCGGCGACTTGAAGGCGGAATTGCTAATAATATTGCCCATTACAGCCAATCAATAAGCAAACTTGAAAAATCAATTCCCGATTTAATGGCTGGTGTCACCAGAGAATATCTTGACAAGATTGTCACACAGTTTGTGGGAATCGGCTTATCCGAAAAAGCTGCGAAAAAAATTGCCGCTACTCGCGCTATGTATACCGTATTAAATGTAGTGGAAGTTGCAACCCAAAATAAATTTGATCTTGTCCGAACAGCCGAAGTTTACTTTAAAGTAGGCAGTAAATTTAGTTTGGTTTGGTTCCGTGATCAAATTGGTAACGATTCTCGGGAAGGTCATTGGAATAGTCTGGCTCGATTATCCTTACGTGATGAACTGGATAACTTACAACGCCGCTTAACCATTGTCATTTTAAAAAATGACCAAAAAAAATTGGACTCTGAGAAACTGATCGCCTATTGGTTCGCCAAAAACAGCTTTATTCATCAACGTTGGGATAAGTTAATGGAAATGCTGCTTAGTAGTTCCAGTATTGATTATACTATATTTTTTATTGCACTAAGAGAATTATCGACATTGATTACCGTAGAATAATTGAAAAATCTATCAAAATACGTAATCCAAAGACAACGCATTGCATCATGAATGCGGTAGCCCTGATTAGTGCGGCTTCTTGCAAGCGGCAACACCTCTGAAATGAGGCGAGAAACGTCAGATAGAAGTCCTGATTGGCTAACAAACGCTATGGGAAAAGGGTTCTATAATACTCTGCAATGACACCAGGATGAGTTATCCAGAGTTGTTCCCGATGATGTTCAATATGGGTTAATGCGCGTCGGAGATGTTTTAAACGAAAAGGTTGCCCCATAATATAAGGATGAAGGGCCACCCCAAAAACCAAAGGTCTTAATTGAGACTGTTCGAGCATTTCATCAAAATGGTCTATCATCATATCGGCAAATTCTGAAGCACTCAATCGATTAGGAACAATAGCGGGAATGTCATCGATCTCTTGTGAATAAGGAATCGATAAAATGTTCCCTCTTTTGGTTTTTAGCCAAGTGGGTTGATCATCATGCGCCCAATCGAGTACATATTCATACCCTGCTGTCGACAATAAGTCAGGGGTATCCAAACTTTCTGAAATCCAGGGACTTAACCAACCTTTAGGAGGTTTTCCTTCTTCTTGGCAGACTCTCTGAGTTACCTCTCGAATCAGTATTTTTTCATCGTTCTTACTTAAAGCCCCCTGACGAATGGAATTAGAATAGCCATGAGCGACTATTTCATCCTGTCGTTGACGAAAAGCAGTAACTACTTGTGGGCAATAATCATATACAGACGTATTAACTAACAACGCTACAGGCAAATTAAGCCGATTAAATAATTCAAGTAAATACCAGATACCCACGCGATTGCCATAATCACGCCAGGTGTAATTTAAAACATCAGGCTGCGGCCTTGGCCCCGGAGCTAATTCGGCTCCTAAACCTTCACCAAAAGAAAAATGTTCTAGGTTAAGTCCAATATAAAATGCCAAGCGTGTACCATTGGGCCAATTAAATACCGGTCTTTCCGTAATTGGCGAATAATCATAACGATGATGATGTTTTATCATAGCCGCAGATCCTTCTCATATTTTGGCAAAAGTTGATTCAAAATTAAGCCTCTATTTACCTAGTTATAGTCTATTTACTGAAATCTTTTTTCCTTATAGAACAATGGATTTAATTTATCGAAACAGGCTTTCTTTTTTTATTTATTAAGATAACATATTGACCACATTATTATTTTTTTTGAATTAAAGGAAATCAATCGATCCAATTGAATTAAGAGTGGTCGAATTATATTTTTTGTTAACAATAGATATAGGAATAGCTATGGCAAAGATACAAATCAGCTTAAAAGAAAAGAAGGATAAAGAATATGCGCAACCCACTCAAGCTGGGGATAGACTTGACTATCTTGCCTGGTGCTTAGAAAAAGCAGATAAAGCAATAGGAGAAAAAAAACCTTTATGGGCGGTAGAGGAAATTTTTAAAAAATCGATGGACGCAAGCACTCAAACCAGCAAGCTCTATGAATTAGGACCCAACAAATACAAGGAACTGTTGAACCGACTTGTCGATATTCAGAAGGGAAAAATTCAATTTACATCGATGGTTGTAAAAGGGTTAGCCACTGATGGGCTTATTTTAATAGAGCTCCAACAATCAGATAATGCATTAATATTGGAAGAGAGTAAAGAATCCATCAGTGATTTCACAATTTAGTATTGCCTTCAAAATGCAAAGCGCTCCCAATAAATCTTGGCTGTAAGCTGTCTTTGAATTACTTCTCTGCCTTAGTCCCCGCCTCGACAACGTGTTGGCGTGGGCTAGTCTTTTAAGGCACTCTCCCGCATTCTCAGACAAACACGGATCGTCGGATCGCCTAATTTGTAAATTAGAACTGATAGAATCTGCTGTTATCGAGTTAAGCGTCACTCTGACATCTACCCCGGTTATCCAGAATCATTTGTTTGAATTTGAATGAATTATAAAAAATACTTTTAGATGAGGCTATAATGTAGGTATTAAGCGAATTATTTGTTGATGAGGATTTGAGAACAAAGTACATGAATTATTTATTGGGAATAAACAAGTAGCCTATCTACTCATTAGGTATAGGAGCTATTCTATTATGAATCGATATCATCCCATTCCAGTCCACTGGTATTTTGATTCATCGATTTATGAACTTGAAAAAGAATATATTTTTAAACAAAGCCCTGAATATGTCGGGCACCAACTGATGGTACCTCATTTAAATGACTACTATGTCCTGAAACGCAGTAACGATAAAGAAATGCTGATTCGTCATGAAGAAGGAATCAGTGTACTCTCCAATATTTGTAGACATCGTCAAGCTGTAATCTTATCCGACTCAGGAAATGTAAAAAGAATTCGCTGCCCTATTCACAGTTGGTCCTACAATACACAAGGTGAATTAGTCCATGCGCCGCAATTTAAACAAACCCCCTGCGTTAACTTGAAAAAAGATCAGGTGAGTGAATGGAATGGACTTTTATTTAGAGGCAACAATAAAATAGAAGCTAGCGCCTTTGATGCGAAAGCAAGCACTTTATTTGATTTTTCTGATTATGTGTTCACGCAGGCAAAACAGCAATATTATTCCTTTAACTGGAAAATATTCATGGAAGTCTATCTGGATGATTATCACATCCCATTTTTTCATAACGGATTAAGGCGATTGGTCGATGTGCGTCAACTGGAATGGACGATTAATGATGGACATTCCATACAATATGTGGGCCTACAATCTGATTTATCAAAATCAGGTTCTGCCAATTTTAAAGTGTACCAAGATAATTTACTAACCCAAGCACGTGATGACTTACCGAAATATGGCGCAGTTTGGTTAGCTTATTATCCCAATATCATGATTGAATACTATCCTTATATGCTGGTGATTAGTACGATTACACCAGTAGGAGTCGAACAGTGCATCAATAGTGTAGAGTTTTTTCATCCCAAAGATGTTTGGTTATCTAATCCCATTTTATGTGCAGCAGCACAAGCCGCTTATATAGAAACCGCTCAAGAAGATGAGGAAATATGTATTAAAATTCAGCAAGGAAGAAAAACGCTCTATGAGCAAGGCGAGAATCAAACTGGCCCTTATCAGCCTACAATGGAAGCGGCGCTCCCCTCATTTTATGACTATCTCTATGAAAAATTAAAAAATGAAAATTAGAGTCTGGTTTTCATTCGATTATCTTTGCCTACCCTATGCCCGAAATGCAATCAGGGATTACCAGATCCTAGAAACACACTACAGCAAGAGATCCTTTGCTAGGCTTGGGTTAACCATGGGTGTCATTATCGAGCAGAGTTCAAGGCCTCTGCTTCGAGCACCAAAGCGCTAATTAGCTCACCAGCAGGCATGCTTCTGCAAAGTGGAGCAGATTGTCCTGCCCACATGGACATGAAATCAATATTGTTTTTTTCCTTTGCTTTTCTTCTCATCGCTGTTGTTAAAGCATTTTGAATTGGATAGTCTAAAATATTTATTTTCTTTTTATCCATTCGCGCAATAAACTGGTTGTGAATCCCCCGTGCTAATTTTCCAGAAAAAGCTCGGGTAAGTACCGTATTATCCTGCTGCTGGTTCAGTAAAGTATGCTTATAAATCTCTGGAATACCGGCTTCAAAGCAACTGAGGAATGCCGTTCCCATTTGTACCCCCTCAGCACCTAGATCAAATGCAGCAATAATCCCTCTTCCATCCATAATTCCACCCGCAGCAATAATGGGAATTTTTATTTGATCGACTAATTGAGGTAGAAGACTAAACAAACCAATCAAACCATCTTCCTCTTTACCGATAAAAGTCCCCCTATGCCCCCCTGCTTCACTTCCTTGGGCAACAAGCGCATCAATACCACTTTCTTGAAGTGCATAGGCTTCTGCGAGTGTTGTTGCTGTACCGATTAAAAAGGTATCGTTTTTTTTAAATTGAGCGATCCATTCTGCATCCAATAGACCAAATGCGTAACTAAACACCGGGATCTTTTCTTCAATGAGAATATTGATTTGCTCCTCAAAGGACGGCGCGTAGGGTTCTGCAAGCGCTTCAACTCGTATCTTTAACTCAGCACAGGATTGTTCAATATCGTTGCATGATTCCTGAATTTGAGCTGTTGTGGCATGGTATTTCCCAGGAATAAAAAGATTAACCGCAAAAGGTTTGTTCGTTAATTCGCGAATTGCTTTTAGAGCCGAACGCAGTTCAGGGGGATTCATATATCCTGCACCCAATGAACCTAGGCCACCCGCATTACTTACCGCAGCAACTAATTCCGGCGTTGTGGCCCCACCAGCCATAGGCGCTTGAATAATTGGAAATTTTAAACCTATTTGTTCAGCCATTCTTGTCTGCCACATGTTTTTCCATCCTTTTTGCATTTCATTCATCATAAGGGCTATGCGCAACGAATACCATAAGTGTAGATTTCGCTCAAAAAAAATCCAATCTGTTATGTACCACTAATATTTTGAGAAGTGAGCCAGTCATCAGTTCTGGTAATTGCCCGCTTATTTTCTTAGAATGATATTTTTGTATGAAGGTTATTCTTTCCTTTTCATAATTTTTAAGAAAAATATCTGCTGCATCAAGTTAGGAGGACGCCATGAAAGCACAAGCGATATCATCTTTTGGTGATTCTTCAGTCTTTAAAACGATTGAACTTCCCAAACCTCAAATTAAACCCGGCTATGTACTCATTCGAGTTGTAGCAACTAGCGTAAACCCGGTTGACTGTAAAGTTCGATCTGGAGAATACGCCCATATTTCCCCCCCCTTCCCAGCTATCCTGCATAGTGATGTAGCAGGCATTGTTGAAGAGGTTGGTGATGATGTCACTGCGTTTTCTGTTGGTGACGAAGTTTATGGATGTGCTGGTGGCTTTCTTAACGAAAGTGGCGCTTTGGCAGAGTTTATGCTAGCTGATGCCCACCTCATTGCGAAAAAACCCAAAGAATTGAGTATGGTAGAAGCTGCTGCATTGCCCCTGGTTGCAATCACGGCTTGGGAAGCATTATTTGAAAAAGTAAAAATTAAATCGGGACAAAAGGTATTAATTCACGCAGGCACTGGCGGAGTTGGTCATATTGCAATTCAGTTGGCAAAATGGGCTGGGGCGGAGGTCTATACTACAGTATCCTCTTCAGATAAAGCAGACATTGTGAAATCACTAGGGGTTAAAGAGACGATTAATTACCGGATTGAATCAGTCCAAGATTATGTTAATCGACTGACTAAAGGCATCGGATTCGATGTGGTATTTGATACGATTGGTGGCGAAAATCTTGAAAAATCATTAGCGGCCGTTGCTCCATATGGCCATGTCGTCAGCATCCAGGCTAAGTCCACCCATGATATTTCCCATTTACATGCGAAATCAGCAAGCTTGCACGCCGTTTTTATGTTATTGCCTTTATTGCATAATAAACACCGCGAACGTCATGGCAATATTTTAAAAGAAATTGCACGCTTGACGGATGAGGGACATTTAAAACCACTTATTGACCCACATCTTTTCTATTTTGAGAATATTGATAAAGCGCACGCATTACTCGAATCAGGAAAAGCAGTAGGAAAAATTGTAGTTCAAGCTTATTAAAAACTTCGCGAACTGAGCTGTGCCCGAAAAGGTAACACATCCTTTAACCGGGCACGCATATGTAAATGACGCCCCTGGGTGCAGAGGCGTTTTAATTGATAGGTTTTGGACTAGGCTTTAGCAAACATTTATTGAATCTACAGTAAAGCATGGTGCTCGCGATAACTGCCGCAGGCATGCTCAATATATTTAAAAAAGGAATAAAACTGCTCAGGTTGATAGACAAACCAAACCCCAGTGAAAGCATTTTATTGTTGGCAACTTTTTTACGCGTTTCTTTAAAACTAATCAAATTATTATCCATAGCAAAATCTTGATACTGAATACTCAGGATCCATGCGTTAAAGAGAAACCATAAGAGCGGATAAATCGGTTGGAGAAAAGGTACAAAAAATAAAATACCCATGAGTAAAAAGCGAGGAAAAAAATAACCAAGAAATTCAGCTTGACGTTTTATACTACGGAGTACCATTTTAGAAAATGGTAAGGAAGGAATGGCACTGCCAAAAAGTAAATTTTGTGCTTTCTCAGCGAGTAAACCATTAAAAGGAGCGGCGATTAGATTAAAAAATACAGTAAAAAGAGATAAAAACATTAAGAAAAAGCTCAGTATAAAAAGAACAAACAAGACACTACTGAGAAAACTTAACCATGAGGGCAATTGATCAAGATAGTGATAAGCGTAAGGAAGTAAATAATGATAGATAAGATAAAACAAACCCGCAAACATGATCAAATTAATTGCTAAAGGCACGAGAATAAAACGCTTCAATCCAGGCGTAAAAAGATGATGAATCCCTTCTACCATGTAGCGCATCCCAACAAAAAAATTCTTCATTGTTTTATCCTCAAACTTTATTCCGAAATCAATGATCGCACTTGTCACTAAGCTTAAGTCATTTTTACAAGGAAAATCCTATTTTATTAAAATTTCTTTTTTAAAATGTTGAACAGAATAATGACCCGTTAACTTATTGTTATATAATAGGTTCTATTTGATAAGAATAAGGTCAATGCATGCCAGAGCAAAATATACCTGAAAAACAACCATCTCCATCGACAGAGGTTCCCAAGTTAGCCACCCTGGCTGCTCAAACAATTACAAAAACAAATCCTCATCTTTTTTTTACTTTATTCAACAATAAAAAACTACCCGCTGAAATTGAGAATAACTATATTATTCCTCCTGTACAGAAGCTGATAAATGAGCATGAAAAAATTTATTGGTCGAATGTGAACGAACGAAAACAGAGAGTGGAGAACTGTTCTTCTCGACTTGATAGTGACCCTTGTTATAGAAAATGTGCCAGTCTGACTATGGCGGCTTTGAGTGGCGGGGTCCATATTGGTGTCTATTACATTCTACGTGCAAGCGGGGTACCTGCTTCGACAACCTTTACTTTCCTGGTTACAATACCTGCCACTATCATTGTTATGGGTTGTTTTAGCCCCTTTGCTGTTCATCTATTATCAAAAGGAATAGCGAATTGTGTCATCCCAAGGGTACCATGCGAAAATGTTGATTTAAACGAAGAGGTTGCTCGTATTGAATCAGAGCAGTCCAAGGGTCACTTATCGATGGTATAAGGCCTTATCTCAGGCATAACGAGGATCGCTATACTGCAAAAGCCCGTTATGAAAAGGTCATTTCGCTGCAAGCGGTATGGCGGCTCTTGGCGCCGGCTTTTGTAACAACTTTGTTACAATTACAAGGTGTCTTGTTATACCCCTGTTACATTCGTTATTTAAACTAGCCGCAGATAACAATCTAAGAGGGGAAATCAAATGATTAAAAAATTATTGCTGTGCAGCGTAATAGGCGCTGCTGCTTTATTTTCCACTACAGCGTTCGCTTATTATCATTCACATGATGATTACCCACGGTTCAAATATTTTCGCCACCACCATCATCATTCAAGATGGAAAAATGCTCATCGATGGGTACCACCGAGAGACTACGTTATTGTAGAAAATGGAGCACCCAATCCAAACTACCATCAACATTACTAATCTTGAAAAGACTGATTTCTTCGAGGTATCGTCACTTTTGTACATGGCAGAATTTTGCATGAAGAATCATATCGTGTAATCTCAATCGATGTCTTTCCTGCTCAGGCGGGATTGACATCATTTAGAAGTAACCATCAACTTGTTTCACAGTTGATGCGCTTTCAAACCATCTGGGGCACAGGATTTTTTTGCTTCATGAATCCCTGCTCATAATCTGTTAAAATTATTTTTTTAAAATGAGCCCCCTTATTGAGCGACTTATGAAGCTGTTCATACAAATTGGTATTTTGGTTTTGTTTTCATTGCTTGTTGTTTATTCGATTTTGGCTGTTTATATTATTACAACTGCTGAACAGGATCAGAGAAAAAAAGCAGATGTTATTTTAGTCCTTGGTGCTAAAGCCTATTGGGCTAACACATACAACCCATGCCTTGTAGCTCGTGTACAACACGCAGTTGATTTATATAAGGCTCGCTATGCACCGAAACTTCTTTTTTCAGGGGGTAACGATAAGGAAGATGGGACAAATGAAGCACAAACAATGAAAGAAATTGCCCTATCATTAGGAGTGCCCGCCAAGGATATCCTCCTGGAATCTGCTTCAACTTCTACTTATGAAAACCTTCTTTTTTCGCAACCAATAGTTCAAGCACATCATTTGAAAACCATTATCTTAGTGACTGAACCTTTTCATGCCCCCAGAGCTCTATTAGTGGCGAAAAAATTTCATCTTGATGCTGTCAGCTCGCCTGCGGTTAATAGCATATGCTGGACCAAACACAAATATTTTTCACGTTATTTTCTCAAAGAACCACTCGCTATGATGCTTTATCAAATGAAAAATAAATTATGAATTTTTAAACTGTTTGATGAAAAAACCCTACGGCTCAGGACCCTATTGGATAAATTGTCTTGAACTATCTGATAATTACCAAACTGCTTCTTTTGTCATTTCCGAAGCGAATTAATCCATAAGAGCACCAAGCTCAGTTTGGAAACAGAATTCACCTGCGTGAGAATGACATGCGATTGCTTTAACAAAGCTATAAAAAGTAAAGGGTTACGTTAAAAACGTAACCCTTCGTTTTTTGGATTATGCAACTGCTACTAGGCATTTATTTGCCTCTAGTACAAGTTTCTGTTCCAAGCGTGTTGTCAGATTGCAATACCCAATTGGATTGTAATGAACCATCTGGCTTCACTTCAATCATTTGAATTCCTATGGTATCGGGCTTTCTAGGATCCCAGAATGAAGCTGAAATAACGTTCGTTAAATTAGGATGCATAACACCGGTACCATAAAGAACCGGATCACCCGCACTACTATCCCATTCTAAAGTAAATGTATCACCTGTTTTTGTAATACTCATAGGATAAGAGGCGGTATTATTCGCACCGTCAGTACGTTGGCATTGATAATTTCCCAACACCGAGGAAGTACTGTTATTACTCGTACTAGTAGCCATACCGGCATTACTTGTTGAGGAACCTGTATTGCTTGTCGTAGTATTGGAATTGCTTGTACTTGTGTTATCTGCATAAGCTGTTAGCGTTGATAGGGATAATGCAGTAACTAAATAAACATTCTTAATCACAGTTTTCATAATAAATTCCTTTTCTCATAATCACCTTTAGACGCGTTAATTCTATTGTTGCGTTACTTTGGTGCACGTTTCAGTACCACCCTTATCCTTGTTACTTTCTGCAAAAACACCATCCAAAGAGCCATCGGGTTTAATTGTGAAAATTTGGACTGTTGTTACCGTTGGCGATTTAGGTTGCCAAAAAATATAGCCAATTGCATTAGGAACATTTTTATTAAACAGTCCCTTACCAATGTAATAGGGAAATACACTTCCAGTAGGAATACCTGAAATTTTATAAACATCCCCATTCTTTTTAAATACAATCGTTTCAGTTCCATCATTCGGAGTAGTGAATGGATCATGATAGGAGCATTTATAGGATCCCGAAATATCAGGTGCATCCGCAGAATAGACACTGGGGGATAAGGCCAAAACACCTAACATTGTTGCTAGAGAAAGCTTATTAATGGCACGCATAAGAACTCCTTTTCTTAATAACTTAAAATGATTTTAAGGTACATAAGTTAATAATAAATATATGTTACTCAATATGGAAAAGCAAATTTCAAGTAGAATAATTTTTAGATAAAAAATTGATTTCAAAATGCAAAGACTGATTTCTGGATTTTTAGAAAAGAGCTTTGTAACCCATGAAAAAAACAATGATGAGTTTAAATGATACCTCAGAATAAGCTCACAACATGGGAAACCACCAGCGCGATGGCTCAATTGCCCATAGAGGGAATTTCCCCAGAGGAGCTAAAATCTTCTGAGTCGGATATTGGATTCTCTTCAAGAAAATCAATTAATTTTTTTAATCGCCCCTGGCTTACGGCTAAGGTTTCAAAAAAACCTAATTTCACTGATTGGCCATTGATTGCTGCTAATTTTCTTTTTTCTGCTGCCTGACACTTTAATGACTCCCATTCAGAATGTACTGAAAACGAATTTTTGGAGTCCTCACTGAAATTAAACTGCTCAATATATTTTTCCATGCAAAAGGCACAGATTGCAGCATGGACAATTTTTACCTCACTAGGAGACAGTATCCGTGCTTGCATTTTGACCCAAAAGGCAAAACTCCAAATCGCAGTAAACGATTTATCTTTTTGGCTGTTAAAATCCTCCTTCAATAAACGAAGGGTTTCTTTTACTGAGGTATCCTGTTCTTCTAAAAAGGCTGGCGCACCTCTGAATCGGTGAATAAAAGAATAAATCCAACGATTTTCATTCGTCGCATTAAGGAAGTTTCTACGCTCTTTAGGTAATAAATGAGCCGCATTATGCAATGCATCAATTTCTTTAATTGAGCGCATATTAATGTAATCATCATGAGAACTGAAAAATTGAGCACACTCCAAAGTGTGCTGAGTAAGCCAGTTAAAAATCGCCAATTCAGAACGCCGCTCTTCATCTGTCGTATGATAACGAAAGTAAATCAAGGATGGGATTAAAGCGAGTTGCTTCGAAGTACAATATTTACACATTAAATATAAAATGGACCTCAGCAGAAACATGATGTCTTCAAGTTTCTCAACTTCTTGTCGCCTGTTTGCACTGATTTTCTCATTCAACTTTAAAAATGGATAATGTTCCAGTTGACTAACCTCAGCATAGCCGAGCATTCGACTCGCACGAATAAATAAGGGCATAAGCTCGGTAATCTTGAATGAATCATTCATCACTGACAGGTGACTAAAATGATTTTTTAATTCTTCATACAAAATGGGATGATGAAAATCAGCATTCATTAAACCAACATTCACCAAGGATTGTTGTAAACTAAGCCAGGGCATGACATATGCTGCAGTATTCCATTGCGCACTTTGTTCGCAAGGGATATTACGAATAACCAAATTCCAGAATTCATTCACGAGTTCTTTGACAGGAACCATCATATCGGAATCCAGATCAAATTGGTCATTAAGCGGCTCGAATAGCTCAGATAATTTGGAGATGAGGCCAAGAACCTCTGAAGGCGTTTTTAATGGATCGATATTGCTTCTAAGCTCTATAACCTGCTTTTTAAACTCGCCGACTTTCATCCTTTACCTCCTGCTACGATCATGTTCATGAACTAAAATCTAACACAGAATAATGGGTTTTAGTCAACAATTAATTCAAATGACTGACATTTTAGTTAAACGGATGACAAAATATACATTGTCTTAAACTTTAAGGGGATGTCGTTTATTTTCAATTTTTCAAATGATCAGCAACACAGTTGCCACAACCCCTATGATTACCGCTAAGACCTCATTATTCCCTATCAACTCGTGGTTGTTTTTTCTAAGAAATGTTACAGGAAGTGTATTTCAGCAACTATTATGGCAATATAATCCGTTTGTTATCACTGCATAGTATTTTATTGCGTACGAAGGATGTCTAATTAAAATGTTTGATTTTACCGGAAGTTATACCGATCAATATCAATTAACGATGGCACAGGTTTATTTTTTGAAAGGCCACCAAAATACGACTGCTGTCTTTGATTATTTTTTTAGAAAACTTCCATTTGGTTCGGGATACGCTGTTTTTGCCGGTTTAGCAGACTTATTGGAAATACTAGAAAACTATCATTTCAATGAAGCTGATCTTGATTTTTTAACAAGTAAAGGGATGCATCCTGAGTTTCTTGAGTATCTGAAAACCTTTCGCTTTAATGGAACTATTTATGCTCCATCAGAAGGAGATATCGTTTTTCCCACAGCACCCATTGTGACCGTAGAAGCCAATATGCTCGAGGCACAATTGATTGAAACCATTCTTTTAAATTTACTCAACTTTCAAACCCTCATCGCAACAAAAGCAAGCCGAATACGACACGTTGCAGGAGATGGTCAATTAGTTGATTTTGGTTTACGTAGAGCACAAGGCCCGGGAGGGTATTTTGCCAGTCGTGCGGCGATTGTTGGTGGTTTTGATGCAACAAGTAATGTCTGTGCAGGACGTGATTATGATATTCCTATTTCTGGAACTATGGCTCATTCATTCATCCAAAGTTATGACAGTGAATTAGCTGCATTTCGTGATTTTGCTGAAATCTGGCCTAATAATTGTACTCTGCTTGTTGATACATACAGTACTCTGGAAAGCGGTGTACCTCATGCGATTCGCATAGGCAAAGAAATGGAGCAACAGGGGCATCGATTGCATGCAATTCGCTTAGATAGTGGTGATTTGGCAGATTTGGCAAAAAAATCACGCCACATGTTAAATGAAGCAGGATTGCATTATGTAAAAATAGTTGCCTCCAATCAATTAGATGAATGGAAAATTAAAACCCTGCGTGAACAAAAAGCACCTATTGATATTTTTGGTGTGGGGACAAATTTGGTTATCGGCGCCCCGGATGCTGCTTTAGATGGAGTATATAAACTGGCTTTTGCCAATGAAAAACCACGACTTAAACTTTCTGAATCAACAACAAAAATCACTTTACCTTATAAAAAACAAGTATTTCGCCTAGTGCATCAGGATGCCTTCTTAGGCATGGACGTTGTTGGACTTATGGATGAGACGAAATTAGATAAAGTCTACGCTCCTTTTGAAATGGAGCAATTGTTATCTCACGATAATTATCGGCAAGAACCTTTATTGCAAAAAGTCATGGAAGACGGCAAGCGGCTTATGCCATCAAAAACCTTACAGGAAATCGCCGAATTCAGTAGCGCACGATTGAGTCAACTACCTGAAGAATACAAACGGCTTGATGAACCCAGCACCTATCAGGTAGGTTTAAGCGAACAACTTAAAACAAAACGCAATGAACTCATTAAAAAATATAAAAATGAGTTCTAAAAGTCCCAAACTATGATTTGCGGGTTGTTACACAGAATTGGCCCCCACACATCCAATCAATATCGATCAGAACACTCATAAAGCATCCTTTCTCCCCCCGGGGAGAAGGTGCCCGCAGGGCGGATGAGGGAGTTAGGATTTTTCCCTCACCCCCCCCCTATCCCGAATCGGGAAAGGGGGTTTTATGCCAACCGCTGGGAATTGATAGCCTGACCTCAGCATAATCGCAATCTAAGAAGTCACTACCCCTCCAACCAGACGAATCTCCGACTTCATTGCTGCCGAAACCCGATCGCCGGGTAATACAATTCCCACTAAATTCAAAGGATCTACTGATGAAATGATTTGCGGAATCTCATCCAGTTCTTCATTTCGCATCGCCCGTAAAGAGTCTACAGCATAAGGTAAAGCAAATTGTTCGCCTAAAAATCCATCGACAAAACGGCCACCGCGTACTTCACCACGTAATTCAAGGCGTCTTAAGAAAATCAATAGATCACGCCAACGTGGAATATTTTTCTCGCGCACAAGCAAATCACGAAATACCACCCCATAGCGTTTCAATAACATCCAACATGCAGCTTCCACTCGTTTCTCTTGATCTGCTTGCGCATGCACATGCAATAAAGACCAACGTCCCGTACTCAATGGAAACAATGGTCTCCGTCGATATCGGCTGCTGTATTTACGTTTTGTACTAATCAGGGTGCGTACATTATCAAAACTGTCTGCTGTCACCATACCCGCGGCTACTAATTCCCACAAACCATTTTCTACCTCTACTTTCAGATTTCCCGTACCTCGCACGATATCCGCGTAAAAGGAAGCACCGTATTTTTGTAAAAATTGGTAAATATTGCGTGCAGGATGGCTTAAGCTCTCCACCTCTTCGATATTATCTACAAGTGCATGTGGTGGAATCCAATCGGCCTCCTCTCGCACAAAAAACGTAATCGGTGCATTTCGACTAGGGGATAAACGTCTTGATTTCTTCGTTTCTTCGTCCCCAACGGCTATCGAAGGATGAGGGGACATACGCCCCCAACCGACAAGACCACTCATACACAATTTATCTAACATCAACAGATCATAATCGTGTACCCGAGCTGGAAAGATATCGGATTCCCATGCATTAGCCGCAAGTTCAAAGCCTTGAAGTTGCTTAATCACCTCCAACAGCCCACTCTCCCCACGTAATTGATTCCCTTTTGCCACATGTTGCCATTTGAGTAACCAGGCCATAAATTGATTTCGAGTAACGGGTTTAATCTGTTTGCGTAACGATTCTGTTGTGTAACGATGGATGCGTGCTAACAAACGCCGTTCACACCATTCGATAGCACCAGCAGATTCTGCTCGAAAGCTCCCACGCAAGAGATAACCACTGGCTTCCAATTTTAAGAGCGCATGTTCGACATCCAAGGGTGAAAGTTGCAAACAATCAGCGAGTGTCTTTTGTGTGATTGGTCCTGTATGCGCAAGCCAGCCACGAATTGCTTTCAAGATACCCTCATCTTGTGTGCATGGCTCTTCCTCAATATCAACTATCTCGTTGCTCAATCG
Organism: Legionella sp. PATHC035; assembly: GCF_026191115.1. NCBI lineage: Bacteria > Pseudomonadati > Pseudomonadota > Gammaproteobacteria > Legionellales > Legionellaceae > Legionella > Legionella sp. PATHC035. The sequence continues at coordinate 3,028,944 of NZ_JAPHOT010000001.1, read as the reverse complement.
TGCTTTTGGAAAAATACAGTGAAAAGTCTTCTTTTTTTCAGCAGGGACATAATAATTTTTGCCGGTGACCGTAGCTAATACCGCTCGTCCTTCGAGCTGCAATTCAATAAAATATTTTTTCCAAATGGGTACTGTTGCTTGATACTCGGATAAGTGAATCATTTCGGGAAAAACAATCACTGTTTGCAATACATCATGTAATTCATCTGCGGAGCGGATATCTGGCCAAGCTTGTTGCTGAACTTCAGTGACTGCTTTGGGGTCGAGCTTACCTACTTCTTCCAACAACGCTTCAGGGAGTACACGACGCATTTCTACTGCTCGAGAACGTCGCTCCTCTAAGGGTGCATCATCTAAAAATGCGTAAGGATTAGCATTTAAAATTTCATGAGAAAATACAGAAGGCACTGGAGTATCTACCGCGAGACACTTAATCTGTTTGCATTCAATAGCCTGGATCACCTCCGCTAAGCCATCCATGTCTAAAGCTTCTGTAAGAATGTCTTTCATGGTCTCTTCGATAAGGGGATGTTCTGGCAACACGACATCCCGACCACCCAAATTATCCTGACATGCTGCTGCATCTGGAAAAACAGCCGCCAATAAATCATCCGCCAACATCCGTTGAATGTTAGGAGGCGTTTTTTTACCGCCACGAAAACGTAAGAGTGACAAGGATCGTGAAGCGACAGCGCGAAAGCGCACACCCAATAAAGGAGATTGCAACACCGCTTGGGTAACCACGTCTTTTAAGGTATTGCTATGTAAAAAATGAAATACATCCGACAAAGGAAAGCTGTGTTGTTCTGCCAAAGAGATATTTAATCCATTATCTGTAGCCGCGGCTTGCAATTCAAAATTAAATGATCGGCAAAATTTCTTGCGTAAAGCCAATCCCCAGGCCTTATTAATACGGGCTCCAAAAGGCGCATGGATGATTAATTGCATGCCGCCGCTTTCATCAAAAAAACGTTCTGCTATGACTGTTTTTTGTGTCGGAACTGCTCCGAGAATTTGCCTCCCTAAACGGACATACTCTAATAATTGTTCTGCAGCGCAATCATCTAAGCCACAATGACTCATCAACCATTGAATGGCCTCCTTAATTTCAGGGTAATGCTTTATATCAACAATTGGTGGACTTTTTTCTGGTAACAATTCACTAATTTTTTCACGCATCTGCGAAACGTGTTGTGACAGTTCTATGCTTCGTGCCGGAGCTTCACCAAGCCAAAAAGGCACGCTAGGAGGTGCACCATGGGCATCTTCCACGAGCACACGCCCATTCTCAACACGAAGTATTTTCCAGGAATTCGTACCCAATAAAAAAATATCACCGCGACTACTCTCAACGGCAAAGTCCTCATCTAAAGTGCCTACAATAGCATTATCAGGCATTGCAATAACAGTAAACAAAGCGTTATCCGGGATGGCGCCCCCGCTGGTAATCGCCGCCAGTCGACTACCTCGCCGTGCCTTAATCATGTGATTTACTTGGTCTCTATGAATATACGCACCATAGCGTCCTCGAGAACCGGAAACTCCCTCAGACAACATCGTAAGCAGTTCATCAAACTTTTCCCACGTCAGATGGTGATAAGGGTAAGCATTTTTAAAATGGCGAAAGAGTAGGTTCTCTTCCCAATCTTGGGTGGCACAAGCGGCCACGATTTGCTGCGCTAAAATATCTAAAGGCTCTTGTGGAATGATCAACTGATCCAAATCACCTTGGCGTATTGCATAGACTAGAGCAGCACATTCCAGTAATTCATCCCGTGTTGTAGCAAAAATGCGTCCTTTAGAAATGGCAGCATGCCAGTGCCCTGCTCTACCGATTCGTTGCAAAGCGGTGGCAATAGCACGTGGTGATCCAATTTGACACACCAAATCAATGCTGCCGATATCAATTCCCAACTCCAAAGACGCGGTGGCAACCAAGACTTGGAGTTCGCCTTTTTTTAATTTTGTTTCTGCTTCCAGCCTTAGTTTTCGCGATAAGCTCCCATGATGAGCCAAAACCTTCTGCTCGCCTAAACGTTGTTCCAAATGATGGGCCACCCGCTCCGCCAATTTTCGGGTGTTTACAAATACTAGAGTGGAACGATTTTCACCAGCATATGCGGCTATTTTGTCGTAAAGTTCGTCCCACATCTCGTTGGAGGCAACAGCGGTTAACTCACTTTCAGGTACTACAACCTGCAAATCTAATTGGCGTGCATGGCCTATATTGACTAATTTCACACTGGACTTTTTAGCGCCTGTTAAAAAATGCGCTACCTTTTCTAAAGGTTTTTGAGTAGCAGACAAGCCAATCCGAACAAACGGTTTTATGGTGAGTGCCTGCAAACGCTCGAGGGATAAGGCTAAATGCGCTCCTCGTTTGTTATTTGCTAACGCGTGTATTTCATCGACAATCACTGTATGGATACCCGCTAAATTAACACGACTTTTTTCGGCAGTGAGTAAAATATAAAAAGACTCCGGTGTAGTGATTAAAATATGGGGTGGCTGCTTGAGCATTTTTTGACGTTCACTGGTTGGAGTATCTCCAGTTCTCACCGCTACACGAATTTCAGGTAAATCAATACCACGCTCTTTGGCTAATTCAGTAATTTCCTGAAGGGGGACAAGTAAATTTTTTTGGACGTCGTTACTCAGTGCTTTAAGCGGTGAAACGTATAAAATCTCGGTCAGGTCCTGCAAACTTCCTGATATTGCTTGACGTACTAAACCATCCAAGCACGCTAAAAATGCGGCCAGAGTTTTTCCTGAACCTGTAGGCGAGGAAATCAGGGTGTCATTTCCTGATAAAATAAAGGGCCATCCCTGCTCTTGCGGTTCAGTGGGCTCACCTACTTTCTGGATAAACCATTCCTGTACGAGCGGATGTGCCCAAGTGAGACTTTGATGCTTTGTCGAACTCATGAAATTAATGATAAATGGGCAAATTCAATACATAGTATAGGCGATCTTACTGCCGTATAGCAGTGTCCTTTTTTGAGATTCTCCGCTCAGTCACCTCATCCCGAGTGCAAGGAGAAATCTTCACGAGGTGGCAGAATATTAGACCGACCACGCCCGTCTAGAGCAGCGAGGGCTCTCCACCCTGTGGCACTGTGGAGATACTTGCCCCTCCATTATTGCTATTCAGCCGCAACAAGGATGCGTTCGATTTCCTTATTTTTAAATACAACATGGCGATGCAAACCTACAGCAATTACTACTGGCGCAAACTCTTTCATTGCCTCAATTGCTTCTTCCTTTTGCTGCTCTGTGCTGTTTGGATGTTCAAAAATATCGGCATTCGCTAAAAACGCCGCAATTGTTCCTTTCCTAACGCTTTTGCCATCGATTAGTGCAGTATCCACTCCATCAGGCAATATATCTTCAGGACGAACTGAATTATGATTTGACATGCTTTTCTCCTTCCTCTTACAGGATAACCAACGGGTTCTTACGGTTGACGTGCTCTCGTGCTTTCAACCATTTCAGATTCATCCGATTCTGGTTGTACCGGTTTTATAGTTTTCCTTAATTCCTCCATTAATTTGGTTTGCTTGGCAGCCCATAATGTCGAACTCACATGAATTTTCTTGTACTCCGAAATAATATTTTCAACATTTTTTTGGGTTTTTTGTATGATCTCCGGATCGAAATGAGTTTTATCCTTTTCTGCTTGCTTGGCTAATCCAAGTCCCAGCTCTATAGTATCTTGGGTTCTATTATAATTAATACCTTTTTGCAAATATTTTTCTAACATGGAGCATGCTCTGTATACTAATTGAATAATGACGCGCATTTTAGCATTATTTGTTCATTAGCAAAACTAAGTTCAGATCAGCACACATCCAAAAAAATCGGCGCATCGTAGCTCATAATAGGACCCTCTGTACAAGACACTGGAAGCTGTCCCTAATAATATAGAAAACCATTGCAGCTAATATAAAATTATCACAAAATCCAATTGACACATACATCCACTTTTGTTCATTAATTCAAGGTAAAAAATGATTATTATAGTTTGTGGCACTTCATCTTCAGGTAAATCCACACTTTGTCATGAATTACACAATAGGCTTGGTGATGGCTGGCTCAGCTTCAGTACGGATGGGTATTTGGGCATGCTGGGTGACAAATTTGCGGGGCTCCATCCTGACAATCCGCAAGTTTGTATTCCCAATGAGATTTGCTATGCGCACCAATTTGCCGATGGAACCTTTGAGATCATGCCCGGGGCATTGTGTTCAAATGCTCTATTTAACCATACCGAATGTCCTGCAACTTCTTGCCGGACAAGGCTTCAGTATTATTGTTGATTCCTTTATTACAACTATTGAGGAATTTAAAAGTTATAAAGAAGCTCTAGAACGCTATGGCGTGTTATTTGTTTATCTTGATGCTTCCGAGGCAACGATTGCACAAAGAGAAGCAGCCAGGGGCGATCGATTAAAAGGATCAGCACTTCATTGGTTAAAGCGATTTGATTTTCAGGAGCATTGTGATTTGTGTATTAATACTGAAGAGATGAATACTCAACAAATTGGTGATGAGGTTTTTCGGGCCTTAGAAACCCGTATTACGCTACCCTAATACGGGCTACAGTAGGATAATTTACGATATTATTACGTTTTTTTTACACCTATTGGACTATAAGCCAGTGTTTAGACTATATAAAATCACCACACCCAATTCAAAGATGTTTGTCTAAGCATTTATGAACAATTATGTCGAACGAATTATCCCTGTTCCGGGTTTTACACTTGCTCTAAAAATTTGGCATCCCGAAAAACCCAACCCTGTTTTGTGTTTGCATGGGAAACTGGATAATGCGGCAAGCTTTGATTTCTTGGCACCATTGCTGCCTGACAGACAGCTTGTTGCGGTGGATTATCCAGGTACTGGATTTTCCAGCCATTATCCTCCGGGGGTTATGCCGCATTGGAAAAATGATGCCTTGTTGATGTTGCATCTCATCAAAGCATTAAAATGGGAGCATTTTGATATCATTGCCCATTCATTAGGCTCTTTGCTGGCCACAACCATTGCAATTGCCCAACCTGAGCGCGTGGGAAAGTTGATATTTCTTGATATTTTGGGACCCAAGGTCAATTTTATTGAGCACGCGATAACAAACTTACAAAACGATGCAGCACATTATTTATTCTATAACCCCCAACAAAGAACGCTGTTTACTGATCGTATTGCTGCCATCCACGATCGGATGAAGATTGGTTCGATTAGTTATCAAGCCGCTGAAGCTTTAGTTGAGCGCGGTACCGTAAAAAATAAAGAGGGCTGGCATTGGACTTTTGATGAACGTTTGCATTGTGTCGCGTCGACCCTTCCCTTTGAGGATGAACTAAGAGCGATGTTGCAAGCGATTAAAGCGCCATTGTGTCTCATTCGCGCCAAACAGGGGGTACTTTATCCTGAAGAAATTTTTCAAGCAAGAATGCGCGCCATAAAAAATTGTACGCTTTATGAGGTTGACGGGGGGCATCATGTACATATGGATAAACCGGGGCCTGTAGCCAAGGCAATTGATTGTTTTTTAATCCATTAGATTATTTAAAAACCTATAAATGCTCTTTTTTTGAAAAGAACTGTTATTTTAAGATCTGTTTGTGCTAAAGTGAGCTACCTTTTCTTGGCAATAACGAAAGATAAAATTTTTAATGTAAAGTAATGAGGTGAAAACATGGCATTTTTTAAGTGGAATTGGGGTGAAAAAAAAGTAGCTCAAGCGAGCGCAGGATTAAAAAAAGCTTTTTCAGAGAAGCCCAAGATCTATAGTATCATTCGTGACCTAAGGGTTGAATTACAAGCTGAAGTAAAAGAAACCCACTCTCAAGACATCATTAATGCGTTACAACAACTCGATGCTAGGTTAGATGAAATACAGCAAAAATTCAACGCCAACACCAGTAAAGCGATGAATGTCTTTGAATACGCGCGTCATCGTCGAGAATTTGCTGAAGAATGTCGCTCTGCTCTCTATAGTTACGAGCCAACCCTAATGGCAGCTCCCGGTTTTGCAAATAAGTTCAAAGCCTACCTCAATGCCTTCATGGAAGAGTATTTTGGAATTGAGTCATGTTTTGATGTAACTAAAAGTACCCTTGGCCTAAAAGCGGATTTTAGACAACGCTTTAATGCAGCAAAACAAGAGCTCATGCCTGAGGAAAGCGATGCTGATGAGTGCAGCTCCTGCTTTGGACTAATAAAATAAAGCAATAAAATTCGTAGCCCAGGTACAGCGCTACTGTCACATTAGACTCCCTTCTCCCCTCAAGGGGAGCAGGTGCCCTTTAGGGCGGATGAGGTGCTATGATTACCCTACCCCGCCCCGTTTTCGATTAATCGGTAAGGGGAATTTTTTAGCAAAACTATTTCGTTGCCCCTGATTACTCCGTCCTTACCAGAAATAATCTCTAATCTTAATTTTTAAATTCTTATCTTAACCTATCAGTGCTACTATTAATGAATTAAAAAATTTCAAAAGGAATTGTCTTATGCGCGATGGATCTGCACTAAACCTCATATTGCTCAACCAACTCAGTTTCTAGGAGTGAGCCCATGAGTCGCATCGTTCTTTTTACATCCGGATTAATTATCATATGGATTGTCGGCTACTTTCTCATTGTAGGCAGCCATGTGCTGATTCCTTTGGTCATTGCAGTTTTTATTTGGAATCTTCTCAATACTATCAGTAACATCATTCAGCAAATACCCAGGTTAGGCGCCCTTCTGCCCAATTGGCTCAGTATGATTTTTGCATTCACAATCGTTGCTGTTTTAGTTTTTGTTTTTATTAATATCATTACCAATAATGTAAATAATGTCATCGCAGCCTCAGGTCGCTATCAAGAACATTTATTAGCCATTTCTAATGACATTGATCGAAAATTTCATATTGAATTGTTAGCAAGTATTAACAGCATGATCAAAACCCTAAACCTGCAAACCATTATTGTTAATGTTTATGGCGTGTTCACTACTTTAGCAAGTTCAACAGTACTCATTTTATTGTATGTGGCATTTTTGTTTGTAGAGCAGCATTTTTTCCTAAAAAAAATCGATGCGTTGTTCCCTACATTAGAGGGGCGCCTACTCATTAACAACATTATTATTCACATTGTCAATAACACCCAGACTTATTTGGGTTTGAAATCCATTTTGAGTATTAGCACTGCCATCGCCAGCTGGATTATTATGAAGTGGGTTGGCTTGGATTTCGCGGAATTTTGGGCTCTGCTTATCTTTTTCCTCAATTTTATTCCCAATATTGGTGCGATTATCGCGATTGCGTTTCCAGCCTCACTTGCTATTGTCCAATTTACCGGATGGATTCCTTTTACTGAAATCATTTTAGGCTTAGGTGCAGTTCAATTTGTTGTAGGAAATTTAATTGAGCCACGTTACTTAAGTAATTCATTGAATCTAAGTCCCTTAGTCATCTTAATTGCATTAGCAGTTTGGGGTGCGATATGGGGAATATTAGGCATGTTTCTCTCAGTGCCTATTACCGTAATGATGATGATTATCTTCGCACATTTTGAAAAAACCCGTCCTATAGCGATTCTATTATCTCGAGACGGGGATGTCTTTAAAACCTATGAACTCTTACCAATGGAGAATTTACCCGAACAAGATTGGATTCAATATTAGGAGATTTGCCTTCTCCCCGAGGGGAGAAGGTGCGCTTTAGGGCCGATGAGGGCATAATTCAGTATCCCTCACCCTAGACCTCCCCAATCAAATGAGAGGCGAATTTTTAAACTACAGGCAATGAAAAATCGTTACTTACTGTGAGTTTCCCAAAACGCGATGTGAGCACCTGTAGGATCTTTAATAATTGCAAAACGACCCATCTCCCCTACTTGAGTTACTCCTTTTACCTCATGAGCTCCATTTTGCTTTGATTTTGCCAGCGTCTCTGCAAGATTATTCACCAAAATATAAGCCATCCAATGTGGGGGTATTTCTTTTTGTTGATTTGCAGGAATTTGCCACATCCCACCAACATCCTTATCTTTAGTTTGTATCAGCGTATAAGTCATCGTTTCGTCAGCATGGATTTCTTTAAATTGCCAGCCTAGTACTTTGCTGTAAAACTCTTTCGCCTTGTGCATATCCGCAGTAGCTAACTCATTCCAACAGAATTGTCCCATAGAAGGTTCTGACATGATTCATTCCTTTTTATGATAAGAGGTGTTTGAATAATAGCTTATAATTTCAAAAGATGTTAGAAACTGTGCGCTAAAAAACACATCACAAGAAAGTTATCGTCCAATCAAAAAGTGAATGACTATTAAAGCGATTATTATGAATAAAGGGGCCAGGAGAGATAAATTCCCTCTATTAATCGGTTTGGTTCCGGTGTTCACATTGACAGCCAGACTGTTTAAGTTAGTTGAATCATAAAAAGTATCTTTATCAACGATAATTGCCTGTGGCGGCAATTGTTCTGATTCAGTTTTAGTGCGGTTGGTCTTTTTGACGGCAGTACCTATGGCAAGAAACTCAATCAAGCCATTCCCCAATTGATACACGTAGGTTTTAACCCCCACTACATCATCTGCCCCAATGGCCTGTGCTTCTTCATTGATAATTGCCAAGGCATTTTCGCGGGCTTGATAAATCAAACGTGTCAACTCATTAATTTCTCCACGGACAAATGCTTTAATTGCAGAGGTAATTCCACCTACTAATCCTAGAGAATACACCGATGTGCCTAAAAGTAACTTCATAGGGGCATAACCTAAACGCGCCATATTCCACATTTCGATATTCGTCATGTCGCTGGTAACTACATCATTATCCACAGCCGTGATTAATTGCGGATTTTGCGAAGCAGTTCCTATCATCAGCATTTCACTAACCCCACCAAATGGCAGAACGGTTGTCTTAATACCCAGTACTGCGTTTGCTTTATATTGTCGCGCATGGGCGATAATACGATTTAAGGCCAAGTGCCTGGTTTTATTGAAAATATCGGAGTACTCCTTGATTTCTCCACGAGCCAAGGTTTTTAAACTACCAATTATCCCTCGACCCAAGCCCATAGAATAGGCTACATTGCCAAAAGCAAAACAAATTGGTTTGTACCCGGCATCAAGCTGAGCATACAATTCCTGCCCATCAGCTGAAGTTGAAAACTTATTGTGATCTGCCCCGCTGTCCGCATAAATCACCGAACCTATGGATAAAAATTCAATATTGGCTCCATGCATTATTAATTGGCTGGTCACTCCAGTGATCCCTGTTGCATTTTTGCTCACAGCCTCCTCTAACATTCGTTTGTATGCGGTTTCCCTACCCTCTTCAATAAGTGACGTAATCTGCGTTAACTCACCACCTAATATCGCTTTAAAACCAGAACCGACACTGCCTATAACTCCCAAAGAATGAACACTATTTCCAACAACTATAGTTCCCGGAGAGTAATTTTTAAGCTGTAAACAATATATTTCATTCCCAGATAATCCTGTTGTAACAGCCATAATCTAATCCTTAAAATTATAAATTTATATACATAGTTTAGAATGTTTTTGTACTATAGATAGTCTATTTGCATTCTACTCTCTTAGCTTAAATGAGGTGATCGTAGAATACTGTATCCCACGCCTCATGCTGTGGCACACGGTATTCCGATCGGAAATCCCTTGTTGGACTTGGGGTGACGAGGTACTGTTGTAAAAATTTCAGGAGGCACGGAATTATTTTTTAATTCCTATTTAATGGAGTCAATGCGTTTTGAACCGTATTAAAATTAAAATTGTTTTTTGCATTCTTACTGCAACTCCATTCACTGCAATTGCCGATAATGATATTTGCTCGGATTTATTAAATATTATAAGCGCTCCGAGTAATGTGAATAGCCCTTGTTCCATTCCCTTTAAAAAGGTATTCATTGAACTAAACTACATTGATCAACAATTACCCTATCATGCTAGTGTCCAACAAAATGCTCCTAATGCGAATATTCGTATGGGTTTAGCAGCAAATAATGAACTTTTTGTTCTTCCCCCCAATTACATTGGTCAAAAAACTTTTCCTGGAACAGGAAGTACAGATATTCGCTTTGGTTTAAAACACTCAATCTCCTATCAAAAAAATTGGGTCTTTGCACTGCAAGGAATTGCCGATACGCCGACTGGCAGTGCTGCTTATGGCAGCAATCACTGGGGCATAACCTTCAATGGGATTGCCTACTATGAAATGAACGATCAATTGAGCATTACCGGACAACTGGGTATCAGCAGACTCAGTGATCCCAAACTGAGTGGCGGCAATTATTACACGACGATCAACCCTGATATTGCTTTGGGTTTCTCACCGAGCGCAAAGGTTTCTCTTTATGTAGAGCTCTATGGTCAAAGTAAAATTAGCGCGGCTCAAAGTGCAGGCTTTAACTTTGATGGGGGCATCTTATTTCTAGCCCTCCCTAATACAGTATTAAATCTCAGTGGAGGACAACAGTTATACAATTATTTAGGGGGTTTTATGCATTACGTCAATGTGGGCATTGCGGTCATGTTGTAATGGGGCTATTCGTGCTCCCGAAAACAACTTGGAATTTCCAATCAAGACATCGACCTACTCCAGGGAGCTCCCTCGCGATGCTCAGGATGGCTTTGGGTGCGGAATGAACGAACAAACCTTATGCAAATACCAACGTAGTGTGTTCTGATTCGTCCTGATTTAAAAGACGATAAACATCTTGGGTATCGTTATTCGTATCATGTTGTTTTTGATACACATCATATAATCGATGAGCTACATAGAGACAGGTTAAACCCAAGGCAACTGGCCAAGATGCAGCAGCTGCAGTGATGATAAAGGCGATTCCTCCCACATTAAATGCTAGAGTTTTCCAAAATTCAAGACAATTTTTGTCGCATTCAGCATTCAATTTCTTTAAAAGTTGGTGATGATGTTCATCCTCTAAAACTGCACCATTTGCCAACTCACGCCGTACCGCAATTAAAGATTTTTGATATTTTTTGTATTCTTCCGCAGTATTATAAAGGGCATTACCCAGCAAACTAAATAATGCAAGTCCTGCCAAAGAGAGTGGACCGGTGCATAACAAACTGATGGCAAAACAGGTGGCAATTAAATTTGCAGCAAGAATGTTGATTGCAAAATAAGTACATTGAGCCTCCCATTCGTCATTTAATACATCGATTTGTCGTTGAATCACTGCCCGTTCAAAAGAAGTTGCATCTTTAAATTGCATCTGTAACTCCTGTAAACGATTCTGATATTTGCTGGCTTCGAAAAGCCATTGGGCTAAATATAAAAGCATGTCAAACGTAAGAAATGCGAGGGTTATTACTGACGCTGCTGACTCTGCAATATGAAAAAACTGATTGTAGGTAGTAAGCACCCCTACTACGGACCATACCAAATCACTGGCCATAGTAAAGCCACGCTTCTCCAGTTCTTGCTGCAACACTTTTTTTGTTGATAATTCATCACTTATTGCAGACTCTATAATGTGTTTCATCAAAAGAATCATGTTAATAAGAAAACGAAGTGCATAGAGAAAAATACCCAAATCCGTAATGGCTTCACGAGAATTATTTAAAAAATTAATCCCTTCGATAAAGCTGTACTGATTACCAAGTAACTTATTAACATCTTGAATTATTTCAGCAAAAGAACTTTTTTGAAGATAAATAATTGCATAATTTGCAAAACCGCGGCTATAAGAAAATTGAGAGCGGAAGGTATTTATATTGCCGAAATAGGTGCGCAATTTAGAAATACTGGTTAACGAAGAACCATTCGATCTTATTTTCTCTACTATAAACTCTGGAAAACTTTCAATCGATTTTTGTTTTTGCGGAGGGACGACTTTATAAAGTGTTTCCAGTTCTTGACGAAGTTTTTTAAATTTCTCCAAATCAGAGCCAACATAATCCAATTGATAATAAGAAATCAATAAATCGCACAGGAAGTACAAATAAAGCACTGTAAAATTCTCTTCGTTCCAAAGAGATTTATTTGAGATAACTATTTGATATAACGATGAAAGTTCATACTTTAACCGATCCAAATTAAAATCATCTTCTTTAAAAGAAAAATCAATTTTTTTAAAGGAATTGTTAAAAAAAGTATGTTTTATGAGACTTATTTTTGTTTTTCCCATAAAAAATCATTCAGGTGAGGTGAGATGTATGGCTCAATTGTACTACGAGTTATCAAAAACAGCTTAAAACAATACTGTTAAGTTTCTGAAAAAAATTAGTTAAAAAAAAGAAAAAATACTGCAAATTGGGAGTAAAGGAAAAAAATTTAAGAACAGAACTACCCCCTTTTTTTTCTAAAAACTAATTGATACACTCACTGCCCAAATGTCCATAAATCCGAGATATAAAGTTGATTCTTGATGCAAGTAATTCATCCGATTTTAACGAAATGAATTCATCAAAAAAAGAGAAAGTAGTTATTATCATTCCAACCTATAATGAAGCGTCAGTCATTCAAACGACCATAGAACAAGTTTTTGCATCGGTAGAAAGAACAGCGCGGTATGAAATACATATTTTAATTTTTGATAGTGACTCTACAGATAACACCCAACAAATCGTTGCGGCATTACAAAATAATTATTCAAATTTACATTTATGCAACGAACCAACAAAATCGGGGCTTGGCTCAGCTTATTTGCAAGCCATGAATTATGCTTTAACCTCTCTGGATGCGGATATTATTTTTGAGTTTGATGCCGATCTTTCCCATCAGCCCAAATATATTCTCCCTATGTTGGACATGTTGCAAACCTGTGATTGCGTATTGGGCAGCCGTTATGTAAAAGACGGCAGCATTCCTAAGGATTGGGAATTACATCGGAAGTTATTCTCTATCTTAGGCAATTATGTGGCAAGAGCCATTCTTACCCCTAAGTACAAGGATTTTACCAGCGGTTTTCGGGCTACTCGACGACAACAGCTTTTAAAAATTCTACCTCGTAGCTTCCTGACGAATCATTATGCATACAAAATACAACTGTTATGGCTTTTGCATAAAAACAAAGCAAAAATTCGTGAATATCCCATTGATTTTATTGATCGAAATGAGGGATACAGCAAATTACCTAAAAACAGCATTGTTGATTCATTACGCGTTGTTTTTACACTGCGATATCATGAAATCAAACGCTATTTAAAAATGTGTCTGGTTGGCTCTTTGGGTATCGCGGTACAATTTATTACATATAATATACTGCGTGAATATTTTCAATTTTCTCCTTTTCAAGCCTCACAAATTGCAGTGTGTGCAGCAATCATTAATAATTTCATTTTGAATAATAAAATTACTTTTGGCGACAAAAATAAAACAGCTTGGTCGTTAAAATTAAGACGTCTGCTCCTCTTTACCCTCTATTCAGTTTTTATTATTAACCTGCAAAGTTTTTGGCTGCGGTTTGGTGTCCTTTGTTTTGGGGGGGGGCCCTTGCGAGAAAATATCATTATGGGGGCAGGCATCGGTTTCATGTCCGTATTAAATTACTATGCTTATTCTCGTCATATTTGGGCTGAACAATTTGTTCATAGTCATTAAAGGTAGCACTGTTGATGATTAGGAATCGGCAGGGGAGCAATTCATCCCATGTCCAAACTGGAAGGAATAGATTCGACATGTCTCAAAGCAAATTAATCTCAAGGGACTTCTTTAATTTACAAAAAATTTATCCCTATCTCATTCTTTATTTTATCTTTTTACTGTTGATAGCACCCATAAACATCTTGTCGCTGGATACCTATTATTATTGGGATTGGAGCCGTCATCTTGCCTTGTCCTATTATGACGGTTCTCCCATGATTGCTTATTTTATTAGGCTTTCAACTTCATTATTTGGCCATAATCTCTTTGCTTTGTGTTTTGTGGGCATTACCATAACTGCAGTCACATGTGGTATTATTTATAAATGCGGCCGCTTTTTTTTATCCCACGAAGCAAGCTGCATCGCAATGCTGTCATGGCTCTTTTCACCGCTGGTCACCCGCGATATATTGAAACAAACTACCTATGACACCCCGCTTATTTTATTTTGGGCATTCACCCTTTATTACACTATTAAATTTATCCAAACAAGTAAAACAAGGGATCTCTATTTTATAGGGATCAGTGCCGGACTCATGATGTTATCCAAATACACAGGCATTGTTTTAATCCTTTCACTACTTATTTTTTTAATTTCCACACCGTACCGCTCGATTTTCAAAACAAAACATTTTTATTTTGCTATTTTTCTTGCCATCATTATTTTTAGCCCGGTTATTTTCTGGAATTATCAAAATCACTGGCAATCATTTATTTACCAGTTAACCACCCACAAACTCAATCTTTCAACATCCCCTTTTCTCCATACAATCAAAACCTTTTCCAGCATATTTGTTCCATCCTTGAACATCATGCTTCTTCCTCCCTTTTTTGTGCGAAATAAAGAGTTGGATGAGAAAAAAGCACTGATGGTGAAGTTATGTCGGATTATTTGTTTCACTTTCCTCGGTTTTTACTTATATACAGCAAGCAAAGCGGAGATTAGAGATTTTTGGCTTACACCTTATTTAATGAGCAGCGCGCTTTTATTGGGATATGGATTCACCACATTTCATTTCCGAAAATTGGCAATGGCTTTGATCGCCTCCTATGCCGTAATTAGTCTTTTTGTTTTAATTGACAATACGTCAAAATTTAATTTATTCAACTCAAAAAAACTTGTTTTCTATCATTTAATTCAAAAATTTAATGCTACAAACCCTAAATTACCGGACACAATTTTCACTTCCGGCTGGTTTGCAGCACGCATGCTTTTTTTTCTGCACAACAAACCTACCATTTATACTTTAGGCTGTGGCACCGCAAAAAATCAATATGCATTATGGGGTAATGACATCAATCAACGAATTACAGACAAAACAATAAAAGAGGCGTTCTATATTGATCGCTATGACAGGTCAATTTGTTTGGAAAAATATTTTGATCATTGTCAAAAGCTACCTACCACTACTTATAGTTTTAGGCATAAGCAATATGCACTTTATGTGTATCAATGTAAAAATTTTTAGAACATAAATTCCCTTCTCCCCATGGGGAGAAGGTGCCCGTTAAGGCGGGTGAGGGTATTTACTGCGCTAAATGCCTCCTCAACCTGCCCCTCTCAACCACAATGAATCACAAAGAATAAAATCATAGAGTTTACAGTTGCCTCATCTTTTTTTAATGTATTCATCAAATTATGTTACCATCCATGTTATTCGAACTTGATAAGGAATATCGATGCTTAAATTATTCTTTCTTTTTATGGCCTTGTTTTCTTCGGTTTGTTTTGCTGATGAAAAAGAAATCGCGATTACTATGGATGACCTACCTCTTGTTGCTTCAAGAATGAATAACCCAGGAAATCGGCAGCGCTCCACCGAACGTTTTACTGCAATTGTGCAAACATTCCAAAAATATAATGTTCCAGTAATAGGCTTTGTGATTGCAGGAGCTATAGAAAAGGGTCAATGGGAGTTTCTTGAACAATTTCGAAAAGCAGGTTTTATGTTAGGTAATCATACTTATTCACATTATGACCTGGATCAAATCAGCGCTGCAAAATACATCGCTGATATTGATCGTGCGGATAAAATTCTTACCCCGATAATGACCACCCCCAAATATTTCCGTTATCCCTATTTGGCGGAGGGCAATAAAGGGAAAAAGCAAGAGGTATATGATTATCTTAAAAAGCATAATTACACGATTGCCCCCGTAACCATTGATTCCAAAGATTTTGACTTTAACGAAATGCTTTATAAAGTCCCTTATCGCTCACGAGTGAATTACATTCAAAAAATAAAACCCCGTTATCTGGCCTATATATGGAAACAAACAGTACGAGCAGAGAAAGAGGGCAAAGGCAAAAAACAAATATTATTAATTCATGCCAACCTTTTGAATAGTTATGTATTGGGCGATATTTTGGAAATGTATCAAAAGAACGGATATAAATTTATCAGCTTAACCGAAGCACTGAGAAATCCGGCTCCGGGCATCATTTTTTCTCCTGCCCAAAAAAAAGATACTTTAGGAGAAACGCTGGAAAATGAACTCATCGATCTTCCTAAAACCAAACAAAATTATGTGACCCCTGAGTAACAGTCTTGGAGCAGTTGAATTAAGTAACAGAGTCATTGCCGCGCAGTCGGGAATTCAGGTTAGTTTGGGTTTGATTAGAGATCGATATTCCCCTGCGGCGAGGACAATTTTCTACCCAGTGACTTTATGGTGCTGCGCTGAACTCAAGCGGTACCAAACTACAAAATGACTCTAAGTGGGTAGACCAGATTAAACGCCGTCGTAATCAGGATTTAAGCTTCATGAGCGTATTTCTTGGTGCTAAATAAGAGCTACACTCTTACTAAGAAGGATAATTTTTTTAAACAGGAGGTTTTATGTTAGTACTTGCTATTGTCTTATTTCTTGCTGCAGCAGTCTGTGGCCTCTTTCTTATAACAGCGGTACTACAAGACAGGCCTGTTAATCAAGTGGTGAAAACCCTCCATGGAATTTGTGCAGGATTAGGATTAGTTATCATAATCGTTTACATGCTTTCGTTTATGACAGGACAGGCTTTAATCCTGAGGGCTAGCTTCATCATCTTAATTGCCGCTGCATTAGGAGGATTAACCTTCGTATCGCTCTCTAAGAAAGGAAAACCCCTTCCGAAAGCAGTAGTCATTGTGCATCCAATAATTGCCATCGTGGGATTAATTGCTTTGATAATCTATGTACTACCCTAGATATGAAGACTATTACTTCGAATAGGCTGCGTTTCGGTGCTCGAAAACGCAGCACTTTAGCCTGAGCTGAGGTATATCCTGATTACTCAGGTTCAAATCTATTCTGTAAACGTTCACGAAGTGATGCTACCAGCACTTTGGATGCTTTGTCTGGTGAGCCTGAATTAAAAGGTGGCTCAGGATCATACTCCAGACCAAGTTGTAAACTTTGTGCGATGTTTTCATTTGTAAGTTTCGCAGCAAGATAAAACGCCATATCAATACCCGCCGATACTCCTCCGGCAGTAATGATTTTTCCATCTTCGACAAATCGTTTATGAGTGGGTATGGCTCCCCAATGGCTTAGCCGATTCATCACGGCCCAATGGGTTGTTGCCTTAACCCCTGATAAAACTCCTGCTGCCCCAAGGATTAAACTCCCAGTGCATACTGAAGTAGTCCATAGAGTATTGACATGAATTTTTTTAATCCAGGTGAGTATTTCAGAACACTCACGCAATGCAGTCGCATTACCTGCGCCAGGAATCAGGAGAACATCAGTATGCGAAATCTCATTTACTGCATGCTCCGCAATCAAAGTAAGCCCGGAACAAGTACGTACTGGTCCCTGATTTAAGGCTACTCTGTGCACTACAACTTCCGGTAAGCGACTAAGCACCTCATAAGGGCCAATTGCATCCAGAGCGGTCATTCCTTCATAAAATAAAAAAGTAATCTGTAGTGGCTGATGCATTCCTTTTATCCCTTCTTAACGAATTGAGATTTTAATTTCATGGCTCCAATACCTTCAATTTTACAATCGATATCATGGTCGCCTTCGACCAAGCGAATGTTCTTTACTTTCGTGCCAACTTTTACTACCTGTGACGATCCTTTGATTTTTAAATCTTTGATTACGGTGACTGTATCGCCGTCTTGGAGAACTTGCCCATGCGCATCTTTAATAATGCGTTGTTCATTCTGGCTTTGCTCATCTGCGGCATCTTTCGCCCATTCGTAAGAACATTCTGGACAAATCAATTGGTTTCCATCTTCATAAGTATACTCTGAATTACATTTAGGGCATTGAGGTAGTGAACTCATATTTTTCCTAGTCAAAGACTGACAGTATACCAAAAATTGCACTAGTCTCCTACAGCAGTAATGAGTAAATGGCGTTGCTGTGGTTGATAACGATGCTCATAAAGATAAATTCCTTGCCATGTACCCAAAGCTAATTTCCCCTCGTGTATCGGAATAGTCAAGCTGCTTTGAGTTAAGACCGTACGAATATGTGCGGGCATGTCATCCTTTCCTTCAATGACATGTTTGAAAAGAGGATCGCCATCAGGCACTAAGCGGACTAAGAAGTGTTCCAGATCCCTACGAACTTGGGGATCATAATTCTCACAAATGATTAAAGAGGCACTCGTATGCTTGAGAAATAAGTGGCATAAACCGTGTTTTATTGTCGTTTTTGAGAGAAAAGACGCTACTTCTGCGGTAATATCCTCAGTTCCACGGCCTTGGGTATTAAAAGTAAGAGCAAATTGTTCGATTTTCATAGGTTTAAGCGTTTATTGATGACTTTATTTACTATCGCAAAATTTGGGTCATGATTCAAAGCAAATTATCAGGCTCTACCGCAGTCCCCTTAACCAGAACTGTTTTGTGCCGAGATTTATCTCCTCGTTTTAAGGTGACTTGCTTTACAGGTATTTTAAAAAGCTGTGCAACAAACTGCAACAATGCCTTATTGGCACGACCTTCAATGGGTGGCGTATTTAAACGGATCTTAAGTGCTCCTTCATGAAGGCCGACAATTTCTGTTTTTTTGGCACCAGGCTGCACATATAAATGAAGTGTGAAACCCTCTGCATCGCGTTGATACCACACAGTACAATGATTCCTTAGTTTTTATAGAGTAAATTAAATAGTTGAAAAAATCTGCTCTTTCTTGTGGGCACTGGCATTAAAATCCTCTCTTCCGCTTGTGGGAGAGGGGCTGGGGTGAGGTGTTGATTTTGGCGATTATATCTTCTATTTGTCTCCTCATCCGCCCTAACGGGCACCTTCCCCCCTGAGGGAGAAGGGATATTTCATTTGAGCGGCCTTATCTTGCCAGAGCGCAAATTATTTAATTGGTTAAACTAAAGTAAGACGCTACTTTTCCCATAGTTTCAAGGGCACCGTTATACGTTTTACCAAATAAGCCCATCTCAGCCTGTGCCTTACCGCGATTAAGCTCGGCCATTTTTTCCTTTGTTTCCTGCATCTCAGCAGTATGGCTGAAAAAAGAGTCAGCATGAGTCGCAACACTGGTTTCCTTTTTGCCCATTTGAGATTGAAACCAGGATTTTGCTTTAGGCGCTGGATTTTCTTTAGTAATGAGACGAACAGGGAGCGTTCCATCACTTAATTCTTGAGCCAGATTATCCCCTGCTTGTTGTAATTGCTCCAGTAGCAAGGCGTCATCCGTCGCAATTGCATGTCGAATTGTGGTATCACGAACGATCTGAAACATTTTTGTGTAATCAACACGCTTGCTTTCTTTCGCATGTTCCATATTTTTCTTGGCAGTGACGTAGGCTAATTTGTCACCCTCCATAATAATTCGCGGATCTCCAGCAAAAAGTTCAAGAATATTCGAGCGTCCGGTAGATAACATTGCGCCAATAGTTGTTTGAGTCGCCCCAGAGCCTTGATTTTCAAAAGTAAGATTAGGTTGTTTAGCAATAAACCGAATCAAATCTAAGGGGGGTACCACAGCAAGAACAACTCGTCTGAGAAGTGACCTGCCATTAGTATCTACTGCATTCACCAATTCAGGATGTTTCTTAATCAGTTTTTCTACTTCATCGTATTTTTTTTCAGCCACAGCTTGCCATAATGATTCTTCTTGAGGTGACATATTTTTCTCCCTATCCTAAAAAATAGGTCATATTATACCAAAAAAAAGGCACGCTGTGATATAGTCAATCAATTGTTGCGCAAAAAGTATTACATTCCTACACTACTTTGCGGTTTATTTTTTAATTGAATTATTGAGGAAAGGCTATCTTTTACATGATCTAAAGGCTCATAATCTATCCCTAAATCACAGGCATCACAAATTTTTTGAATATGAGAAGGATTCGCTCTATCAAATCCTATTGATTTGGCATCTTTGATTAGAGTTTCAATCTCCTTTATTTTCTCTGAAACTTCGGCTCCATACTCTTGCTGCAATTCATTTAAAATGCCGGATAATTCTTTTAACATTGATTCATAATGACGCTGTTTTTCCGGATCAAAGGTAATGAATTCTGTCCCATCTCGTATGGAGTTCATAAAAAAGCGATACCGATGGACATTGAGTGGATTTTCCTCATCAGCGATTGACTGATGTTCCCTCTGATCAATCTCATCTTCAGGGGGACTTAACTTCGCCTCAATCCTGTGCTCTTCAGGAAGCGAGGTCGGTTGCAGCTTTTTGTCATTAGGCAAGGTATCTTGAGACATCTTGTCGCTGCTCTGCTCAGCAACGGGCATAAGCGATTCCACTTCAATTTTTCCCACTGCTGACAAAGGATTGGCATGAGGATTATCATCCTTAGGCGTTGTAACTTGGGGCTTCTTCACGCTTTGAGGCTCAACAACAGGCATAAGGGATTCTACTTCCATTGTTCCCTCCACTAACAAAGGAGGGGCTTGAGAATTATCATCCTCAGGCATTATAGCTTGTGGCATCTCCTTGCTTGAATGCTCAATAGCAGGCATAAGGGATTCCACTTCCATTGTTCCCGCCACTAACAAAGGAGCGGCTTGAGGATTATAATCCTTAGGCGTTGTAGCTTGCGGATTCTCCTTACTTAAACGTTCTACGTCAGATAGGTGAGATTGTCTTTCGACTTGCTGTTCCTCAGGTAAATCCAAAGGAGGATTAGAAATTATGGGATCCTCATCAGGGTTTTTTTGTTTTAAAGAGGAACTGCCCGAGGTGAGCATCATGAAATCTGCACCCTCTTTGGGTACGGCAGCAATCATCTGCTTCATTAAATTGACATTCAATTCAAAACGATTTCTTACATCTTCTGGTAATAACGGTTGAACAATACCTGCGATGGTTTCTAATTCTTTATTGCATCGACTTAATAAAAGTTGGGTTGCCTCATAACCTTCTGCTTTTTTTAGCTCATCTTTATATAAGTTTAATTGACGTATGCCGGCATCTAACTGGCTTACTTGTTCTTTATCCAATTCATCGACAGGACATTTTTTCAATTCATCGAGGATAAAATTCAGACTCGAGCTTATATCCTCTAAAGCATGTGCACGGGCATTTTCATAGTGAGTAGACAGAGTCTGCATCTCCTGTTCCCACTCAAGCTGAATTGTTTGACTTTCCTTTTTAAAATTTTGGATGTTCTCTTGATGCTCCTCGTATATTATTTTTAATTGTGGCGACTCATCACGCATTTCTTCAAAAAATTGCTCAAGAATTTCCTGAACCTCTTTCAGTTTTTCCTCTCTGATTTGACGGTGCTTTTCAATAACCTCAATGTTTAGCATCGCTACATCGTATTGCTCTGTAGCTAAAGGTAGGAGATGATTCAATTCAGTCTCCATTTCTTCTTTTTTTGCCATGATGCTCTGATAAATGGCAATTGCCTTTTGTTTTTTTACTTCATTAATACGCTCATCTTCAACGATTAAGTCTAATGCCTTGCGCATTGAGTTAATATGTTCCTCATAAGTGGTATCCATTAATTTAATCTGTTTCATATGATGAACGTAGGTAATGCGCTTCATCTCCTCTTCGTAATATTGATACAAATCCATATTTGTTAAACCATAAAGCGATTTTTCCCATTCAGATGCAGGAAGACGATGGGGTTTAGGTTCCTCAGGCTGTCGTAGGATTGCAGATTCTTTTTTTCTCGGCAGATACACAAAATCCTGGAGTTTTGCTGCTGCTGCCTTAGCATGCTCTTTTTCTATCTCATCAAGTAATGCACGTTCTTTCGCTAATAAATCCTTATCTTCAAACAGTTTGCGGATTACATCAAAACGCCCTGTAACCGTAAGAAAGAAAAGTAGATTGTGTTCGCATAAATGAATAAATTCACTAAAAATCTGTTCATTTTGACGAATCACATCGTTTTTATTTTGAACCCCATTAAGCCTTCTGAGCCATCCTAGATAAGATACTAAAAGAGGATACGTTGCTTCAGATAACTCATGTTGTTTTAAAATTGCATCACTTGGATTGCCCATTACTCTTTTCAAATGTTCATCCGGTGATAGATGAATGCTTCCCATTGCCCAGCACCTTGATCATATTTTAGTTAAGTATAGTATTTTTTTTACTTACTGATTTAATATAAATCTAAAGCGAGTTCATTGGTAAACTAAAGAATATCGGGACATAGGGCACAGCGACTGAGCTAAAGAACATGCACAGAGGATGTCTCCTCCTTTCCTTGCTCCATCATCCCGAGCATAGTGAGGGATTTTGATGCTATAGCGTCGTGTGACCATGAGGAGCTCCCTCGTTGCGCGCTGGTTGACGGAGGGGAGAGGAGAAAACTTTAGTGTCGAACATTTTTAGGAAGATAATTAATCACACAATAGCTCAAACATTTGGCATTGGTAATCTCAAGGTCACGAAAATAGGTGATTTCTTTAAAATAAAAATCAAAAGTTTCTTGTATCGCTTCAAAATATCCTTTAATGAGCACAGAATAACGCATTTTTTCAGTATGATGGATTTCGAGTAATTTGGAATATAAAAAAGTAATCTCATGGGTACATTGTGTATGTGCTATTAAAGCAACATCAAAACAGTTGGCTTCACTCAATTTGATTTTTAATTTATTAATAAAAACAAGCATGTTGGAAATACAAAAGTTAATTTTTTCTATTTTTTCTTGATATACCTCACCTAATACATCAGGTATTGAATAAATCATTTCGCGTAAAAAATTTAAATCCGCTATGTAATTCCCTAATACATTGTGTTTCTTCGTTTCAATAAATCGCGCTTGCCACTCGACTAAGTGCATCACCGTACGTTTATAAGCAATCAGTTCCTTATTTTTGGAATTATCTCCTGTAGAAACTAGGTTACTTTTTTTCAGCTGTTCTATATGGCCCATCACCATGAAACATGCATTTTTAATATCTTCGAAAGTTAACGACTCGAAATTGTTTGTTTCAATTTTTTCACTGATATTATCAATGATTGTTACTACATCACGGGATAACATTGCTGTTCCAAATCAGACATCTTCTAGATCTGAGTATAGTTCAATATTTGAACACCAAAGGAACGGATTATAGAAGTTTTTTGATAATAACCACATACTTGCAGTATTTAAAACACGTAGCGCTTGGTACAGCGCTACTATTTTTACATATTTAATGCCACTATTTCAGAAGATGAATCATTCAATTCTTGTGGCACAACAGGTATAGGGTTCTCTTGATGAGGTAAATTGACTACTTGTTCCGCTTTAAACGTCGTGAGTTGCTTTTCAAATTCAAAAAGATCCGCCGGATGAGTAATGCGCTTGACGTAAACACTACCTCTTTGTTCTTCCTCTTTTATTTTTTCATTGAGGAAAATAATTTGTTGTTTTAGTGACGCAACTTGATCCGCAGTTTTTTGCTGTAATTGCTCAAGTTGACTCAGCAACTCACTCTGTTTTTTCTCAATATTAGAACGAAAAACATTCTCTAAATTTACGGTAGGTTTATTGACTAGATAATTAAACTCGATAACCCAATCATCTATAGTTTCTGGAGTAAAAACATAACTTGATGCATAAGAATAAATCTTACCCACTAAAGATTTCGTTTTCATCCCTTCTACAATTCGCTCACGCAAATCCTTAAATCCTATTTTCAATATAATATCTTGAATTTTATCAATTTCCTCTTCTTTTAAGTCAGGAAATTCAAAGGTTTTGACTAAGTCTCTATCGAGAAAACTACTGCGAATGTTATCAGGAAAAGCACTCAAGTCCTCAGGCCTCTGATCGACAAGCCAGCCCTTTAAAACAAGAATATCATTGACCTGATCTTGAAATTGCTTCGGAAATAGCTCTTTAGTAGCTGTAATTTTTCCTTTAAATTTTAGTAGCGGTAATTGCTCTTTTATCAATTGCTGCAGCATAGTGTTTTGCACATTAGCTTGGATTAGTTTTATGTCTAAAGCATCTCGCTCTTTAGTTAGCTCGTCTGCACGTGAATTATATTGGGTAAAATCATGAAATAAAGCATGCGCGCCAGAACCTTCAATCACTAAATCAAAATAATCACTAAAACCATTATGTCCTTTTTTAAGGGTCACATGGCCTACATTAAATCCGTTTAATCCAGTCAGTTTACCCTTAAGATTTTCAGCTTTGCATGTAAGGTACTTGCTCGTATCCAGTAATTCCCTATGCTCCTGACTCAATTTGTCGAACAAACTGCGAACCTTTCCGCGCAAATGGGCGACTGGCTTTTGTAATGGAGAATTTTTTTTAGCAAGCTCTGCTACTTTAGTTGAGAGAAAGTAATACATTTCATAAAAAGCATAGATCGTATTATTTTCTTTTTGTATTGCCGCCAATCCCCTTTTAATGGCCTTCCATTCATTTTTTCCAAGTAAGCTGGAATCATCATATTCCAAAACACCAAAGGTTGTATTCAACTGTTCTTTCATTACGTCATAAAGTGCTTCTTCTTTGCTGTGGTGAATAAAATCAGCATCCAGTTCGTTTTCGCCTGAACCAATTGCCGTTAACCGGTTAAGAGTTGCTAAAGTATCTTTGATTAGGGTACGTGTATTTTTATGCCCCAAAAATGGAAATATCCATAATCCTTCAAGCTGCAATTCTTGTTGTGCTAGTACCCTATACAAATTCTTAATTGCAATTTTTTTCCCATCAAGATCGTTTGCTTCTTTTAATTGCTGCACTGCATCTAATATAGCTTCTGCAGCAGCTGCAGCGGTAGAGCGCTCAAGCAAATACTCTAGACCACGATTTTCTATCTTTGCCCAAGATAAAGTGGATTCCAACTCATCGACCAGTTCGACGACAACGTTATCCAAATAAATTGTTTTTAAATTCTGAAGTTCATTTGGCTCTTCAAGATCTGCTTCTCTAAATACGCGCATCATCTCATGAATGATGGGTTGCATGGCATATTTTTCAGTAAATTGCTCTTCAGGCAAATATTTATTGGCATAATCTCGCAAACAAACAATGAGATGATCAAAATTTTGTGCCTGGGCAACTTGAGCAAGCAATATGGATCGCACCTTTTTATTTAAATAAGGATTATTTTCTATGATACGCTTGATATCTTCAGCAAATAAAAACACCTGATTTTTAACAAAATCATTGCGATATGAATTGACATCACCGTCGGCAAATCGCAACATGGCTCCATTGACATCCAATCCGGATAGGAGATAGCGATGTGCTTTTTTCTTCTCCAACAGCATTGCTTTTTGGTTTTCACGTACTGCTATTCGACTTAGCTTCAATTGCTCAGGCAATGACACTCCGTCCAAATAGTGACAACGCAAATCATTCACTGAGCCCTCTATGATGACTGGCCTTGCTTTTTCTTTAAGAAAGGCCCGTTTCTGCTCCCAAATCAAATTTACAGCGCCTTCATAAGCAAGCACCGCATGATCCAAAATCATTTTCTGCTGGTGTTGTTTGACATCCGAACGAGCATATGGGCTTGGGTATTTTTTTTGCGGATCAGTATATTCCAGACAATCAATCCATTTTTTATTCAAATCAAGAAGTAAATCCTCTCTTTGCTTCAATAATTCAACATCCAGAGTTCTCCATTCAGATTGAGGATAAACAAGATGCAGAAACTCTTTCCATTCCTGGAATTGTTGTAAAACAACATGCTGTATTTCAGAAACTTTCTGAGTGTAATAACGCTCAACAGCACTGTCTTTAGTTTTCTTAGCTAATTCTTGATGTTGATTTTTTGGTTGCGAGGAGATGACGAACTGCTCATTGATGCCAAACAGACTACATTGCTCTGCTAACTCATCCTTTTTACTTACGGATTTACAAAGAGCAATAATCCGACCCTGTTTTTTATAATCATCAATCAATTCCTTGGTTGAACTTGAATCGACAAAACGCATCTCAGGCTCAATAGTAAACTGCCAATCCGGATGTTCCTGTTGCAGTCGAACATGTAGAAATTGATGTATCAGATAGGTAAAACCCTCTTGAGATCCTTTTTGGCTCAAGGGAATAGCAGTGTGAAGTGCTGAGTCAGAAGGTAGAATAGCAAAATCCTCCCCTTCAACTAAACGTTGGGCTTCTATGGCTGAATTGATCCATAAATATAATTGCTCATCAGGTATCGCGCGTAATTGCACCTTATGCTGACCTGTTGGCGTATGCCGGTCCAAAAATTCTTTTAATCGTTCAACATCCAGACCCTCACTCCAAACTGTACCTTGAGCTAGAGTTGTGAATTTTCGCTGATGAATAAATGCATGGACAAGTGGATAAATCCAGGCATAGGAATGATTCTCATCGGCTTGAACCAGATGATAAATGGTTTTTTGATTTAATTTTGAAAAATCAGAACCACAAAGAATTAAGTTACTTGATACAGGATGACCGTCTTGATAAGCGATTAATGGTTCATTATCAACCTTGGCCCGAGAGCGGTATAAGGCCAAATCGCCTACAGTAGAATAATTTATCCCACCCACTTGATACGCTCCCTTAGGGGAATCCGCGCGAATACGGCCTGAAGCAATACCAAGCGAGGTCAGAAAATCTTGAGTCCCTTTATCATCATGAGTCACCCTATTTCGGTTGGCAGTGCAGACATCAATGGTTCCACCCTCAGCCTCAACCCACTGCATGACAGCAAGTAATGATGCACTGACATCAGCTTCCTCGGTCTCAACTTCCATCAGCATATTGTTCTGCTGACCTCTAAGTGAGACTAAAACGGAAATAAGTTGCGTTGTATCTGCAAATAAACCGGTAGCCCGGAAATACTGTTCACGGAGTACTGCAAGCAATTTTACCTGGGCTTTCAATTTTTCCTGAGCATCAAGACCAGGTCTTCTTAGGGTGCCAATCAGTATATCGAAAAAGTCACGCAACTCATCACGGCTGACTTGAGTTAAATTCTCGTATTTGAGGATAGTCTGCTTCGAGGGCTCATCCCCTACAACCAGCGTAAATGGTTTACTTCTACCGATAGCATTGATGTAAGTAATTTGTTGTGCTAAATCGTACTGTTCTTGGCTACTTAAAGACGTTCCCTCAATACTGTCTTGAATATTGCCGATAACCCGCATTATTTGTGAGCTTTCAAATTGCTCATCAAGAATTTGCTCTGTATCCTTTATGATCATCCCAAATTCATTGTTTTTTGGCGCACGGGCTGATTTGGGATCCTTATCGAACGCATCAATATAAGCCATCAGCTCATGATTATAACCATTTAAGGCATCGATAAAACCATCTATATCCGGATAAGGTGGTGAATCAAATAATTTTGCCAATTTCTCTAGATTGTAATGATTTAATTCAAGTCCTGCTTGCACTTCTAGTATGCGATGAATGTTTTTATCGGTTGTACGCTCACCGAATGTAAGTAATATTTTTGAGCAGATATTTAAATCAGAATCGCCCATACCGTTTAATTTATCAACTAAGTTAATAAACGTCTTTTCTTTGCCATTGGCACAGGTTTTCATTAATAAAACAAGCATGGGCACCAGTGAAGGTACCTTTGCTCTGGCCTGAGTCACTGAGGTAATTTTCTCAACCATGGTTTTTAGCAAGTGTTCATCAACTTCAGGACCTGCATTTTTTATGACTTCAATTAATGCATTGAATAATTCTTTAGAGTGCTTTTCATTCACCCCTGCTAGGGATTGAAGGGCGATTATTTTCTTCAAAGGAAATAAAGAGTTTTGCGTTAAATTATAAGTACAGGACCAACGCAATAAAGATTCATACGCTTGCTCACCGAAAATTCCTCGGTATTGTGTTAAATAATGAACCTCACTCAAAACCCGATGCAATTGTTTTCCAGAATATCCCGGTGCATCTTTTAATACTTTGCCTATTATTTCTAAAGGAGATGCAGCTGAAAGTGGCTCATCTCGACTTAGGGTTTCCAATAGAGTCTGTATTTGAACTACAGTAAGCGCTTTTTTTCCTGGTAGTTTGGGTTTGATTTCATCAGCTAAGGCTGAAATACAACGGCGGAAATCGATACTGTTTTTATTTTTAATGCGAGTGAGTGAATTAATCAAGCCATTCGCTTCATCTAATCGGTGCCTCCATTCTAGAAACAGCTCATCAATAGGAAGATCGGTATCTAATTCTTCAAGGTGTGTAAATAGAAAATCCTCAAGACCCTCATTGGAGGTCTGTAACGATTCTAAAGCAGCGCTTAAGCTGGATTGTAAACTGGCCTTTATCCTGGGTTGCAGTGCAGCCATAAAGGATTGCTCTGAAAAAAATTCATCTCCCAAGACCTCCGTCATTGCTACTTTTGCTTGAGGAAATCCGGACAAAGTCCAAGAAAACATTCTACGGCTCAATAAACTCTTAACCTCTTGCTCTTCTTCAGCTAAAGCATTGAGAACCGCCCGTGGACTAATAGGTTGTTGGTTCAAATAATACAGCACCAAGTTATGTGCATCTAACCAGGGCTCCAGATACCCTTTTATTTTTTCGGGTAACGCTGCCAATCTCTTCTCGAGTTGACATTGCTCATAGTTTTGTCTCATCAGGTTAAAAAAATCGATTGCTGTTTCATGAGCCGATTCTTTTCCTATTTTTAACCCAGGCAATTCCGTGTGCACTATTTCAAGAATACTTGCTTTTTGATCTTCAGCTTCAGTAAATTCGGCCTTCCTGACTGAATCAACAGTTTTTATGAGTTGCTCTAAAGACGGCAAACGATAAGAAGCTTCTATGTTAATATCGGTCAGAATCGCTAATAACTGCTCTCTACGATTGTCTTGCATCGCACGCACTGCATAGGCGAGCGCTTTTATTTTAGTCTCAAACTCACTATCTTCTGCATCCTGTTGCGTCACTTTCGTTATTTCATCATCCAATAAGGACAAAAGTACAACAATCCGAGATAATGTTTCCGGTTGTTCCTGAAAAAGTTCAGGCAAAAATCGAGCCAGTTTAGAAGATGAAACTAAGTGGTTGAGTAAATTGGTATAAGAAAATTTTTGGATGGGCACAGTATTGGTCTGCTCCATGGCCAAACGTCTTTTATAATGCTCAATAATCAATCGGGCCTCATCACCAAACTCAGCCGTCAAACTTAAAGCGAGAGCACTCAATTCTTGAAACTCATGACGTGCTTGGTCGGGAGCTTGGGCTTTTGTTTTTTGCAGGGTTACTAGGACATCAACAAGTGAATCCAACTCATCCGCCGTAGGCATTGATTCCCAGTTTTGAAGCGCCAGTGATTTTGCGAGCCCTAAAATTAACGAGGATAATTCATGTTGCAAGTTCTCATCAAACTGCTCTGCTGTTGCAATCAATTTGCCGACAAGTTTTTGAATCGATGCATCAGGATATTCAGTATGTGTCACAGTGCGTTGACCGGTGGTCAATAAAATGACGACATGAAGTAATAGTGCTTTATTTTGATTATTTAGATTATTATTTTTACTTATTTCTCGTTCAATTTTTTGATAGACATCCAGACTGAACGCCCATTCTTGTGTCCCGATAAATCGATAAAAACGTGTGATGAACTCTTCATAGGAACAATCAACAGGAGTCAGCCATCGACTCACTTGCCTAGGAATTGTAGGAGTCGAATAATCTGGAATCTCTTCATCGACACCAGCCCTTAAATTCATATGCCGTGATACCAACTGATAATTGTAATCACGGCTGGCATAATAGGCACTGTGAACATCCAATCGATCTAAATACCTCAGTTGCTCTTCCGGATCGCCACTGTTATTTATAATGAACAGCAAGCAATCTAAGGCAGACTTCATGTGTTTGATATTTGTTACAGTACAGGAGAAGGGTAACTTGAGCTTCTTGTGCTCCAATTGCTCCAAGAAATAGTTATAAGCTGCAAATAAATCATTAAAGTCAGTAGGAACTCCTGCTGCTTTATGTTGAGCAACTAAAGTAAGCCACCAGGTTTTCTGTTCACTGCTTAATTCGCTCAATTTTTTCAGGTTTGCTAAACCTTGAGGAGACATTAAGTCAAGATAGCGTTCCGGTTTATCGAGAAATAACGCCTCAAAATCGTTAAAAAATTCTTTTTCATGGAATGTCTTAATCTGTTGCAATAAAAGTAAAACTCCGCCAGCTCCAGTATGAATGAGCACCTGAGCAAGACCCTGATAGTTACGATCAGTTAAGGGTAAAACCGCTAACAAGCTTTTTATGCATTTCAATTTTGGTGCATCATGTTCTGCTAGCTTAGATACAAAAAAAATAAACGCTGCCTGGCGTTGCTCGGTTGAACTCTTCGCGCTCAGTAACGAGTCAAATTCTGCCTTATAACGCTCAACGGACTCAGAGTCTTTTTTTAAATAAATAAATTGTAGGTAGGAGCCAACAAGGTGGCGGACCTTTTTATAAGGCTCCTCAGGGACGAGGGATAGAGGACTTATTTCAGGATGTTGATATGGGGCCTCATTATCCTTTCGCTTTCTCAGAGTCGCTTTTTGCTGTTGATGCTGCTGCTCATGGGGAATTCGGTATTGAAGCTGTAAACCAATACTCGAATGATTTGTACCCTCAACCCAATTCTTTTTGGCTTTTCGTATTTTAGGGGTATACGGTTGGATGGAGGACTTAGATAACTCTATGATTTGTTCTTGGAATTCAAGAGCAAATTTTTGACGTTTACTTAACAAATAGGCATTATCAAAAGAGAGTTGATAACGCGACTGGTGCGAGGGAAATTCGAATTTGTAAATTCGGGAACGCTCCGGGCTGAAAAGAAATGCAAGTAGTTCCTCGTAATTTTTTTGAGAAAATGCGTCACATTGCAAGGCGACCGTTACTTCTCCTGAAATGAGCTTATCTTGCTCATACGTAACTTCCAAGTGGGTAGTAAAATCCTTGACCTTATCAAAACTCGCTTCGCCCACAGTGATTTTCATGTAACCAGGTCCCCCAAATAATAAATACTAAGACTTTATTATCCAAATAGTGCTCAAATATATCACACTTTTAATAAATAAAATATTAAAGAAAATTAGAAATGGATTGAAAAATTGATTAAAAAACATCGAGAACGGAGCTTAATAACTGCTGTGTATAAACTTCTTTAGGGTTTTTAAAAATCATTTCACAACTTCCAAATTCAATACCTACGCCATCTTTCATCACAAATACCTCATCAGCAATATAGGAAACAACGCCCATATTATGGGTAATAAATAAATAAGAAATGCCTGTATCCTGCTGCAATTCTTTTAATAAATTAAGAATCTGTGCCTGAACCGAAACATCCAGGGCACTCGTTGGTTCGTCACAAATCAAAATATCAGGTTCTGTAGCTAAAGCTCGAGCAATACAAATTCTTTGTCTTTGCCCACCAGAAAATTGGTGGGGATAACGATGTAAACTGCTGACAGGCAAATTAACTTGGTTCAACAGTTTTTTCTGTCGTGCACTAATCAAGGAGCGCTTCATCCCTTGGGCATGCATGCCTTCAGCGATTATTTCACCCACAGTCATCCGCGGATTCATAGAGGAAAAGGGATCCTGAAAAATAATTTGAACTTTTTTTCTGTACTCCCTTAAAGAGCGCCCTTTTAATGCCAGCACATCCTGCTCTTTGTAAAATAAATCGCCTCCAGAAATCGGTAATAAACGCAATAAAGCACGGCTGGTCGTTGTTTTACCACATCCAGACTCACCTACTAATGCTAATGTTTTTCCTTGTTGTAGACGAAATGAAAGACCATCAACGGCTTTAAATAAGGTTTTGTGACGACTGAATAGCCCTTTTTTCTGAATAAAACTAACGGATAAATCCTCCACAGTCAGGATCGTTTTTGCTTCGGTATTAGTCCCGCTCCAGATGATTTTATTTTTTTGCAAAGGAGGTAATTCATCATACTCAGGATATAAATGACAGCGTACCAACCGCCCGTCTTGCTCCTGTATTTGCGGCTCCTCTACTGGACATCGCGAGAAGGCATAAATACAGCGTGGATGAAAACGACACCCTGAAGGCATTTCATCCAAAGCCGGTACAAATCCACGAATAACCGACAGGCGTTCCTCTCGTTTTGCCATAGAGGGCACCGAAGCCAATAATTGCTGTACATAGGGATGTTGCTTGGTGCGGGAGAAAAAATCTTCTACAGAAGATTGTGCGACTACTTGCCCTGCATACATCACACATACGCGAGAGGCCATCGCTCTCAGTACTCCAAGATCGTGGGTGATCAGCAGTAAGCTCATCTGATGAGTTTGTTGTACTTTCTTCAATAAAGAAAGAATTTGTGCTTGAATGGTTACGTCTAAAGCAGTTGTTGGTTCATCCGCAATCAATACATCAGGTTTACATGCCAAAGCCATCGCAATGACTACGCGCTGTTTCTGGCCACCGGACAATTGATGTGGGTATTGATGAATTTTAACTTCTGGCTGAGGCATTTCTACCTCATGCAGTAAGGACAGTAATGCTTCATGCAATTCGTGGTGGGTCAATGAGTTACATCGCAACAACGCCTCTGCCAGCTGTTCTCCAATCGTCATCACCGGATTAAGCGCAGTCATCGGCTCCTGAAAAATCATTGAGATCTTACGGCCTCTCAACTGTCGCATCATGTACTCTGGTAAATCCAGAATGTCTTGTCCATCCATGTGGATTTGACTATTCACGCCATAAACACCAGATTTAGGTAATAGACGCATCAAAGCCAGAGACGTTAGGGATTTACCGCAACCTGACTCCCCCAACAACACTAAGGTTTCACCAGGATGTAAATTAAAACTGATCTCATCCAAAGCCGAGACCCGTTGATGGTGATCTTGAAAAACTACAGATAATTGATGAATTTCAGCACTTGTCTCTACCATATTTTTTCTTTCAACCCAGATTAAACCTAATCCAGGAAAGCATCCCTACTGATTCCCAGATATGATTTAATCAATCCAGGTATTGATAATATTCTGAAAAAGTCAAATTTGAGTCAGGCTGAGAGAAAATGATTTCTTAAAATGCGCACACAGTTATCTATGCTGCGCTGTTTCGGGAATCACTTTCTCTCAAGATGCGCCAAATGTGGCTTTTTCCCAAGAGTCTTTACTTGTCAGTTGCAGAATAGAGGCTCTTTATAATAGATTTAGAAAAGGAATATTCGTCTTTCGTCCTACTGTATCATAATGTATGGTAAAATAAAGATAACTTTTATTAGAGAAATACCCATGTCAGAAAATTATACTGCCCAAGCAATTGAAGTCTTAAGTGGACTCGAACCTGTTCAACGACGACCCGGCATGTATACCGATACAACGCGTCCAAACCATTTAGCTCAAGAAGTAATTGATAACAGTGTCGATGAGGTATTGGCCGGCTTTGCAAGCCATATTCGTGTTACCCTTCATGAGGATGGTTCTATTGAAGTTGAAGATGATGGTCGTGGAATGCCCGTGGATTTACATCCGCAATTAGGCTTAAGTGGTGTGGAAGTCATTATGACTCGATTACATGCCGGGGGCAAATTTTCAGATAAAAATTACAGCTTCTCAGGTGGTTTACATGGGGTGGGTGTTTCTGTTGTCAACGCACTTTCTGATCGTCTGGATGTTACCATCAAACGTAATGGCATTATTTACCAAATGTCTTTTGCCAATGGCGACAAAGTATGCGAATTAAATGAAACAGGCATTACTAAAAAAAGAGATACAGGTACGATTATTCGTTTTTGGCCAAATCCTAAGTACTTTGATACTACTCGTATTTCAGTCAAACATTTAACGCACGTACTCAGAGCAAAGGCGGTGCTCTGCACTGGCTTGTCCATGACTTTTGTCAATAAAACAAGCAATGAAGAAATGCATTGGTGCTATGAGCAGGGACTTATTGATTATTTAAATCAATCGTTACCTGATGGAGATTACTTACCTGAGGAGCCCTTTACAGGCGAATTCAAAAGTGACGAAGCAACGGTTGACTGGGCCTTGGTTTGGTCCAATGGGGGAAGCGCTGGTTTCAGTGAGAGTTATGTCAATTTAATCCCCACGATTCAAGGCGGTACCCATGTTAATGGCTTACGCTCTGGCTTGTTTGATGCGATGGCAGAGTTTTGTGAACTGAGAAATTTACTACCCCGAGGCATAAAACTGACTGCAGATGATTTGTGGGAACCTTGCCAATACGTCCTATCCGTGAAAATGAAAGAGCCGCAATTTGCAGGCCAAACTAAAGAACGTTTGAGTTCCCGTCAAATTTCCGCATTTGTCAGTAATGTGGTTAAAGATGCTTTTGCACTTTGGCTCAACCAACATCGCAATCAAGGTGAGGCCATTGCCTCTTTAGCAATCGATCGAGCGCAAAAACGGTTGAGACAAGCCAAACAAGTAGCACGCAAACGGGTCAGTCAAGGCCCTGCCCTCCCCGGCAAATTGGCTGATTGTTTGCTCACTGATCTCAGTCAAGCTGAATTATTTTTAGTCGAAGGAGACTCAGCAGGAGGTTCTGCAAAACAAGCACGTAACAAAGATTTCCAAGCGATTTTGCCCCTCCGTGGAAAAATTCTTAACTCTTGGGAGGTGGATTCATCTCAAGTTTTAGCGTCGCAGGAAATTCATGATATCTCAGTAGCTATTGGGGTTGACCCTGGTTCATCCGATCTGAGCGGCTTGCGTTATGGTAAATTATGTATTCTCGCCGATGCAGATTCAGATGGCGCACACATTGCTACGCTAATCTGTGCCTTATTTTTACGGCATTTTAAACCACTAGTCCAGGCAGGCCATGTATTTGTTGCCATGCCGCCTCTTTATCGAATTGATGCAGGCAAAGAAGTTTATTACGCACTCGATGATGAGGAGAAAAATCGTATCCTCAACCACTTGGCTCAAACATCTCGAGCAAAAACCAATGTTCAACGATTTAAAGGTTTGGGTGAAATGAATCCCATTCAATTACGTGAAACAACGATGGATCCGAATACCAGACGGTTGGTTCAGTTAACTTTGGATGATGAACAAGGGGCTGAAGCAATTATGGATATGATGTTAAATAAAAAACGCGCCAGTGATAGAAAAGTCTGGTTAGAAAGCAAAGGCAACTTAGCTGAAGTGTAACTCATTAATTTTTGTCCATTGATTCACTTAATGGAGGTTGGGCCCTTGGCCCAAGAAAAACTCCATCCTTCATTTCGTCTAAAACGATGTTGGGCCAAGGCCCAACCTACATCTAAAACTAATATTACCACTTTAATAACGGAATCAGATTAGAATAATCATCGGTCCATAAGAACTGTTCGTTACTTGCATCAAACCGCCAGTTAGTCCCTTTCATCAATTGAAAAGCAAGAGCTTCATTAAAGGTCAAAAAGGCCCACTCCGAATCAAACTGAGCTAATGCCGGAATTCCTTTGTTATGTATATAAAATACCATCAGCTCTAAAGACCTGCCCGCAGCATTAATCACAGGCAATAATTGCAAATGCCGATTACTTAAATTAATTAATATCCCACCATCTTTGGTAATTTTTTGTTTGTATAAAGTAAATGCTTCAAAAGTTAATAAATGTACTGGTATTGCATCAGAATTAAAGGCATCGACTATTAACAAGTTCTGGGAATGATCGGGCAATTGTTCTACCGCTAATCGTCCATCATTTTTTATAATAGTCACCTGCGCAGGACAATCTCGTAAGTAAGTGAATAGAAAAGGATTGTTTGCCAATTGGATGACCTGATTATCAATTTCGATTACTTTAATGTGATCCTCCCTTCTAAATTGACAAGTCATCGTCCCAATGCCTAAGCCAATGACGGTTACTGACAAAGAACGCTTTTGTTGTTGCATGGCATCAACTACGGGTCGAAGCGCTCCATAATAAGAACTACTTCCATTAGGTTTTTTCTCGTCCATCACCTGTAATCCATGCACTGTGGACTGATTGATTAAAGCATGTGTTCCTTGTTTATCTATTACTTTTTTTACCCCATAAAAATCACGTTCTTGTATTAAAATAGTCTCGTCCTGTAATAAGGGTGAAAAAATAAACCCAAATAAAATCAATAAAGACAGGATTAAACTGGTTCTATTTTTTTGCCAAACAATGATCAGAATTAATGCCAGAAGAGCACACATTTGAAATGAGGTAAAACCTCCTGGCCAATGAAGATCAAGGATGAGGTAATGAAATAGCAAAAGAGCCAGTACCACCAGAGGAAGCCACCAACCGCTTTTTTTTGTCCGTTGAGGTAAAGCAAATAAAC
The DNA here is from genome assembly GCF_026191115.1 of Legionella sp. PATHC035. Taxonomy (NCBI): domain Bacteria; kingdom Pseudomonadati; phylum Pseudomonadota; class Gammaproteobacteria; order Legionellales; family Legionellaceae; genus Legionella; species Legionella sp. PATHC035. Next base: position 2,992,712 of record NZ_JAPHOT010000001.1, on the reverse strand, counting down.
TGAGCAAGATTGCTAAAGGATATTCGTACACCTGATTAAACCAATGGGGGGCTATAACTCCATTAAATACACCGGCTAATACGCCACCAAGAGCCAAACAAAAATAAAATAAAGTGAGTGATTGTGGTTTTGGCCTACTTAAAAACAATTGGCCATGGCAGAGTAAGGCTAGAATAAAAAAATTTAACAAATGAAAGACAATACTTTGCCAAACCTTTATTTGAGTTGCAGTTAAAATAAAGCCAATGATTGGAAAAATAAGAAAAAAAATACTGTTTTGTGCTATCCATGAGAATGAAATTAACGGTTTTTTCGTAAATATCAGTACAAAAGTAAGCAGATACAATGCCAAAGGCAATACCCAAAATAAAGGCGTTGCTGCGATATCCGTAGTAATATATAGAGTCACTCCAAGCATTAAGCTACAGGGAACAAAACTGAAAAAAATCCAATAGCCTATTTTTTGCCAATGCCACTCTTGGACTCGTTTATTTTGTTCTTCCAACGGTTGATATTGAGGAACATAGAGAACAATAAACAACAAAACCACATAGAGTACATAGAGTATACTCCATAAGTAGTACTGATTTTTGAGCCCAATAAAACGCTCAACTACCCAAGGATAAAGCAATAAAGATAAAAGACTTCCCAGATTCGAAGCAGAATATAAAAAATAGGGATCCGCCGCCCCTTTTTCTTTAGTCTGGCTGTATGCAAACTGTAATAAAGGTGCTGAAGCCCCAATAACAACTAGGGGCAATCCTAATTGGGTTAACAAAGCAAATAAAATACTCCACTCTGGATAATCATTAAAACTCACAGGCTTAAATAAAAGAGGAAAAACTAAAAAACTCAAAATAACAAGTACACTGTGTATCAACCGCCATGAAAAAGAGTTATTCAAAAAGCTAAGCAATGCAGCATATAAATAAGCAAACAATAGGATCACTTGAAAAAATAGCATACATAAAATCCAAACTGCTGGCGTTCCTCCATAAAAAGGCAACAAGGTTTTTGCAACCATAGGTTGAATGCTAAATAAGAGAATGGCGCTTAAGAACAAACCGATCGGGAATAAGAAACGCACAACAATCCTTGGCTAAAAATCCAAACTGATAACAATGCATTGTAAGATTAGAAGAAGTATTCTTCAACGTAAGCCTAGATACCTAAGTAATCGAAATACGAGGGTCTATTGCTTTTAAAATGCATCAACAAAAGCTATATTAAAGGTCATTTTATATTTCTGGAGTAACTATGGATAGTTTTCCTCGAGAAGATTTTCCTAATGTCAACACGAGTAGTTATGATCAAATAAGAGATACTTTAAAAACGGGCAACCTTTTATTTGCATCCGGTAATTCTTTAATGTCTTCGATGATTAAAGGAGCAACGAACAGTGTTTGGAGCCATATCGCATTTATTGTACGTCTAGAAGCGATTGATCGCATCATGGTCATGGAAAGTGTTGAAACCATTGGCGTACGCACTGTTCCTTTAAGCAGTTATGTGCGTAACTATAACGGAAGTGGGAAGGGATATCCTGGAAGGTTAATGGTGGCACGTTATCAGGATTTTCCGACTGACGCGCTTCCCAATTTATCAAAGCAAGCCGTTGATCTACTTGGTTACCCTTATAATACAGAGGAAATTCTTAAAATCGCTGCTCGTATAGGAATGGATGCATTCGGATTTGACAACACGAGCCCCGAGGTTACCTCGCCTCATGCATTTATTTGTTCAGAATATGTAGCCATTTGTTATAAATCGGTTGGTATTACTATAGATTATAATCAAGAAGGCTTCATTGCGCCGGCAGATTTTGCCCGGTCGCCACAGGTACAGCCAATTTCTTATATTGCTACTGAGTAATAAATCTTCATTCCTCCTATTCCCGTCATCGCGAGCATAGCGGGGATCTGCTGGCTGCGGCACAACGCACTCGTTAAACTCGGGATATGGGAGGAACCAGTGGAGCTCACATCGATCGCATCAGGCAATTTGATTGCGCTAATGAACAGGGTAAACTGCCCTTCTAGCGCGAACGGGGGAGGAAATTTTTTACTTTTATTCCTAAGACGATTCACCAATTGTTTTAAAATCGTGTTCACCGAAAATTGCAGAGTCAAAAGAATAGTATTTAAATTCCAGGAGATTATTGCTTGGATCTTTCAGGAAAAAAGATTGATGTTCAATACGCGTTCCTTTAAATCTAATTTTTAGAGGAATTTCAAAAGGTATTTGTGCCTTTTTAATTTTTTCCCAGAAGGCATCAAATTCGTGTTGTTCAAGAAAAATGAGGCCGAAATGTCTCGGGTAAATACCTTCTTGCGCTGGGGGAAGAGTATCAATTTTATGTGCAACGATTTGATTATTGCCAAATTTCAAAATTAAAGCATGCTCTGATTCACGCCCTAGGGAAAAACCCAATTTATGATGATAAAAATCTTTTGCCGATGCAAGATCATGAATCGGGAATGCAAGATGGAATAAAGTATTCATAGATAGGTTTTCTTATTATTTTTATATTTTTTCCATTTTCCTTGGCATAAATTCATTTTAATCGACACAATTCTTATAACTGGTCTATGTTATAGAAAGGAAAACTGAATACATCCTAAATAATATAAAATTTATATTATTTAAGAAATAAGTATGTAAGAATATTTGCTATTTAACTTTAACTTCAAGTATAAAATGCATTTAAACAATTTTTTTGATTATATAATTCACGTTGATGTTTATTTAAATGCCATTGTTTCAACTTATGGATTTTGGACCTATTTTATTCTATTCGCGGTGATCTTCTGTGAAACTGGACTTATTGTGACACCTTTTCTACCGGGAGACTCTTTACTTTTTGCTGCCGGAAGTATTGCAGCCCAACCTGGAAATCCTTTAAATATTTCCCTTCTATTCCTACTGCTTTTTGTCGCTTCAGTCTTAGGAAACCAAATCAATTTCCTGGTGGGACGCCTACTGGGCCCACGTATTTTTTCTACTGATAAATCCTGGTTACTCAATAAAAAGCATTTGCAGGAAACTCATGCTTTTTATGAGAAGCATGGGGGAAAAACGATAGTTTTTGCACGTTTTCTTCCCATCATACGCACTTTTGCTCCCTTTGTTGCGGGTATAGGAACGATGCGAGTGGTTCATTTTTCACTCTACAATTTGATTAGCGCCTTAATTTGGATTGCTAGTCTGTTAAGTTTGGGTTATTTCCTGGGTTCAATCCCCATAGTTAAAGAAAATTTTTCCGTAGTCATTTATGGCATCATATTCATTTCTATTTTACCGCCCATTGTTACTTTGTTGGGTCGCAAACGAGCCTAGCTTGAGCCTAAATGGCCCGATTTTAGAGCACCGAAATGCTGCATACATCAGTATGTGCGCATCAGAGCACAGAAATTCAGGGCCATTTGGCCAAAATGACAGGACCTATTCCCATTTCGCTAGCTTGAGCCTTAATGGCCCGATTTTAGAGCACCGACGCGCAGCATACACCAGTATGTGAGCATCGGAACACAGAATATCGGGACAGTTTGGCCAAGACAGTAGAAATGGGGATAGGTCCTAATTGGCAATCAATAATTGCGACAACATCCCCTGTTGAATCCACCCCTTGAGATAAGAAGCAGCTTTCATCCCTACCTCCTCGGGATTAACCCATTGACAAAGCCCCTCGCAAAGAGCACCAAAGGATAATCCTTGTAATATGCCATCCAAAAGCCAAGCCTCTTCTTCAGACATACTGTAAAATCGAAGCATATATTCCGGTGCACGCCATAAAACCCAGGGAGTTGGGGCTGAATTTTGTTGCAACTCAGGTAACTCGTGATCATGAGATAAAGCTTGCCAAAGAGGAATTGTATTCCAAAAGTAATTGATTCGTTGCAGGGATGGATGAAGAACAAATTGTAAATTTGCCCAAGCTTCAGGTGGAACAGCAGCCATATCCTCGATCCGAACTACTGGTGCATCAGCAGAATCAAAGGCCAGGCTCATTCTCCACTCAAAATCAGCTAATTCGGCCAAATAGGGATATTGTGGGTAATTGTGCTTAATGAACTCAGATAATAGGTCGCCATACCAACGAATGGAGCGATAACAAGAAGGATGAGCATTGATATAATACGTTGATAACTTATTAAACTCCTCAGTTCCTAAATAAGAATATAAGGTGGGAAAATTGGTACTCAAGCTTTCAATTAGCCTAAGTTTATAAGCATCACGATAAATACCTAGGCGAGTATCCACGGAAACCAGTTCAGTTTGCACAATAGAATTATGGATTTCAATGTGTTCTGTTAATAAAAATTTTTGAAATTGATCTTGTAGCTGCATAAGCTGGGTCATACAAGCACCTCTTCAACCAAAATGGATTCTGCAATTCGGCGTGCATGATTGATTTCCGCAAGCAACTCAGCAAGAGGAGGCATATTATCATCTCGTTCAATCATCGTTGATATGGGGCCAAGATGTTGCAATGTGGCTGCATAAAGATCCCAAACGGGTTTAATGACTGGAGCATCATGGGTATCAATAATGTAATCTCCATGATTCGAGTGACCCGCTAAATGGATCTGAGCTACACGTTCGGGAGGCATAGCTAAAATATAATCCATAGCATTAAATTGATGATTTATAGAGCTGACATAAATATTATTGACATCGAGCAAAATGTAACAATCCGCTTGCCTGACAATTTCTTGAATAAATTCCCATTCGGACATTTCAGATTGTTGGTAAGTAAGATAGCTGGAAACGTTTTCGATTAACAGAGGACGTCCTAAAAAATCCTGTACCTGCTGAATTCGTGAAACAACGTGGCTTACTGCTTCACGCGTATAGGGAATAGGCAATAAATCATGAGCATTAATGCCGTTAACTCCAGTCCAGCATAAATGATCAGAAATCCATTTCGGTTCGACCCGCGCCGCTAACTCCTTCAGTTGTTTTAAATATTCTCCATCCAGAGGGTCCGTACTACCTAATGAAAGTGACACGCCATGCATCACCATAGGATAGTGAGCTCGTATTTGGTCCAGATAGTACAGCGGTTTTCCGCCCGGAACCATATAATTTTCGGTAAGAATCTCAAACCAATCCAGATTAGGTTTTTGCGTTAATATTTCTTCATAATAATCAGGTCGTAATCCCAAACCAAAACCTAAAAAAGGCATTTTTTGAGTCACTTTATATTTTGGGCTGTCCATAGATGAAATCCGAGGGAAATTTGAAACCAGGCACGCAATACATGCCTGGAGTAAGGCAATGCTTAGTGTGAATTACTCAACAACAGTACCACCAGCTTTTTGGCAATCTTCTTTAGACATTTCGCTCATGCCTTTGCCTTTGCAAGCATTTTGGCCTTTACAAGCGTTGTTTGCAGTTTTGCAAGCGCCTTGACCTTTACAAGCGTTACCACCTTGGCATTTAACCATACCAGAAGCTGCATCAGCAGCAAAAGCTGGAGCAATAGCAAACATTGAAGCTGCACCAATTGCAAGAGCAACGCCTGTTAATTGTAATTTGTTCATTTACTTAATTCCTTTTAGAGTTAGTTAAATAAGCTATAGGCAAAATAAAATTTAGCCACTTGCATTTTAGAAAGTAATATTTAATTTTGTCAAGTTACCTTTGAAAATTAATGGTTTTCCATGCTCAAAGCCTCCCATGCCGTATTATCAATTTCGAGAAGGTTCTCCACATCAGAACAGGGAATTTGCGTCGGACAACATGCTGAAATCTGGGCCTTTTAAAGATAATCCCCTCGTAATCGCTACAATTGTCTATAATCAGAATAAATATGTACTGCTTTAACGATAGATTATGAATGCACCCTTATTTACCTCAGAAGAAATTTATGAATTCATCAAACAACATGAACCCTTCAGTTTGATGAGTCAGGCTTGTCTTTTAAAACTATCTCGTGTTCTTGAAATAGAATCACAAACTGGCGATTCCCTCTTGATTAGAAAAGGGGAGAATATGAATGATCTTTACATTCTGATTAAGGGTCGCCTTTATTATCAAGTCACGGATACAGAGGGAAATGTGACTTATCAAGGCGAATTACATGAAGGGTCAATCATTGGAGAAATGGCACTGTTGTCTGACTTACCACGCTCAGCCAATGTGTACACATTACGTGATAGCATTATCTTAAAGTTATCCAAGAACAATTTTTTGAAATTATGCAAATCTCATCCGGAACTTTTGAACAAAATAACTCAATTCACGATTAAACGATTGACTGACTCACTGCAAGGAATTCAGCCTCCAGACTCTCGTAACAAATCAATCGCCCTGATTCCTATAAAACCCATTTATGACCTCGAATTTCAGTTGCAAGAAATGATTTTCCGTTTTTCTTATGGAGAAAAAATTCTCTTGTTAACCAGTAGTTATTTAAAAAATAAAAAAAACTTTCTCGATGAGAATGGAACCATGAGTGATCAAGGAATTTTATGGATTGATCAACTCGAAAAAGAATACTCTTTTATTTTTTACCTCGCTGATGAAACAATAACAAACTGGACTAAATTTTGCGTACGCCAAGCCGATTCAATCGCGTACTTAGCGCTCGCAGAAGAACATAATTCTGATTTATCTGAAGTAGAACACTATGTATTACATTCCCAACATAATTTTATTAAACGTAGCGTATTAGTGCTGATGCATCACGCTGCAACTCCACCTCATAATACTCAAGCTTGGCTCGAAAAAAGAGCGGTAAATACTCACTTCCATGTTCGAAGCAATACAGAGGCCGGTATTGCTCGGATGATGCGTATCTTTACTGACAATACTATTTCTCTGGTACTCAGCGGTGGTGGTGCTCGAGGTCTTGCTCATATCGGCGTTTATCGCTTGCTAGAAGAAAGAGGGATACCCGTAGACTATATCGCTGGAACCAGTATGGGCGCAATGCTCGGTGCCGTTTTTGCTATGGGGTATTCTTCGGCTGAGCTGTTGAAATTGGTCGAAGATTATTTGATTAAAGGCACTAAGATTGATTTTACCTTCCCCTATATTTCAATTGCTACTGGAAGAAGAGCCACAGACAGTCTGATCGAACTCTATGGTGAACACAGTAAAATTGAAGATTTATGGCTTAACTATTTTTGTGTATCAACAGATTTGGTCAGCAAAAATTTGTATGTCCATGATAGGGGTCTACTATGGGAATCAATTCGATCAAGTATTTCTCTCCCTTTTATTTACCCTCCGGTATCTTTCAACGATAAGCTACTTATTGATGGAGGTGTACTCAATAATATACCCACTGATGTCATGCGACAGTATTCACATAGCAGCAAAATCATTGCCTCTAACGTTAATAATGCCACATCGTTCAAACTGTCCCCATTGCCTTACTCACTTTCTGGTTGGAAATTGCTTTACAATAAATTTTTGGGAAAAGAGTCCATATTGCCCATTAATTTAGGTGAGTTAGTACTGCGGCTTTTAACCATAAGCTCCCATCAAAATACTGCGAAAATGATGGCTATGGCAGATTATGGTATTACTTTAAAAGTAGACAATTACGGAATTTTGGACTTTAAAAAATTTAAAGAAATTATCGACGCAGGTTACCAACAAGCAAAAGCGCAGTTATCTGTCCAAAATTTACCTGAACTCATCAAGAGTAAATCTGAGTATTCTCGCGGAAAAATGATTTAAAAAATCAACCTTCGCGACATTCTTGCACGCACTGCCCGGCTATTTTTTTGCTTTTCTCGCCATGACCTGATCAAAAATAATTCTTTTTTCTGGAGGCAAAGATGCTCGTCGCAAAGCCATCATTTCTTCGAGAGTTCCTTGGATGCAATCTGGAGTTAGCCTATCAAGAATTAAAAAGCCATTTAAGTGATCAATTTCGTGCTGTAAAACCCGCGCATAAAATCCTTCTTCAATTTGTTGATGAAACTGGCCTGATTCATCATAGTAGCTGACGGTGATTTGCTCATAACGAGGGACCTTTCCTGATTTGCTGGAAACCGAGTAACACCCTTCAAAATCGTAATTCATTCCAGAGCCTGCCACCGGTTCGTAACTGGGATTAATCATAATATGCATCGAATAGAATTGTTTCACATTATCCCGAAGTAACGTCGCCTCTTCAGGAATATAAATCGCAATAATTCTTCGCGAAACATTAACCTGAGGTGCAGCCAGCCCCACGCCCCCCAAACCATGTAATTTACGTTTCATGGCACCAATTAAATCCTTATCTGCTTGACTTAAAGGAAAGGCAACTTCCTGAGCTTTATCTTTTAGAACCTGACGATATTCAGGCTGCTCTACAGTAACTATATCCATCGCCATACTCGTTGAACTCCCCATTAGGAAAAAGAATAATACGATAGCTAAACCTAAGGTACGCATCGACTTAATTCGTTTTTTTCAAATTTAAAGTGTGTACTGAAAAATAATCATCTGCCTGATACATATGATCCGCATCAATACCCACGCGCAGTGCCTCAACCAAATCGGATTGATATTGGCTAATCACACGAATCTCAGAAGCTGGACTATCTTTAAGTTGTCTCGTCACCAAATAATTCAGTAATGACATGGTTGAACCAGGATTCATCGCTTGCGTTTCATCCTGTGTTTTAAACAGCTGGTAACGATAGGACAAACAAAGAAAAATGCCTGGTGCAATTTCAACTGGAGTTTTATCTTCTTTGACACTTACATCAACATTCCGATAAAAATTGAGGTATGGGTATTCTTTGCGCAGCAAATTAAGAATCTGTAACACATGCAATTCATTGGTATTGGCTATGAAATAAATAGGGTCCCTTTTAGGCTGAGACGCCGATGAATGGGAGGCTCCCTGTACTTGTAAATCACTTCGTTCTGCTTCACGAATTAATGCAGGAAGATAATCCGTTTTTGTTTCATCCCAACTAATTTGCGAATTCCAAGCATTTTCCAGGAGCATCATTGCAAAAGTTTTAGAATACAACTGCTTACTCCTCAGTTGCTCCAGTTCACCCAACTCAGGAGTTGCATCTTTAAGAAAAGAAAAAATGTGCAGTAACCGCTCGAGAAATTGTTCGGTGCTGAGCATCCCTAACCGATAAGGCTGAATTAATTTAGAATCATTCCTACCCAATTGATACATAAGCCAAGCATAGTTTGTCCATGATTGAAAAAAACTGGAACACGAACTGAAACAACCGGTCGAATAATGATCGCAAAGCTCTTCAAAGGACCGAACACAGGTATTTATTGGTTTTAAGGCATGTATGGAAGATAAATTAACAATGAGCGGCATGGTTACAGTCCCTGTTATTTTTTTGCGCGATTCTATCTCAAATGATGGGGCGTTTCAAATTGAGACCATCCCTGATTGCAAACCACCATTTGTTCATCTACTTAAACCCCATAAACTCTTTTTAATAATTATGATAATATTACCTTTCGCCAAACATTCATGTTTATGCATGCAGCTAAATACAATACATCTGCGTCAATTGAATCAGCTCGATGAGGGTCATTTTCTCCTGACCATGCAAAAAAGCCGTGATTTTCACTACCCTTTTGTCAGCGCACCACAAACCCATGAAGAATTTCAAAGTTATTTACAAAAATCCTTGCAAGAAGATCGTCGGTGTTATTTGGCATTAAATCAAAACGAAGACATAATTGGCGTGTTTAACATCAGTGAGATTGTGCGAAGCGTCTTTCAAAGCGCCTATTTGGGTTATTTTGCATCGGTAACCCATGCGGGCCAAGGCTTAATGAGCCAAGCATTAAAATTGGTTTTAAAAGAAATTTTTTTAAACTTAAAGTTACACCGGCTCGAAGCAAACATCCAACCCACTAATACTTCATCCATACATTTAGTCACCCGAAATGGGTTTCTCAAAGAAGGATTTTCACCAAGATATTTGAAAATAAATGGTATATGGTGTGATCATTTTCGTTTTGCCTTAACTCATGAAGACTGGCTAGCGAATCAATAAAGCGATTCCTGGATTGTAGCCTGGGTGTTTGCAACGGTATTTTTGCCCCATTACCAAACTCTCGCCAATAATTTCCTGTATCCAGTAATGACGTGATCTGCAGCTAAAAATTGATGGCGATCGTAGCTGGTCATTAAACCAATGACCTGCATCCCTGCAGCTTTGGCCGCTTTTACTCCATAGGGTGTGTCTTCGATAACCAAGCAACGCCCAGGAACAACATCTAAACGTTGAGCCGTTAATAAATATCCTTCCGGTGAAGGTTTTCCGGCCTGCACATCCTCAGCAGTAACAATCGTATCAAAATATGCATGCAATTTTCCTTGTCTTACTTTAGAAAGTACTGTGGTTATCTCACCGCGACTGGAACCACTACAAATAGCAATTTTTTTTACCTTAGGGGCAATTTTAAAGAGGAACTGGTCAAAGTCTACAATCAGTGGTAATGGGTCACACGTATTAATAAGGTTCGTATAAGCTTGTGTTTTTTGCTGAATCAAGCGTTGAACTTCTGCCTTGGAAAAATTGAGTCCCTTATTGTGAAGTAACTTAGGAAACATATCTTTGTCGGATAAACCCAGGTAATGTTCCATATACTCGGGATAACTGATGGTTATTCCAAATGGCTTAAGTACATGACTATATGCCTCATAATGAATAGGCTCACTGTCTAAAATAACCCCATCAAAATCAAAAATAATTGCATCAAACATGGTATTCAAATTTGCGTTTATCAAATTAGAAGCGATTGAGACACTTTAGCATTCCTTGCATTAAAACGTAAATCGAATCGAAACGTGACATCCTTTTTAACTCGCTAATACTCACTAGCAAATGAGGTATCTCTTGCCATGGAGAATAAAAATTAATTGCTTGTATTTATCAGAGGACTTCGTTCATAAACTTGAATTTCATTTTCTGGGTCTGCTCTTTCTTCTACACCTGCTGAATTCTTCGGCGCTTGTTTTTCCAAGGTCCCGCTCTCGGCTATCACAGGGCTCCCAAGTTGAGCCATCGCCTTGGGAGCATTGGGAATAGTTTTTCCTTCAGATGAGGAGGCATAATCAGGGTCGACTGATTTTTTTTGCAGGGGCATAGTCGCCCCCCCCGTATATTTCCCTTCAATTTTCCCCGTTTTTTGATTAATGACCAAAGCATAGGGAGGGTTATACAATGAAATCTTGTCGTTGATTTTTGTCTTATAAACTCGACGTGTTTCTCCATAGTCAAAATCAGTATCCATACCAAAAACATCTTGAAAAAAAGCTCTGAAATTTCTTCCATGCCCAAACAACCAACAATCTCGTTGAGTAACCGTATTAATCAACGTTTTAGTTTCGAGTATTTTGTCACCATGGTATTTTAGGTTTTGACAAACATCCGGTTTATCGCCATCAGAAAGAATTTTATTTTTGCCATGCTGCTCTATTTTTTCTGCAGCACTCTTTCTTTTCTCATAAAGCGGGCTGAAATCCTCATCACTATGTGTCCAGATGGACAGTTTTAAAAGAAGTTTTTTAAACGGAGAGGTCCAAAAAGAAAGCTGATCATATAACTCCTGCATATCAGCTATCGAACGCACATCAAAACCCGAAGGTGAAACACTGTTTTCTGTCAAAAAAGGCAAAACCTTTATGTCTGCATTATTAATTTCTTGGGGAATTACTAAGCTAGCAGTTTGCATGGCTCGATTCATTGGCGAGACAGCAATCAAGGGAGGGTGCTCTTGCGAGGAGTAGCACAATAAAGCGCCACTGAGTTGATTCGTTATGGCCATGTTTTTTTCAGCCTCTTCTGAAATCGCTGCATTAGGACTTAGGCCCAGTTTCTTTTGTCCCAACATGCCGCATTCCCCATGACGGCTGAATAAGACTTGAGCCGTAATTTCCATTCCGCGGGCATCAAGATACAGTCTGTCTGTCTCGTGAATTTGGGCTAATATTTGACTTGATTTTGCGCCCTGCGCGCCATTTAATTGTATGATGAGCTTCTTAATTTCCTTTAAATAAAGCGTTTCCAGAGATAGAAAGAATGCTTCTGGGTGTATGTGTTGATTCGATTCAGGCGGAAAGAATTCGGCTTGAATGCTTTTTACAGTATCAGCAAACGACATGCAACATCCCACAAAATAAACAATATTGACACTTATTGTACAAGAAAACACTCGCTTTGATAAGCCTTTTTTATAATATGGAGAGAGTGCATTGGTCTGCATTCAAAAGAACTTCTTTACCAAGAGGTAATACACAGCGTCTGGGAAAATGTCCATAAGGAAAATTTTTAATACAAGGAACTTTGAGTCGCAACGCCCACTCCTCAATCACGTCATCTACCGTTCCATCACGTTTGGGAAAATATTTTGCTGTACAACGCGCAAATTGACCAAAAATAACCCCTGCAACCTGTGTAAAGACCCCAGCTAAATCCAATTGTGAGAGGCGACTGTCTACTTGATAAGGTTCCGCACCCACATCCTCCAGCAGTAAAATACAGTGCTTAACCTCCGGTTGAAAAGGTGTCCCCATCAATGAAGTCCAAGCTTCTAAATTTCCACCCACCAACCGCCCTTTAACCACTCCAGGCTGCATGGTTTGTCCTTTTTTGATTTGAAAGGCCTCATTTTTTAGGCATGCCCAAAGAGTCTGCTCAATTAAAGAGTCAAGTTTACCTGCTGCCAAATCACCAAATACAAAGCCAGAACAAGAAACCAATCCCGTTTTCTTGTATAAAGCAGCTTGCAAGGCGGTAGTATCACTAAATCCACTTAAATGCTTAGGTCGAGATTGGATGAGTTCATAATCAAGAAGAGGGAGTATTCGTTGTGATCCATAACCTCCCCCCATAGCCATAATCATTTTGACTTCATCATCCATAAAAAAATCCATAATGTCTTTAGCCCGATACTCATCCTCACCAGCTAAAAACCGATCGACAGCATGCACATGTTGTCCTAATTTCACCTGAAAACCGTTTTGCTCTAGATAGGAAATACCCACTTCGAACAATTCAGGAAGCATAGGACTTGATGGCGTAACCAGCCCAATGGTATCTCCCGGTTTTATGGGTTCAGGGTACAGATAGCGCATCCTCATTCTCCAAACAGGCCGAGTATTTTTTACAAAATATAACATTGCAATGTCACTCTGGATACCGCTCATCAAACCAGATGCTCTCCATAAAGTGTGAGGGTTTGCTTCAAGGCTCTATTGACGCATATTATCTTTCATCCCAGCGCACCAGGATTCCCTCCTGGTAGACCGGCCCTCTAGGACAGGATAATGAACAAATTGCTCCTCTGAACTTGACAAAGTAAAAAGATAAACCAGACTTTAAGAACCCTAAATGGAATTTGGTGTTATGAAAAAGCATCCCTATTCTCCAGCAGAGGTTTATCATCTTTTGGGGCCTAGTCCAGTGGTATTGGTCACAAGCTCTCTTGATGAAATGAACAATATCATGACTATGACATGGCATACGATAATGAATTTGCCCCTCCCATTATTGGGACTATGAAGTGTACGTGGAGGAAACTATGGCTACTTCAAAAAAAAATAAAGAAGTAAAACCTCTAATGAGTGAAATTGAAGCAATTTATAAGCGACGTGCTGTACGTAATTACACCGCAGATAAACTCGACAAAGCCGTCATTCATTCATTGCTTGATTCTGCAGTTCAAGCGCCAACGGCCATGCATGAAGAGCCTTGGTCCTTTGTTGTCATTCAAGACCAGGATACCCTAAATCAGTTATCCAACAGCGTGAAAGCACTGATCTACACTGAGGCCCATAATTATCCCAAAATACAAATGAGGCATCTGCAACAACTCGTAAATAATCCTGATTTTCATGCATTTTATAATGCAAGTACGCTCCTTGTTATTTACAGCAAATACCACGGCCCTTTTGTGGCAGCCGATTGTTGGTTGGCTGCTGAAAACTTAATGCTGACTGCCTGTGCCCAAGGACTAGGGACCTGTGTTATTGGTCTTGCCGTTTCAGCACTCAATACCCCCGAGTGGAAGACAAAACTCAATCTTCCCTCTGATATCACAGCAATTGCGCCAATTATAGTAGGTATTCCAGCGAGTGTCCCCGCGGTGGTACCTCGTAAATCACCAGAAATTCTGGCGTGGAGATAAATTGGCCCTATGCACTAAGTCACCAAGCAATCGCCCATTATAAGATTCCTTTATCGGTCAGCAGATCATGGGTTGCTTTTTGATAAGTGTTTAAAAAATTATCTTGAACCACTACAGCCATATTATCAATCGCTTGTACCGTTTCTTCTCTCTTAATAAGCCCCATTTTGAATTTCCAATTCTTGGGTAAAGTAAGCTTTGAACCCAGCTCAGCCAGGGATTGCTGCGTTTGAGGTATTTTCTGGACACTAAAGGATTGCATCACAAATACATTACCGTGGGGATCGATGAGCTCATAAACAGGTTTGCCAGCATCATAGATCCAAGTTGTTTTACGGGCTACTTTTCGTTGTTCGTAAGCAGGTTTTACTAATAAATCCTTTAAACTGATATGAATTACGCCAGCTTCTCGCATGGCCAGTCCATTAAATTTCTTAATTTTGGTACTCACTAGCTCGGAATTCTGCATTCCATCAATCATCCAAAAGCGAGGACCATTAAGATGGACATGGGGAGAACCTACTTCTTTTTTCACGTCATCAAGGGTTATTTTATCCCAGAGTGCTGATGGGCAATCATTGAGCCCTATTGTATTGTAAACAGCATAGTCCATCAGATTTTTACTGTAAATAATCTCGCAATAACGTTGCCCGCGAAGATGAGTTATTTGGGCCGCAGAGGAAAACGATGGAATAATCGCTAAAGCCAAGGATACAGCAATAAAAGTGTGTGCATAACCTCTACGCCACATGGTTACCTCCTGTATGTTTTATTTATTGGAAAGATCTTGCAAAAAATAATACATAAGAAATGGATTAAAATACAGTTAAACTGTTTTGGAGCAATCTAAAAACGGGGGGTTGCCAAGTTATCGCACCTATTTTTCATGCATCCTCTTTATCAGCTAGCCAGGCGCTCGACTCGTAGAACTACTGTGCTCCATGATTGATTCATATGCTTTTGTAGTTTGTTTGTCCCTTAGTGCTTTTCTAAAGAAATTAGCTGAGCTTGCATTTGTAGCAATCTTATTTATTTCGTTCATCGCCTCGTCAGCTTTTTGGGGATCTGTCATGCCCAATTTAGCTTGTTCATAAATTTTAAAAATATGAGGGGGAACTATTTTAGATTTCCCATCCACTTCGATTTCTTTTCCAGTCAAGGGTCCTAATTTTACCTTCCACTTCGTATCTTCAATTAGCTCCTTTATCTCGTTAAGTGCAACAACAGCATTTGCTTTTTTAATAACTAGTTTTGGGTCGTGATCATATGCTTTTTCAAATTCTTTAAAAGTTGCCATATTCTGAGCATTGTATTTTTCCCAAAGTTCATCTTTTAATGGTTTCTGTACCGGCCCTGAAGCTAGTCTGCTAATCCCCACGCTTACTTCTTCTGCATATTTTCTATAAATCTCTATAATTCTGATCTCTATTG
The DNA here is from genome assembly GCF_026191115.1 of Legionella sp. PATHC035. Lineage (NCBI taxonomy): Bacteria > Pseudomonadati > Pseudomonadota > Gammaproteobacteria > Legionellales > Legionellaceae > Legionella > Legionella sp. PATHC035. The sequence goes on along the minus strand of NZ_JAPHOT010000001.1, from coordinate 2,977,160 downwards.
TTGATGGCGGCTTTTGATGCAATTTCCTCTTTTCAGCGATTGGCTCCCCTTCCTTCCTAAGAGTAGGGGGAGATGGGGGTTGTTTTTCATTTTTCTTCTGATGCTCAGGGGATATCTCTGGTTGCTGAGCTATAGGTTGTTCTTTTTTTGCCGATTTTATGCTTTCATTAATTTGTTCGTATTGGCTAAGTATTTTCTTATACGAGCTTTCTGCCAATTCGGTGAGCCGTTGGAGTTCTTGTTTATTTTTATCAGTTTGATTGCGTTCATATTGGGTATTTTTAAATGAATCCACCATTCCTTCAAGGCTATTTAACACTGTTCTAACGAATAATAATTGGGTCTCGCTTAAATTTTCTTGTTTTAGCATCTCAAATTTTTCCCTTGCATCTGCAATGTGTTTCCCTAGATTTTCTTGTGCATCTGCTCGTTGCTTTTCAAATGCCAGATAATCTTGTACAAATAAATTATCCTCAGCACAGGATTTGCTATGGCGTGTGACTTTGTCCAACTTACCCTGATCAAGTGCGCTTTCTCCGACTTCACCTAAAGCAGACTGAAGTTGATTTAACTGTTCAACCTGAATGTCTTCTTCTTTTATTTGAGTCAAGATCGTATCTGCTGTCTTAATTGCAGTAGCTAATGTTCCATGTTTCATGGCAAGCGCATTGGCTCCAGATTCTGCAGGAAATACATGCATCCTATCAAGGGCTAAGACCTCACTTAAGTCTCCTCTCTCTTTTTCAGTAAGGCTGTCAAAAACAGATCGTGCTAAATTGCGATCAATATTTTCAAGGACATATTTTTGAACATCCACCGGCTTGCCTGTAATTTCACCGGTAATCGCTTGGCGTACCGTATCAAGGGACTTAGTTACTGCCTCAATCTGCTGATTTTGCCCTAGAGCTAATGCTTTTTTTGCCTCTAATTCATCTTTAAGTGCTAAATATCGTTGAAAATTATTGACTTTACGTTCGAGAGCGGTCAACTCCTTATCGGCCTTTTCAAGGACAGAGAGCTGATCTGCTAAAGTGTCTCCCTTAGGAATTTTTGACCACTCACCGGATAAAGTAACAGGATTCGATGCAGCTTGGACCGCATTCTCTAAACCAGATTCAAACTGCACATTTAAGCTGATATTTTTTAGTCGTTTCAATAAATTCTTTTCCATCGTAAAAGGCATTTTTTGTTTTGTATCGGTATAAGCCATGTCACCATAATGCTTCTTATATTCATCAGCACAATGTTGATTGGCCTTGTGTATCTGTGCTTCAATAACATTTACTTTACGGGACGAAATACCGGTACTGCATTTTATTAATAATTCATTGGTAAATTGGACTACTTCCTTAAGAGAATCCTGAGCAAATTTGTTATAAGTCTCTTCAATGGGATTGACTTTGCCATATTCATCAATTTTTGCTATTCCTGCAAAACTTTCATTGAATTCAGTTATCTTTTCTTTACGTTTCTCGACATTGTCTTTTGTTTCATCAAGGATTTGTTTGTAGTAATCTATTGCCGCATTATAAAGTGCTGTCAGCATTACTTTTTTGGTAAACTCGATGGTATTTTCATAATTGGTATATCGGGAATATTTATCACTAACATGTTCCCCAAAAGAATTTTTTGCTGCAGATAACTGGACTCTTAAAGCGGATATTTTATTTTCAAGTGACCTTCGTGTTTCTTGTAATGCGCTTCTTGATGCATGAAGATTGTTTTGTGAAAATGAAGTAACACGTGGGTCTTGAGCAATGGCCTGATTGAGTGCAATTTCTCTCTTTTTTAATTTACTTAATTGTTGCTCTAAGCCTTCAATTGCTTGTTCAATGATTACTATTTGGTTATGAGTGGGTTCCAATAAGCTCTTTGTTCCATATGATGCATTCATTTTTTTGACTGCATCTTCCAGATCGACATCTCCTTTTTTGATTATTTTTATAGCCGCTGGAAACGCAACGGCGTCAGGAAACTTTCTCGGGCCTTTTACAAGAAAATCTTCTCGTTCTTGAGCAAGATCTCGTTCTTTTTTATTCTCGGCTGCTCTCTTTTTATTACTTTGCATCAACTTAGAGATAGCTTCGGGAATAACAGGAAGCCTCCAAGTTTGCTGTTCTTCAAGTTCTCCATAAGTACTTTTAACTTCACACTGTGCAGCCGTATATTTCTCTTTAAGTGCTGATTCAAGAACTGATTGACCGGGAGAGGTGTTGGCTTCGACAGGCGGTATGTTATGACGGACTACGCCGTCAGTTACAGTATAGTCTACTTGAAAAGCCCCCTCTTTTTTTCCTGAAATTAACACATGGGTCCGTAATTCCTGTCGCCCATCGTATAACGTTAATTCGCCACTTTTTATCATTTGGGCTACAATCGATTGGGCAATGAATTCGAGTTCTTTAGGGGTATTCGCTGGTTTATCAGGTTCATCAAGAAATTCAAATGGTGTATCATCAAAAGTAACCGTCACATCAATAACGATTGGAAGACTTACAAATTTACCAGGCCGTTCAATAGAAACTACAACCGATTTCATGCCATTAGCCCTATTTTTATACATATATCTCAAGTATAGTACCATTGGATCAAAATAAATCCACCAGACTCTAAAAAGCTACATGCGCAATAAGAAAAATCGAGTCAATCGTTTTTTTAAGGCAAAACATTACACTAGGGAACAAACTTCCCAAGGGGTTTACTATGCGCTTCAATTGCGTCATATGCCTCTTGAGTTTGCTCATCTCTTTTTCTTAAAAATTGAAATTTAACCGAATGAGATATTGCTTTTGTGGCAATTGCATTTATTTCGCTCATAGCCTCATCAGCCTGTTGAGGATTATCTCTACCTTCTATGGCTTTTTTATAAATTTCACAAATATGCTTGGGAACCGGTCTTTCTTTGTCATTGATTTTAATTTTTGATTTACTTCCCAAGAGCCCTGTCTTCCACTGAGTCTCTTCAATTAAGTTAATTATTTTGTCAAGTGAAGCAACCGCTTTTTCTTCTTTAATTTTACTTTCTTGTTCTTTAATGTATTTTATTTTAAATTCTTCAAGACTCCCCTCTGCATTTTGAACTGTGAAAAGTTCTTGCCAAGTCGAAGAATCTTTTTGAGATAAATTTTGAGTTTCCACTCTCACCTCCTTAAAATAGTTTTCATAAATCGCTCGAATTCGGGCTTCTATCGTTGATTCAGGCTTGCTTCGAGAAATTGCCCCCTTGTTAGGAGTTGGCGGGGTTTCAGAAATTTCTGGTGGTGGTGTTTTATTTTTTTTCCTCACTGTTTCAGGTGGGTCTGCTTGTTCAGGAATTACTCGTTGAGGTGCTTCTACAGTCACTGGTACCTCAACTGTTTGCGATCCTTGTGCCAATTTTATCCGTGCAATGATTTGTTCGTATTCGCTAAGTATGTTCATATACGAGCGTGTGGCCAATTCAGTGAGGCGTTGCAATTCTGCTTTATTTTGCTCAGATTGCTTGTGTTGATAATCGATCTCATCAAAAGAGTTTGCGACACGGTTAAGTGATTGTCGTTCGCTCTCAAATGTCGTTAACCATTCCTTATTTGCCTGTTTTATCGATTCAAATTTTTTCTCAACGTCTCGGATTTGTTCGGCGAGTATTTTCTTTGCATTGAATAATTGCTGTTGAAATATTAAACTGTCCACAGATAAATCATCTTTGGTATAGGAGTCGCGCAGCTCTATGACTTTCTCCATGTTACGCTCATCAAGCTGGCTTTCTTTAACTTTATCTAATGCAGACCGAAGTTGATTTAACTGTTCAACCTGGATATCTTCTTTTTTTATTTGATTTAAGTTCTCTACTGCTGTTGCAATTTCATTAGCTAATACTGCATATTTTTCGGCGAGAAGCTCGATCTCTGATTTTTCAGGGATTTTAGTTAACTCAGGTAACACTGTAATCAATAACTTTTTATTCGCTTCAGGAAGTTCATTTAAAACAGATTTCGCTAATTGTGAATTAATATTCTGCAGCACGTGTTTTTGAACGTCCTCAGGCTGGCCTTTAATTTGGTTTACAATCGAATCGCGCGTCTTGTTAAAAGTCTCAGTTGCTTCATCGATTTGATTTTTTTGCTTTGAGGCTAATACTTTTGTTGCTTCTAATTCAGCTTTAAGTGCTCTATATCGCTGAAAATTTGTAACTTTTTGCTCTAGTTCAGTTAATTTAGTTTGTGGAGCGTCTAAATTTGTAGGATCCGATGCTTTTTGGATATGGGATTCTATATTAGATTCAAATTTAGTATTTAAGTTAATCTTTTGCAGCGTACCTGATCCAAAGACAGCGAAAGATCGTTCCATTTTAAACGGAATCTTTTGACTTTCATCTCTATAAAGTAGATTATTGAAATTCGAATTATTTTCCCAATGTGTGTTTGCCTTTGCTAACCATTTATCAATAAATTTAGGTTCGGTGATTTTTATTACCTCGTTAGCAATTTCTACTACATCTCCTAGCGTTTTATTTGCGAAAGAATTATAAGTTTCTTCAATGGAATTGACCTTGCCATATTCATCAATGATTGCAATCCCCCCAAAGTACTTATTGAAATCTTTGACTCTGTTTTTACGTATTTCTGGTTTTTTTTCTGTGTCTTTAAGAAGTTTGTCGTAATAATCCAGTGCGGCATTATAAAGTGCAGTAAGCATCACTTGTTTGGCGAACTCTTGCCCATTTTCATATATTTCATACTGGGCATAGTTACTTTTAACATGTTTCTCAAAAGAGCTTTTTACTTTAGAAAAATTTTCACGCAAGGTGGATAGTGTATTTTCAAGCTCCATTCGTGCTTTTTCTAATTCACTTTTTGATGTTTGTAGATGACCTTCTGCAAAGGACACAACTGTATTCGTTCCCATAGTCTCTTTTAATACAGCTTCTTTCTTTTTTAATTCAGTTAATTCTGTATCTAGTGCCTTAATTTCCTCTTCAACAGTTTCTATTTGCTTAAGAATTGAATTTAATTGGCTTTCTGTTCCATAAAGCGCACTCAATTTTTCGACTGCTTTTTTCAAGTCAATATCTTTTTCTGCTGTTGCATTTCTAGGTACTGGAAATGCTTTAGGGGCAGGAAATTCGCTGGGCCCATTTGCAAGAAAATCTTCTTTTTTTTTGGCAAGGTCTCGTTCTTCTTTAGCGTTGGTAGCTCTTTTTTTATCTTCTTGAAGCAACTGAAGGTAGGGAATGTGGGGCAGCGCCAATGTTTGCAAAGCGCTAATCTCACTATAAGTACTAGTCAACGCTACCGTTCCTAATCTTTCTTTAAGTAATCCCTGCAAACTTGGTGGTTTTTCAAGAACAGATATTCCGGAAGGATTAGTAAATCTTACTTGCAATACACCCTCCTTTTTTCCTGAAATTAAAACATGTGTTCGTAGTGCTTGGTTCGCGATATCGGGGGAAAAATTTATCTCATGCTCTATTATTTTATTTGCGACAATCGATTGAGCGAGTGATATAAGTTGTTCTTGTTCTTGCTGTGCATTTTTTGGTTTATCAGATTCATCAAGAAATTCAAATGGATCATCATCAAAAGTAACCATGACATTAACTGTTGATTTAGATCGTTTAATACCAATTACCACTATTTTCACATTTAATCCTGATTGATACACCTTTTACTAGTATAGTACGAGGTAGATAACATAATTTACTAATTGCACAAACACCTATCACTTATTACGAAATTAAGATAATTCGTGGGCTATGCCTAATCCTCCATATTTGCAAAAACTTCAAAAGGTTACTCTTTGATTTTTATGAAAAAGTCATTTTTTTATATTGTTCTTCTTGAATAAATCGGACATAATTTTATTAATGTTACAATTCCTGCGCTGTAGGCATCAAAGTAATTCTGCTGGGTTTTAGCGGTATAGAGAAGAGCACGTATATTCTTCAACTAGGGACTGATTCGGAAAGGGCGTTTTTATGCAATGGAAAGGAATACTGCATTCTTGCTTTAGTTTAGCAATCCTATTAGGCGCACCATCAGCCCTAGCTTATGATGAACCGGTTGTAAATTTAGGTTATACCAGTTTTTATGATGGAAGTCCGCCCTCAGGACCCGGTTTTTACTTTCAAGATTATTTTCAATACTACACATCCAATCGTTTTAACGACAAAAATGGTAATGAATTGCCTCTGCCCCGCACCGATCTTGACGTTGTTGCGAATGTGACCCAGTTTATTTATGTGTCTACAAAAAAAATTTTCGGCGCTAACTTAGGTTTATCGACACTCCTGCCCTGGGTGGTCAATGCCAAGGTACGTGATGGTTTGGACAATAGAGTATTAAAAGCTGATAGTGGTCCTGGTGATTTGTGGATCGGTCCTGCACTGCAATTTGATCCGATCATGCGCAAAGACGGAAGAGGACCTTTATTTGTTATGCGTCTGGACCTGGACGTGATTATGCCCATTGGGCGATACAGCAGTATCAACGCGATTAATCCCAGCAGCCACTTTTGGTCTTTAAATCCTTACTGGGCTTTTACCTTTTGGATGACACCTAAATGGTCCACCTCCGCAAGACTGCATTATCTGTGGAATGGTGTGAATCATAGCCCCAATGTGTCCTTTGGTCCGAATGTGCATTCCACTCAGGCAGGACAAGCTGTTTTTGGGGACATTGCGGTGGGTTATGCACTCATGGAAAAGCTTACTGTGGGCGTAAATGGCTACTTTTTCAATCAAATTACCGACACCCTAGTTAATGGTGTTGGGGTTCCAGGCCGCAAGGAAAGTGTGTGGGCGATTGGCCCAGGAATGGTGTACAGTCTTAGCAAAAATCACTTTGTCTTTTTAAATGTGTATTCTGAGCAAGATGCTAGAAATCGAGCTCAAGGCACTAACGGGATACTGCGTTTTGTGGCTCATTTTTAAGCTGGATATCCCCCTCACCCTAACCCTCTCCCCAAAGGTGCGAAGGGATTAAAACCAATTAATTCAAGACTCACCTAAGGAGTGAAGGGATTAAAACCAATAAAATTAAGACTTTCTAAAGAAGGAAGGAACAAAACAAAAAATTGCTCCCCTCTCCCGCTTGCGGGAGAGGGTTAGGGTGAGGGTATGAAATCGTTTTTCCTTAACCAACAACCAATAAGACTTACTGCCCAATAACTGACGACAATTTACCCTATCCCCACCACCTGGTTTAGCGATAACGAAAACCTCACCAGGATGCGTTGCTACTCGTGCAGAACGTCATAAATCTTCTATCCCTAGAGTCTTGACACTATTTTTAATGCAGCAAGACTACCCGCCACAGGTGCCTAATGTATGGGGTTACCCATGAAATTGCCGATTTATCTGAAGAACCCTTACGTTTAATCGCTCTTTATTGATTTTGTTGGTTTACTTTATATAATCCCTCGCACTCATTCAATTTCTTAGAAGGGATTAGATTGAAAGTTGCTATTATTGGAGGTTCTATAGCAGGTTGTGCCTTGGCCTTATTATTGAAAGATCAGTTTGAAGTCACGGTTTTTGAGCGAGCCCATGATTTAAAGTCTCGCGGAGCAGGGATTACACTTTCTATTGAATTATTAAATCATTTAATTGCCCAAAATCTTATTGATCAAGACACATTAGCCCATACATTAACAATGCGTAGTTTTTATTGCAAAACAGCGAATGAACCAGTTCATGGGAAATTTTTATGGCAACAGGGAATTTCCATGGCCAGTTTGCATTGGGACACTTTATTTATTAACTTTAGGAAACGAATCCCTGATTCGATCTATCGTCAAGGTGTTAAAGTCATTGGGGTACAACTTGATGAACACGCTGGCCAAATTACTTTGGCGTCTGGTGAAACCGAACGCTTTGATTTGATTGTATTTGCTGATGGGGTGCAATCCATAGGCAGAACGTTGATCACCAATACACTGCCGAAATATTCAGGCTATGTAGCATGGCGAGGGACCCTAGAGTTTGAGCGCATAAAAAATAAAACCCTTTTCAACGATCAAGCACGATACTATTGTTTTGATAAGGGTCACTTATTAACCTATCCGGTATATCACCATCAGACCAATAAATTGAACTGGGTATTTTATGAAAAATTAACGCATAAAGACCTAGAAAATTTAGGTTCAACCACTTTAAATGACTTTTCTTTAGAAGCGAAACACCATCTACATCAATTAGCACGAGACCAATTGCCTGAGATTGCAGCACAAGTTATTTTCGATACCCCTAGTCCTTTTATGCAAAAAATTGTGGATGTCTGTGTCAATCGCCTTATCACTCAAGGAGCCCTTTTATTGGGTGATGCAAGTGCGGTGTTACGGCCGCATGTGGGAAATGGTGCTTCCTTAGCGATTCAGGATGCACTCAGTCTTAGTGAACACCTCAAGCAATACGATGATTTCCAAAAAGCAATTTCTGCATGGGAAAAAGATTCTCTCCCCAAACGCCTGGCTATGTATGCGTTATCAAAACGAATGGCGGACGCTTTAGTATTGCACCCTGTTCCATGGCAAGAAATAAACGAAGCTGAAATGGACGTGTGGTGGGAACAAATCATCCTAGGAGAAAAGTGGTATACAACTCCCACCCAAAAGACTTAGGCGCATTTTTTCCCTCACCCCTACCCCTCTCCCGAAACGGCAGAGGGGATATTTTGTTGCCCTCAATTTCCTTGCTGCCCTATGGGATTTTTTTTATCACTCTCTGATTACCTTCTCCCCCAGATTTTTTTCTAATACCGGCTGATTTCCCTTCTTCCCATTTTTTTTGTAGTACCCTCTAGTTTCCCTTCTCCCCAGGGGGGAGGGTGCCCTTTAGGGCGGATGAGGGCCAGGATATGTTCAATTGCCTATACCTTATCCAAATCGGCACGTTCTGAATTCCACTGACTCCATGTTCCTTGATATCCCTTTAAAAATTGTTGTGCAAACAGATAAAAACGAGAAAGAAAAATGAATCTTTGCTCGTAATAAGGAGTTAGGAAAGGATCAGCGCGATGCACTTCAGACAAATTATAATAGGGAGGTATTGAGGCATGTCGTGCAATAATTTCTTCAAAACTTACTTTATCTGCATTTTTTAACATGTCAAACATTACAAAAAAAGTCGTGGTCCTGCCCTTTCCTCCGCGACAATGTAGATGAAACCAGGTATCTTTAGAAGTATTTTTAATTATTTCCAAAAACGCATCAACCTCTGAATCAGTTGGTGCAGCATGATCAGTAACATATAAACGGTGATAATCAAAACCTAATCGAGAAACCAAATCCGCTTCATTTTTTACTACTTTAACAGGAATGGTTTTGCCGCTGGAGTATTCCTTGGCTGCAAACTGTTGTGAGGATAAAACGCCATTTATCTTTTTCTGAGCTCTTAATGACTTTAGCCAATGTTCTTGATCTGCAAGGCTTTGAGCGTTAGTTTTTCCTCGATTTATCCAATCGTACTCACTCACTAAGGTAATCGCCCTTCCATTAATGTAACCATGGCTTTCTTGACGTAAATCCAGTACCAACACTCTTGACCTACCGTGCTTGGCAAGATACTCAGAGATATCTTTCCACCCCTTTTCACTTGGCTCCTCACTACCAGAAATCGCTAAATTTCCAATGCCTAGGGTATTTCCCTGGTATGCAGCGGCGATCATGGAGGCATCACGAAACCATTTTAATGGAGAAAAGGAAAATTCACTGTCTTCTACGATACAAGGATTATGGATACTGCCATCACATACCTTAGTTTCTGTTTGTGCGAAACCCAATCCCTGAGTCAACGAAAAGGTGATAAAAGAAGCGATTATGTGCTTCAGGCTCATCCATAGCCTCCAATTAAGAAAACATAAATCCATTCTATGTTAATTTTTTTTCCTACTGCAAGAGGGCCCCTGATATTAAGTGAAGTGAAATATGCTTTCTCCCTTGGGGAGAGCATGCCCTTTAGGCGGATGAGGGTATAGATTATGGTTGCCCTCCTCACTCTCCCCTCTCCCATCAGTGGGCGAGGGGAATTTTCGTATCGTTTATCCTTGTTGCTGGATAACCATCCATTTTTTATACAATCGTTGCCATGCTGCCTTACTCTCCGGGTTCACCCAGTCATAGCCAATAGAGTTCCAATCCTGATCCTCGGGATTAAAACCAAGATTGCGGATGTAGTCTGCATCACAAATAAAAAATTGATTTTTAAATGGCAATAAAAAGCCACCGTGAGCACGTTGATATAATTTAGCTTCCGCATAATGGGCAAACCAATGATTCAAAAATCCGCCACGAATAAAAGGCAATTGGCACTTCAAATCACTCCAGGATTTAAAACCTCTACCCATTGCAATCACTGCAAGTGCCTGTTTACGCTTAACTTTCGTGTTTCTAATTTCCTCAAGAGTAAAATTGGCAAACTCAGGCAAATTTTGAAAACGTTGCGCCGCTTTTTGAGCGGTTGTGTGATTTGGAGAATACAACGATTTTAATAAAATAGACGCTTGAATTTTATACTCTTCAACGCGAAATGAAGTATGTGGTTTATTCATATGAATCCCCTTTGCTCTCTGCCAGACACCCACTTTTCCAGCAACAAAAAGGTTAATGAATAATTAAATAAATCAATTAATAACCAGGGTGAGATCCTCTTTTGTGGGTATAGGCGTCCCATGAAGCCTGTAGGAGATCTTAATCGATAAACGGCTTCTTGTAAATATTTTGTTCATTAATTGAGTGGAAAGGACCGCCATGCTTTAGCCTCGGTGCAGCCCGAAAAATTCGCGCCATACCTAAGCAATTTTCTTCTGACAATGTCATGGACACACACATATACGTGAATAACGCTTATTTTGTAGGAACACAATAAGAATTAATAAAATGCATTACACTGTGGGCGAAATGGGGACTCCATAAATCCTGATGTCCTTTATTGGAAAATTCAATCCATTTTTTAGGTTGATTGGCATGATTAAAGAGGACAACGCCTTGCTCATAGGGCACAATTTGATCCAATTTCCCATGCAGCATTAAAACAGGGGTATAAATTTTTTGAATCCGTGATAAAGAATCATACTTATCCCTTAATGGCATGAATAACCAAGGATAATGAAATCGAGCCAGAGCGGTGAAAGACGTGTAAGGAGACTGTAAAACCAGAGCACATACGGGAAATTCCGTTGCCATTTGTGTGGCAACCCCAGTTCCTAATGATTCGCCATAAAGCACGATGCTCTTGGTCTGGATTCCCTGGTGCTGTAAAAACTTCATAGCCGCTCGAGCATCCTGGTACAAACCAGATTCGCTTGGTTTTCCAGGATTGCCGCCATATCCGCGGTATTCAAGCAATAACACGCCAAAACCTTCTGATAAAAATTGACGAACCAAATACATACGATAACCAATATGACCTGCATTGCCATGCAAATACAGTATCGTCGGTTTCTTATCCACAGAAGGTTTGTACCAAGAATTTAAAGTCAATCCATCGGCAACAGGAATTTCAATGAGTTGCATATCTTCCGCTTCAAAAGCCTTTCGATCAGGCTGCCCCGGGGATGGAAAATAAATGAAATAACGCTGCAATGAAAAAGACAATACGAAAATTAAAATAAAAACAAAGAGAATCACTAGCAATTGTTTGAGCATCATCTTATTTCATCGTTATTGATTGAGTGTCACTGCAAAAAGGGATAATCAGTATATCCTTTTCCACTACCTCCATATAAAGTCGCGCGGTCTAATTCATTCAATGGTGCATTCTTTTTAAATCGCGTCACCAGATCTGGATTGGAAATAAAATACCGTCCAAAAGCAATAAGATCAGCATAGCCACTTGAAATCGCTTCAACTGCCATTTCTAAATTATACCCATTATTCACCATCCAGGGTCCGTCAAACGCTTTTCGTAATGCATGGAAATCAAAACCATAAAGGTCACGTGGTCCTTGAGTTTCTCCTTCAATAACATGAACATAAGCCAAATTGAATCGGCTCAGCTCCTGGACAAGGGGAAAAAAAACGGCGCTAGGTGACGTTTCGGTAACGCCATTGGCATGACTTACGGGTGCAATGCGGATTCCTGTTCGATGTGCACCAATTTCAGAAACAACCGCACTGGTCACCTCCAGAGCAAAACGCAGTCGATTTGTGATCGAGCCACCATATTGGTCAGTCCGAAGATTGGTACCATCACACAAAAATTGATGAATGAGATATCCATTCGCAGCATGAATTTCAACCCCATCAAACCCAGCTGAAATTGCATTCCTTGCAGCAATTCGATAATCTTCGATAATTGCCGGAATTTCACTTCGCTTTAATGCACGTGGTGTACCAACCTCGACAAAAGTACCATTTTCAATAAATGTGCGTTGTCCGGTTGCCGGAATGGCAGAGGGAGCAACGGGAGCAATACCTCCTGGTTGAAGAGAAGGATGTGAAATTCTTCCTACATGCCAGAGTTGCAAATAAATTGCCCCACCACGTGCATGAACCGCATCCGTTACCAATTTCCATCCTGCAATTTGTTCCTGAGAATAGATTCCAGGCGTCCAAGCATATCCTTTGGCTGTAGGAGAAATTTGTGTTGCCTCTGCAATGATTAAACCTGCGTCTGCACGTTGTGCATAGTAGGTGGCATTCAGTTCTGAGGGAGTATCAATTCCATGTATTGAACGGTTTCGGGTGAGTGGAGCCATGACGATACGGTTTTTTACAGTAAGGTCTCTCAATTGAAATGGAGTAAACAAAATTTCGCGATTTGTGGTCATTATTCCCTCATGCCGTTTTTATTCAAAAAATAATTCATCTTATTTCTTTATATAGAATAGCCTTTTTATAAAGGATAGAAAAACTCGGGTGCGAATAAAATCATTCTATCTATGTTTCACTCTAGATTATAGGTAAGATTGTTTAGTTGAATTGAGTTGAACTGATTACTTTTATAAGGAAATAGAAATGTATCAAAAAATTTTAGTTGCGATTGATGACAGTGATACATCAATGCATGCCTTTAATGAAGCCATTGAGTTAAGCAAAATACATCATGCAAAATTACTCATTGTGCATATAACCAATGAGTTTTATGCCCCATATGTGGGAACCGGAGTGGATTATGAAAAACTGGAAGCTTCATTTAAGGAATACGGCCACCAATTTTTGAGCACGATGCAAACAATTGCTCGGGAGCGCAGTGCAGATTGTGAGGCTCAATTACTTGAAATGAATTCAACGCAAGAAACCGTTGCAGATAAAATCATTGCAGCAGCAAAACAATGGCCAGCCGATTTAATTGTCGTTGGAACTCATGGTCGACGAGGTTTTCAGCATTTATTATTAGGCAGCGTTGCTGAAGGAGTGATTCGCAATGCATCCATACCGGTTCTACTTATTCGCGGCAAACAATCAACTCAATGATTTCAAAAAATTAAGACCCAATGATGCATAGTATCCTGCTGATAGTTTGTTATAATGCAGCAAAAATTACTAATTGGGTCTATTTTAATGCCACTGATTCATGATTTTCATGAAATTGAAAAGCACTTTTTTTCGCTCATCAGCTTAAGTTATCTTGATTATCAAACAATCGCTGCATTTGAAACCGGAGTACTTGCCTCAGGGCTTAATCCTGCTTTTGTTACGCAAGTCAATGAGCACTTTTTAAAAGATTTGGAGCAATGTAAATCATACTTCTCCCAAAAAAATGTACCTTGGGCACTGGTAATTCCTGAAACAACACCCAGTTTATCAAAAGAGGAATGTCAACTACCTCCAGATTATAAATTAGTCGATAGCGGTGTGGGGATGGTATTTGATCTTTTATCGCATAATCTGCACGCTGCTGACGTCGGACTTGAATTTAAATTAATGAATGACGATTTAGATACCTGGAGTATTCCCCTGATTCATGGTTTTCAATCAACACCAGAAATTACTCAGATTTATACGCTACGACATGCCGAGGCATTGAAAAAATGCAAAGGAATTTACCATTTTTCTGGATTCCTCGCGGGCGAAGCGGTTGTATCGATGACATTAACCGTCAAGGAGCACCTTGCCCGCATCGATGATCTAGCCACACTCCCTAACGTTCAAAAGCGTGGCTTTGCAAGTGCCATGATGACTTATGCATTAAAAAATGCTTTGGCGTTGAAGGTCCAAAACTGCTTTTTAGAAGCATCAAAAGCAGGTCTAAATCTGTATCAACGCATTGGTTTTCAACCACTTTTTACAAACCATTACTATGAGCTATAAACCTGGTGCACGCAGTCCTATCATTAATTTAAATTTTTTCTCATCGTCGCTTGGGGTGCGTTTGGTACAATCGGTTTCTCTTCGATCGTTCTCACCTCTGAAAATTGTTCGCTCTTTATCGCCTCGAGATTAGCAGGTGCAGATAAAGTTTGATTATTGTAGGACAGCAATTGCTGAATGATTTTGGGCTCAGTGACTTCCTCAATCACATGGATCACTTTTTCCCTAGTCACCTCGTCAAGCCCAAGCCCCTGTATCCTTTTGATTAATAGTTCTGTTGGCGATAAAGATTCTGAACTTTCCTTCTCTGCTTTTCCGTGGAGTTCCTTCCACTTTTCCGATACCATTGGAACAATTTCCTTTTTTGATTGGGATAGCGCTGAAATTACGGAGTCCCTGGACCCTATATCTCTGAGCTCAATCTCTTCTGAAACTCTCGTTAATTGCTCGCAGTGTTTTTCTATCCGTCTTTGAAATATACCATGATTAGCAGCTGGAACTTGAATCAGTTGTGCTTCATTCACCGCAACGGTTATTCCAAATAAATCGAACACCTGCTTAACTTGTTGCTTTGTTCTCGCAATGACCTTCAGCGACAAACTGTTATCCTCAAGCCATAAATAACTCAGGTCGACTTTAGGATCTCGAGGCCCATTATCTTGGCTCAGCAAATCGCGCAAATGAGGCAAGGTTATGAATTTATAAGTGGGTTTAATCAGCAATTCCTCCCTTTTTTGATGGTACTTTAGCTCTGCATTTTTAATCAGTTGACTCAGCGCATCGCCATTGATAGTACAACTTAATCCCTCATCACTTTGTTTGCACTCAAGCCCAAACTCTTTCTTTAGTTGGCCGGCAAGATTTTTATTGGTTGTAGTTAGGGTATAAGTCCCATTTGCTTCCTTTTTTAATTGAAAGGGAATTCTGCCACTTTGGGGATCAAAACGCATCGTATTCAGAAACACTTCACCATCATGAGACATCACCGAAGCAGGGGAAAAATATTTCTCGAGATGATCAAGCAAATCAATTTCCTCGGCAGTTAATAATATTCGTTGTTGAAACGTGGCTAATATATGTTGGTTGCTGTTCCTGGCAGTTGCTGCCATTTCATCAATAAACCCAAGGTAATCAGCAAGTTCTGCATCATGCATCTCGTTTTTGATGCCCATGTCCATTAAATCTATTTTTATTTGAGTAAAATATAAATCAAAAGTAGATAGTTTCCCTGAGCATAGCCCTATAATTTGCGCATCAATTAAAGCCTGTAAATGACTCCCTTCGCGGCTTTGCTCTCTAAGTCTTCCTAGGACATTTAATAATTCTTCTGGGGATGGTGTTTTTTCTTGAATTCGATTCAATTCCTCTCTTAGCCCTGGATAACTTTTTATTACCTCTTCACTGGGATTTTCTCCAGTAATCATTTTTCTGAATAAATGAACTCCTTCCATGCGTTCAGACAAAGCAGTGTCATAGAAAATACTGTAGTTTCGATACATAAAATGGCGGGCAAAACCAATCGTTGAAGAGCTTCTAAACAGTGCAGGAGCTTTAGCAAATTTGTCTTCAAAGGAAAAATCATCACTTAAGCTTGCTGCAACACCCTCTCCCTCATAAGGTTTGCCGTAATCATAACCATAAAAAGCCTCATCGGCGAAGCCTTTATTTTGTGCTTCCTTGCCTATACCATCCCGATCGCCAACTCCAATCCCATAAATTAAATTCTTAGCTAAGCCATAAATATATTTAGAGCGCTTGACCGGTGCGTCCTTATCCTCAACCAACACCCCATTGTAATCAGGCTCAGAACCGCCATAGAGAAAGTGAGTTAGTTCTTTTAATCCATTTTTCCAGCCACAAGCCAATACTGCATGGACTTCCCCTTTACCTTTATTAATCCAAACAATTTCTTGCCTTTGATTTTGGGCACTAAAAATTCCCGCAAAACGAGTACCAACAAATTCTCTTAGTGCTTCTTTATTCGCTTTGATTCTGTCTTTTTGCCCTTCTGCATAATCCAGTTTGTACATCCAGGCGCTTAAGTGATTGTTCTTAGCAACAGCCGTTTTCACTTCACCGCAAAGCCAATGGATACAAGGAGTTATTTCTCCCTTAGCATGAGGTCCTTTGATGTGAGTGTTGATAAAAATTGAAAAAATAATTTGCTTTTGGTGCAAATCCTTTTCTTTACTCAAAAGTTCCTTCAAGTCTTGGAGTTTTTGTACATCAGGAACTTGTTGAATGGATGGCAAACGATCTTGAGTTAAAAGCTTATCCAGTTCTAGAAAAAATAACTCATCGATATCAATTGACCTAAATCCTGGCTCTACTCCACTCGGTTTTTCTGCATAGCAGAATTGTTTGTCGCCAAACATACTGCCTAATCGGGTAAATTCAGCATTTTTACGTAAAGTGAATTGGCCTATTTGCTCTCGGGACGATTCGACATAATCTAACGAAGGACTGACTCTAGGCTTTGGCTCTTCGAATTTTCCTAGCACTGGAGCACTTTTTGAGACATGACCCACTGCACTTGCTCTCCTTTGAATGGGCGGTAATAAACTCTCTTTCTCTGAGGATTTTATACCTTGAGCATTTAAGATATGCATTATCAAACCATCTGGTTGGATATGAACAGTTGATTCCGTACCTAACTTGACACCAAAATTTTGTGCACAAAATTTTCTGATAAATTTACCTAAGCCACTATTTGAGCCACGAAATGATTTTGAAATCAGAGCATATTCACTCACAAAAACATCCAAAAGTGCAAGAAGTTTGGCATCATCAGATAATGTTTGATCCTTCTTTATTCGGATTATTTCCTCATTCAGTCTTTCTAAACTGTTTTCTCTTGAAGTATCTACTTCGAGTCCACTCAACAGATTACTGATTTCAGTGTACTCCTTTGAGAAGTGGTTTGTTTTTATGAGTGACTTTCGTTGATTCGGTTCAATACTTTTAGAAAACATATCATCTCCCCCTAAGGATTTATGATAGAAATACATGTTCAAAACGGGTGTTTTACATGCACTCAATTAGATCATAATTTAATCATACCCCTTCATGATTAACTAACTATTAAGCAGTTTGTAAAAATAATGCAACCTCATATTGCATTAAATGAGAAAAATGACTATTTTTTTGATCCCGATATAGGTAAAGTATAGTACACAAGACCAAATCAAAATCACATGGATATTATTATAGACAAAATGTTCAATTTATTTTTGATGCAAACGAAGATATAATGATTCAATGGAGACGGTTTCTAGATGCGATTGAACCAAAATGGCAAATGGCAAAAGCGCCTGATTCATCCACATTCCATAAGGCATATTGATTTATGACCAATCAAGGAAAAGATAAAAAATCATCATCCTTTACCTTATTTCCAGTGACACAACACAATGGAACGGTAGTGTATTATGCCTCTGATTTTTCCCAGGAGTTAGGCCATTCGGTTTATAAGGGACATCAATGTACATTGATCGACAATGAACCTGTTGATTTAAAACCGCGGCGCGTTAATAAGGAAGAGCTGATCATTGATGAAAAAAAGCCGGTATCAATAAAGCTTTATGACGACAGACAACATCCGTCTCCTTTTCAATTTTATGCGTCACAGAAAGCGCTCTTAAATATCGAAGGCCGGGATGTGCTTATCATGGATTATATTGATGGGTTTCATATTTACCCAGATTCCAGCGACAATCCAGAACTAAATCAATTAACTTTTTTTCAAGCGGTCGATGTGTCTTGGCAATTAATTCTAAGACTGAACCACCTTCATTATAACAATACCAGCGGCTCTTCCATTGTTCATGGTGACATCCATGGTGAGAATGTCAAAATAAAAATGAATGCCATCATGGATGCTGAAGAAAAAAGATATAAATTTGAGGTGTCTTACTTAGATCTCGATTATGCCAAACCCATAATTCGAAAACCGCAAATCCCTCAAGGGACTCCTGAACATATCGCCTCTGAAATACTTCAAGGCGACTATTCTGAATCGAGTGATTTTTTTGCATTAGCACCGCTTTTATTGAGTGTCTTTGGTGCGAAAAATCCCCTAAAAAAAATAATTGAATTCAGAAATAATAATCCACATATGAAGTCAGATAAACTCATTAGGGCATTTCGTGAGCTTGGTTTTTGTAGCGAAGGTCTCTTTGAGCATTTTGATAACAAACCGAGCCCATTTATTTGTGAGTTGATAAAAAAATTTATCCTGCAAATGGGTGAAAAAAATAAGGAAAGTAGACCTTCACCCGATGCAATACTTGAATTCTTTACAGCATTAAGGCAATTGCTCCTCATCGATGAAGGGGCTGATAACGATAAAGAGTGTTTGATCTTGCGGCTTTGTATCGCTGCCAAAGAGGAGCGTTGGTTAACCGAGAAAAAATATCAAACCTTATTTTTTAATTTGAATGAATCGTTGCAAAATAGATTAATTACGTTAATGAACCAGAATCAATGCATTATCCTCTATAAAATTGCTCAAGAAAAAAAAACGCCTGTCTCACTGGTCAATCAATTAAGGGCAAAAATTGCAGTTCATCTAAGGGAACAAATTGATTTATTAGGAACATCATCTTGGCCAAATCTGCTTTTCTTATCTTCAATAACGCGACATGACCTGCAATGGTTACTTGACTGTTATGAACATAATGATGCCACAGTTTTTTACTCGGAAGAATATAAAAAAACAAGAAAAAAATTAGCGTGTTGTGCTGAAAAAAATTTAGTGCCGTTAATCTCCATTGTTACTGAAGGAATTACTAGTACTATAGACTCCTCAACTCCAAGTATTAACGAGGACCGAATACATCAGATTACTTGATCAGGCATTGGAAAAGCCCGTCAAGCAATTCAGTTAGATGGCTAACAAGATTACGCATTATACAGAGCTCATCTGAAGGATCAGGACAAATCGAGTATCGGGGGTTGCTAACTGGCTTCTTATGAGAACAACAGTTGGTCTTACTATTGGATTTGGAAAATCAGATAATCTGGCAGCAGCTTATGAGATAGCCGTATCAGCAACGTTGCTTGCAACCTCGGCACAGTTATTTATCCCATTGCGTCAAGTATGGTATTGGGATGTTCTAGGGTCTGGAATAATTACAGGTCTATACTGACAATAGACATCACCCGAAAAAAATATGAAATTGAGGCATTACTGATGACCTATTTTTTTCACCGGATTTTCTTGTCAGATCCTAAATTTAATGCCGTTTCAGATTGTATATCCTCTTCAACTACGACTTCGACTTCGGCTTTTCTCTTTTTATTAGCTTCCGGGGTACTTAAAACTGCCAAATCACTTCTCGATAATAAAGTGGGGGTACTCGCTTTTTTTCTCCAGCCAAATACATTAATGTTTGAATCTTCTTTTAAATTTTTCGACATCTCAAATTTGAGAACATTTTGCAAAGCTTTGGCACAATGATTGTTAAAAGCGTGCTTACAGGATTCTTTTCCTAAATCCAATAGAAGATACTTTGAAGGTGAGTCTTCTAACTCATCAAGCCTTTCCTTCTCCGTTTTTTGAAACCAGCCACTTATCCCAATATCATCAAGATCTGGTGGATAAAAAGCAAATTTATTATAAACGGCAAGGGAATCTGCTGTTGGACTGACGGACATTTGCGTCTGCCTTGTATTTACGAAAAAATTAAAAGCCTGCACCATCATTAAGTTAGCCAGTCCTTTACAGCGATATTCTTTA
This sequence comes from Legionella sp. PATHC035, assembly GCF_026191115.1. NCBI lineage: Bacteria > Pseudomonadati > Pseudomonadota > Gammaproteobacteria > Legionellales > Legionellaceae > Legionella > Legionella sp. PATHC035. Next base: position 2,957,194 of record NZ_JAPHOT010000001.1, on the reverse strand, counting down.
CTTACAAATAGACTATATAATTGGGATATATCTTCTGAATTTTGGATTAGCCTTAATTCGATAAAACCAATAACCTTGCCTTTATCTCGCAAAACAAGCATTAAATCACATCTCTTGCCATCTTTATGGAGCGATTTTCCATTTTTGTTAAATAGCTCAACCGTATCATCCTCTAATTTTTCCTCTTCTTCATTTTCAAAATAAATTTCTGCCATCGCGCTTTCGTTCTTCACGTAATTGAAAAAGACAGAAATATCATCTTTATTAGGATAATCTAGAACATACTTCGGCGTACTCGGTGGAACGACATTATCATCTACTTTTCCTTCCATAATTGATGCCCAAATAAAAGACCAATAGCTTAATTATAATTCCAATAGATAATATATTCAACATAAAGGATATTTTATATAATCAAGCATTAGGATGCATGAAACAGTGGTGGGATAAAATGAGATTGATCAATTTTTGAATCATGACCGCATAAGAAAATACGAAATTGGTAAGATCAATGAGGATATGCTCATTTCTCCATTAGTATATACTTATATGAATCCAGTTGTTTTTTCTACTCTTTTAATAAAGTCAATACGACTTAAAACAGGGGGATCGTGTGGAAAACAAACAATGGCAGTCGCTCTGGTATGTGCTGATGATTTTTTGGATGATTATCCTATTCCAGAACTTTTTTTTCGCCTCACATCCTGTCAATATTGCTTACAGCGATTTTATCACTCTTTTAAAAGCGGATAAGTTAGATAATGTCCTACTGGATGAAAGCTACATTACCGCAAATGTGAAAACAGAAGGTTTGGTAGGCTTACTCCCTGAAGATAAATTAAATGAAATAAAAAAATATGGTGGTCAAGAACCACAAATCACGACCGTACGTATCAATGATCCCTCTCTGGTATCCACTCTGGAAGCTGCAAAAGTAAAATTTAATGGGCAAGCTGAAAATAAATGGATAACCCTGTTGTTATCTTGGATTATTCCTGCACTGCTTTTTTTTGCATTGTGGAGTTTTTTGTTAAAACGTATGGGCTCAGCTGCTGGTGGGGTCTTAGATGTTGGGAAAAGTAAAGCCAAAGTGTACATGGAAAAAGAAACACATGTATCCTTTCAAGATGTCGCAGGAGTAGATGAAGCCAAAGCCGAGCTTATGGAAGTGGTCGAATTTCTCAAAAATCCACAACATTATACGCGTATAGGAGCTCATATCCCTAAAGGAGTGCTTTTAGTTGGCCCCCCCGGAACAGGGAAAACACTGCTTGCACGCGCCGTAGCAGGTGAGGCTGGAGTGCCATTTTTTTCAATTAATGGATCCGAATTTGTAGAAATGTTTGTTGGTGTTGGCGCAGCGCGAGTGCGGGATCTTTTCACACATGCCCGAGAAACAGCCCCTGCAATTATTTTTATCGATGAACTGGATGCTTTGGGGAGAGCACGTGGTGCTTATGTCACTGGCGGGCATGATGAAAAGGAACAGACTTTAAATCAGTTGTTGTCCGAAATGGACGGTTTCGACGCCAGTGAAGGATTAATTCTACTTGCCGCAACCAATCGCCCGGAAATTCTTGATCCGGCATTATTGCGCGCTGGACGTTTTGATCGTCATGTACTGGTGGATCGTCCTGAAAAAAAAGGTCGCATAGAGATTTTGAATGTCCATCTGAAGAAAATAAAACAAGCCCCGGATGTTGATCCTGAAAAAATTGCTGCCTTAACCCCAGGTTTTTCTGGTGCTGATTTAGCAAATCTCGTTAATGAAGCGGCTTTACTTGCCACCCGTCATAATGCCGACTCAGTCAGTATGGATGATTTTACTAACGCTGTAGAGCGGATTGTAGCCGGTTTAGAAAAAAAGAACCGTTTGCTCAATCCTGAGGAACGTAAGGCTGTGGCATATCATGAAATGGGCCACACTTTAATCGCACTCTCCTTACCCAATGTCGATCAAGTGCATAAAGTGTCAATTATTCCGCGCGGAATAGGCAGTTTGGGTTATACCATTCAGCGCCCTACTGAAGATCGCTATCTCATGACTGAAGAAGAATTAAAAAATAAGATGATGGTTCTTCTTGGAGGCAGAGCGGCTGAATTTGTAATTTTTGGCCACTTTTCAACTGGAGCGGCAGATGATCTCGCCAAAGCAACGGATATAGCCCGTAGCATGGTGATGCGTTATGGGATGGATAAAGAACTTGGACCGGTGACCTATCAGAAAGAACACACGACCTTCCTGGAATCACCTATAGCCCATAACGAGCGTGAATTTAGCGAAGAAACTGCGTGTGAGATTGATACCGCCGTTCGCAAAATTATCCAATCTGCATTTGATAATGCCGTGGCCATCATTAAAAAACGCATCAAGATTTTAGAGAAAGGAGCAACCCTGTTATTGCAAAAAGAAACATTGAATGAAGAGGATCTAGTTGCATTGAATATCAAGGACAATTGATTCGAAGTCTTGCTGCAGCACAACAAGCCTATCATGAAATTCCCTTCTCCCCATGGGGGAGAAGGTGCCCGTCAGGGCGGATGAGGGGATTAATCACAATTTATGTCCTCTCACCCCTACCCCACAAATGGAGAGGAAATTTTTAACTGCATCGTTCATTGCGTCATTGACTGTTCCTGGCTTAAAGGATGTAACGCACTCGTTTTATCAAAATGAATTAATCCATCAAACTGATAAGGCAATTGTGTAAAAAAATAATGACTATATCGTTCAGACTTAGGCAAATAAACCACACCTATAGCACGTTGTAAACGAGGAATGTTTAAATAATGCTCGAGTTTCTCATTATCTAATAAATTTAAGAAAAAATTCTTGTATTGAAGATGATGAAATAATTCCTCATAACTTCCTGGTAACCCAGGCTGTACTTGTTTTTTCTCTCCGGGCAGCCCCCAATCGGATGCAGCCATAACCGTACCTTCATAAGTCGAAAACCCAAGCGAATAAGAATGCGTATCATATTGTTCTCGTACTAATTGCCCCAGGTTAAACTCTTTACGCTCCCCCATCTCAGTGGCTCGTGAATCACCCACATGTGAGTTATGTGCCCAAATAATGATTTTAGCCGGTTTCTTGAATCGGGCTTCTAAATGATCAGCCAACACGTTAAGTGTTTCTGCCATATGTTGATCTCGGATATTCCAGGTTGAAACCCTTCCTTCTAACATGGAGCGATAATAGGTCTCAGCATTTTTGACCAAACGAGCATTTTGAGTTGCAAAAAAGTAGGCGTCTTCAACCGCTATCCCATCACGATGCAGGTATTCAAACGCACGATGTTGTAATTCAACTAATTGAGCTACTGCTTCATGGATACACGCTTTTTTGATTCCAGCATGGATTAAATAACCATACATTTGCGGATCTTGATTCACATGATCAAAACACGCATAACGCTGTTTTGCACGTTGGGCCGCATCAGGGTCAATTTTGTTTAGGAAATCAATGACTGCGTGCATGGAGGAATTCAAACTGTACAAATCAAGGCCATAAAATCCAATCTTTTGGGCGGCAGCTAACTGGTCATTGTATTGACGCAACCAACTCAAGAAGGGTGGCAGAGTAGTATTTCGCCACATCCAAACAGGGAAACGCTGAAAATTATCCAGAGCCTGCTCACTGGAGGTGACGCTTCCTTCACCTTGTAAATAACGATGGACACGATGCGCATCAGGCCAATCCCCTTCAATTGCAACGGCCATAAAACCATGCTCCTCAATCAGGCGTTGAGATATTTTAATACGTGCCTGATAAAACTCATGTGTTCCATGGGTTGCTTCACCAATCATCACAAAACGAGCATTTCCCAATTGCTCTAACACCGCATCATAGTTTTCGTTTTGGGCTTCGAGAGGGAGTACTGAATTATCAAGTGTATCAATTAACATTTGTAGCGCGTCCCTATTCATAAAAGCCTCCTCAACTCACGCATTCCATCGTCACAACAAATCTCCAGCGTTACGTGCTCAGAATTGCAGAGCAGCATGACGTTATTTTATTCAACACAATACTGGTCAAACCATTTTTTTGCCAGATCCGCTACCTCGCTTAATTTTCCAGGTTCTTCAAATAAATGGGTTGCCTCAGGAACTATTTTCAATTCGGTAGTGCAATTCATCTGGGACATCGCTTGTTGATTCAGTTCAATAACCTCATCATCATACCCCCCTACAATAAGTAAAGTAGGTGTTTTGACTTGAGGTAAATAATTTCTGGCCAAATCAGGCCTGCCACCTCGGGATACAATTGCATGAATCCACTTAGGCTCCTGTGCTGCCGCGACAAGTGCTGCCCCACCTCCGGTGCTTGACCCGAATAAACCGATAGGAAAATGGTATGCTGCTAATTCATTGGTACACCAATGAATGACATCAATAAGCCGAGAGGCTAATAAATGAATATCAAAACGAAATTCACGAGTCACATTATCAATGATGTCCTCTTGTGATGTAAGCAGATCAAAGAGCAAGGTCGCGTATTTTCCCTCATTCAAGGTACTTGCCACATATTGATTACGACTACTGAAGCGACTGCTTCCGCTTCCATGCGCAAAAATCACCAGTCCCTGAGCCTCTTCAGGGATAAATAAAAATCCATTCAGGTACACATTTTTACTGGGAATTGTCACCGGATGTTGAATGTCTGCGGTATAGGTATTCATGAGTATTCCTTTTCCTGCACCTATCATTATTTCAAGTATAGACTTGTTCAATGATTTGTTAGTCAATGAGCTTAGGATGTACAGAAAACTCAAAATCTTAAAAAAGGAAAAATGGGACTTTTTGTACTCAGGATATAAACCAAAAGACGAGGCTACCGCTGAGAACCATTCCGAGTAATAATAGCGTAGATTGTAAGGCAAAGCGCTTTGGTGTTAAGCTCCATAAAAGTACTATTTTAGATATAAAACTCGCTCCGATCGCAGCATAAAGCATCCAACATGCTTGATCGATTTGCACTTTATCCCCTAAGTAAAGTAAGGCCGTTGCTAAAGAAATACCGTGAATTTCAAGCAGCCCTCCCAGAAATGAAATCAAGAAAACTCCATTGATGGAAATGATACGTTTCGCCATCGCTACCAGTACTAGCAATAACCCAATAAGAATTGAAGTACGTAGAATAGATAATAAATTCAAGGGAGATTCTAATAAAATAACATTATGTTTTCTCTCTTTTTGATGATGAAGCAAAATGACTGCAAATAGGATTCCTGTGCTTATCATTGCAATGAGCGGTCCAAGAATTGAAACCAGTAAGACAGGCGATGCGACAAAAATGATAATAATCACATCGACAAGCATAGCCACTGTGGCAAGCAAACCAGAAGCTAAAATAGCGTGATCTGACTGAGGGTATCGCTTTAAGGTCTTGTGAACTTGGGCAAAAACAGCAGTACTCGAAACTAATCCGCCCAGAAAACCACTTAAGGGGATACCAAGACGTTCGCCAAATAGATGAATGGCCACATAACCACACAGTTGAATGCCGCCGACCGTTGCAATTAATAAACCAAAAGCTCTTGGATTAAAAAACTGCCAGGGATCAATCGTACGATCTGGAAGAAGCGGCAAAATACCCAAAGTAAAAATAACCAATACAATGACCGTTTCCATTTCATGGGGCTTGAATTTTTTCCGCGCCAAGAGATGAAGTCTTTTTCGTTCAATCAGTATGAGTAAGATAATGGCACTCAGGGTTATTGCTACTAAAGGCAAGCGAGGCACCATATAACCAAGACAAAAAATCAGTCCTGCCGTAATTTCTGTTAAAGCACCAATATTACTGTTCTTTCGCTGATTCGCGCTGATTTGAAAATAATTGAGCAGTAAGATGGCAAACACAAAAGCACTTGCCGTCACCGTAAGCCCGGGTTGGTTAAGGGTGGCAATTAAAGTTCCGAGAATTGATAATAAGGTGAAGGTTCTGACCCCAATAAATTGCGCCCCCTCCGGATGGCTGCGCTCACGCTCAATGCCGATCAGAAAACCAATCAAAAGCGATATAATAAATGATGTAAGTATCTCTAACATAAAGCACTCTTCCCTGGGTCTATTTTATAGGTTCAAAACACGTTCCAGGCATTGGCGCGTATCAACTAAATTGAAATCTCCGTAATAAATGGATTATAGTACATCTATGTCACTATTAAGTAATTGAATTAACGTTTAAAAATAAGGGGCACTTATTCATGGATAATAGAAATCCCTGGGCTTTAAACGTCCCTATTGATGCGTTTTTCTTTGACTGTGATGGTACCCTCTCCCTTATTGAGGGAATTAATGTGCTGGCAACGATGAATGGCGTCGCCAAAGAAGTACACCAAATTACAGCGCGATGCATGGGAAAAACCGGCATGACACTCGATGATTATCGACAGCGATTGACCTATGTTCAACCCACAAAAAAACAAGTAGAGGAACTCGCAGAATGCTATAAACGACATACAGCCCCTGGAGCCCAGGACCTCATGCAATTATTGCTTCGTTTACATAAAAAAATTTATATTATTTCCGCAGGGATCAAAGCAGCAGTGGTTCCATTTGCGCAAACGTTAGGAATTCCTCCAAGTCATGTACTCGCCGTAGACGTTTATTTTGATGAAAAAGGGAACTATCAAGGATTTGATGAACAAAGCAATATGACCCAAGGCAATGGTAAAACCGTAGAAATCGCCTCCGTATTAAAGCCTGGTGAACACTCCTTATTAGTAGGTGATGGAGTCAGTGACTGGGAGGCTCGAGAAACAGTGACCCGATTTATTGGTTTTGCTGGACTTAGCCCTAAAGAGTGGGTGAAAAAGCATTCCAATTTTTATATTTGCTCTACAAGTTTTTACCCAATAATTCCTTTGGGGCTGACGCAAAACGAGTTGAATCAATTGTCGTCACAAGACTATGCTTATTATGAAAAAGGACTTAAGGATATTTACAATTCTGTTGTTTTGATCAAGGGGAATGACCATGTTTACAATTCAGGTTCTTGATAACATATCGCCGCAAGGCTTAAGTTTATTTCATCCTGACCTTTATCAATTAGGTCTTAACCCTATTGATCCAGATGTGATTCTAGTGCGTTCCCATAAATTGCATGATCATCAGTTTGACAAAAATTTAAAAGCAGTAGCCCGCGCTGGGACCGGCACCGATAATATTCCTGTTGAGGCGCTTACCCAGTTGGGTATTCCAGTATTTTATGCTCCTGGAGCAAACGCCAACGCCGTCAAAGAACTGGTGATGGCTGCCATGATAATGGGCTATAGGCATTTAGATGAAACCCGCACTTTTATTACCGAATTGTCAAAAGAGGACAATCAATTATTAAATCGAGAAATAGAAACTAAAAAGAAACAATTTATTGGACACGAGATTTCTGGTAAAACGCTAGGCGTCATAGGATTAGGTAATATCGGTGTTAAAGTCGCTAATGCCGGACTGGCTTTAGGAATGAACGTATTAGGTTTTGATACCAACATGACCTTAACTAATGCACTGGCATTGATGCCTGGAGTTCAAAAAGTAATGGACATGAATGAGTTGCTTATTCATTCAGATATTATTACTTTGCATATCCCTTTAAATTCTGCAACCACTCATTTAATCAATGAAGAAAATATTGCGCTCGTAAAACCACATACACTTCTACTTAATTTTTCACGCGAACAAATAGTCAGTGAAGCAGCAATTTTACAACAATTGACCAGTAAGCGTCTCATGGGCTATATCACCGATTTCCCTACCATTAATTTAGCGGGACACCCCAATGTCTTGTGCTTTCCCCATCTGGGAGCAAGTACTCAGGAAGCAGAGCAAAGTGCGGCTGAAATGGTAATCCGCAATGTCTGCAATTATTTAGAGCATGGAATCATTGAATATTCGATCAATTTTCCCAATATATCCCTCTCTACTTCTCAAGTATCTAATTGTTATCGCTTACTGGCGATTAATGAAAATACTCCTGGAGCTATGGGTAAAATCACTCAGCACATATCAAAACTTGGATACAATATTGAACAAATGGAAAATAAATCCCGTGGACCAATTGCCGTGAACCTTATTGATATATCAGGCGTCAAAGAAGACCTACCCAAGCTGTGCGATCAATTGAAGCACATTCCCAATTTAATAAATATACGACTGGTCTCCAGCTATCAAAAATAGTAAGCCGTCCCCCTAAGCGTGGTAAGGGATCTCCCATCGTAACAGAGTACTGCAACATAGGCTTATCTCATTTTGCTCTTTACCTTTTGACACCCCAAAGGCAACTTATTGGGGTTCAAAAGAGCAACGTCAAATTAAGGCTTTTATAAAAAAAAGTGTTTAATTTTTGAAAAACACTATTTTCTTTACTAAACTTCTAAATGTTATTCCCTTATTTAAGATATTTTTACTCTATTTTATAAGGATTGCTGTGCATAATATTGAGTTACTCGCCATTCGTGATAACAAAACAAATGGCATGGCGGTTTGTTTAAAGCCAAGAATTCCATACATTATTACCCCATCTCTGGTTCATGAGGTTCGGAAATTACAAAATAAAATAGCGGAGCGATACTACACTTCACCATGGGATGGAATTTATTATATCCTTTGGTATTTACATTATGATACCGCACCATGGAAGGGGCTCGATTTTCATTTTATTCATGAAGCATTACTCAGCCATCATGAGCGCAAAATGGAGCATTACATTGAAAGTGTATTTGAATTGTTGTTTATCAATTATGTAGGTTTTGGCCTTCCCTTGATTAACTGTTCTATCATCAACAGAAAACTCAGCGGAATTTCAAAAGATTTCTTCTATCTCAATCGCATCAACTTCATAAAACGCTATAAAGAACTCAATTGCCCTGACCTGAATAAAGCGTCTTTTCGTAAATTGAATTTTAATTCTGAAATAAAAAAAGCCTCATTTCCCCTTAAAATTTATACGCGCAATAATTTTTATTGTTTTGATTCTATCGATTTAAATTCAATGAAAAAAATTCTTGGCTCACATCGTTATGCACCCATACCCCAGCCACAACAAAATGAAATAAAAACGATATTTTATCAACTGAGCCAAGAAACAATTACAAAAATATATCAATTAGCATCAGAAAAAATCAATTTAATTGAACGATTTGCGTTGATTCAGTCTTTAGAAAATAAATTGAAGTAATTTCTTTACTTGTGACCGGATTAGCACGCGTAATCCGGGCTACCATTTACAACGCAATAGAGTATAATATGAAAAAATTTTATACAGAAAAGGTTAGTTAATGTTTGGACTGAATGACAAAGTAGGCAAATCTTTTTTTAAGGACGCGAAATCCGATGAGCTCTTTGTTACCAGTCGCTTTTTTACCTTACAGGGAGAAGGACCATTTCGGGGGCATCCTGCCTATTTTATTCGATTAGCTAAATGCAATTTGGCGTGCTCTTTTTGTGATACTTATTTTGATGCCGGCGAATGGCTTGATTTTGACTCCCTGTTGGAAGAGGCCGATACAGTCATCCATGCTTTTTTTCAAAAACGTAATCTTCCTACCCCTTCTTGGGCGCAAGGACTTGATAAAAAAATGATTCTGGTAATTACTGGAGGGGAACCTTCATTACAACAGAATTTATCTGCATTTTTAGAAAAAGCTCAACCCTATTTCCAACATACTCAAATTGAATCCAATGGTATTTCCATTCTTCCTGATCTTCCTCGATGCACGACTCTGGTCGTTAGTCCTAAGTGTCTGGAAAAAGAGGGTAAAATAATTCGGTATCTGAAGCCTCACAGCAAGATGTTGGAACGAGCTGACTACATGAAATTTGTTGTGTCAGCCCCCGAAGATAATCAATATACACCCTATAGTGAAATACCCCAATGGGCGCATGAATGGGCCGAAAAAACAAAAAAACAAGTCTTTGTCAGTCCCATGAATCGATACCTAAAAGAACCTCAGCGTGCACAAGCGATTCGCGATAAAGGGCGTGATCTAACCTTGGCAGAGCGTTCTGAAATCAACGAAGTAGTTAGTTTTTGGGAACCTGGTCTGTTAAATCTGGAAAAAAATCAACGTAATCACGAATATGCCGCAGAATATTGCATGAAATATGGGTTTATTCTTAACTTACAAATCCATCTGTTTGCAAGTTTGCCTTAAGGTTATTGGGTTGCGCAGCCGGATTAGCGCAGCGTAATCCGGAATCTTTTGGACATAAACCCGAATTACGCTGCGCTAATCCGTGCTACAAAATTTTCTTACTAATCTGAACATACCATGTCATGGCCACAACATATAGGTGATTTAATTTGCCCACATCCATTAGGACATTTTGCTACTTGAACATGGCCTTTATCCGTTTTGACCATATCACTTACTAAGGGTGTATTGCATTTACTGCAGGTTAAATTTTTCACGCCCATTCCACATTTATGGCACTTGTACTCCATTACAAACCCTCCTAGGAAAATAAACTTCTTGTGATGTACAGAGATAAATTATGAACTTTTAATACCGAAGGTCACTTGTGGTTTACCCTAGTAATGCGGCATTTAATGCCTCATCAATATGATGTTCATCAAATACTTGCACACCATGTTCCATCAAGAGTGCTGTATTAACGCCATCTCCTTGCATCAACGTACGTGAAAATGTTCCATCATAAATCATCCCCGAGCCACAAGAAGGGCTCCGAGCCTTTAAAATGGCCACACGTATCTGATGTTTCTTTACAAGCTCCAGTGCTTTTTGTGCCCCTCTGAGAAAAAATTCAGTAACATCATGATTATTATTGGTTTTTACTGAAGCATTTCTCTTTAATACATCAATACCCGATTGTTTCTCTTGAATCTCGGCTGGCGGTCTTGGTGTGGGCAATCCCCCGGCCATTTCCGGACAAATTGTGATGATGTTTCCTTCTTTCAGCCATTGCTGCAACAGGGGATGATTTTGCAAACAGTCACTACCGTCATAACGAACTTTTTCGCCAAGAAGACAAGCACTCATCAGTATTTTAGGCATAAAAACCTCTTTTCTAATCAATATATTGAGAAATCACTTCTGACTCAAGGCGACCTGCTACTGAGTCCCGCTCACTCGTTTATACCCGACGTGCTGCGCATAAATCGGGACATCGGCGATCAAGAAGACTGTTTTAGAGCTTAAGTCTTCTTAACCTAAGTGCATTAAAAATCACAGAAACAGAACTTAATGCCATCGCGCTTGCGGCGATAATCGGATTAAGTAATAGTCCTGTTACCGGATACAGCACCCCAGCAGCCAACGGAACGCCTAATCCATTATAAATAAAAGCAAAAAATAAATTCTGCCTGATGTTACTCATGGTAGCACGGGATAGATGATGCGCTTTAACGATACCAGTCAAATCACCATGCAGCAGGGTAATGCCTGCACTTTCAATTGCAACGTCGGTTCCCGTACCCATGGCAATACCAACATCAGCGATTGCCAAAGCGGGCGCATCATTCACCCCATCCCCGGCCATGGCGACAACAAGGCCATTGTCTTTCAACTCACTGACTACACGACGTTTATCTTCAGGCATAATTTCAGCAATCACCTTGTTGATTCCTAATCGCTTCGCAACAGATTGCGCGGTTTTTTGACTATCCCCAGTCAACATGTAGATCTCAACCCCATTTTTTTGCAGCGCATCAATAGCCTCAGGTGTGCTGGGTTTTATTGGATCTTCAACTGCCAAAATAGCGACTGTTTCACCCGCGATAGCCATAAAAATTACTGTCGCTCCTTGAGCACGTAATTCATCAGCTCGTTCACTAAGTGAGGTTTGCGCACTTCCATACTCCTGCATCAACTGCAGATTTCCAAGTGCTATAAGGGATTCATTGACTTTTCCAATAACCCCTTTCCCAGGGATCGATTCAAAATTTATTACGGTGCTGAGCGACAACTGTTTTTCTTTTGCAGCCGCGATAATTGCATGGGCAAGTGGATGCTCACTATGATGTTCCATTGTAGCTGCTAGAGTGAGTATTTCATCGGTTTCGAATTCTTTATCCGTAATAATTTGAGTTAGTTTGGGACGACCCAAGGTCAGCGTACCCGTTTTGTCCACAACCAGTACTTGAACTTTTTCCATCTGTTCCAGTGCTTCGGCATTTTTGACCAATACTCCATTCTGCGCCCCTTTGCCCACACCAACCATAATGGACATGGGTGTTGCTAAACCTAACGCGCAAGGACACGCAATAATGAGTACTGAAACAGCCGCAAGCAACGCATAGCTCAATGCGGGTTGTGGACCCCAAAAAAACCAAAAGAAGAATGCCAATACTGCAATAAAAATCACTGCAGGTACAAACCAACCTGAAACAATATCCGCCAAGCGTTGAATGGGGGCACGGCTGCGTTGTGCTTCACTCACCATACGTACAATATGTGAGAGCATGGTGTCACTGCCAATATGTTCTGCCTTCATCACGAAGCTGCCATTTTGGTTTATGGTCGCACCAATCACCTTGAATCCTACCTCTTTGCTTATTGGCATCGATTCCCCGGTCACCATTGATTCGTCCACATAACTATGCCCTTCGAGTACTTCTCCATCCACGGGAATTTTTTCACCAGGCCGAACCCGAAGCTTATCCCCAACCTGCACCTGCTCAAGGGGTAGTTCCTCTTCATTACCATTTGAGTCAATTCGACGCGCACTTTCAGGAGCTAAATTCAATAAAGCTCGGATCGCACCACCTGTTTGTTCTCGAGCTTTCAATTCTAATACCTGTCCAAGCAACACCAAAGTGGTAATCACCGCAGCGGCTTCAAAATAAACATTGATTAATCCTTGATGATGAAAAGCAGCGGGAAAAATACCTGGAAATACCATTGCAATGGTACTGTAAATCCAGGCGACGCCTATTCCCATTGAAATCAGCGTAAACATATTCAGCTGACGTGTTTTCAATGAGAGAAATCCACGCTGAAAAAAAGGTAAGCCACACCATAAAACTACCGGTGTAGCCAATACAAATTGAATCCAGGCCGATCGATTGGCATTAAGAGTATGTTGAAAGAGATGCCCGCCCATTTCTAATACCACCACCGGGATGCTCAAAATAAGTGCCAGCCAAAATCGATCCTTCATGCTTTTGTATTCGGGATTTTCTTGTTCTGCCGAAACGGTCTCCGGTTCTAAGGCCATACCACAAATTGGACAATTACCGGGACCGGGTTGCCGAATCTCTGGATGCATAGGACAGGTATAGAGCCCTGTTTTAATTCCATGCTCATCTGGAGCATGTTGCTGATGCATCCTATGGTGTTGGTGACAGTCCTTATGAGTATTTACTGGTTCCGAACGATGTTCGTGATCACAATGTCCATGTTTCATCTTTCACTGATCCTTTATTGGTATCATGTTTTCCTGAGAACCCTCAACCCTAGCACTCTCCCACAAGTGGAGACGGGATTTTTTAATGTGGGGTAGCTTTCTACCATTAAGTGTAGCAGCCCCCTTCTCCCCTTGGGGAGAAGGTCGCCGTTAGGGCGGATAAGGGTACCAATTATCGTATTAAATCCTCAATGGACCATTCATCATGTTGCAAGACATTTGCAATCACTTGATTAAATTCCCGCGCAATTAATTCTTTGCACTCAGGCGTTACTGGACCATTAATCGAAATTAAATACTCTCCTTCCTGATTTCTTGAAAATAAGACCCATAAAGAACGGTTATTTACGGGGCGATCCTCACTTCCAAAATGATTGGCATACTTAAATTTGAGATTCGTCACACTAGGCTCAGGAGCAGCCTTACTAAAAAAGGAAGGGGTAATGTTTATGAGAACCCTTAACCGCTCCGGTTTTTGTAGGGCGATTTTGCGGTTCAATAATTTATTGAGTTTTCTTTTCACTGAACTATTGAAACTAATGGCTTCGGCCCAGCTTAGGTATTTAAGATAGAAATCAACCATCAATGAATTAAGCTTGGTTTTCCTAAATTGTTTCATTAATTGCAATCTATTCCATCTATAAAATAAATAATGGCTTATTGTGAATCCCGAATCTTTAAATTCACTGTTTTTAATGATATGCGAGCATTTTTGAAAAGAAGCTGTTTTTAATTGTTGTTCCTCAATCGACTTAATCAATTCAATAAAGTTATGATGCTTATCCAGGGTACTATTTAGCCGTTTATACTCTGAGAACATACCAACAATAGACTTGTATTGGCTCCCCTCCCTACCACTATGGATCAGAATAAAAGGTATTTTCTTTTGCTGACTTAACTTATAAAAAACAATATGACATGCAGCGATTAACCCAAGACTGACATTCATATTTTGAGCCCTATGCCATTCAATAAACTGTTCGGCATGATGCGAATCAATAGGATAATGGAATAAATACTTTTTCTGACTGTCTATAGGCATAAAGTATTTAGGTCCTAAGTACAGCATTTTAAAGCCCTTGTTATAACTCTGCCAAAAATTAATTTTGTGTTTTAAATTTGCTTCATACAGGTGATTACTTTTTTTGACATAATTGAGATAGGAATCTTTTTCTGGTTCCAGAATCAATTCCTGGCCATGGGCCAACGCGTCATAGTATTTTCTAAATTGATTCAATACATAGTCACATGAGGGTCCATCAACGATGATGTGAGGGATTATCATGTGCAATTCGTGCAAATCGCTGTTGATTTTATAGAGATAGACCCTAATGAGTGGCTGTTGGGTTAATGGGATTTCATCCCTCATGTTATTTTGAAACTCCTGATTAAGCTCGGTCTCTTCATTATTCAGGGAAATGTCTTTATAGAATAATTCAAATTGTCCTTTTTTTCTCAATACTTGAATCGGTACTTCCTTGTCGAATTGCAACCAAAATGCGCTATTTTGTTTTATAACTGCCTCAAATGCCTGCGCAACATAATCCTTATTCAGCTTACCTTGAATCTGTAACTGTGTGCCAATATTATAGGGATAACCGAGTCTATTGAGCACCCAAAAAACATATTGAAAATCACATAAAGGAACTTCTTCACCAACTGTATTTACAGCCTCTTGCTGTTCTTTTTTATTTTCAAAATCAAATACATTTTGTAATTCATTCGCTATATTTTTAGCAATCTTGCCCACACTGGGATCATTAATAAAATATTCGATGGATAAGTTCAGAGTCGGACATTGCAATTTATCATGAATGCGATTGCGAATTTCAATCGCCATCAGCGAGTCCAAACCCAAAGAGAATAATCCATCATTGACCTTAATCTGTTTTAAATCGTCTAAACCAAGAACCTCTGCAGCGATTTCACGCAAAGCTTCGCTCAAGATGGAGATACTTTCTTCTTTGGAATGCTGTCGGAGCGAATTTAAAAAATGCTGATTGGCTGGACGACTCTGTTTCATCAGCTCGGCAAGCCATGCCTGCTTGGGCGAATATTTAAAGTAAATATCCCAATTCATAGGACACACGGCAATTTGCGCTAACTCGCTTTTTAATAAAACATCAAGGACATCGATACTGTCTTTCTCTAACAAGGTAAAGCCACGTTGTTGCATTGCCTGTCCTAAGTTTGCGCTCATGCCCATCGAATGAAACGGCCCCCAGTTAATGGCCAACGCCGGCAACCCTTGTTGTTGTCTCAGATAAGCTAACCCATCCAAAAATCCATTGGCAGCGACATAGTTCGCTTGCCCTCTGGCACCGAGTATGGACGCTGAAGAGGAAAATAAGACAAATAAATCCAGTGGAATATCTTTAGTTATCTGGTGCAAAATCAATGCACTGTCCATTTTTGCACTGAGTACACTTTGCATCTCCTCATCGCTTAAATGAACCAATAAACCATCGTGCACAATACCAGCAAGATGAAAAATACCTTGCAGTCGTTTAGAACTGTGTTCAATCTCAGCAATAATCTGTTCCATTTGCTGATAGTTACTGGCATCGGCCTGATAATGTTTTATAAAAACTTGTTTTTTACGAGCACGATCAATCAATAGTCTGATTTCAGGGGAACATTCAGACCGACTCGTAATCACAATATCATGGACCCCTCGACGCATGAGATACTCAATTAAAGATTTTGCCAATGCACCAGTTCCGCCGGTGATCAAATAAGTCGCATCACTTTTAAATAACATCTCCTGATGGGGCACCTGTGCAGACAGCGGTGCCTTCTTTAATCTAGGAATATAAAACGTCTCGCGGATTGCAAATTGATTTTCAGCGCTGTGAGCAGCAAAAAGATAATTTAATATCTCGGGCAAAGTACTCGTTGTCCCTAAATCGATTGCATAATTATTAATGAGTTCAAGCTCATTACTAAAAGTTTTCCAAAAAGCACAAGCCATGGTGTGATAAGGGTTTACCTTATCTGTCTCATGAATCGAATAGGCGTTTTCAGTGACTAATATGAAGCGATTAGGTTGTGACTTAAACATCTTTTGACAACAATGAAACAGATCATTGAATTGACTTTGATTGAATAAATAAACAATGTTTTTATTTTCAATAGGTCCTAACTGATTAGCATCCTGAATGAGTTGATAATCGAGATCACCCAATACTGCTTTTGCTTTATCGGGATCATTTGAAATGACTAATAACTCAGGAAGCTGTATCTGAGTCAACACGTTGAATTTGAGGGGACTCCATCGGATTTGATATAGGTGTTGGAGATAGGATTCATAAGGAATGAAATGACTTTGCGTCACTTTTCTCAGTTTAAACTGTTCCATTTCACCAATCAGTACCCCTGAATTATCATAAAATTTGATATCAAAACATAACTCATTCGCGTGTTCAGACGCTCTTCGAACTACATGGATCCACACGCTGCGAGGGGCCTCCTGGATTGTAGTCATTCGTGCAAATGTATAAGGCACATAAACAGAGTGCTCCTCATGATTCATTTTGAAGAACAAAATACTTTGCATCATGCCCTCAAGCAAAATAGGAGGATAATAATAGTTAACACCTTGACTGTTTGTAGTCATTACCACCCTAGAAAGAACACCATCGGTATGAATGTAACTCTCTTGGAGCACCCGTAAATCATCGCCATAAAATACGGCATGCTTTTTAAAATGTTCATAAATTTGTGATGCATCCAATTGCCGTTCAGAAGATGATTTCAAATCATGAAAATCAAGGAACTCCGACAGGGTCGGTACGTGCGAATTGATTTCCATTTCAGAGAATAATTGCCAATTATCCTCTTCTTTGGCAAAAATATTGATTTGATATTGTTCGTCATTTTTCGGTTTCACATGCAATTGAAACTCTTGATCGTGTTTCGGATACAATGGACGTTCAATATGAAAGTGTTCTATTGAAAAAGCATTATGCTTCAATACCAACCTGGCTGCCGACAAACCTAATTCAATAAATGCTGTGGCTGGAAAAATGACCTTATCAAAAATAAAATTTTGATTGATATAGGGTAAATGTTCTAAATCCAGCGTGTTGCTGAATAAAAATTCATTGCCGGGCATCGAGAACATCTGCCCTAAAAGAGGATGTACTGCATCAGCTGAGGGGCGGCTCGAAGTGCTTTTATCAATCCAAAACTCAACTGTATCAAATACATAATTAGGTAAGTTCACTTTGTTAAATTGATAACCGCTGTCTTTATAGTATAAAGCCCAGTCAACTTGTGTTCCCTGCATGTAGGCTGTCAGCAGAGACTGAAGCATGGACTCATTTTGCACATCAAGGGTGCTCTTTTTTCCGTGTGATAGTGCAAACTGTCCTGTTTCTAATAAATGACTTGCCTCTTGAGCATTATGGGCTATTAAAGCCAATCGATAAGGCTGCTGAGCACGGCAGGTTGCTGCTGTAAAACAAATATCACCAAAATCGTCTCGTGTTGTTGCCAAATACTGCTGATAACTGTGCGCTAAATGCTCCAGGGATGCTTGCGAATGGGCAGAAAGAA
The DNA here is from genome assembly GCF_026191115.1 of Legionella sp. PATHC035. Lineage (NCBI taxonomy): Bacteria > Pseudomonadati > Pseudomonadota > Gammaproteobacteria > Legionellales > Legionellaceae > Legionella > Legionella sp. PATHC035. The sequence continues at coordinate 2,939,272 of NZ_JAPHOT010000001.1, read as the reverse complement.
TCAATAATTGGACTTTGGCCGATGGCGTTGGCTTTTGTTCTGCCGGTTGAGGAAACTCTTGTAAAATCACATGCGCGTTAGTCCCGCTAAAACCAAAAGCATTGACCGCGGCAGATCTTAATTTAGATCCGGTATTCCAATCGATTTTTTGCAAAGCAAGGAGGGTATCACCCAATTGGATATGGGGGTTTAATTTTTTAAAATGGAGCAACTTATAAATTTTTTTCTTTTGTAAGCTCAGCACCGTTTTGATCACACTCGCCACGCCAGCAGCACTTTCAAGATGGCCAATGTTGGTTTTAACTGCACCAAGATATAAAGGATTATCCTGAGAATGTTCTTTTCCATACACTTGGTTGATTGCATGAACCTCTATTGGATCCCCCAAAGAGGTACCGGTTCCATGCGCCTCAATGTAGCTGATGTCACTCGCGGATAAATCCGTTTGACTTAGAGCCTTCATCATCACTTCTTCCTGGCTTTTACCATTAGGAACAGTCAATCCCGCAGATCGCCCATCACTATTTACCGCGGACGCTTTAATGACCGCCAAAATAGTGTCTTTATCACGAAGCGCATCCGATAGTCTTTTAAGAAAAAGTACCCCACAACCTTCTGCACGGGCATACCCATCGGCCTGTTCATCAAAAGTTTTACAGTAACCATCAGGAGCTAAAGCTTTAGCTTTACATAAAGTGATATTCGACTCAGGTGATAACAGCACATTGACACCACCAGCCAATGCGTAATCAATTTCCCGATTTTTTAAACTCTGACAGGCATAATAAATAGCAACTAAAGAGGAAGAGCAGGCAGTATCCACACTGATTGATGGACCTTTAAAATCAAAAGTGTATGCTACTCGGCCAGGGATAAGATTGGAGACATTCCCTGTAATCGAATAAACACTTAATTCTTCATTGGAGAAACCTGATTTTTCCAATTGCGCATAATATTCATTGGGACCTACACCGGCAAAAACTCCGGTCAAACTGCCACGGAGTGACTCAGGCAAATAATTTGCGTTTTCTAAAGCCTTGTAAGAGCATTCTAAAAAGATGCGTTGTTGAGGCTCCATTAATTTTGCTTCGCGAGGGCTAATACCAAAGAAATTTGCATCAAAACATTTAATATTTTCGATTAATCCGAGTTTATTGACATAGGATTTTCCTGGCGCATCCATATCGGGATCATAATATTTTTGATTATCCCATCGTTCAAGTGGAATAGCTCTCATGCCACTTTTTGCCTCGTCAAGCAAGGTTTCAAATGCTGCTATATCAGGAGCATTAGGAAAGGTACAACTCATACCGATGATAGCAATTGAATCCTCTTCCTTTCCAGCTACAGGCTTGGAAGCGGGCTGAGTAATTAAATACTTATTGAGTTCTGATTCAATATGCAAGGCCAGTTTGTTTATAGATGGGTAATCAAAACCAATGGTCGCCGTTACTTTAAGGGTTGGTGCCAGTTTTTCCTTAAGTTTGCTTGCCAGCTCAGTAATCATCAATGAATCAAAACCCAGCTCAAAAAATCCTTCATCCTCATCCAACTCGTCTGCATTGGTGATTTCAAGAATCTCATTACAGATAGCACATAGCATCTCTTTGCAGGCTTGGAAGCGATTTTCTTCCCTCGTTTCAAGATAATCATTGAGCCATGAAGATAAATTTTTATGGGCAAACTGCTCTGCAGCATTCAGCTCATCAGCTAAATGTTTATGAAAGGCAGGTACAGGCTTGGGAACAAAGTCCAGCATGAACTTGAGGTATTCCGGTGAAATAATGGCTGCGTGGCTTAGCTGTTCATTGATGAGAATTTTAATGAAGGTATGACCTTGTTCGTTACTGATTAACGATTGCTTCAAACCTTGATCTTGGGAGCGTTTTTTTGCCATACCTACTTCGCCCCAAGGTCCCCATTCAATCGCAGTCCCGACCATCCCTAAACGTCGACGTTCAGCAATCAAAGCATCGATGAAACTGTTGGTGCCGCTGTAAACGGACTCTTTGTTACTACCGAACACAGAGGAAATTGAAGAATAGACAACAAAGAAATCCAAATCGAGGTTTTTACTCAATTCATGCAAATACCAACTGCCTTGTACTTTGGCAGCAAATAAATAATCGACATCCTCATTTTTATGCTCGAGTAATGGCGCCTTAATTGCTGCTCCGGCAGCATGAATAATGCCTTTGAGCAGCCCATCCGCATTCAACTCTAAAAGTATGTGACGCATTTTTTCTTCGTCAGTCACATCGACACTGACCGTACGAATGGTTCGCCCTGTATAATTGTATTGAATTTTTTTTATTGCTTCTTTTACTGCAGGTTTATCCGGATTTCTGGAGGTCAGGATAACCTCTCGCGCACCTGCAGAAAGCAATGCTTGTGCCGTGATCAGACCTAAACCACCACAACCACCGGTGATCAGATAACGGCCTTCACCATATAAAGAGGGCCTTCTGTCCAATAATTTGGTTTTTTTTAAGCGCGTTATGAACCGTTTACCTTCACGATATGCCACAACATGCTCATACCATTGATCAAAATTATGCTTGATTTCATCGACGATTTGCCCAGCATAATCTTCATCTTCCGTTTTTTCTGCATCGATTAAAATGGTATTGAATTGAGGTAACTCTAAAACCAAAGTTCGGCAGAAGCCAATCAGTGGACTATTATTCAGGTTAAGCGGACCCGCTGCAAGTTCAGGGATTGCATTCGCGGTGAGGACGATTAATTGCAATGGAATGCTTTTGTTATTGAGATCTTTAACTAAGGCTAACAGTTTTTTTATCGTGTTCTTTTGAAAATCAATACTGGATTCAATATCTGCGGTCGAGGGAGCATCCAATCCCATCGCAAAAATAATTCCATCCAAGTGTTCTAACGAATGATTCTCTTCCTCTAGAATAATGTCTAATCCCTGCGCGCTAAGACGAGGAGCAAGCTGTCGCGCACCAATAAGAAGCCAGTTATTACCCTGCATTTTGCGATGAGTGCGAGTACATAGCTGTTGTTGCCATTGCAATTGAAAACACCAATCTTGAGGCATAGGGATATCTTTTATTTTGTCTTTCGTTTCAAACCAATGTTCTTCACGATCAAACTCGTATAGAGGAAGTTTGACTTTGATCAATTGGGTATTCAGCGACTGATAAAAATCAGTCCAATTGATCATAAAACCGGCTTCATAATCAGCCTGTAATTGCGCCAGTGACCGTGTTTGTTGTGAGGAAAAGGGATTGGTTTTTTCTTTTTTGATCGAATGGATCGTGTATTCATTTTTTTCAATAAGCACAGCCGCTTCTTTTGCGGTGCTGGCTTGAATTGCGACTCGAAATAAAAAATGGTTTCGACACGTTGCTGCGGTGTAGCAAATATCCGCAAATTCCTCATGGGTATTGGCTAAATATTTTCGATAACTTGTTAAAAGTAATTCAAGTGCCGTTTTACTTTTTGCTGAAAGTACTAATAGAGACTCTTGGGGAAGTATGCGCGATTCTATTGTTCTTACAGGAGCTTCTTGCATCACGATATGCGCATTGGCACCACTAAACCCAAATGAACTCACGCCGGCACACCGTAAACCTTCCTCCTTAGACCAATCCATAGTACTCAACGGAATGACTGTATTTTTAAGCTCAATGGCAGGATTCAATTTTTTAAAGTTAAGGTGTTTAAACAATTGATGCGTTTGTAAACTCAAAATGGCTTTAATCACACCAGCTACACCTGAGGCACTTTCGGAATGGCCTATATTCGTTTTTACCGAACTAATATAAAGCGGTTTCTCTTCGCTATGGTACTCACTAAAAATTTTACTCAAGGCATTTACTTCAATAGGATCAGCCAGCGGCGTACCCGTACCATGTGCTTCGATGTAATCGATATCTGCAGGCGATAGCTTTGCTTTGGCAAGCGCACTCCGAATTACCTCTTCCTGAGCAATACCATTAGGTACAGTAAAACCACCACTTTTACCGTCACTATTAATCGATGTTCCTTTAATTACTGCAAGAATCGTATCATTATCTTTTAAAGCAGCACTTAATCGTTTTAAAACAATAACACCGCATCCCTCACTACGCGCATAACCATCCGCATCCTCACTGAAGGTTTTACAACGGCTTTCAGGAGATAACATTCTGGCTTTTGACAGGGTAATGTTGGAATCCGGAGCCAGTAAGATATTCACTCCACCCGCAAGGGCCATATCACAATCACCATTTTGCAAACTCAAGCATGCATCATGAATCGCAGTCATTGATGAAGAACATGCGGTATCAATTGCTTGTATGGGTCCATGAAAATCAAATGCATAGGCCACTCGGCCGGGTATCGCATTTAAAACATTTCCGGTTGCAAAATAAATATTGAGATCGTCCAAACCGACGCCAAGACCCGCCAATAATCGGGGGTACTCATTGGTACCGCAACCAACAAAAACCCCAGTTTTACTGTCTTTAATCGCAGCCAGGGATAAATTGGCGTTCTCCAAAGCGTGATAGCTCGTCTCCATGAATACCCGTAATTGGGGAGACATGAGCTTGGCCTCACGTGGGCTGATATTAAAAAAATCTGCATCAAATTTCTTGATGTGTTCAATTAGGCCAAGTTGCTTGATATAAAGTCGCCCTAAAGCATTGACATCAGGATCGTAAAATTTTTCATTATCCCATCGTTCCAACGGGATATCACTCATACCACTTTCGCCGCGTTCTAATAGGGATAAAAACGCATCGATATTTTCTGCTTTGGGAAAACGGCAACTCATTCCAATGATCGCAATAGGTTCATTATTGAGTACATTGACCGTGGGTTGTCGATAAACTGGCTCTGGCATCTGGATTTGTTGAAGGTGTCTGGCCAACTTATCCAAAGTTAGAAAAGCAGGAATTGCCATTTTATAGGAGAAAAGCGCATAAACACTCTGCTCAAGTTCAGTGAGTAACTCCTGGTTGAACCCTAAAGAGCCAAAATCCTGATGTTCCTCAATGTGTTCTTTTTTTAAAAGGGTGTGTATTTGAGCGGCCAGTTTTCCTTTAATCGTCTCTACTTGTTGTTCTTTGGATTGCAGACCTAAATGATTGAACCCATTCCTGGTTCTTGGCTCATGCCAATAGGGCTTTCTATCGAAATGATAAAGTGGTAAATCTGTTTTATTAAATGGAACATGATCTGGATCAATTTTTATATTAAATCCAGCAAAATACGCCTCATAAATCTGCTGTGCATCAGAGGCTAGTTTTTGTATCTCTTTTTTTACAGAGACCTTGCGCACCTCAAAATCTTCAGACTGAATCTTTTGAATCAAGGTTTCTTTATCTCGAGTAACCATCGCACAACGATATTTTAAATGATCGCGACAGTTGATGAGTGTAAAACAAATATCATGCAAACTCGTGGGCGTCTCTCGAAGATACAGTGCATATCGTGCCAACATGTGCCTTAATGAATACTCACTATTTGCTGACACAACAAAACATTTTGCTTGCCCATCATCTAATGATGGAGAGGGCAAGTCATCATCAGCTGCTTCTTCAATGATGGCACTGACATTGGTTCCACTAAATCCATAGTTAGATATCTGCACATGCCTCTTTTTATTTTTTTGCTTCTTAAATGCAATGGCTTCTACCGGTAAAAGTGCAGGTATACTTTCAGGATCTATCGTTTTGTTCGGTTTCGTATAGTGTAAATTGGCTGGAATTTTTTCATGCTTTAATGCGCCAATTGCTTTAATCAGTGATGCAACCCCTGATGATGAAATACTGTGACCTATATTACTTTTTACTGCACCAATAATCAGAGGATTATCTTGGCTATGATGCCCTTTATGGATCTGTTGTATGGCATTAAACTCAACTGAATCACCAACAATGGTACCCGTTCCGTGCGCTTCAATATAATCAATATCACTTGGCGTTAAATGAGCTTGTGCCAGCACTTCGTGGTGAAGGGCAATTTGTGACTTAATATTTGGAGCAACCAAAATCGTCCCATCATCACCATCCTGATTCATGACAATACTTTTAAGTACCGCATGGATTGTGTCTTGATCTTGAATCGCATCACTTAAGCGTTTTACAATAACCACGCCACACCCTTCGCTTCGTACATAACCATCAGCATTTATATCAAAACTGCTGCATTGATCCCGCGCAGATAACATGTTTGCTTTAGTCACACTGATAAAACTTTCAGGACAAAGGCTTAGATGAATACCCCCCACAATTGCCATAGAACATTGCTTCGTTCTCAACGAGGTTGCAGCAACATAAAGCGCTGCCAATGAAGAGGAACAGGCTGTATCTACAGCCATGCTGGGGCCTTTTAAATTAAGAAAGTGCGAAAGTCTTCCTGCAGCAGCACTGCTGGCGGCACCAATCTGGGTATACGCATTAAACTCGATATTGTCTTTATAATTGAGTTGGCTGTAATCCTGAGTGGAACAACCATAGAATACTCCGGCATTTGAATTATTTAATGAGTCCAGTGGTATGTTGGCATGATTTAAAGCACGAATCGCCACTTCTAAAAAAAGACGATGTTGGGGATCCATTTGTTTGGCTTCGATTGCAGATATTTTAAAAAAAGATGCATCGAATAACTGAGGATTATTAAGAAAACCTCCCTTGCGACTAATTATTTTATCGGGTTTCTCACGATCAGGATCATAATACTCATCAATATCCCAACGCTCTTTTGGCATTTCTTTGATAGGCGACAGCCCCTTGAGCAGCATCGCATAAAATGCCTCGACATCTTCTACATCGGAATCAACTCCAGGAAATTGGCAATTCATTCCAATGATTGCAAGAGGTTCATTGAGAATGTCTTTTAGATTCAATTCCTGGTTTTTTTTCACCACTTTAAAATACTCCCATACCACCAGAGACAATGCCATTAAGTTTCATGGCGAGGAACACCTGAGGCAGTGCACAAAATAAAAATAAAAAATAGCAATAATAAGGACTTATAACAAGACACTGAATTTTTGCGTGATCGGACAAACATACTTTGATTTTGTTTAGTGCTGAATATCAGTTTCTTTTATATGCTTATTTATCAAATCCCCATTACCTTAATTTTATCTGAAAAAAATAACATCAAGGTTCAAAAATTTATTCAAAAAGTTCCTTGAAAAGGGACTTTATGACACTCATACTTATTTAATAGCACAAAAGATTCAATAGAACAAAAAAACAGAACAAGAATACTTCTTTGTCGCAGTGTTGACGGGGAGTGGTATTTGATTAATACAACACTCCATGATAGGTTATTTATTTGATGAATGATTTAATCACGGAAAATAACATTAAAACTTATGGCCAGGCTTTAAAGCAAATTCGTTCCTTATTGAGACGAGTGACGGTTCATCCCTCAGAAGTAAAGTTAATTAAAAATCAAATTCAAGAGAGCTATAAAAGCTTTGCACATATTATTTTTGATAAGTCCTTTTTGAACTGGGGATTATGGAATAAACAAGTATATAGTGAATATGCTGCATTGAACTTTGATTTTTCCAAAATATGTACGATACAAGATATCTATTCGCCCTTACTTGTCTTTTTTCTGATAAGTCCATTGGTAAAGATGCAGTTTTTTGATAAAAAACTGCTTGAAATTGGCTGTGGTAATGGTATTGGTTTAAAAGTGAGTTCCGAATTACTCAAAACAAAATATGCTTTAGGTGTTGATTTAACGAAAGAATTAGTAAACCATGCACAGCATAATTTCTACACCGAAAATAAGATCAATTACATTCAATCTGATGCAGAATGTTTGCCTTTTGAAAGTAACAGTTTTGATATTATAACAAACCTTGAGAGCTCTCATCTTTATCCGCGAATTGAGCTATTTTTTTCAGAAGTTGAGCGCATTTTGTCCCCTAATGGTTTTTTTTGTTATTCTGATCTGAGTATTAAAGACAAATTACAAGCAAAAAAATTTGAAGAATATCTTGAGACAAGTAACTCTCTAAAAGTAATTCACAAGGTAAACATAACTCGAATGGTTCAATCGGCCATTTATCACCGCTTAGTTGTAAATGAGAAAAAAATATTACCTTACATTGATTCGATGATGGGTGATGATGAAGAACTTCAAGATTTCGTTAGCTCCATGGGGTTAGCATTTCTTCCTTGGTGGTTTTTTTTGTTTAAAAAATCAGCTCTCCGCCAGATGGCAAAAAAAGAGCGCAAAAGAAACCTTATTTATGGAAAGAAATATTATTTTTATTATTTAGTTCAAAAGGTTAATCGATGAAAATTATGGATGTGAAAACCATAGATTATTTTTATGGCGACGAAGAAAAAATCAAGAATATTCTCTATAAGTCTAAGGAGCCTCTGCTCATAAAAATAAAAAACTTTGAGGGTAACTTTGATTTAGATTATTTCGAAAAACACATTCATGCCGATACAACCTATGCTACTTTTGAAAATAATCGTCGCGTTGCACATCAACCCGCTGATTTTGGAACAATAATCGCTAAAATAAAACAAAATATGCCCTACCGAATATTCGGTCAAATTCTTACCGAAAAACAGTCTGCTGAGATTGAAAAACATATCCCCCTTTGGCAACATATTCCCTTAAGGCCAAGATACTTCAATAAGACTTTAAAAGTAATCTATTTTTTTGGTGGCCAAAACACGCATACCTATATGCATTATGACAGAGAGCATTGCAGCAACCTTCATGTATGTTTAAGCGGTAGAAAGAGATTTTTATTATTCACTCAAGATCAGAGTGAAGCGCTCTATAAACTTCCTTTTGTGAGCGATAGCTTGATTGACTTTAGCCGACCTTTGGAAGAAATAAATCAAGAGTTTCCAAGATCAAAACAAGCTGAAGGATATAGAGTGACGCTTGAAAAAGGAGATATGTTGTTTATGCCAAGAAATTGTTGGCATTATACTGAATATCTCGAGCCGTCTTCTTCCGCGTGCTATATTTTTTATCCTCAAAAAATACTGCATATTTATGGGTATTTTACAGGATATTTTTTCCTGGGGTTTAAAGAGCCAACTGGTTTTTTGATTAGTAATTGGCCGATTGTTAAAAAATTTAGTGAACGGTATGCTTTAGCAACGGGAGTAAAAAAATATCTGATGAAAATGGTTGAGTTTATGATATTTCCAATTATATTGCCTATTGTAAGTATACTTGCCATTATTGCCCATAAATTAAGACCCCGCCGCGTTTATTAATGTTTCACCAATCGACAAAATACATTCATCATCGCAATCTGCTCGATGTTTGTAGGAGTCGCCTCGAGTAGAGTTGGGGAATATACCACAATCGCCAAAGACTGCGCTCTTGATATCGCAACATTGATTCTGTTTCTATCAAAGAGAAAACTAAGACCTCTGGGTGATTCATGCACATTACTGGCACACATACTCAAAAAAACAATTGGAGCCTCTTGTCCTTGAAACTTATCCACACTACCCACCTTAGCCTGCTCCCCCAGTGCCGCTTTTAATTTGCTTACTTGATGATTGTAGGGAGCAACAAAAAGAATATCCTTCCAACCAATCGTTCTTAGTAAGCCTTTTTTTTCTATAAAGGTTCTCCCCAAGAGCTCATGGGTTAATAACACAATCTGCTCCACTTCCTCATCACTGGCTTGTGTATTTCCCTCATGAAAAACAGATATGGGAATAATACCGGCCTCTTTATTGAGAACCCCCTTATAACCCTCTGGAACCTTTATTATTTGCTGGGCATTTTGAGGGTCAGTTTCCAGCTTGCCTTCATATATCGCCTCACTAATAAATTGATTGACTGCCGGATGCATTCTATAAGTAGTACCTAAAAAAACCCCCATAGAGTCAGGGATAGTAGGGGTTGTATGGACTAAGTAATCCAATATGGATAAACCACTTTCATCAGGATGGCTTCCTTGGGAAGGCTGACCTAGCTGCATTTGATCACCCATTAAAATAATATTACGGGTTGAGCGGCTCATCGCAATTAAATTGGCCACACTGACTTGCCCTGCCTCATCAATGAATAAATAATCAAAGGCATCAGCTAATTCTTCTCGAGCAAAGCCCCAAACAGTAGTACCTACGACACATCCGGGCTGAATGAAATCGATGATCTGTTTGTTTTCCAAGACAGCGATATTTAATCCCTCAATTTGTTCCTCGGTATTACGTGTACAAGCAAAATGTCCTTTTATTCCCTCCTCATCGCAATAGGCAACCGTATTCAGCAATAAGTTATTGATCGCCTTATGGCTGTTTGAGGAAATTCCTATTTTTTTTCCTCTTTGCACAAGCGCTGCGATTAAATGTTTTCCTGTATAGGTTTTACCTGCACCCGGAGGACCTTGAAGGGTAAGATAGCTGTTATTTAAATTTAAAACGGCATCAATGATCTCCGCTAATCGCTCCTCAGGATCATGACTTGGTGCGATCGCCAATCCTCGTTGATGATCGTTAATGCGCGGATACGATTTGCTCAGAAAATCCAGTATCGCAGTATTCTCGAGTAACCCCTGTTCAAATGACGCAGCCTGCTGCGCAATCGCTTCAGGAATTGAATGCGGATCAACATATTCATTGGGAACTAAAGTAATCGGATCATCGGGTTCACTTTTCATTTGTAATACAATAATTCCATGTTCCAGATCACTATCGTCTTCACAATAATTGGCCGCAACAGCCTTACCGTCTTCGGTTTCCTCGCCTAAAATAAAATACTGTTTGGCATTCCCTTTAAATTCCTGTTCTGGATCAAAAAAATATTCATAGGCCAAATTGCGTGATCTTGGCGAGGGCTTGTACGGTGGTTTAGCAGTTCGCCGGCAATAGGCCAAACAATCAATATCATCGAGTAGCTCCTCTCCAGTGAGCCCCAATCGATCAAACATGCGCCAAAACACAGGTTTGGCTTCACGTCGGTGGAACTCAATAGACCATGCAAAAATCAGGTTGATTTTCGCGCGTTGCAAATCCCCCTCTTCTTTCAAGCGTTCTGCTTCCTTCAACAATCGATCGCGTAATTGAATCCGCTCACTCAATTCTGCCTTCACTTGAAGCGCAACAGCTTCGGTTTTACCCAAGTAACTAATACCTTGCTCTAATTGCCGTTCCCTCAGCCAATCAACTAATTCCTGAGTCGAATTGCAATCATCAATATTGTATGCGCGAATATCATTTAATATTTTTGATGTTTGCCAACCTTCCCCATCGGGTTTTTCTCGCCAATTCTCATAAACAACAACGGAGTCGCCTCCAGAACCTACCTCAGTATTTCGTTTACCTCGGTATAAATGCTCTATATTTTTAATCGAATAGCGTGGCTCCCCAACAATCAGTGAGTTTTTAACGATCTTATATAAATCGACAAATACTTCATTACGCAAGAGCTGATCGACTTCATCTTCACAAACACCATATCGCCCCATGAGTCGTCGACATGCAGAAATTTCATAATTGGCATAATGATAAATATGCATTTTCGGATCGTGTTGCCAACGTTGATAAGCCCACATCACAAACGCTTGAAAAGCTTCTTTTTCCTGTTCAGCGTTATGTGCCCAAAAATCTTTGTATTGGCGTTGGGCTTTTTCATCAAAATAAGTCACTCCCCATAGATACTCCAATCCCCCTTCCTCTAAAGGAAAACCTTCAATATCAAAAAAAATATCATGCGGTGATGCAGGTGGTAAAAGCGCCAAGCCCTGCTTTTGTCCAGGAACATGAGGCATTAATTGATATAAGGGGATTTCCTTCCCACGGCTTGCTTTTTGAATTTTGGCTTGTTCTTGCAAACGCACAAACCGCTCAGGCTTTATCCCTTTGACCCAAGAACAGGTGCTATGAGCTAATTCGGTCATCGTATTGATGTCGGCTTGCTGCAACTTTTTGACTTGTCCTGAGGTGATGGTTGCTACCTGAATTAAATGATCCGCTTTGGTTAATAGCTCTTCAGCATAATTACTCCATCTTCCCCAATTTTTAGATGCAGCCGGATCGGGACACTCAGTGAAATCAAAATTCTGATGCGCCGATAAAAACTGCTGCTTCAAATTTTGGTAGAAATACAAATAATCTGCCGTGCGAAAGCGTCTCTGTTCCTGATTTCCCAAAACCACAGTGATGAATTCAGCTCCCCCGCCTTGCATTGCTTCGAGCATTTCTGCATAACAACATAATTGCAACAGAAAACTGGGTTTCACTGATTTGGCGAGCTTGGTGTCCCAAACCTCATAACAATAATCCCCAAATCGACTCTTACCTGGTATTTTTATTAAGAAATCAGCATATCCCTGAAATGGAAGCAATTCTAAATGCGCTTGATAAATCACATCAGCGCCACTTTTCATGGCAATTAAAGTTGAATCATAAGAGTTTGCCTGTTGATGCAAATTGACAATGGATAATCCTTGTTTTTCAAAAAGGGTCAAAAGATCCAACTCATGTTGATTTCCCAAATGTTGCAGTACATCCACTAATTCATTTTTTGCATCCGGTGAGGGTAATAAATCAGGATGCACCACTGCAAGATGTTCTATCCAGGACACAAAAGGACTCTCCATATACTGAGTCAGATCAGAGGGCGAGAAGACTAAATGGCTCGATTCGATGTACATTTTCGATAGAGATTCATAGGGCTTATCTTAAAAGTATATCAAAATATTGGTTCAATGAACTGTTAATCTAACTGTATGATTTTATATGCTTTTAAAAAAGAGGCATGTTGCCTGAAAATAATATAAAATCTCGGCCAATAATAATTTGATAGCCTGGTGTTAAACCAGACTGCAACCTTACATATAGCCCCGAAATGGAAGAAAAACACGAACAAATTTCCCCAGAAGCTCAAAAAAGTATTAATTTAGCAGTTGGTTTTTTATCAACCTCTATCGCGATGTATGCACTGCTTCGCAAAGGCAATTTCCGCGCCGCTTTTCTTTTATATGAAAAGGGCGGAGGGGGTTTGAATCTATATAAGGAGCAGGCAAATGGTAAACTAAAACGTTGTTTTGCCATTGACTAGCATCCTTTTTGGGATAATAAGACCAAACAACCCTCGTGGAGATTACATTACCATCGGGGTGATAATGAAAGCCAAATGAAAAAACATCGACCGTATGAAGGGGGATGGTAATCTCCCTGCTGTCCTGTGATGAACTTTTTAATTAAGCCTTGCAAAGGATTCTGATTCTTCTATAGCCTATAATTGTAATTATTATCCAAAGAGTGCGCGAATCATGTTTCTTTATTTGAGCTTCAACCACTCGATCTTGCGATAGTGAAATCACTATGAAACCCGATGCACCACTTGTTATAGATGCTTTAACAGCGATTATCGACGAGACGGAAGATTTTAACTGTTTTTTAGATGAAATAGAGCATTTAAAAGACGAAAATCGCTTGTTGATTTTGACTCAAATTGTCACAGGAGATAGTAAGGCAAGCAGAACGAACAAATATGCACTACGCGATAATTTTTTTAAAAAATATTTGGGGGTTACACCTATCAATTTGGAGGGGGAATATGCCTTCTTAGTCTCAGTCGATGAATTAAGCCAGTGTAAGATTATTATCGATAAAATCAATCGATTACAAAATCCCGCCGTTCGCAACACCAAATCGATACCCAATGATGAATTCAGCAGAACACCTCATCGCAACTTGAAGGCGTTATTACAAACTTTAAATCCCTCCGAAGAGTTGCTCTCAAAGCTGGGGCAGCCAATGCATTATATTCGTTTCAATAGTTCACACGAGGTAGTCCCCAAAGGACGGCACTTTATCACCAAAAGCATTGATAAAAGTATTAAAGACACAACAAATAGGGTACTGGCTGAATTAGATGCCCTAGATCGACTGGATAATACACTGTTCATTAACTTTACGGGTCATGAAGCCCCTGTTGCAAGTGCATTGTATAGGAATGGAATTGATTGCATTTGGCAGCTTTCCATCGTGTGTGATGAAACGTCGCAAACACGGATTATGGATCAATTACAAGATTCTTTACCGCGCGATGAATTGCTCTCACGCGCATCTGCATTACATGAGTCATCATTAGGATTAATACTGGAACCCAATCATGGGTTCACTGAAATTGATGTTGAAAAATTACCTTCATGGAATCAATTAAGCGCTTTTGGAGTGAAACAGGTGATTCTATTAACGGAGAAAAACTATAATCAAGGGAATTGTGTTTATCCGCTTGATAAACACTATTTCAAACGTGAATTATCATTTTATCACTGGCTCGAAGCAATTCCCCAAGATTTTATTTTGTTCGTTATTGGCGTAGGAAATTTTGATGAACACTCTGAGGAACCTTGTCAGTCTATTGAGGCTGTTTTTAAAAAAGAAGAAACAACTTCTTTATCAACCTATAAATTAACTCATCTTCTGACGCTCTTTAAAAACATATCACTCTTTGGCTTTCATCCTTCACCACGCACTTCAAATAGCAAAATAGATAAGAAGGACGAGGAGCCCGACCAAAGCACCATTAGCCTTGATTAGACCTCGACTCAGCAGCAGACCAGAAAACGCGATGAATCACTAGGGATAATAAATTTGTATTGGATTCTTCTCTTTATCCACCACTGCAAAAGAAGTGAGTTGATGAGGTTTAGCTGTCGTTTTGTTCATAATGTCCCATACAGCATAATTGCGAATCAATTCTGCATCAGCGATTAGTGAGCGATGACATCGCCAGGGAACCGCTTCAGCGCACAGGATTACCACTTTTTGCTCTTTTTCTATGATCTCGTTCAATGCATCAAGTCCCGCAAGAAACTCTGCTGTTTGCATATAATCTGCAAACCCTCGAAAACTTGCATTTCGCCATCCGCTATTGATTGAGTGTTTATTCACCTTTCGTAAGCCACCTAATTTGAGCAGGTGAGTGTATCCAATTTTTTCTTTTTCGAGTGATTTTTTTAACTCTTCTTGATTAAACCAGGGAACGGTACGGGATCTAGGAATAGTTCGCACATCAACAAGGTGAGTCATTTGATGTGCGTGAACGATTTCAAGAAATTCTTGCAAAGAATGCGTTGAGTGTCCCATCGTAAAAAGCTCAGGCATAATAATACCCTCCCTTGGGTTTTATTGCCCTAAACATCATGAGCAGGCTGTTGCTCCACATTCTTTGCTCTCACCCATCTTGGAAAAAAAGGACCTAACTTTTTAATAAAATCATAGGCCATAAATAATCCACCCAGCGCAAAAAATACGTCTCCTGGTAATCGTAACCACTGCCATATCAACGTTGTATTATAAAACTCCAAGCTTCTTGAATGAGCAAATCCATGTTCATATACATCCATTAATTGCGCCCAACCCACAGGGAAGAAATTCAAAATTATCCACAAGATTAAGCCAAAGTTATAGAGCCAAAAGGCCTTAATTCCCAAACGATCACTCCAAGGAAAGCGCTCCCCTGCAGCATAACGTAAGCAAAAATAAATTAAGCCCAGACCCAATAAGCCAAACGCGCCAAATAATGCGGTGTGTGCGTGGTTTAAAGTAAGAAAGGTACCATGCTCATAATAATTGACAAGGGGTGCATTGAGTGTTCCTCCACCAAATACTCCTGCCCCCACAAAATTCCAAAAAGAAGCCCCCAAAATGTAAAGAAAAGCTAAATTATAAGTAAATGCAGATTGGCGTTTCATGAGTTGATAATTTTCGATCGCATCAATGATTAGCAGCACTAAAGGTAATACTTCAATAAATGAAAACATGGATCCCAGCGGCACCCAGAGATCCGGCGTCCCGGTCCAATACCAATGATGCCCTGTACCGATGATACCTCCCAGGAATACAAGAATGGTCTCAAAATACATTGTTCGTTCTGCTAGAGCGCGCGAAATGAGACCGGTTCCCATTAAAAGATAGGCGGTGGCACATGCAGCAAAAAACTCAAAAGACTGCTCCACCCAAAGATGGACTACCCACCAACGCCAAAAATCAGTAATCGTGAACGATTTTTCAATCCCCGTTAAGGGAATCATCCCAAAGCAATACAAAACTGCAATATTTAGAGTACTTGCCCAAAAGAGATGCTCTAAGCGAATTCGCCCAGTCCAAAACTCAACCGTAGCACTCTTTAAACCACTCCAGGTAGGCCACATGCCACGAAAAACAATAAAACTCCAAAGGAAAAGCCCGATACAAAATCCAATTTGCCATAGACGCCCAAGCTGCAGATAAGATAACCCTTGATTACCAATCCAAAACCAGGATTCATTGACATAGCCCATAATTCCTAAATAGTTACCCACAATTGCACCACCGACAATAAACAAAGTGACCCAAAACAGAAGATCAACAAAAAAACCTTGTCTTTTGGCTTCTCTTCCACTGATAAGAGGGGCCATAAAAACAGCAGCGCTTACCCAAGAAAGAGCAATCCAAACGATTGGCGTTTGGATGTGTACATCGCGCAGAAAGTTAAAGGGTAAAAAATCATTAATTTTTATCCCATAAAATCCGGTACGTTCTGTATAGTAATGCGCCATAATTGCCCCCACAGCTATCTGGATCAAAAGTACAAGTGCTACGACCACAAAATATTGCCCTACCTTCTGTTGACTTGGGGTCAGTGCTTCAAACCCGAGAAATACAGGTGTTTTAAACGCATCATCCGGAGCACTTAAATATCGATGATAAATAAAAAGTACGGCACCAAAACCCAGAAATACAAAACAAAATGATACCCAGGTCCAGTAAAAAGTATGGGGCGTTGGATTATTGCCCATAGTAGGCTCATAGGGCCAATTATTGGTATATGAGCTTTTTTGTCCTGGTCGATGCGCAATCGTAGTTAAAGAAGAATAAATAAGAAAATCTGCAGTGTGTAGCGCACTTTGCTCATCCAAACTGTACGCTTTAGTCCAACCTCGTTCTGGATCATGATTCAATAAAGTTTGTGAAATTTGATTACGCAATTGTGCGATTGCATCAGCGACTGGCTGCGACAAAATACTGGTTTGCTGGCTCAAATCGGTGCGCTGTAGATCCTGTTGCATGGTTTGCCGCACGACATATTGGCCGCCAACATCCAATTTCATAAAGGGTTTGCCGAAACGTTGCTGAGCGATTTTATCCTCTATAATTCTGCCTAGGCTTACCAAATATTTTGCGGTGTAATCTTCGCCAAAATAAGAGCCCATTCCATAAAGACTCCCATAATCCATAAGATCGGCGCGTTGAAAACCCGCTTTGCCCTCAATGATATCCTCTGCAGTCATGACGATTTGGCCAGAAGGAGATAGAAATTGCTGTGGTAAAGGAGGGGCCAGCTGATAAGTTTTATAGGTACCCCAAATCAATACGATAAAACAGATAATTGCAGTAATTAGAAGAATCCATTTTAACACATTTGATACTTTATCAGAGCTTAGATGCTCAGTAACAACATTTTGAGGTGTACTATCCATTCGGCACGTTCCTTGTGTGAACCATTTTGGCTTTTAATCTTCAAATAAGCGCTTAATTTTATACAAGAACTATCACAAAAAATAGATCCTCCGTGTCAGTCAGTTAAGAAGAAGCTCCCCATACCTTTTGTTCCTGGAAGAAAAGAAGGTGCCGGTCAGTAGTTTATGGAAATCCTCCCTCACCCCTACCCCTCTCCCACAAGTGGGAGAGGGGATTTTCGTTTTATATAATCATAACCCCAAACCTCCCTCCCTTGGGGAGAAGGTGCCCATCAGGGCTCACTCCTATCCCTCTCCCACAAATGGGCGAGGGGATTTTCGTTTTATAATCATAACCCCAAACCTCCCTCCTCCTCTTGGGGAGAGGGTGCCCGTCAGGGCTTACTCCCACCCCTCTCCCAAAAATGGGCGAGGGGATTTTAATTTTATAATCATAATCCCGTACTTCCCTTCTCCCCTTGGGGAGAAGGTGCCCGTCAGGGCGGATGAGGGAAACTGCACTTAATCACCCTCACCACTACCCCGATCCCACAAATGGGCGCGGGGAATTTACTTTTATCATAATAACCACAACCTCCTTACCTAAATGTGGGAGAGGGATTACTCAGAAATTTTCTGGACTTTGGCTAGTGTTGCTTTTCATGCATGCGCTTTAATAACAAATGGAAATAAATCAAACCTGCGTAGGGATGCCATTTTGCGGTGATTTCTGCGATTTTCTTATAATTCGGTTTCCTATCAAGATGCAAAAATTGATATAAATTATTCTGAGCGCCAAGATCATCACCAGGGAAAATATCAATTCGTCCTAAACCACGTAATAAAACGTATTCCGCAGTCCAGCGACCTATGCCTTTAAAATCACATAAAAAATCGATGATCACCTCATTTCCTTTGTTTTCCAGGGTAGCAAACATAAACTCATCTTGCATGATTGCTGTTGCTAAGCGTATAAGGGTCTCACTTTTAGAAGTGCTATAGCCTATTTTCTTTAATTCAGGAACCGAGCAGTTTGCCACTTCATTGGGTCTTGGAAACGCATAAAATAGGTGCTCTTCTTCTTTAATCCTAAGGCTCAGAAATTCAGCCAATCGATTTTGAATTTGCAATCCGGCGTCTAAAGAGATTTGTTGGCAAGAAATTGCATTAACAAGCGCTTCAAAAACAGAAGGAAATCGAGGCGGTTTGAATCCTTTAAATTGCAAGACAAGAGGATTTAATTGGGCATCATGTTGTGCGATATGATAAAAATCATGGAGATCACGTTTCAACCCAAGTATCGTCTCTACTTCATTTAAAATTTGATTTTGATAGACTTCTAAGCCCTCACCTTTAATCCATAATTTCAGCTTGGATTCGTTGAAATTTTTATTTTGTTCCACCACTACTTTAACGGGCACATTCTCCATAACCAATAGTCTTGTGTAACGTTGCCCATCCCAAAGATCGACGTTATTTTTACTTCTTCTCCGCAAAGCTAAAGCAGTATAATCCAACCGAAACGGAGCTACTGGATGTAAGGTCAAAAAAGTCTCCATCTCCAATTACCTTTTTGTTCAATCAACCTTGCTATAAAGTGTAGGACAATGAAACCGTCTCTGAGCAATCAGAAATTTAGTCCAAACGACAACTCCGGCGACAACGCCTGATAAATGAAACCATTATGTGAACACTCAGTATTAGTGTTGTAGTGATTGACTGGGACTAGGTCGTTCAAATCCCATTTTCTCAACGATGCTCGCGACTTTATTCTCATCATTAAATTTTTGTTTAAGAAACTGTAATGCCTCTTGAGGAATTTCTGTTTTTGAACCGTGATTCTCAAAGCGAACTATATGATTTAAGGTTTTTCCTGAACATTCCATGGGATAACGTTCGTTGTTACCAAAATAGGACGTTTCGAAACCTTGCTTTTGCAGTAAGTTTCTAAAAGCAGCCGCCTCCTGGGGATTGTCGAAAGCGATTTTGAATGTACCATTTTGTAAGCCCTTGCTGACTATGGGTAGCTCTGTTGTTGTAGGCGCGCTTGACGCCATCATGGTGCGAATCATTGCACTCACCTCAACGCTTGAAGTGTGTTGATGAGTCATTTCATGCAAAGAATTTTTCATACGAGAGGAAGGAAAATTATCTTTTTTGGGTGATATAGAAGAATCTGGCAATTGTTTACTGAGTTGAAAAAGATCCATGTTGCTGTAATTCCGGGTCATAATTCCTCGCGCTCGCTCTGATAAGTCACCTGGATTTTGCACAATCGTTGAAAAATGGCCATCTTGTTGGTACAAACGATTTCGCTCCTGCATCCATAAGATACCAAGTTTATTGCCAGTGTCAGCAAATGACTCAATCGCCCCCCCTTTTTTCCAACCCCAATTACCATCCTGATTTTTAGTGGCTCTACTTCCTGTATCTTCTATAAGACACGCATTGCCTGTTGCTCTCAGCGCCTTTTGAACTTCAGGATTTTTTAATTTTGCTTGAATTGCTCGTTGCATTGCTTCGTCAGCTAAGTGAAAATTCGTCCATGCTTTTTTTTGCCCTTCATCCCTCGCATTCTGGGCATTTCCTTGAAGAATTCTGTCTAGATATTGTTTATCCTGAGGATCTTTTTGATATTGAAAATAATGCTCCACTGTAGGAAACGTCCTTTTTCCAAATGGTGTCTCCATTTCGATAGGAATTTCTGCATAATTAGAAAAAACTCCCCATTCATCTCCTTCTCTATCAAAAGCAACAACATCAATACTATCCGATTGAGCCTGATAATTAACATGATTTGAGGGGCCACTTAATTTTTTAATTGAACCTGTATTGGATCGTTTACTCAAAGGCATAACAATACTCCACCTTTTGAACGCATTCACATCCCGAACCTAATCTGACTTCCAATATTCAGCATGAGTAAAATGCTCAAGTTAGGAGTGCCATTGTCGTGAATTCTTCAAGTTAACGAGGTTCGTGAATGGTTTACTTTTGAAAACACTATCTAAAAGTATAGTATATGTATTTACCCAATAGGGTTTAATTTGAACAATTAAAGCGAAAGGATTATTGCAGGTGGGCGATGGGTATTTGATTAATGAAGAATAACTAATGGCTCAATAGACTATCCTTTAACACAAACAATAGGTACCAGTCGGGCAACTTTTTTAGTTAAACCAGACGCTTGCGCGGCATCAACAACGAGATCGACATTCTTATATGCCTCGGGCGCTTCTTCTGCGACACCACGATAAGAGCTGCTGCGAATTAAAATTCCTTGTTGCGCTAATTGCTCAATAATCTCACTCCCACGCCATTTTTTGCTTGCCTGATGCCGGCTCATTGCCCGCCCTGCCCCATGGCAAGCAGAGCCAAAGGATTTGTTTTCAGAATTCTCTGTACCAACTAAGACATAAGACGCCGTTCCCATGCTGCCACCAATGATTACAGGTTGTCCTACATGACGAAACGCCATTGTTAATTGAGGATGACCTGGGCCAAAAGCTCGTGTTGCCCCTTTTCGGTGAACAAATAAGCGCTTGGGTTTACCCTCGATCTGATGTGTTTCTTCCTTGCAGGTATTATGGGATACGTCATAAATGAGTTTTATTTGGGTTCCTGGCATTTCATTCTGAAATACTTCGCGCATAAAATGGGTAATAATTTCACGATTAGCCAGCGCACAATTAATTCCTGAACGCATAGCGCCTAAATAATGTTCCCCCATAGCGGAACGAATAGGAGCACAAGCTAATTCACGATCAACGAGTTGGATACCATGCTGTTGTGCGTGGATTAACATAGAACGGAGAAAATCAGTTCCTATTTGATGTCCGAGGCCACGTGAGCCACAATGGATACTCACAACCACATCCCCTCGGGATAAACCGAATGCTGCAGCAGTCTGTTCGCAATATATTTTGCGTACTTCCTGAATCTCCAAATAGTGATTACCAGAACCCAAGGTACCCATTTCATTTTTTTGACGTTTTTTTGCATGTTCTGAAACATGCTCAGGCAAGGCCCCCTCTACGCGACCATAATCTTCAATTCGTTCTAAATCCTCTTTTTCACCATAGCCCTGCTTTACTGCCCAAACAGCACCGCCATGCAACATATCATCCATTTGATTCATGGTTAGATTAATACGACTTTTACTGCCTACACCCGCTGGAATATGAGCAAATAGAGCATCTGCAAGTTGCTCTTTATAGGGTTCAAACTCTTCGCGCTTAAGCCCCGTAGATAGGAGCCTGACCCCACAAGAAATATCAAAACCAACACCCCCTGCAGAGACAACACCTTCATTATCGGGATCAAATGCTGCAACTCCCCCAATGGGAAACCCATATCCCCAATGTGCATCAGGCATCGCATAGGAGCCACGAACAATTCCGGGTAAAGTAGCTACATTCGTGACTTGTTCATAGACTTTCATATCCATATTGAGGATTAACTCTTCTGAGGCAAAAATAAGCCCCGGTACACGCATCTTCCCATGTTGGGGAATTCGCCATTCAAAATCACTGATTTTTTCTAATAAATTCAGGTCCATTGATTTTCCACCTTAGCTGCCTTACACATCAACAACACATTGTGCCACCCAAATGTTATTGCTTGGGTACACTTTTAATTCAGTAAACGTTGCCCCTTTGACCTCTACCGCAGGTTGATGTCGGCTAATATCTACGTGTTCACCTGCAATTATAGCAGTTAACTTCAGCCCCTTGATGGTGACATCAAACTCACGAAACAGCATGTTGTGGATTGCCATGTTATAAATAATGGCATTTAACCAATCGACAAATAAAATCTCCTGATTGGGTGCCTCACAAGTTATATGGATTTTCTTGTGGGGATGGACGGATGGCGAGCGAGTGATGACATTCGTCAAGGCAAGCGCCCCCATTGCAAATGCCTCCGACACCGTTGCTCCATAACCTCTGACTCCGATATCGGATTCATGCGAAAAATGTTCCCACCCTTTTTTTGCACTCATGGAGCATAGCCTGTATTCGATAAAAATTTAGCAAATACTTTATCTCATCTCATCTTGATTTTGCAAAACCAGCTGCTTACCGTTTTGCATATACTGTAATTGAGAGAATCACCATCCCCATACCTATTGCTTGTCCGAAAGTCAGTCGCTCACCCAGCAGTACCCAGGCAATCAACACCGTAGCTAATGGCATCACTGCTGTTGATAATGAAGCCATTACTCCATCCACCTTCTGACAACCAAAATTCCAAAAAACATAAAAAAGACCTGAGCTTAAACCTAAAATAATCAAAATCATCCAATCTAAAAATTGGATGGTTAGCCCACCCCAGGAATTAAAGCCCAAACAAATCAATAACAAAATGGCATTGATTGCATTGAGTAATGAGGAAATTAGAAATACTGGCAGCGAATTCGCATGCATCTTACTTAAAATATAGTAACTCGCTTCAGGTAAAAGAGAAATTAAAACCAGTGCATCCCCCTTAAAAGAATGGCTCACGTGCAAGCCTATGAGCTTATCGCACGCAATCACGATTAATCCAAGGGTGGCAAAACCCACACAGATAGCCTTTGTACCGGAAATCTTTTCACCCAGAATGATCCAAGACATAAGCGCAATGATCGCAGGTAACGCACTGGTAATAATACCCGCTACATTCGCATCAGTGTCATTTAATCCCCATAATATCAGGAAATTGAACAATACCCCCGCAGAAACTGCCTGAGCCCCAATAAAAAACCAATCGCGTTGTTTTAATTGCGAAAAATAATAACTTAACGGCTTATTTTTAGCAGAGGTAAACCAGTGTAAGGGCAATAAAATAATAGCGGCCAACGTAAAGCGCAGAGCCAAAATAAATAGAACCGGAATTGAAGAAAGCAAATACTTGGAAAAAACAATGTTCACACCTACCATAATTTGAGCCAAGATAAGGAAGAACATACCCCGTAAATAAACATTAGATTTTTGCATATAAATACTTCTCTGAATTGCAAGGTGAAAACAATCTGCAGTTTATCAATTTTGTGATCAGTACGAGTTATCCATTTCACGCATTTTCTTTGCTGATAATGCTTTTGTTCTCCACTGAGAAGGCGACTCACCAAATACTTTACTGAATCGTCGACTAAATGCAGGTAAATTTTCATAACCGACAGCAAAAGCGATGGCTTCAATAGAAAGATGCTGTGCAGCAAGCAATTGTTTGGCCTGATTTAATTTTTTAAATCGCCAATACTCCGCAATACTACAACCCAGAGAATGCTTGAACCGACGCTGTAATTGACTGACACTTAAATGACAATGCTGCGCCACTTTGCTTACATTTACCGTATCGGCAAAATAAAAATCGATCCAATTTTTTGCCTTAATCACCGTTCGGTCCAACTCTGGAGAGAACGATTTTGTAGCATAATGCACGAGTAATTGATTAATTAAACAATCAGTCAAAAAATCACCTTCATTCGCCGCTAAATGATAGTGTGTAAATTGTACGAGCTTTTTAATGCTCGTCGTTAAATTAAAGGCATGAGAGCGCTGTTCTCTATAGAGATTATTTGGGTTTGCTACATCAACCACTAGAAAAAGATTTTCCTGACTTCCCGAAAAACAATGCCGTTCATTGGGGGCTATAAAAACACCAACCTGATGATTAACAATTCCAGAATAATGACCTGCTTCCAACTCCATAGAGCCAGCAAGCGGTAAAACCAATTGCGCAAAATCATGAGAGTGACTGCAGCTTTCAGTATGGTAGGAGCGAAGATCAACATGATGGGTAATCAATTGCACGACTCACTAAAAAAACATTTTAAAATAGGACCAATTATACCATAGGAATTTAAGGTCGGGTTTGGGCATTTTTTGTTTTTGACAGATATAGTCCCAAATGAGTGGTTGGCATTCACGCATCGAAAGGAATGGCTGAATCAACTAAATATCCTCTAAAATCTCTATTAGCAGACCTCTTTACACATGAATAAAATAATCACATAATGGCCAATTATTTATTCACCAAATGGTTTCAATCCAACCCCAATTTTTCTTCTATCCTAGCTTGGAGTCCGCGATGCAAAGTAAACATGAGCCAACAACAAATCAAGCGGCATTTTCTTTAGATGCCCTTTTTGAAGAAAGTATCAGAGAAACTGTAGATTTACCCCAAATCGAAGCGACAGCAGCCTCTGCCATGAAAATCCTGATGTTAGGTAATCAACAAGGCTATATCAATGAAATCAAGCAATTAGCAGAAGCCTGTGCGCAGATACTGGAACAAGGCTCTACTGTTGATTTGGTGGTACAAGCGATTCAATCCGGTATGACTGCCTCACATCAACAGGCACTGGACAAAATAACCAGTGAAATCGGTTTAGGACAATTTCAATTGAATCATTCCAATCGTCTGACTGTCATTGGACAGAATCTGGAAAAACGCGTTCGCTGCATGAGACACTACAAAGAAACTCCTCTTGCAGAACTTATTGAGGCCGTTACGACAGATACCTTGGTTCAAGCCAGTGCACGATTTGGCGCCAGCCTCGGTGATTTTGATTTTTTAAATTGTAAGCCAGGTTCTGCTAAACTGTAAACTTCTGAAGTAGAAGCTTTGCTCGTGCTGATTTAGGTTGGGCCTTGGCCCAACAAATCAACCTGGCCAGATGCGGCCAAGGCCCGACGTGCAGAATCATCTCTATAATTTAATGGTTAATACATCGGTAGGATGAGAGAACAATTGATTTTCCGCGATAATTTGTGCTCCAGAATTTTGATAAAATCGATTTAATGAAGGTTTTAAGGTATCCAGCATGATGAACTCAGCTTCTTTAGATTTTGCTATTTCCTTTGCTTTTTCGACAACTTGCTTGCCAAAATTTAATCCACGGTAAGTTTTATCTACATAAACATACATCAATTCAGTTACAGTGGGTGCTTTGAACTTCTTTTCATGAAACTCAGAGGCCATTTCTTTGGGAAATAAAGCAAATAAGGCCACAGGCTGACCATTAAAAGTTCCCACATAGACATGCTCCTTCAAGGAACTAAGAAGTTGCTCACGGTATTCAACTCCTTTGTTACGAATATAGCCCCACTCGTTTTCTGCCCAAGCAGCAACCGCTGGTAAATACTCCATACACTCAGATAATGGAGCAAAATCCAATTGATGTTTCAATAATGCAGTGCTAAAAAGTAACATGGTACATCCTCATTGCAAGTAAGCTCATGCTGGTCATTGAATTGAAGCGAATCCAAGTATGGTACTCATTTTTTTTAAAATTTGAAGTTTTTTATAGGACAACACACTGATTGAAACGATAAATCACTTTCTATTAAGGTTCAAAATCTTATAAAATTAAGGCTCAATCAAAAAGGGAGGCCATTTCATAATGTCTCTATGGAAAAAATTTAAAGCATTTTATAATGCCTCAGCTGAAAATCGAATAGGATTCTATAATTTCCTTGCCTTTCTCATTATTCCTATTCTAGGGATGACGATTTTGTATGTATTGGTTCGTGTTTTTTGGATAAAAGCATAGGCATGAAGGTGTCGTTAACACCCTCAGCCTGCCTTCTCCCAACCGTACACCCGGTGGAGAGGAAACTACTCCATGCTCCAATAATCTCCCATGGTAATCATGATGAGAACATGATTAGAGCTATTTGGCTTGTTCCACCTTGATATCTCGGGTTCCAGTTTTAGATTCCGTTTTCTTAGGTAAATCAACCCAAAGCATTCCTTTTTTAAACGTTGCTTTCGCTTGAGTCAAATCAACGCTAGTGGGTAAAGAAATGGATCGTTCATATTTCCCAAAGCTGATTTCTCGGGATATATATCGTTTGCCTTCATTTTTTTTCGAACTGGACTTTTCACCACTAATAGTGAGTACATTATCCAATATGGAAACCTTAATGTCTTTTTCGTCTAAACCTGGCATTTCTAACTGAACACAGAAATGATCTTTATCCTCAACAACATCCATTGAAGGAGCAAGGGCCAGTTTTTCAAATTGTCCCCAATTAAATTTAGCTGGTGAAAAGAAATCATTAAAATCACTAAATAATCTATCCACTTCATTTTGCAGACTTAAAAATGGATTTTGTGAACGATTAATTTGAATGGAAGACCCCTTGCTTGTCGAGCCTTTGCTGGGAGTTCCTTTCTTAAATTGCGTTACTTTGCTCATGATATACCTCCATATGATCTAGGGCATCTAATAAAATTCTGGTACATAACCCAGTTTTGTCAAATGAAGGCTTGTTTGGTTCATGTTTGAATGGGTCACCCCAAAAAAATCAAGAATTATTCAAATGGCGCCATTTAATGTACCACTGATACTCTATTATCCTCGCCCACCCCGACATCTTCAAAGCCCCAGCGCACTCTGTCACGCCGATACATTACAATCCATGCACGCGCACTGTGACCCGCGCCGGAACAACGCTAGGTACGAGAATGAATCAGAGATGATTTTGCCCAATCCAAACACGTCAACTTAACGGACAATCACCTTCTGGATTGCGTGTGTTTCGGGGTTTCGGTATTGCATCCAAAGTAATAAAAAGGCAATAACGGGCATGAAGATATCCGTCCAAAATACGCTACCGGCATTGCCAGGCTCAAAATTATGAGCAACAATCATTTGATAAAGATGCACACCCGCAGCCCCCCATAAGAACAGGGCAGGAACTATAATCGTTGCCGCACGAAAGGCAATTGAACCTCTAAAGCTGATTATTCCATTCACAGCAATTCCTAAGCTGGCAAAGCCGACTTCCGTTTGAAATGGGCTTTGTGGCCAACCAATAAACTGGGCGGTAAAATCCCCCAGAAAGACATGCATTATAAAGTTAAATAAAAAGGCTAATCCGATATTAAACAACAAATACCAAGAAAAAATGATTTCAATAACCTTCGCTTTTTTCTTCGGTCGTGCACGGAATAACCACTCTAGAAGAGCACCTACCAATCCCAGTATAAAAAAAGTCATTGTGTCATTACGCATTGCCAAAACAATCAAATTAACCATAACATCATCCGTTGATCAGAGACTGTATTTAAATAATAAATTACCCTAAAAAGAGCAGTAAATACAATTTATAAAGATCTGCATCCCTAGTTTAATGCGATTGAATGCTTTATTTTTGAGCAAATCTTGTTTGCAGGTGAATCAAGATAATGATTCAGAGTGCTACATGGAATAAGATTGATTTATACGACTTCATTTCACCCTTTAACTTAATACTAAGGTTAACCAGAATAAACTATAGAGTCCATCTGAATTAACATGATCAATCTTTCATACAAAAGAAAACAATAAAGTACAGATTAATTTTTTCGCATACAATTAAGACAAATGAATTTCTGTATTGAAATACGGCTCAAAATGAGGAGTCTGATGTTGTTCCAGTTAGACAGCGTATTGAGATGTAATTGATGGAAAATAATGAAAAATAATTCTCAAACGTGCAAAATATCAAAACGACTCCATGAAATAAATCAGCCTTTAACAGCATTTAAAACCAATTTAAGTGGTTGCGAACTGAGATTGCAAAAAAATCACTTAAGCCCAGAGCCAATGGCTAATGATTTGCAAAACATGCAATACACTGAGTCATTGCAAAATAAAATTTATTCCATGCCAGACCTTAGAACGCAAGATAACTTTACCGACACACACAGTATGGATGTTCTGGTCGCAGAAATTAACTCATTGTATTCCTATGAACTGGAATACTATAACGTTGGATTAATTATGGATTTTCATAAAGCTACTCCTTATTCCATGAAAAGGGCTGAATTATTAGCCAATGGCATATGTTTTCAAATAATACTAGATCAGGACAGGTAATGGATAAGCCTTATACAAATACAACCATTTTTATCGTTGATGATGATCCAGAGATTTGCCAATCATTTCGTTGGTTATTTGAATCAATAAATCTTCAAGTTCAAACTTATGAAAATGCCCAAGATTTCCTCGATAATTACAATAATGAGAGCGGATGCTTGATCATCGATGTACGTATGCCTGTAATGAGCGGTTTAGAATTACTCGAGCAATTGAATGAATCAAAAAACCAATTGCCCATAATCCTCATCACAGGTTATGGTGATATTACAATGGCCATCCGCGCTATGAAAGCAGGAGCCGAAGATTTCATTCTTAAACCAGTGAATCATCAGAATTTATTGGATATAACACAAAGATGCCTTAAAAAAATTAAAAGGAAGATGACGCTGTCTCAAATCGATTTTCAGGAGCGGATGAATAGCTTAACCAAACGTGAAAAACAGGTCATGCATTTGGTTGTTGAAGGCCACCTTAATAAACAGATTGCTTATGAACTTAATATATCGATATCCACAGTTGAAGTTCATCGTGCAAATGTCATGAGAAAAATGCAGGTAAAATCGCTAGCTGAGCTGATAAAAATTAATCTGATTTATGATCGGGGTATTCTATCCACTGCTGTCTTGAATGAACCCGCGTGATTTTGTGCCAGCTCATGAATCACTACAAGTCAGTAGCATGGTTTCAATGCAGTTAATCTCATAATACCTGTGCTTGATTCATTTTTACTTTACCAAAGCAGTAGAATTCATTGAACTGTTCGTTTAATCTACACCCACTTATTACAAGTCGATTAACATAGGTTTTCAAATATGCTACGTACACTACCAAGAACAATTATTTTGACTCTGTTGTGCTCAGGGATTTTAAGCAAGCCAGCATTGGCACACGCTCATCATGAAACAAGCTCAGTAGGCAGTCCAGGGAATGCGGCAAAAGCTACAAAAACGATTCAGGTGACTGCTTCGGATGACATGCGATTTAACTTTTCACAAAAACCTACACTTCATGAGGGTGACATCATAACCTTTAAAGTAACCAATATTGGAAAAGTACCTCATGAATTCTCGATTGGTGATGAAAAGGAACAAAAGGCACATCAAGAAATGATGCGCGCAATGCCAGGCATGGTCCATGAAGACGGTAATACCATTACCATTAATCCAGGTGAAACGAAAACATTAACCTGGAAATTTAAATCAAATCCCCAACATGATGTTGTATTTGCCTGTAATATCCCGGGGCATTTTGAAGCCGGTATGTACCAAAAAGCAACGATTGCGAATCCTTAATACCAATCTCTCAGTCCCCAAAGTTTTGGGGACTCGTCGTGTATCTATTGAAATAAAATGCGGTAAAAACTGAACTCTTACTAAGTTTTGAGGCAGACTTGCAGGACGAAAATGAAATTTAAAACAGACCGACTCAATGAATATAATGCCCCCATGATATTGGTTAATTTTTGCTATAATTAAGATCTCATTCAATATAAGGATATCGCAATGAAATTCGATCACCAAACGACATGGGTTCTTGCTGCGGACACCAATACTTGCCGAATTTATAAATCAACCACAACGCCTTACGATCTAAAATTAATAAAAGAATTGCAACATCCTCAAAGTAAACTAAGGGATATTGAATTAACTTCAGAAAAACCAGGTCGCTATAATACAGCGACCACAACTCGAGGAACCTATACACAACAATCTGATCCCAAAGAAATAGAGATCGATAATTTTGCAAGAACAATTGCAGAAGAATTAGATCATTCCAGAAATGCTCATGAGTATGACAAGCTTATTGTAATCACAGGACCGCATATGAATGGGCTTTTATTTCATCATCTCAACAAGCATGTCCATCATTTGGTAACTCATAATTTAAAAAACGACGTGATTCATTTGACAGAAAAGGAGTTGTCTGACTTTTTACGAAAGAATTTATTAGCATAGCTGAAAGCAGACCTAGCCTACGAAAGTCCCGCAGCCTAGGCCTTGGGAGATAGAGGAAAAATTTAAAATAATAAACCCCTTTATAGCGCGGTGCTTTATACAATGGTTGCCAAACTATGTTTTCATTTTACGCGCCACTCCGGTTTGAATGGCTGCCTGTTTCACTGCTTGAGCCACCCTTTTTACCACCGTCGTATCAAACACACTAGGAACAATATAACTACAGCTTAAATACTGTTCCTCTATAGAGCTTGCTATAGCGTATGCCGCGGCGAGCTTCATTTCCTCATTAATCTCTGTAGCCATACAATCCAACGCGCCCCTAAAAATACCAGGAAAGCAGAGTACATTATTAATTTGATTCGGATAATCACTTCGCCCTGTTGCGACAATGGTCGCATATTTTTTTGCGTCTTCAGGCATTATTTCGGGTATGGGATTAGCCATTGCAAAAACAATTGCATCTTGGTTCATTTTTTTTATGTCTTTCGCATCAATCACACCAGGTTTTGAAACACCAATAAATACATCTGCGCCCTTTATCGCATCGTGTACGGTACCTTTCTCAAGATTAGGATTTGTATGTTCGGCATACCACCGATGAACTGGACTTAATCCGGGCTTCCCGACATAGAGCACCCCTTCACAATCACAACCAATAATATTTTTTACTCCTAAGTTGAGTAACATTTTGGTACATGCCGTCCCTGCAGCCCCAATACCTACGACAACCACTTTAATCTGTTCCAATTGCTTCTTAACCAATTTGAGTGAATTAATCATTGCAGCAGCCAGCACTACTGCTGTGCCATGTTGATCATCATGAAATACCGGGATATTCAATTCTTTCTTGAGTCGCTCTTCCACTTCAAAACAACGAGGTGCAGCAATATCTTCTAAATTAATTCCACCAAATACTGGAGCAATATTCTTAATCGTAGCAACGATTTCATCCACATTTTGGGTATTCAAACAAATAGGAAACGCATCAACATTTGCAAATTCTTTAAATAGTAAGGCTTTCCCTTCCATGACAGGAATGGCAGCATAGGGCCCCATATTTCCCAAACCTAATACTGCTGTCCCGTCAGAGACTACCGCGACAGTATTTTTTTTAATTGTGAGATTAAAGACATCTTCCGGCTTTTTATAAATCGCAGAGCAAATTCGCGCCACCCCCGGGGTATAGGCAATGGACAGATCATCACGTGTCTTTAACGGAATACGACTTTTAATTTCAATTTTTCCGCCCAGATGAGCCAGAAAAGTTCGATCAGATACGTGAATGACCTCTAAAGTAGGGATAGTCCGCAGTTGTTCGACGATTATTTCTGCGTGTTTGGTGCCACAGGTGTAAATGGTAATATCACGTATCTGGGCATCTGTTTCAACACGGACGATATCAATCGCACCAATTTGCCCGCCTTCTTTTTCGATAGCAGCTGCTAACTTACCAAAAGTGCCAGGAGTATTTTTCATGCGGACTCGCATCGTAATGCTATTCGAGGCAGAACACTTTTGATTTCTCATAGCAGCTCCTTATCTCATATTTAAAAAATAACTCCTAAATTTTTTCTTTAAAAGCTTAATTATACTCGTTGCCACCATCCTCATTGGTTGAATTGATAAACTCCATATCCATTGGTTTTCCAGGAATTGTTCGATTTTCACGAGCCCATTCACCCAAATCAATGAGTTTACATCGGTCGGAACAAAATGGCTTAAACGGGTTTTCTGGATACCAGGTATTTTGTTTTCCACACGTAGGGCAGATAATTTTTTGATGGTTATTCATAACAGTCTTCGTTAATTGATGTAGCACGGAGTATGCGATAGACAACCCGTAATTTTCAACTCAATGCTTCTATTTATAAGTTAAGTATAGTACTTGGCTCAATTTATCATTGATATGAAAACTCATGTTTTGCAGGTTAAAGTTCTTGTGTTCGATCGAAACATGGGTGATCAAAAAAACAACTATGTATTTATTTTTGCAACAAGAGAGTCTTGTTTGTTACCATAGCGGCAATTTAATTTAAGTCTTAAAAAAATGTCTGATAAGAAATTCGATATTCTTTCGTGCACCATTGATCAGGATCAAGTGGTCGTTGCTCAACAATGGGCTGATACCTTTATACATAATGCAAAAGATGATGTTGCAGTCAATATGACTCAGCTCTTACTGGCTTGTTTGGCTTGCGGTGACTTCATGACTCGTTCTTATCTATCCAAGTCATCTAAATTGCAAGCACCCTCCGATCAATTAACCATCGCTGATTATGTATCCCACGCAAGTCGCATTATTCTTGACTATCAAGAGCTCAGTGGAACCAATAAGAAAGAATTATTAAATTACTTCCCTGCTCCAGAATCACAAAATACTGTTTTTTCGCGCTCAGCCACCCATAATGTGACTCGCAGTGGCGATGGTACAGCGGTTGAAGGGAAAGGGTTTCTTCTGGGAATTATGGGGCAATTACCCGGAATGATTAAAACACCCCTGGATTTTGGTATTAATATTGCCATGGGTGGCATGGGAAAGACGAATTTTTATGGAAAAAAAATAGCCAACAATGGATGCAGCGGCCATTTTTATTTTCACCGGAATGATTACGATAGTTTGCTTCTGCTTGGATTGGAACAAACAGCACCTGCAGCCTCGGCTCTAGAATTCCTGTTAGGAGCTAAAAAAGATCCTGATGAGGTACAACAAAATCACGATCAATTTGGCCAAGGTCATTCCTTAAAAGGAGCTTCGGACACCTATACTGCTGCCGGTTCTTTGTATTTTAGCGACCCGGTTTATCAAGCAAAACTTCTATTGGAAAAAGGCGTTTTTCCACCGGATAAATACGGCGCAATGCGAGTCACGATTACTGACGAAAATTGGCCATATATCAAACAATTTTTAGATCAATTAAAAAAAGCGAGTCGTGAAGATGAAAGTCATCAAAAGCAACTGTTAGATTTACTCCTAAGCAAACCTAAAACAGCAACTCCTGCTCAAGGAGAGTACCTAAGTTATATTGCACTGGATTTCGATAGTTATTTGAAACGTGTGTATCAAGTTTTTATTGCTGAAAGTCCATTGGATGCTGAAAATCAATTAACTCTCTTTAATTTACAATCTCAATTATTAGCGACCATTAAAAAGTTGCAACAAGGACATATTGAGCATTATGAGACCTTTAAAGATCAAATGGCTCTAATGCTCCAAACAAAAAATACGCCACCAGAGTACCAGCAGGCCATTCTTCGTATTCAAAAGTTATTTGAATTGCAGCTGAAAATTGATCCCATACTGAAGCAAACCCATGAGGAACTTTTATTAAAAAATCTATACGATGATTTACATGAAGAAAGTAAACTGCTCCTGGAAAAACTGTTGCGAATTCAAAAGCATTTTCAAGAACTAGCTAACGAAAAAGAGAACGAGTCGCTAACCCACTTTCTCCAACAAATCGACAGGCACATTAAGGAGCTGCACAAATCATTTCCCACTTGTTCAGCAGACATGGATTTATCCTCAAGTTGGGTCATGTGTGATTATCCTGTTTCCATCTCCATGGACTCTATTGAGCAATTAAAAAAAACCATAGAACGCGCTGAGTTATTTACCAAACCCATCGCATTAACAGGCAAAAACGCAATTGCTTTCCCTGAACTCATACTAGGCTGGGAAGAACAACTCCTACCTTTTGCTCAAATCAATCTTATTGATTATGCAGAATTAAATCTGAGCGATTTGGCGCAACAATTTAATGATTATGTGGACAATTTAGCCCAAGAATCCGAGTTATTTAACTTGTGGGAACATCAGCCCGCTCAAACAACGAATATCCTTGCTGACTTTTTCATGAAACAATCCGAATTTGAACTCGGACAAACTCTTGTGGGACAATACCGTGAAAGTACCCTCCTAAAACACTTATTTTCTCTAGACCTTACCGACCTGAGCTCATCGGATTTTAAACCCTATGCAGCGCTTAGTAGTGAATATAAAAAACATTACCCTAATTCATACTGGTGCCAAGTCAACGAACTTCTTACAGCAGGCTCTGATGTATTACTGATGCTGCGTGCTTTAAAAATACTGCAGACGACTAAGTCTTCCTGGGAAGGTATGAGCGCTACAGTCACTTTATTTCAAGAGGCTGTAGTGCGATTTAAGAAAGCAAATGACGCGCTACAACGTTTTCGCAGCACGTTGCAGAAATCTTCTGTAGAAGTTTTTGAAAGCCCTTTTTTCTACTCCATCAATGATGAAACACTGCAACAAATGAATGGTATACAACTTGCCGGTATCTGCCTGGAAGAACTGAACGCGGCCACACCGAGTATTTTGGTAAACCGCATCATGAAAAATCAAGCACTGTGGCAAACTATCGATCAAGCATTGCAAAATGAAGCATTTACACTGGGTAACGATGTCGAGAATAAAATCATCACCTTACGTCAAATCCGGCATTTTTGGGAATTAGTCCAGCAATTTAAAGAACATTCAGATCTCGAAGCCAAGAGGGGCTTTTTTGCGAAACTGCAGTATGCAGCGACAGAAACCACCGGTCTCTTTGGCGCGGCTGAAACGATTGAACAGGCGCAAATGGAGTTGCAACACCTGGAGGAATACGTACAGCAACGACTCAATTTAGCAACAGAGGAAAATAAACCCGCTGCACTGAACTTATTGGAAGAAAAATATAATAAGCTTCCAGAACATGAGCGAAATCACTACGCCTCTCAATTGTCTCAGGTAAAAAAAGAGATCTATCAATTTTATCTGAGGCAAATCAATTTAGCGCAAAATATTGAAGAACGAAAAAAAATAGTGCCTCTCTTAAATCAATTATTTGTGAAACTACCTCCTGATCTGCAAAAGCAATTTGAGGTGGAACATCAAACCCGACAAATAGAAGGTATTTTGTATGGGCTGTATGACCGCTTAAAAAAAGCCACCTCAGTCGCCGATAAGAAAAGAGTATTCGATGATCCTATTTTTTCGAAAACCATCGAGGATTTTGAACAGTTAAGTAGCACATTAACCGCTGAGGATGCTCAAAAAACTCATAAACAATTGATACGAGACCAAAAACTTTATGAAAAGCTTCTTGAAACTGAGGTTATTAGCCAAGAGTCCCCAGTTGAACCTATAGATAAACTTGTAACGCAGTTCGAGCCGACTCTGGACAAAATTGTCCCCTCTCTTCAAAGCCAACTCATAGGAGCAACGCTCCATGATCCCATTTTTCGACAAGTAATTCTGAAAAAAATAGAAAATAATAAACTCTCCTCTGTAGTGATCCATGATTTGCTCACTCTAAAGACGTTTCGCGATAAAAAAATGAAACTCAGCAAAGAGAAAGGATATGGAAATGAATATGATCAATCCCTCAATCAATTTTATGAAAAAGCATTGAACATACGCTTATCAGGCCTTCCCATAAAAAAGCAAGCAGATGATTTAATGGAAGCGGCCAAAGATGAATTTAGTCATCGTCACGATACGCGCCGACTGATTGCTGATATTGCGATGATCATTACGGGTATAGGACTTTTTGCAGGATTCGCGCGTTTAGCCGCTGGAAAGACTTTCTTCTTTAGTACTGCAAAAACAGATAGAGAAATTGAGTTAAAAAATCAATGGCTTTGCGACTACCAAAAGGTGCCACCGAAGGATGAAAATGAGATTCCTTTACTTGCCGCTCCTGCAGCCTAAAAATTAAGACCACAAAGAATGGTAGGAGCCAAGATCCAATGACACCCGCTTTAGAGTAACATTCTTCTTTGCGTTACCCATAGTTCGGGCAATTTAATGCCCGAACTATGCCGCATAACAATGTGAAAATAGACTATATGGTTAAGCCTAAAAAGTGCCCTACCGATATCCGCTCTAGCCTCAGAAATTAGAATCAAAATCGACAATAAAAAACCATTGGATAAATTGGAAAGAATTCTGAAACTATTCTATTCTTAAAAAACTTGAGTCATCGATTCAAGCAACTATTTAATTTTTTTCTATAAGGATATAAATAATGAATGCATGGAACAGTGTAATT
The DNA here is from genome assembly GCF_026191115.1 of Legionella sp. PATHC035. Lineage (NCBI taxonomy): Bacteria > Pseudomonadati > Pseudomonadota > Gammaproteobacteria > Legionellales > Legionellaceae > Legionella > Legionella sp. PATHC035. Next base: position 2,902,990 of record NZ_JAPHOT010000001.1, on the reverse strand, counting down.
TTTATGAAAAGCAATAAATCTATGTCTGACATGAATGCAATGGCAAAATGGGATGGCGTAGAAAAAATGTGGTCTACATCAGGCGACTGGGATTGGTGCATAAAATTAGATCAAAAATCATCAACTCCTGAAAAGGCAGAGGCTTTTGTTGCACGTATGCGTGAAGGACACTGGGCAACAGAAACCCAAACAAATTGGTGGAAAGAAGTTCCTGCAAAATAAATAGTCCACTCGGAGCCAAGTGCTCCGAGCTTACTAGCATTTCAAACTCGAGTCTGTTGAAACCCTCAGAGGTCGACTTAAATCCGCACATCCTTTCCCTACTTTCTCGAAATTCATTAAATAATCAAATTGTAAGAAATTGTTACTAAAACATGCTTGGCAACACGATTTTTTATAAAAAGCACTGCAGTACGTTAAAAATAAATTCCCTTAATAAGAAAAAAGTTTTAAATTTTAATTTTTACCCTAATCCACTCATTATGAAATCAAGACTCTTATTTTTATTATTATTTTTTGTCAATGCAGCATGTGCAGATCCATGGTTCACAGGACCTTTGCTTGCCCCAGCTGGAAAAACAATACCCGCAGGCCATGTTAATTTTGAACCGTATGCGTTTTATAGCGGCTACCCCCATGGGTTTAGAAATTTTGAAGTGACGCCTATTGTGAGTTTAGGAGTGCTCAGCTTTTTAGATTTACAAACTGCTTTGCCTTATGATTACAGTTGGGATAAAAACCAGCATGGAAACGGCATCGGAGATTATAGCTTAGCTGCTGGGGTGCAAGTTTTGCGTGCAAAGGAAAACTCCTGGATTCCCGATCTTCGTGTCGTCGTCCAAGAAGTTTTTCCCACTGGACGCTATGAAAATTTAGATCCCAAAAAATTGGGTACCGATCAAACAGGTTTGGGTTCATTCCAAACCTATCTGGGTTTTAACTTTCAAAAATTGGTTTTATTACCAAATAAACATTATTTACGCACCCGTTTAAGTTTGGTGGGAGCCAAATTTAGCGATGTCACCGTCAGTGGAGTGAACGCTTTTGGCGGTACTCCCGATACCGTAGGTAAGGTAAAGCTGGATAACAGTTATTCTGCTGACTTGGCATTTGAGTACACACTCACACAAAACTGGGTTCCTGTTTTCGAAGTGTTATATGTACACAGTCCAGGAAGTAATTTTGACGGTAATCCCGGATTTACTCCAGGCGGAACAATTGCGGGTTTAGGGGGAAGAGCAAATGAACAGGTTTCGTTGGCTCCGGCTGTTGAATACAATTTTAGCCCCAATCTGGGTCTTATTGGCGGTATTTGGTTTTCTGTCACAGGACCCCATGCAGCTGAATTCGTCACTGGCGCATTGGCCCTGAATTGCTATTTTTAGTTCTAAAAACATAGAAACTGGCGTTTTTCAGTTGTATAATGCAAATAATTTGTTCACTTTTATCAAGAGTAGGTTGGGCTCTTGGCCCAACAGCTCTTTTATAAACCGCGACGTTGAGAAGCAATGCTCCCTAATGTTAGGCCAAGGCTCAACCTACGCAATAGAATGCAGTGTCCATCCATAGGGTAAAAATCTAGAGAAAAGGCATAAAAAGTATGTACTCATTTTTTAATTTTAAGACGTTCAATACGGCATTAAAATTAACAGCTCAAGACCGATTATTTATTTATGTTTTTAATCAGGCAAATGATAATAGAAAACTGGCATTAATTAAAAACCAAAAAATTGAGGTGATTACTCGAATAGCTCATCACGACCCTGTTTTTGAAGCCTTTTGTAATCGTGAGGAATTAAAGGATTATTGGGAAAAAATTTGGTGTGCCTCTGGGGTGGCCTTATCTCAACAAAAAAATGTCCCTTTAATTTTGTTTTTCTCTCATCCTCAGTTAAATCAGTTTTCTCTGGTCCGAGGCACCTATTTTTATTTTCTCTCTCAAGAAGTAAGAAAAGAAATGAACATTGATTTTGGATTTTCTGAGATGGAAGCCATTAAGATGGCGATTCGATACGGTTCTGTTCATGCAATTCAGCGTTATAATGAATGCATTTACTCGAAACTTCAGCATGCAAACAATAAAGAGTCGGAAACGCTTTACCAAGAACTTATCGCCAATAGTAAGCTCATGCTTCCCCATTATGGCAGTTACGGATACATGGTTTTAGCCGAGGCAATGGCTCATTACTGTTTCTGGTTACTCCAGGATCATGAAGCGGAAAAAGCCCAGGAAATCTACATTCTTGTTTTAGAGTCGCTGGATTATGCCCAGCTCATTTTAGAGGACAGCCAGTACAGCATACACAATGCAAGTTTTGGACAAGGCCTTAAATACAGTAATTCTCTAGGATTTGAATCTCCGTCACAAGCAAAAGCTTTTTTTAAAAATCAATATGATGCGTTATTTGAGCCCGTTCAAACAACTCGTGTACAACCGCAATAATTAGTCAAAAATAAAACAAATAGTCTATATTATAATTAATTCATATGATCTTATTTATCGAATAAGAAAGAGGATATTATGCCCAAAATTTATATTCACTATGCAGCCAAAGATAACACGCTGTTCATCTCAAGTTATCATGAAAAAGTCCAGTCCAAACTTAACGCTTTTTCCCTCGTTAGAACAAAAGATTTGAAATCAACAGATTTGCAAAGTTTGGAGGGAGATCTTCCTGAATCATACGATAATGAGGTTGTAAAAGACAAACTGCTCGAATTATTAACTGAAATTAACAATATGGGTCTAGAATTTGCGACAGTGATCTATAGAGGTGATTTAAACCTCTGTACAAAACGCAAGGATGATTTGGCAACTTATTTATTTGATGGCACAGTCGATCGCTTTTTTGCTGGAAAAGAGGTGCAGTTCATTTTAGAGTCAGCCAATAAAGAATATGTAGAGGGTGCAATAGATTATGCAGATAGAATCGGATTAACCAACGCAGTGATTCAAACTAAAAGTGGGACTCCAAAAGGCCAAGAACTCTCTAAAACCTACCCTAAACAAGAGCCTGCAATGGATGTATCCGTTCCCAAACCCAAAGCATCTGAACTGGCACAATCCAGTGTTACGGTTCAAGATTCCCGTGTTTTATCGGATGCCCTGGGAAAATTTGGCAGTTTCAGTCCTGCGAGCGCTGAAACCAATTCCGCACCAACTAAAAAACAAGATGTAGAAGGCACAGAAGAAACACCTGGCCTGACTAATTAAGAGATGTTGAGCTTAAGAGCTCAACTTTCTTTATTTTGTAATACCTGAATTTAACAAAGCCATAAATTCATAAGGACTCATTTGACGAGAAAAATAAAGTCCTTGCCCATACTTACAACCATATTGTTTGAGTTGCTCTCTAATTTCCCGATTTTCTACCCCATCGGCCAAAACCTCTAACTCAAAGGTTTTAGCCAGATTAATAATCGCTTCGACAATTTTAGCCTTCTTCTTATCTTTGACCATGTTCAAAATAAGAGATTTCTCGATTTTTATTTCATTAATAGGAAAATTGACCAGATAAATAAAGGAAGCATAACCACTGCAGAAATCATGTATTGCTATTTTAACGCCCAGGTGACTTATTTGGTTTAATACATCTTTTGATTTTGCTTGATCTGCTAAACAAGCACGTTCATTAAATTCGAGGATCAAATACTCAGGAGAAATTTTATTTTCATCAAGCAACTTCTTTATAAAAACAGGTAATTTTTTATCAATCGCGTCTTGAACGGATAAATTAACTGATGCAAAAATTTTATGTCCCGCATTATGCCAAAGCGCTAATTGTTTGGTGACATGGGTTAACATAAACGAGGTTAATTGTTGGCTTAAACTGGAGCCCTCAATTAGGGAAATAAATTTTTCCAAACTCATTAATCCATATTTTTCATGTACAAAGCTGACCATAGCCTCAGCACCTATGATTTTACCCGTTGCCAGTTCCACTGTGGGTTGAAAATAAATCTTCATCTCTTGATTTTCTATTGATTTTTTTAAACCATTCATCACCATTCGGTTGGTAGTGAAATCCTCCTCCATATTGGGATGATAGAGAGCGAAAGGTTTGTCCTTTTTTCTTGCATGAAAAACTGCTGTCCGAGCATGACTCACTAATGTGACTTCGTCATTCCCATCATGGGGATACACAGCAGCACCTGCCGTGGTTGAGATGTTTATATGAATATTGTCCACTACAATATCAAGCGTAGTTGCTTCTATAATGGCATTCAGCAGTTTGTCCCAATTAATCTCTTTATTCAACCTGGGCAATAACAATGCAAATTCATCACCCTCCATTCGCGCCACGCTATTAATACCCATAGTAGCCTCGAGCATAAAAGGAGAAAGCAACATATCTTTTAATTTTTTTACGAACTGGATTAAGACACTATTGGCATTAAAATTACCAAAATTGTTATGAATTGATTTAAAATCATTCAATTTTAACAAAATAACTGCCAACTCATTCGGGGTTTCAATCTTATGAATGGCTTGTTTAGTTTGCTCGTGAAAAAGTAGGGAATTAGGCAGCTGAGTAAAAAAATCATGTTCGCTTTCATATTTTAGTTTTGCTTCCAGATCGCCACTTTTATAAAGAAGTTCCTGAGTTTTATCAGCAACTAGTGTTTCTGCCGTATTGGCCAACCCATAGCAAAACGACTGCCCCCAATAAGCGAAAAGAAATGGGCTTAGATCAAGAACCCAAATGGCAGGATTGGTTGTTTGAGCTCGAACAAAACCATTTAGGTTGATAAATCCTGTTATTTGGTATGACACAACAAGTGATGCAATAATGATGCTACTCACCGAAATGCATAATCCTATATAAGCATACTTGTTCACGTAATCTTTAAAGACAATTGAAGTCTTTGCGAGTTTGTAATTTATATCCATATCAGTCAGTTTTTTATCTCCATATGCTAATTTTAGTACTTAATTTGGAATGTGGGTTAACCTTGGCTGTCATTAAAAAAATTCCCGCTGTCGCCAGCGGAAGAAGAGCTGGGGTTTGGGTTCATTTAGCCCTAATCAATATCCTCATCCTCCCTCAAGATACCTTTTCCTCCATTTCCGTCATTCCAGGGCAACGGGGAATGATGGAAACAAGGAAATAAAGAGATTGCTTCGTTTCATGAGATGGGAACAGTACAGCTGCAAAAAATTAAATTGACAGCATCAAGTCTAATTTGATATGTTAAGCAAATAATAGATAAAATTTAACCAATCTTACTCAATATGAATCATTGCCATAGTAACCAAAGCAATACGCTCCCTGCAGTGTTCACTGCACAAGCACTGCCATGCCCTGATTCGTTACCTTCAGCAATCTCTTTCGAAACGATTATTATTATTTTGCCCTCTTTACCCTAGAGCGGTCAGCTATTTCTTGTCCCGAACCTCTCTAGGGAGGAAGTATCGGGATTTCAGAAATAACTGATTTTGAAAACTGGAGGGTACTGTGACTCAAACGAATACTTTTAGCTTAAGAAACAATTTATTGCCTTTTGTTATGTGGCTTTTCCCACTTTCTTTTTTTGCTCTTCAATTTATATTGCGCCTGTGGCCAGGATTAATGATGCAAGAAATCATGGCTCAATTTTCAATCGATGCATCCAGTTTCGGTTTCTTGGCAGCATTTTATTATTATGGATATGCAGGAATGCAAATCCCTATGGCGCTGTTGTTAGATAAATTTGGTGCCAGAATCATAGTTTTTATCTTTGCCCTCCTTTGCGGCCTAGGCGCCCTACTTTTTACCTCCACCAATAATTTTCACTTAGCATTATTCAGCAGATTTTTAATTGGAGCTGCTTCGGCTGTTGGTTTTTTAGGTGTATCCAAAGTAGTTTCTGAATGGTTTAGTAGCAATCAATATTCGCACATGATCGGTTTTTCTTTTAGTGTGGGACTTTTAGGAGCAATCTATGGTGGCAAACCACTAAATCAATTGATCTCGACCTACGGTGGCCAGCATATTGGATTAATCTTAGCTCTATGCTCTATAGGTGTAGGATTTTCAACGTTCTTAATCTTGCGTACGCCAAAAAATCTTAAAACTATAAAATCGAGCAACATAAGCAGCTCCCACTTAGCTGTTTTATTCACTTTAAAAAGATTATGGGTTCTTGCCTTGGTTAATTTGTTAATGGTTGGTGCGCTGGAAGGTTTTGCTGATGTGTGGGGAGTCCCCTATTTAATTACCGCCTATGGTTTTACTAAATCGGATGCAGCCCTACTCGTCTCTTTTATTTTCGTAGGTATGTTATTTGGCGGACCAGTACTTGCTATGCTTAGCAAAAAATTAGGGAATTACACTGTAATAAGAATGTGTGGCTTCGGCTTAGCCCTGGCTTTTTTGCTCCTTCTTACTGAGAATTTAAGCAATTGGTGGATACTTAGCGCGCTTTTCTTTACGGTTGGACTCATGTGCTGTTATCAAGTAATTGTCTTTGCAGCAGGATCTACCCTTGTGTCCAAGACCCATTTAGGAATAACCATCGCTTTTCTAAATTGTATCAATATGTTCGGTGGGTCATTTTTCCACACTTTAATCGGTAAAATTATGGACTCTTACTGGGAGGGTGGCGTTGGCGCAAATGGATTAAGACAATACAGCCTTCAATCCTACCATCATGCCCTACTGCTGATACCAATCTGTGCTCTTTTGGGCGCACTATTGGTTTATTTAATTCAGAAAACGGCTGAGAACCCAATGAATGTAGAATCTGAGAAACAGACCGCGCTTGTTGATGTCTAACTGAAAAAACACACGCTCTCTGGCTGGGCCTTAAGGAATCGAGCGCTTTTTGGGGGGCGTTGGTGCGCTCAACACAAATGCATTACTCTTTGGTGCACTCAGCCACCTTCATGAATGAATCCCTGCCTTCGCAGGGATGACAATGGATACGCGATGAAAAGAATGGACGCCAAATGGTGTTCAAAATATGACGGTTCCGAAAAAATAATAAACGGTGCCGAGCAGGCAATAAACAGCCTTGCACATCGACTGAATTCAGACAAAGGAAAAGCGCGAATAAATCACAGCTACAATATCTTATCGCAGGATCCAGATCACAAATCGGTCGTTATAGAAAAGAGAGCTTTTGAGCCCGAAATCATTCATTTCAATCCGTTATTTCATCGAAAAGCACACGTTACCGTGGATAAAGACACAAAGCATGATGACACGATGTCTCAAGATCACGATTTTCCTAGTTCATTCGCTTCATCAACTGATAAATAAGCTAATTATGGGGCGTTTTTGTGACAGGAACAGAAGAACTTTTTGTTTTCAATTGGATCATGATATAGCCACCAACAACTGCAATCACAATTAAACTAACCGACATAAGCGGTCGTGTAGCAAACCAAGCGATTGCCGTCACCATGAGCCACACGCTCGTCCCTAATAGAAAAGCAGCAAATCCACTACTGGATCTTACAATGGAGCCTAAAAATGGGAGTACATCGGCTAAAATCACTAAGGGAGTCACAATCTTAGAAAATCCCCAGATCAGGATAAATAAGGCAACGAAACGCACCCCCCATGCGAGTGACGTGTTTTCTGCTTGAGCCTGATGAATCATTTCTTCTGATGAATGTTCGCCTGTGGATAATAGCATGACTGTTTGCCCTGCGGGTGCACGATATGCTTGAAGAGTATTTCCAGTTTGTTGCGCAATAATACTGACAGTTTGGGGCTCAACAACAGCTAGCGTAATTCGTAGATCACCCAACTGGGGATTCTGGGAGTCTTGTCCGACATATAATTCATTGTCCCTGCTTAGCCCAACTGGCTTATTTAATTGGTCCTTTAGCCTTTCTTTATTGACCTGAGATAAATTGACCGGTCGACTGACCTGAATCTGTTTAATCAACTCATCAGGCAGTAAAAAATCACCTACGGTCACTCCTTTCGCATACTGTACTTGCGACTTAACCGGCATAGAGGCTGGGTTTTGATGTCCTGTGGGGTTTGCAAAATGAGTGCTGTCAATTAAACTTTCCGACCAAGTGTGATCATAAGTATAGGTTTTTGTTTTTTTTTCAGATCCACCTGACAGTGATTCCGTTCTTGTTTCTGTTTTTTCCTGCCATTGATACATTTCAACTTTACGATTAAGGCAAATAGCATTGATTGTTATCCCTAATAAAGCATCGACCAAATTTTCTTTAGTGGTGGCAAAACCGCTCAAATAAACTACTTTGAGATTGTTTTGCTGATTGATAGGAGCATTGGGTATAGGAATGAGAATATTTTCTGCTTGCGCCAAGGACTGTGCCCTATGTAAAGCGTGTCCTTCGTTCCAAAACACAAGAACAATTGCGCCGGCAATCAACACAATTCCAATAAGGATATCCGCAACAGAATCTTTTAATCGGGAAGACCAGGAGGTTGTTGTTACTTCTTCATCCATGATTGATGCACTTCCTTATTTGAACCAGCTCGTTAGAGGCTGTTAAATGTCAAGCGACTCTAGAAAACAATACAATACCTAATGATAACAATCAATTAGGGTCGGAGTAATTAGCGGATTGTGGAAGCTATAAATCCGCCTAAATTTTACGAAATAGACACCCGGAACCTAAGATATTAAGGCATGTGCTTTTGGTTTTTATTTGACTTTTTAGACACAAAACCAATCCAGTTGTTGAAATATAGATCATATGGCAGTAAAATGCGCAAAATTTCTATATATGGGGTGCCTCTTGAACAATTTATTACATGAAGCAGCAAAAGCAGGAAATATTTATCAGATTCAAGAATTAATTACGCAACAAAAGCACGATCCCAATCAACTTCATACGGAATTAGGTATCCCTCCACTGGCTTTAGCAGCCCAGGGGGGACACCTTGAAGCCATGAAGGAGCTCGTACGCTTAGGTGCTGAACTAAATTATGATCCTAAAGATAAGCCTTCTTTATGGCATTTTGCATTAAAGACGCCAAAGGCATTACAGATTTTTGACTATCTGGAGGAGGAAGGACTAGCTTTTCCTCGCCACGAGTTGTATTTAGATGATGAGGAAAAGACCCTCCTTTCAAAAATGGTAGCATACGCACGCTGGGATATCATTTTGAAAATACTGAACAAGTTTTCTGATGTAAGAATTATCAATAGCGCTCCAGAAAAGGGACCCAATAAGGGTGCTACGTTAATGTGGCAGGCTGCTGATAAGTTAAAATGGGATGTTATCGAAGCCATACTCAAGAAATTCCCTGACGCTAATCTTAATGCCATTCCAGAAGCGAGATTGCATGAAGGTACTTCAGTACTGAATAGATTAGCACCTAAGTTAGTTGACTTAAGAAAGTGGAACATTCTATTTTCAATTATGGAATCAAGAAAACTTGCTGATATAGAGCTGCAATGTTTTTTAGACACCAGAGAAGACGATGACCCTTTTCTTGTTACATTGCTTCAAGAAAAGGATAAGACCTTAATAGAACGATTTATGTATAATTTTTTCGTTCGATCCTTTTTACTTACAAATGATTCCAGGCTATTTACGCGTGAAACACTGAGCGTTTTTCTGAAACAACATAAGCAGGATCTGATGAGACGTCTGGCTGATTCTTATGATCCAAATGATAAAGAGATTGAGGAATTAACTAGATTAATCAAACAATTTAATGCGCATTTAATGCACTTGTTTGATGCTATGGAATGTTTGTGGAGAGATGATAAATTATTTTTTCTTTTACCTGAGGAGTTGCGTTTCAAATTAACCGAGCATCTTTTGAACCATGCCGCATTTATTAACCTTGAAAAAAGTATGAAATTCCAATTAATTAACTTGTTTATCGATAGCCACAGACAACAGTTGGTATTTGAAGAGCCCTCAATAGATCAAGCTAAAGAATATTGTGATAAGTTAGCACGATTGGTCTTTCGAGCATGGCGCCAGGAGCATTATAGTTTTTTCATGAAACATCCTATTTCTCGGTCAACAGCAAAAGATGCTTATGAACTTCTTTCTGAATGCCTATTCACAAATTTATTGCAGAATGAGGCGCTTCCTCGACTTAATTGCGTAAATCAAACTTTTATTCCCCCTCTTCTTCTAAAACAAATTATTGGAAAAATTGCTTCTCTTAATGAAAAAGAGTTCTACAAATCACGCTTAGAAGCTCTTATCAAAGGTGAGGTTGATGCTTATTGTCACATGTATGGCCAGAAGAATAAGTGTGACGATTTGAGTTTAGCTACGAGGGAGCCGAATGATAAAAAAATGACCGATGACCACGAGGAAAAAGGCGCTGGAGACAAAGAGCAAATGCAATTTACTAGGGCCTTTTGACATTTCCATCTACTGGATGCCGCGGTCAAGCCGCGGCACGCGGGGAGCTGGTTAGATGTCAACAGCCCCTAACAATAGCATGGTTTAAAAACTACTTTTATCTCTTGTTGATTAGGATAAAGTCTGGCTTTGTGTGGGTTCTTTCGGCTCCGGTATTTTAAATGAATCAAGCGCTGTACCCCCAGGTTTCATTTTGTCCCCAGACTTAAATTCCTCTCCGTTGGCATGATATAGTTTTCCTTTATCTCCGTATCCCATCACTTGGTTGGTTTTTGAATCAACTATAAGAAAGCTAGAATCCTTCTGCTCTGCAGCCATTTTTTGAAAAAATGAGTTCATATCCGATTCGGATTTAAAGGATAAATTAAGTTTGCCATCTTCACCTTGTTTCGATGGATTATTTTTGTACCATGGATCGTCTTTAAAGATATCCTGAAATTTCTTAAAAATCGCCTCACTTAACGGACTTGCCACAGTCACATCTTTCTTGGGGGTAGACGGTAATGGGGTAACCACTGTTGGGGTGGTCTGAGTTTTGCCCGGTGCGGATAAAGTCATTTCGGGTTCGGGATTGATAAGAGCAGTATATTTTTCCGTATTATCTTTATGAGTCTGTGCATATGAATCATAGGCTTTTTGACTGTCTGCCTCGAGGAGTTCTTTTGTTTCCTTATATTTTTGATGAGCCTCTTCACGCTTTTGATTCAATTCATTCGATTTTTCATCAGTAAGCTTGCCTTCTTTCGCCAGCTGATCTCTTTGAATATCCAAGTCTTCTGCCGCTTTTTTATATTCTGCTTCGGCTACATTAATTTTAGCTTCATTTAATTCCAATTTAGCCAAGTACGTGTCATGAGCAGCGGTATTGGAAAGCTCCATTTCTTGTCTGAACTTCTCTATATTTTCACGTTTAGAAGAGGGACTTAAAGTAGCATAAAGATCTTGAATCATTTTTTGCTCATGAGAATTCTTAACGACTTGATTTTCATAGATTTTTTGCAGTTTGTCTCTCTTTTTAATTGCTTCCTCTACGTTTTCGGCAGCAGTAGGCATTCTTTTCTCCAAGTATCACTACTTATATAAATAGTAGATCACTTTGAAAAATAAGGTATGAATTTTAAAGCATTTATCCCTCAATAAATGAAGATACTTATTTAGTCGTGCGTTTGCTTTGAGATTTCATCACTTTTCCTGAGCAATTTATCGAACTGTTAATACCCCCTATTATTGATACTGTCATTCGCATAGCGGAATGACAGTAATTTAGCCCCTAAAATAGGTTTGCTCTTAAATTCGAATTATTGTAATAAGTTTTTTGGCTCAAACTTAAAGCCTGAATTTAAAACAGGATGTAATTCTGTTTTCTCAGAAGTCTTGGAAGTATAGATACTTCGGGATAACAAGGGTGATTTTATGGGTTTCACCGATGACGGTAACTGAGACGCAGCTTTTTCATCAAGGATAATGGTCACGTTTTTATGTGCGTACAAGGCCGTTGCAGGAATATCTTGATTCGGTGAAGAAGCCGCATTCACAGCAGCAATAATCTCTGCTTTTGTGGAACCTGATGCTAACAAATAACACTCTTTGCTGTGTTGCAAAATCGTTCCAATGCCCATGGTTATTGCATGAGTCGGGACTTCATCTTTTGTATTAAAAAAACGTTTATTGGCTTCGCGAGTTTTATCATCTAATTGAATCACTCGTGTTCTAGAATCCAATGCAGAGCCAGGTTCATTAAAACCGATATGGCCATTCACGCCCAATCCTAAAATTTGAATGTCTATTCCACCGACCTCTTGCATCAATTCTTCATATTTTTTTGCATGCTGTTCCATGTGTTGAAGTGGTACGGTTCCATCCAACAAGTGAATATTTTCCTTTTTGATATTAACGTGATCAAAAAAATGATGATGCATGTAGTAACTATATGATTGTTTATGGGTTGGTTCTAAACCTAAATATTCATCTAAATTAAACGTAATGACTAATGAAAAATCTAAATTTTCTTCTTGATGCAGACGCACTAATTCTTTATAAACGGGTTCAGGAGTACTGCCGGTTGCAAGTCCCAAAACAGTGGGTATTTTTTTCTCATTATTCTCCATGATTTTTTTTTGAATTGCTCGCGCGGCTCTATTTGCCATACCCTCAGGTGTTTCCCTAACAAAAATGCGATCAAACATAAAAATTTCTCCATTCCAAAAGTGATATCACCATAAACAAGAATTCAGAATAAAGAGGGTCAGGATGCACTTCCTCATTCATCTCTTTTCCATATTTTGTTACAATGAACTTTGTGCAGGATGCCACTGAATAATAAAGAAAACTTGATCTATAGACTTGCGATTTTAGCTAATTTATCAGTGAAACTCTAGGACATTTCCTGAAGGTCAACTCTTAATAGGTATGAACGCTTGAGTGTAATGAAATTAAGATTTCCAGTATTGTTCCCTACAAGGATTTGAATATGCTGATTAAAAATATTTATGTTTATAAGGATGCCGGGATTAAAGAGCTAAGCCATGTGTACGTTTCTGAAGATGGCTTAAGAAAAATCTATAATCTTGATGATGATTTATCGTCTCTGCAAGAACAAAAAATTATCGATTCTAAGGGCTGTTGTTTCTTAATGCCAGGCATGCTCGATGCCCATGTTCATGGCCAAGGTGGAGTTGATTTCGCAGATTTAAGCGAAGAAATGAGTTCTGAGCACTTAGAGCGCATTGTCCGAGGGCTAGGCAATACTGGTCTGGCTTATGCAGTAGCAACCCTAGTCTCTATGCCAATACCCTCCCTGAAGAAATCATTGATACAAATTAATCATTTTGTAACGCAACAAGGACAAAATCCTACACCTGGCTTTACTCAGATTGTTGGTGTGCATCTAGAAGGCCCCTTTATTTCAAAGAGTTGCAAGGGAGCTCACGCACCAGAGGCACTCCAAGAGAAGATTAGTATGGAACAATTTAGGGATATTATTTGCGTTGCACCCAATATTAAACACTGGAAAATAACCATTGCCCCTGATTTGCCAGGAGCTGAAGAATTTATTCAGCAGAGCAAAAATCTTGAGCAAGAAGGTATTTTTGTAAAAGTATTCATTGGCCACTGCAATCCAGAAGATAAGAAGACCATTGATCGTGCAATTGCGGCGGGCGCGTGCGGATTCACGCATGTCGGGAATGCGTGTCAAGAATCGTGCAGTAGAGAAACACGCCAACTCACTGTCCATGATGCCAAAAGTCATGTCGTGCAATGGATACTTGAGAACCCTGAGCGTTGTCCTGCTGGTGTGGAACTTATTGGGGATGGGGTTCATTTATCCGACTCATTTATTTCGCTAATACACCATGCGGTTAAAAACAAAATTATTCTTGTAACCGATGCGTTAGGCCCCACAGGGTGCAAAGATGGAGCCTATAAATTAGGGACTTTGAATATTCGTAAAGAACTTGATAGTTTCTATTTGGCAGATAGTGAAGGCCATTTTCTGATGAAAGAAGGAAACCTGCCTACCGGGGAAAAAGGCTTGGTAAAAACCCTTGCAGGCAGTGCAGCCTCATTATCGCTTTGCGCGCAAAAATATTTTAAATTAATGCAGGGCCCGGTGGAAAGCCGTATGGACTCCTTATATGCGGCGCTCATCACAAACCCTAGAATGAGCTCTTTATCCATGGAGGCGATAAAAAATTTACCCGATGAACGAAATTTTTCTATATTCAACAATCAGGGACAACTCATTTTGAGTTCGTGCCATGGTCAAATAATTGAGCATCAGCAATTGCAATGGCCGATATCAAGCATGCTTCATCATGGGTTTTTATCCAGTCGTTTACCTACTGAAAGCAACCGTACCGAGAAAGAAATAAGTCCTCTATTCAACTAGTTTTTAAAAAATTAATGAACCAGATTATTTATGACTTCGGTTTTAAAAAAAACAAACAAAGAATGCTCGCAGCCAATGCAGTAAGGCAACAGAGTACAATGGGCAAGATAATTGATAAAACAATCATTAAACCGCCTGCAAAGCAAATAATAGCATCGCCTAGCGTACGCAAACTTAATTGCGCCCCCATCACTTCGCCTTGCTTTGAGGCTTGTGCTCTATTTGAGATGTGTATCGTCAGAGTGGTTACCACACTGGTGATGCTAAAGCCAATGAGTGCAAAAAATAAAAACATCGCTATAGGATTTTGAAAGGTGATCATGGCAGCAAAAATCAAAGTAGTAGTCAGCATCGCCAAAATAATAATTTTATGAATGGGTAGATGTTTTGAAAGATGATGGGGAAGCCAGGAAGCACCTATAGCCAGCGATGCGGATAAGGCACCATTATAAACTGCAATCATGCTAGGAGACATAAGCCATTTTCCAGCCAAATACACCGGACCAAATTCATAAAACATATCTACTGCAAAGGTAAACAGTGTACTGATGATGAGCAAAGGTTTCAAATGCGGGTGATGCTGAAATAAAAGCTTGAATTGGCGTATAATATTGAGTTGTTTCAAAATGGATTCTTTCTGAGGGATCCCCAGGGTTTTATGCTCCGGCAATTTCCACCAGGCAAGCCCTAGGGTAATCACTGATGCGAGTGCGGCAACAGTAAAAGGAAATGACCAGGAAAACCAAGGAATCATATGTGAATTGGACAATAAACCCCCAATTATCGGCCCAATGATGTAACCAATACCGGCCATACTGTTGATCCTACCAAAACTTACATACTTATTAATGGTCGTCAGCTCGGATGCGAATGCCCTGGCCACAGCAAAAGTCCCCTCCATGAATCCTGTTAAAAAGCGGCTGAATAATAACAGCCAGAAACTGTTTATCTCAAACGAGATAACGGTCAATACATAACCGAGCATGCTTCCAGCCAGACTGATGATCAGTATTTTTTTGCGCCCATAAACATCCGAATTTCTGCCCAAAATGGGAGAACCAATGAATTGCCCCAGAGGAAAAATTGCAAGGGTAAGCCCGAGCAAAAGACGTCTGCCGGTTTCACTCCATTCGGGAGAAATAATCAACTGATCGGTAGCGTGTAAAAAAAGGGGCGGAAGAATCGGATAAGCAATGGATGAACCGATAAAACTGATTAAAACAATGAGTAAAATAATCCACAGTTGTTTTTTTTCATATGTTGTTTGCATGTGCATTTTTATTCTAGACTCTGGTTGGGGCATCGGGTAACCGACTTAAAAGCTCAGGCATTATTGTAACATTTTTTCAAATGGTCGATATTTTTTTCATAAAGAGCAATTATTGCATCACCCTTATCTTCTTTGCGAATACGTCCCCGCTTCCTTGCTTCATTCGAGTATAGCAAGGATGATGAAGCAGGAGCGAAAATAAAGCGGAAAATTTAAAAAAACTCTGTAAAATAACACATCATATTTTTAATTACTGATATTCATCATGCCTCACTTTCAAAACCTTCAAAATATCTTGGATATGGATTTTAAACAAATGCGCGCGATACCCGGACATGAGGGTCTGCGTGCAACCGATGAAGCGATCCATTTCTTTATTGATAATTTAATGGCTTTTTTTTCTCAATTTCATGAGCCACCAGCTAAAGAACAATTGAACACATATCAAGTGTATATGGAGAAAATAACCCATAAAATCAATGCAAGCGAATATGCTTATTATCTCGATAAATACGCAGCTCTATACCCCGAAAATGCCGAAGAAATGGCGTCAACATGTATGCTTAAAAGCTTTAAAGACCTACCTAAACGAATGCAATATTGGGCTGCATCAGAAGAATTCGGCGAATCACTACGTAATTCGAAAAACCATAGTATGGTCGTAAAAAAATTAAATACTTGGGCTTTATGGATTAATAAATCCAACCCCAATCTCTTCTTTCATTCTCATGAGAATCACAGTGAAAAAAAAGCAAGCTTCCCTACGCCAACGAATTTATCTTCAATTGACATAGAACCTTCCAATAACCTTATTCTGAAATTGGAGCTGCTATAATCATTATGATGAGTTGTGATTTTTAAAGTAAAAAATTATGGCTCCATGTTGTTAATCCTTTGGGATCAATGAAGAGTACTCTGAAGAAGGAAAGCTAAAATGTTGACTGGAGCTTTTATTTTTTTAATTATTGCCATTATTTCAGGATACATCACCTATAAAGGAACGGATCCTTCATCAACATATCATGCAAAAATTGTATTTTATGTTGCGACACTTCTTTTTCTGATATTACTGATTATTTATTTCTTAACTCCAGCACCGCCTGTTGCAACCGAGGTGGTCAATCCCCTGTTGCAATAATGAGAATGGGGCATTTTAATCTCAATCTGCCATTCCCGCGCAAGCGGGATCCTCTTTCACCTGCGCGACTATCGATTCTCATCGCATTCATTCTCAAGAAACACTTGAAGCTGCTCAACCCATGCCTCATCAACATAATCAATCAACCCTTTAGGTGCAGATGATTTCTTTGTTTCCTCAAAATGTTTCGATAAATAAGGACGATAATAAGCAAGGTCGGGAACCTCCATACCTATTTCCTTGGCTTTTTCATCATTAACACGCACTCTTAAGATGTCTTTGAAATGGATATGGGTTTCAAAAAGCAGCATCTCTTCTTCAGACATTACTCCGCCCTGAAAGAAAAGGGTTTTCTTACTTGCTGCAGATAAACGTGCAAAATAATCCTTTTTCTTTCCCGCTAGATAACGTTTGGCATTCACATGATTGCCGATCAGCAAAGCAACTTTTGCTGAGAATCCCAGCTCATAAGCTAAATTGGCGCCTATCCATTCATGATGCACAACCCCTAAATCTGCCATCTTATTTTGTTGGGTCTCCACAGCAAAGTGGCCAATATCATGAAATAAGCAAGCAAGAATGACTTCCTGATTGTGTCCTGCCTGTTCTGCAAAATAAGCACACTGTAACGCATGTTCAAATTGTGAAATAGGCTCTCCGATGTATTCCATGTCCTGAGCGCAATTCAAATACTGGAAAGCCCTATTAATTTTATGATCAATATCATTCATAGTATTCATAGCATCATTTCGGAAATGGGATTAGCAACATTATAAATTGCAGCACCTGCTGAATAATCTTTATTGGGATCGCGCTCACAATCTGGAGGAAACTTTTCTCTCTTGTCCTGATAATAAGCCTCGCGCATAATTCCACCCTCAGAAAATTTGCTAAAGGTAATAAAGATCGCACGGCGGGGTTTATTACTGCAATTCGCTTCAGAGTAATGGGGCAAATAGGAGTCAAATAAAATAACGTCTCCAGTTTTACATTCAATTGGCGACCATTGAAACTGTGCAGCCATCTCTTTTTTTATTGAACCATCCACTTCTTGAGGAAGAATTGTAGGCTGATTAGCACCACCTTGAACCACTTGCAAACAACCGTTTTCTAAAGTGCAATCATCTATAGCGACCATCATGGTGATGTGAAATCTCTGATTAAAGCTAATAAATGCAGGGGCATCTTGATGAGGTTTAAATCCGCCACCACCGGGAAATTTATAGTTAATTTTTTCTTTAAAAATGGCAGCTTTTTCTCCCATTAAGATAGAAACTAAGTTTAAAGTACGCGCGCTGTTGGCAACCTCATACATACCCTTATGGTAATCAATAAAATTTTCAATACGACAAAGCTGGCGCTCTCCCTTAGCATTTTTTTCAAAATACTTCATCCACTTTCCGGGTGTTTCAGGCCAGGAAGTTAATTCATCACACCACGTTTGCAGATGTTGTTTCACCTTTAAAAAGAGAAAATCGGGCAAGATGACAAATCCTTGTTCTTTCCAAAAACGGTGTTGTTGTTCACGTAACTGATAATCCATAACTTCTCCTTTCAAGACGCGGATACCAAGGTAGTTTCGGCAATAGAATCTGGTAGCTTAGCCAATTTATTCTCTTCTTGTTCTAACCATCTTGTTAACAACCCGCCAAGCAAAAGAGTACTCGCAAGAATGGCTAAGGTCAGATGGATCCCTAACTGAGCTTGGAACATCGGCAAGAATATAGTTCCAATAAACGCCCCCAATTTTCCCGTCCCCGCTGCTAATCCATGTCCTGTCGCTTTGAATTCGGGATTATAGAGCTTTGCAGGCAAAAGATAGGTGGTAATTCCTGGACCAAAATTAATAAAAAAGTTGAACAGTATGAAGCCGGTGAAAATAAGGCCAAGGCTTGGAAACAAATAGCTTATGCTAAGGATTAATAATCCCAAAAATGAAAATAAAAATCCTATCATCTGAAGT
This sequence comes from Legionella sp. PATHC035, assembly GCF_026191115.1. Classification (NCBI taxonomy): domain Bacteria; kingdom Pseudomonadati; phylum Pseudomonadota; class Gammaproteobacteria; order Legionellales; family Legionellaceae; genus Legionella; species Legionella sp. PATHC035. Next base: position 2,884,430 of record NZ_JAPHOT010000001.1, on the reverse strand, counting down.
TTAATCAGCGATACCTGATTAACAAAAAAAATCACTGCAAAAGCACCCAGGGACACAAAAACATTAACCACTAAAGTACTTTTCAGTACTTCGGTTTGAGCACTTAAAAAATTGGCTTCCTGCGATAGATTAAACGCTTGTAAAACATAAGGCGTGAATAAACCTATTCCATAATAGGAGATATCTAATAAAAACCAGCAAGAACATAGACAAACCGTGATGCGTATCATGCGCGGAGAAAAAACCAATTGATAATGTTTAAAGACTGAACGACTTGATTGGGGTTTTAAACCTTGATGCACTTTCCATAAAAAGCTTTCCGGTAACTTGGCTCTGAATAACAACCCAATGAGCGCCGGAATTGCTCCTGAAGCAAATATCCACCGCCAAACATCGAGTTGGGGATGCAATTTAAATAAAAACCAGGCAACGATGACGCCGATTGGGGAAGCAAGACAATTAATAAACATTGCCATTGCAATAAATTGGGCACTTTTACGAGCCGGTATCATTTCAGCCAAGTAGGCAGCACAAATCGGATAATCAGCACCCACACCAAAGCCCAGTAAAAATCGTAACACACACAAAGAGGTGATACTCCAGGCAAATGCAGAACAAATGGCAATCAAAACAAAAAAAATAAGATTGATAATGAGCATGCTTTTCCTACCCAACATATCCGCCAATCGACCCACAATGACTGCACCGAAAACCGCGCCCAGAGGTGCTGCAGCCTGAGTGAGGCCAATCATCAGAGACGAGGGATGGTATTGGGCATTAATGAACGGCTCAGCTACCGAAGCAATATATAAATCATAACCATCAATGAACAAACCCAACGCACAAACTATCCAAACATGGAGCGTTAGCGATTTATTATTATTTTCGTCCATGAAAATCTCTTGATAATAAAGGATATTTGCAAGTATGTTGCATCCTTAGGTAGATGATTTTTAACACAATCATCAAATAAAAACAAACAAGCTCTGGGATGAAAATTCAACGGGTCAGTCAATTTGAGCTTGGGCCTTAACCCATCGCTGTCGAGCTAAGAAATAAAAATGACAAACGCTTCTCACCCCTAGGGGGACAGGAGCGTTTGGCGCAAAATGCGCTTCAGATAGCGCTTAAAATCCCCTCTCCCGCGAGAGGAATTTGATTTAAAAAGTGACCTTAAATCGCGGGAGAGGGTTAGGGTTAGGGTTAGGGTTAGGGTTAGGGTTAGGGTTAGGGTTAGGGTTAGGGTTAGGGTTAGGGTTAGGGTACATTTTTTCCCGAGCTTGACGGCTACAGGCTAAGGCCCAGAACTTAATTTGGTTAGCCTATTCAACGAATCTCAAGCCACTTCCAATAAACGTTCCTTAGGGAGCATCATTCGCTCAATCATAAAATACATGCCAATCCCTAGAATGATCGCCCCATCAATAACAAGCGCAACAGGACGCATCGAACCATCGAACAAAAGACCAGTTAACGCAACGGCTCCGGATGAAATAAACAATCGTGTTGACATAATGAATGATGAGCAGGCTCCCTTGAGATGAGGTAAAATTTCTAAAGATTGTGCAAAAGTCACGCTCATTGGAAATGCACAACCTACTGCCATCCAACACATTGAAAAGGTGATCAAACGGGGCGAATCGGGATATTGGAACGCAAAATAAGTAAACAGCACAATCGATATTGCACAACACACCATCCCCAAATGGACTGCTTTGCGACTCCCAATTCTTGAAATTACTTTCTCAGCATAAAAACTGGTCAGCGAAAAGAGGAATACAATTAACCCTTGCTGCATGGCAAATTGGAAATACGATAATTTACACGTATTGATATAATAAAACGAAGCACTACCGACAAAAGTTAAATAGGCTGTCACTAACATATTGGGCATGCTGGCATAGATTAAAAATTTTCCATGAGTAGAAACGGTCCAATAATCTTTAAATAGCCTCAAAATCTCTAGAGATTGCTTTTCCGATTTGGTTTCTGGTAATTGCCAAATCAGAAAAAACCATGAAATCAGGGCAATAATCGCGATGAAGGAAAAATTCGCTCGCCAAGTAAAATAGTTGATAATGGCACTGCCTAAAATAGGGGCTGCTGCCATAAAAATGGTAACATAGGCGTTAATTTTACCAATGTAACGTGCTGCCATTTCCCCACTATAGCGATCAGAGATCATGGCAAAGCCCATCACTAAAGTACTACTGGCACCTAAACCTTGAATAAAACGCCAAAACATGAGTTGGTATATAGAAAAGGAAAACACGCACCCCACTGCTCCAATTAAGAAACAGGTTGCTCCAAAAATCATTAAACCACGTCGCCCCCAAGTTTCAGATAAGGGTCCATACAACAAACCAGAGAGACAGAATGCCAAAAAATTAAGGCTTAATGTGTTTTGGACTTGCGCTTCTGTACTCCCAAAAAAAGTCATGATGCTGGGAAAGCTGGGTAAGGAAATATCGATTTCCATACAACAACCTAATAGGGAGATAACAATGAGGGTTACAAGCGGTAGCTGAAATTTGTTGGCTGGCATGATGACTTCTTCTTAATATCGAGATAATAGACGAATATCCATAGCGGAGTATATTTAACCGTTGTGCAATGATATCGCTATTTGCACACCTTGAGAAGAACAAGTGTCTTTATTGATTTTTTGCTTGGTGTGGCGTCTCATTTGCTGTGCTTTTTGCAATCTGCTCAAGTTGCCCGACTAAGTCCATCAATTCATCATAAACGTCAGTCGGATTTGACCAAAAAGAAAATCGGCTCGCCTCAGATTCTTCTTCTTTATCGACTTTGGAGGCCCTCGTTTTTTTCTGCTCTATTTTTGTTTTTATTGATTCAATGTCGCGTATTAAAGACTCAGAATCGTCATCCTTGCCCGAAAGAAGTTTCTCTTTAAGCTCCGCTAACAGATAATTCAATTGACTTGACGAAGGTACTTTGCTTAGTTTTCCGATCATTTTTTCGATTAGTGGAATACGTTTATCTTCATCATGTTCGATTCCAAGAAATGGTTTTTGCGGATCAATCCCGAGTTCGACCGTCTTTTTTTGCCTCCATGCTTCAGGAAGATGCATTGAGCTTAGCATCCTGTTCTTTTTTATTTGCAATAAATATTGAGAAGCAAATTCTTCGGCGGATAATTGAGCAGTTTCAGGGTTTGTTAACCAATTAGAAAATTCGATATTATCAGGATCCTGAGTACCATACTCAATCACTTGTTTAAAAGTTAGGCTATCGCGTTGATCTTTTGGAATCCCTAAGTGTAACGCGGCACTATCAACTAATAATTGATAAGGCACCCCCCAGAACGTTTCCTTCATTAATTTCATTCGCTTCTCAATCAATTGAAGTAATTCTTCTTTAGCTTCGAATATCGGCCCTTTCGTTTCACCTGCAAGCATTTTATCGATTGCATTTTCCAATGCTTTCTTAGTTTCCAGATCCTCTTTGCTGAACAATTTATTAGCAAAACACAAGCGATCAAAAAGTTCGCTGCGGAATGACATTCGTTCATCCAGAGGCATTGATTCATTAAAATGTTCTATCATATTGATGGCATTGAATAAATCAGCCATTTCACAGGCCATGCGACTGTCTTTTCTCATGCCAAATTTGAAATAGACTATAGGAGATTTCTCAATCGCTTCTAACTCCAATTTCCCCTGAAATCCTCGGGCAAAACTCTCACGAAATGCATGCTCAAGAAATAAATAGCCCATGTGTTTGATAAAGCCAGCACTTGTTGGCGGAAATCCATTTTGAAAATTATCCATACGATTAATATGAATGCAGTGAGGCCTCACATTGTAGTCCATTGCCCCCACGAGTTTACGCTCCTTACCTTCACCAATATAAACCTCAAAAACCTGATGCTTTCTCCCTCGTAGTGAAGGTTTCACAACCGTGTGAAAAGCCAGTTCTTCGTTTTTTGCATTTAATAGCTTGGTTGTGTAGGGCATATTCAATATCCTTTGCTCATATTGATTAATTATAGATTCAAGTTGAGACCGTGGCGAGATTAAAAAATTTTTGAAAATATACAGTTACTGACTGGAAACTATTTTTTAGAAATCCTCATTGGCTCTTTATCCTTTAGCTCTTGTTCGGAAAAATGCTCAGAAGATTGAGAGTGAGAAACTGGCTCCAATCCGCGATCTCGATGTTGAACCATCATTTTAAGAAAGTTTTTGTACTCTTCGCCTGTAGACGTTTCCCTGTCCTCTGCGTTCTTTTTGCTTTCTGCATCTACATTAAAGAGTATTAATTAATAAAAACCTAATAATAAAAAGTTACTGTTAAAGCTCAAGAATCACATGCCATCTTGAGTTTCAATCAAACAATCAAGCATTCTGTAGTCTTAATGGATTCAGCGATCTGACTCAGCTCGTTCAAAAACGAGGCGGATGATGGTAATCCTTACCCTGTAAGTTTATGAAAGATCATCTATAATTTTGTACGACTCAATTTCTAGACGTAGGGATGTTGGACCGAATATTTAAAAGGAGTTTTTTATGATTTCTAAGAACAGGGTTTCATCCAAAATAATACTTGGAACATTAAGTTGTCTCTCATTTTTACCTACTGCCTTTGCAGATGCTAATGCCCCTGCAACTCAAACTCCAACAGCCGATATTTCGGGTACCTATTTATGCAATTTTCGTGATCCTTTTTCTAACCCGACAGATGGCACAGAAGTGCTTACCATTAAAAAAAGCAGTGACAATAACTATAAAATGTACAAAAGAGGCATGCATAACACCACGCCAAGTATTGTTGGGGTTGGTTTGCAAAATAAAGATATAAATAATGCATTCTCATTTTTATTTTGGTGGTCTAAAGATCTCACAACTACTTTTACCCAATACATCCTCATCAAACCTGATGGTACTCTGGAGGGTAAATGGGTACAAAATAATAAGAATCAGGCCGCTACATTTAGTTGTAAAAAATCATCATAAAGTGACTGGTGTATTGGGGTGAATGAACACAAGGAGTTTGTTATGAAAGCATTGGCAAGTATCTCTTCAACAGCCATATTATATTTCACGATCACAACAGTTTATGCTGACAATCAGACTGCCAGCACCGCTCCATCTCTTGTTGGGAGTTATCAGTGCCAATGGAATGGCTCTTTATTGGCGAATAAAAACTTTACCCTGACTATATCGCAGACTGGTGATACTTATAACTCGGAATGGGATGATAGTACGGGTAATCCAGTACTGTATGGTACGGGATTAATGAGTGCGAATATCACTAATTTTTTGACGACTTCTTTTTGGGGCGTAATCGATAATAGCATTTCAGGTGTATTATCTCTGGCTATAAAACCAGACGGGTCTTTGCAAGGCAATTGGATATCTCAATCCGGAAAAGACAGCGGCACCCAAACATGCACTAAAAGTTAATCGCCACTTAAACCTGAGGCCGGATTACACTATGCTAATCCGGGCTACCTACTGTAATGGTTTTTTGATACCAAGTCGCCGTGTTTTTTTAAATTGATTTCGCGGCGGTAGCATTCTTGAAGAAGTTAAATGTAGCGATAGAGATGTGATTTATAACCTAGGAGACTTAATACCGCTACACCAATATAGTACCATTTTAATCTTAATTTATTATTAACTGTTTTATTTTTTTCTTTTCTTGGTCAATTCGGAGTAAATAAGCAATTCAGAGGTTTTGCGAAGCGATTTATTTCAGAGAAACGTTGTGCCAAGGACTCTGAAAAAAGCAGTACAATCGACTCCGATTTCAACAACTTTTTTCTGGATTGTGCGGTATATTTAATAGTTCGGTAACTTGAGCACTATCAAAGAAAAAATCACAGATTCCATTGATATCAATACGCTGATGTTCATTCTCAACAATATGTTTCATATAAAAGTTAATACGAACTCGATAGACACCATTTGAACTTATGTCATTAAAATTAGGAATCTCATCATGGTTGCTCACCGTCAGAGTCATTTTTTTATGCAAAATATTATCAAGCACTGATACATAACCTAATGCATTTAAAAAACAACCAACAACGATATTTCCAGTCTCCAAAAGAGCGGATTCCTCCAGACGCCCTATTTGTCGTGTTGAACCTAGTGTCCGATGTAACAGAACATCACAGATTCTTAAAGCGGAAGTTCTTGGTAAAATATAGGAGCCAAAGCCTTCTAAAGTACCAAGCAAAGGAGTAGTCATGATTATCGCTCCTCCCAAGTTAGGATTAATTTGAGCGATCTCCTCTTTAATACTGTCTTTGATGATGCTTTGTACCTCAGTGACTTTGACACTGACATCGGCACTTGTTAAGGTTATCTGTTGGCTTAATAATTTTGATAAGGCAAAGGTCGCTTCTGTTGCTGCGAAACTCATTAATTCATTGAATCGTTTCTCTATCTTCATCATGATTTATCCTGTATGTTTTTGCTTTAAACATAGGAAAAGCTCGTCGATATCCATAATTAAAATGGTCTCACCTGAGCCCAATAATGCCGTCCCAGAGAACAACTTACTCCCTCGAATGATTGGATTAATCGGTTGAGTAATAATTTCTTCTGTGGTGAGCAGCGCGTCTACAACTAAACCCAATAACTCTTCTTCTTTTCTTAAGACAACAATAAATTGGCGTTCTTCTGCAGTTATCTTTTCCTTAAAAAGAACGGACAAACGCAAAAGAGGGACATTGATTTGCTCATACACAAAAGCTTCTTGATGCAAGAGAGCGGCGGTCTCCTGACAAGATATCGTGATTAAACGTTCTATGCTATTGATTGGAAGTGCATAAATCTGATCGCCTTGACGTACCAACAAAACAAGAATAACGGTTAAGGTTAAAGGAATCTTTATCGTAAATTGAGTCCCTTTTCCCTTTTCAGTTGCGACTTCAATCGTTCCGTTAATGGATTCAATGGTCTGCTTAACAATAGACAAACCCAGCCCCCTTCCTGAAATATCTGTGACTGTTTCTGTAGTGGAAATCCCATAAAAAATAGCGTTTGTTACTTCTAGTTTCTCTGCTGTTGTAGGTAATAAATTGCGCCTTATCGCAATATTTTTAATGGCCTCGAGATTAAGTCCAGCACCATCATCGCTGACTTCAATGACTACAGACTCTTTATGGCGTTTCGCTTTTAAACTGATGCTTCCTTCTGCAGGTTTCTTTTTCGCCTTTCTCATGTCGGAAGATTCTAAACCATGATCCACTGCGTTTTTGATTAAGTGAGCTAGAGATTCACTTATAGCGTCGATTAATGAACGATCGACTTCAATATCTCTGCCTTCAGTGCGTAATTCAACCTGTTTATTTTGCTGTTTCGCGAGATCTCTGACCATACGGGAAAAACGATCGAATACAAATCCTATAGGCACGAGTCGAATTTGCATGACGTAATACTGTAACTCATTGAGTGTTTGATTCAAAATGCCTACTGTTGTAGCTAATTCAGGGGATTGAATCGTCTCACTTAAATTGTCTAATCTCATTTTATTAATAAGCAATTCTTTAGTCAGATTGAGCAATTTATCAAGGCGGTCGACTTTAACTTCGATGCTGGTAACCGATTCTAAGGTCGACAGTGATTTGATTGCCGATAGATCAGCAGTGTGCCTCTCATCATCGGATAAAACACTGTTAATTTGTTTAATGATTGTCTCGGTAGCAGGCTCTGGCTTTCCTGCTGAGATTTCTTTTAAGGCCTCTTTTAAAAAATCAAAGCAGTTAAATAAAAGATTAACACAAAGTTTGAGTGGAATTTTTTGGGTACGAATTGCATCGAGTAAATCTTCGATCGCATGATTTAATTTTGCTATTTTTTGAAATCCCATAGTTGCAGAAATACTTTTGAATGTATGAGCGCTGCGAAAAATGTCTTGTAGGTTTTTCTTATTATCTTGTTTTCGTTCCAAATTGATGAGTGCTAAATTCATATTTTTAATATGATTGTTTGCCTCAATAAGAAAATCCTCTATGTATTGATTCATGTCATCATTCATCAACGACATCCTATGGTAAGTTATAAATATTTTTTAAGTTCCTGTTTAATTTGCTCTGTCTCAAATGGTTTTTGAATGTATCCTTTTGCTCCCAGAGATTTACACCGTTCCTTAATTGAAGCATGACCAACGGATGTCACCATGAATACATTGATGTGTGGATATTGATTATGAATGCTTTCTAAGAGCTGAATTCCTTCCACTTCACTGGCATTCATGATTACATCGAGTAGTACGAGATCGGGTGATTTTTTTTTGAGTAAGAGTAGGGCTGCTTTTTCGCCATCAGCCTCTATGATATCGAGATCTGCAAACTGTTTATTTAAAATATCTTTTAAGATTGTCCGCATAAAATTGGAATCATCCACAATCATCACCTTCTTACCCATCGTATTCTCCTCAAATGAGCTCGACTGAGTTCTCTCGAAATCCCGATGGTCAGAGTTTCCCGAGAAATCATTTCGTATTCGTTCACAATCTCGTCATTTTGAAGAGTTTACGACGAAGGAGCTCTTGTTTGAGCATCCTATTCACTGGATGCTCATACCATATGCTGGAGCTCCCTCACTACATTCGAGATGACGTATCGTCGTGAACACGTACAATCATTCGTTTAATAACGTTCCATGGCGGATAGCTTTATAAGTTCCTCTTGCGCTAAAATACTCGCTAAATTTAATAAAATAATTAAACGATTTTCATCAATCACTACCCCACCGACATATTTTTCATGAATATTGATGATGCTGGAAGGATTTTTATTTATCTCCGCACCGTTTACACGCAAAACTTCAACGACTTCATCAACCATTAGGCCAAAAATCCCACTATTTTGTTTTGTAATAATGATATGCTTTGGATTATCGTTAACGGCTGTGGGAAGAGAAAATAGGCTTTTAATATCAATAATCGCTACAATATCGCCACGCACATTGATCAACCCACGTATAAAATAGGGCGAATCAGGAATAGGGGTGATGGGAACGACCTTGATAATTTCTTGTGCGTCACTGATTGGTATACAAAACTCTTCATTTCCTGATCGAAATACAATGAGTTGCACTAATTGTTGTTCTTTAGCTTTAAGAGTTGATGAGGATCGATTCGGCATTATTCACCCCTGAGCACGTGTGTTTCAGAGGCCATATAGGCTACTTTAAATCGTTTCAGGGCCGTTCTTAACTCATCGGACAGAACGGATAAATTCGAAGCGGACACCGTCATTTGTTGCATACTGGCAGTTTGTTGTTGAATTGACGAGGACATCTGTTCGGCACCAACTGCCGCTTGCTCTGAGGTCGCCGAGATCTCTTCTGTTGTTTTTGCAACAGCAAGGGCTGCCTTGGCTTGCTCTGATGTTGCAGTTGAAATTTCCTGAGCCTTGACTGTGATTTCCTGGGTACCCGAACTAATTTGGCTAAGAATTCTTAACGCTTCATTGACAATATCAATGGATTCAGTGACCTTCTGTGTACCTGTGGTCATACCTTCAACCACTTGTGTGGTCGACTCGAGTATGGTGTTCACCATACCCTCAATTTGCACGGCGGCTTTTTTAGTCCCTTCAGCAAGCTTCCTAATTTCGTCGGCCACCACAGCAAATCCTCGACCTGCCTCACCGGCACGAGCAGCTTCTATTGCGGCATTTAATGCCAAAAGGTTTGTTTGATCGGCAATACCTTTTGTCGTACCGACAATCACCCCAATTTCTTTGGCGCGCTTATCCAAATCTTTGACTGTATCGGTATTGGATTTCACGATATCATCAATAGACTTAAGCCGTGTTGCCGCTTGTTTTCCTGCATCAGTACCCCTGCTTGCCAGTTTTGCGGCTTCTTGGGTTACTTCCGCGGCAGTACGTGAATTGGTTGCCCCTTGTTGAATGGATTTAGACAGTTCCGTAACAATCCGCGTACTTGATTCCAGTTTTTTCGCCTGTTCTTTCGCCCCCACAGCGATTTGCTGTGTGGTGCTCGCTGCTTGTTGCAAAGTACTACTAACCTGCTTTGAGATATCCGCTAATTGTACTGACGCGCCAGAAACTTTGGTCGAACTGTCCATAGCAAAACGAATTAATGCGCCTAAATCATCAAAAGACTTATTCAATGCATCAGATAATGTTCTGATATCACCCTGGGTTTCAATACTGACTCGTTGCGACACATCGCCCATGGATAGTGCGACCGCAAGGCGAATCACTTCTTGTACCGGTGTCGCAATCGAATTCAAGAGATTATTTAATTTATCAACAATATCTTTCCAACTGCCTCCAACACCTTCAACATTAGCGCGTTCATTTAATCTGCCTTCTTTACCCGCTACTTGCGCCACACGGGATACCTCACTCGCCAAGCGATTAAGGTCATCCACCATTTTATTGATGGTTTCTTTGAGCAGTAACACTTCCCCTTTAGCCTCAACAGTAATTTTTTGCGTCAAATCCCCTGCGCTGATTGCAATCGCAACTTTTGAAATATTACGTACTTGATCCGTCAGGTTAGAAGCCATCGCATTCACGTTGGCAGTTAATTCTTTCCAGGTACCACCGACTTCCGGTACTGAAGCCTGACCACCTAATTTTCCTTCGGTACCCACTTCTTTTGCAACGCGTGTAACTTCAGCGGCAAAAAGATTTAAGTTATCCACCATCTTGTTTAGTGTTTCTTTAAGTTGAAGAATTTCTCCACTGACCTCAACCGTTATTTTTTGATTCAGATCGCCATCCGCAACCGCCGTGGCGACCTGAGCAATATTACGCACTTGGCTGGTTAAATTGGCAGCCATCGCATTCACATTATCGGTCAATTCCTTCCATGTGCCAGTTACCCCAGGAACCTGTGCTTGACCACCTAATTTACCCTCGGTACCCACCTCTTTCGCTACCCGCGTTACTTCACCTGAAAATGATCTTAAGTTATCCACCATGTCGTTGATGGTATTTTTTAATTCCAATACTTCACCTCGTACCTCAACGGTAATTTTTTGATTCAAATTGCCGCTGGCTACAGCGGTGGTAACTTGCGCGATATTGCGCACCTGGTTGGTTAAATTGGCTGCCATCGCATTCACGTTATCCGTTAATTCTTTCCATGTACCTGTAACATTGGGTACTTGTGCCTGCCCACCTAATTTCCCTTCGGTGCCCACTTCTTTGGCAACCCGAGTTACTTCGGAAGCAAAGATGGTTAAACTATCCACCATCCTGTTAATTGTTTCTTTCAGTTGCAACACTTCCCCAAGCACTTCTACAGTGATCTTCTGATTTAAATCACCTTTTGCGACTGCGGTCGCAACTTGGGCAATGTTACGTACTTGACTGGTTAAATTAGCAGCCATCGCATTCACATTATCGGTTAATTCTTTCCACGTACCCGTAACCCCAGGCACCTGTGCTTGACCGCCTAGCTTTCCTTCGGTGCCCACTTCCTTGGCTACCCGTGTTACTTCTGAAGCAAAGATAGTCAAACTATCCACCATTTTATTCAGGGTTTCTTTCAGTTGCAGCATTTCACCTTGAACTTCAACGGTGATCTTTTGATTCAAATCACCTTTAGCCACTGCGGTTGCTACCTGAGCAATATTGCGCACCTGGTTGGTTAAATTGGCCGCCATCGCATTCACATTATCGGTTAACTCTTTCCATGTGCCTGTGACACCAGGAACTTGTGCTTGCCCGCCCAATTTACCCTCGGTACCGACTTCTTTCGCCACCCGCGTTACTTCACCTGAAAACGACCTTAAATTATCCACCATCTTGTTAATTGTATTTTTCAATTCCAATACTTCGCCTTTGACTTCAACAGTAATTTTTTGATTGAGATCACCACTGGCCACGGCGGTGGTTACTTGAGCGATATTGCGCACTTGGCTGGTTAAATTGGCAGCCATTGCATTGACGTTATCGGTTAATTCTTTCCAGGTTCCCGTGACACCAGGAACCTGCGCTTGCCCGCCTAATTTACCTTCGGTACCGACTTCACGGGCAACGCGGGTTACTTCTGAAGTAAAACTGCTTAACCCTTCCATCATACTATTATAGGAATCGGCTATTTCGCCAAAAATATCATACTGGTCTTTTTTCAAGCGTTTGGACAAGTCGCCTCGCCTCACCGACTCCATAGCCTCAAGAATATCACGAAGTCTACTCTCCATTGAGGCCTTACTTTTGGGGTGATGAAAAGGTTCTAAATTCATCGCAACTTCTTGTGTTCCTTTCTGTCGAGGCATTGTTCAATTCCATTGATGAAGCGATACAATAAATATAGTAAAAGTATAATATTTTTACAAAAATGAACAGTCGTGGTAGAATATCTTAAGAGCACTTAGTTTTTTTTTTACCCAGATAACTAAGTATCTTATGTCTGAGGGAATTTGTTATGCCAAAATGTACTATTAGATTATTACTCGATGCAGCACAGCTCGCCTATCGTATTGAAGGAAAAGAAAATAAGTTGCGCGAAGACGAAAACGAAACGAGTGAAGGCTACGTCTATACCAAGACATTAACAGAGGGTATCGCTAATGCAGAATATAAGATCGAAGCTAAAACCAATCCCGAAGCAGAAGGTACTGAGGCTTTAGCGGCTGTTTGTCTTAAACCAATGGATGACGAATCCACTTCCCCTATTATTATTTCCTATAGAGGAACAGCAGCGATTAGGGATGTGGCTTCCAATATCAATCTAACCTTAACGGGTACCGTAGGAAAAAAATTACAGGAAGAAGCATATGATTTCTATGAGAAGGCAAAATTACAGTTTCCCAATAGGGAAATCATAATCGTGGGACATTCTCTAGGAGGACACCTCGCCCAATATGTCGGAGCTCGAGCCTATGCAACAGATAGAGACCTGCAAGAGTCAAGAAAATTACATGTGAGAACATTTAATACTGCTTCCATTGATTCACTCCATGGCCGATCATTGACTAAAGAACACCCTGGTCTTTTTGCTCAATTTTGTAATTACAGACTCGACATGGATATTGTCAGTGGGCTACGCGTTGCAGAAAATTTAGGTGGATTACCCACTCCACGATATTATGGAAACACCTTTTCTTTTAGCACCGATAAAAACCGACTTGCGGCCCATCCTTTGAGGGCAATGAGAGAAGTCATTCCTGACAATGTACAAGATTTGGTAGTAGGCGGAACCAATCAAGCGGAGAGGGATTTAAACACGCTGAAAGAAGCCGTTCTCGGTATTAAAGAAGCCTATGCAGCCCACATCAAGGGGCAATGGTTTTCTACGTTTCGGATGGGCAGCCAAAATAAAAAAATCATTGATGAACAATTAGATCTTGCTAGCAAGGCTTTAAATGAAGATCCACCCGATTTCGTAATGGCAAGAATGCACCTAAATGTTGCCATGCATCGAACTTCTGGCCCTACCTCATTTCAGTGCCTTGATTTTTTAATCAAAGAGGTTAATTTTGTTGCGAGCGAATGGCCTGAGAATGAAAATCAGAATACGAGCATCTTGAACGTTAGGACAACTCAAAATAGTATTTAGATTTTATAGGTGCTTCACTGCATTGATAAATTGGTATTTTTCCATAGATTATTAAGAAGGCAATAGTTCAGATTAAAGCATGCACTGTTTATCTAATACCACGATGTATCCAGCGTATTGGCTGCAACTGCTGCCGGTTCTACGGCTCATTTACCCTTGGCTTTGTGGAAAAATTTCCGCATTCACGAGACTTACTTGAAGCCTCCTACCGATGAAAATCGGTGTAATTGTTAAAAAATTGACAATATCTTCGGATCCTGCTGCATTTTTTAGTATAATAAACAACCCAAGTGTTCTTTTTTAGTTGAATAAATTTTATGCCTGAAAATTTTGGTTTCGCTGAAATAAGTACCATCGAAGATGCCCATGCTGCGTGGGAATCTTTTTTTGGTCGTTTTTTCTCGCCGGAAATTCCACCAGGTGTTGATGTCACTTTTGATCCAACATTACGAGTGTTTGCGCCAAGAAAAAATATAAATGCCAAATACAAACATCCTGGGTTCAGAGACCCCAAAACAAACCAGTTTCCTGTCGATCCAACAAGAACCCTGCATTCCGATGATTTTGATGACTTTTTAAATGGCAATAAAATTACTATTCCAGCACATATCACTCTGGATGCAGAAGGCTTGGAAGGAGTTGCAAAAGCAATTGCATGTGGTGATTTTGAACACCCAGCCTTAAATAAAGAAGATCATACTTTTTACGCATTGTGGCTTTTCAAACAGAACAAAATCACGCGCCAGCAAATGACTACGATACTCGCCAGAGCTCAAATTCCTAAAGAATATCCTTTGGAGAAAACATTTTCTATTTTTGCTCACGATGGACAACTTTCTAAAGAAGCTATTGAATTGTGCTTTCCAGCGATTGTAGAAAGTATCTATGGTGAACGACTTACCAGAGAGCAGACTGAACGATTATTAAACCTTATTTTAGCGGCACCCAAATCGGAACAAGTTTTTTTTATTTCAAAACATAATCCGCAAATTATTGCGCCACCAAACACGCGTATCCAACTCGGAGATGCTCTGCTGAGAAATCGTTCTTGGCATAGGGCAACATATCAAGGAGATGAATATGATCTTTACTTATCTTTCGGTGTTATTGAAGCACTACAAATTGCACGGTATGGAGTTCATGGCGCTGCTGCAAATCGTGCAAAAATAGGAAAGCTAGATATTGACGCGGTCAAAGAGGGCGTTGTATATAACTACAGGCCAACTGCAATTAGTATGCCGAATAGTGGCGTTGAAACACCTACGAAAGAGATACATGGTTATGCTGACACGCCAATGCCTGTAGTAACAGAGCATGATGTGTATCATGCAAAAATACAGAGCACCCTCGGACCAGATTTCAATCTGATGTTAAATCATATGCATCAGATTATTGCTCAACACACCAAACTAAAATGGTCAAAAACCATGTGGGAATTAATAGACCGTGAGTTTCTTGCTTTTGTACATCCCACAAAAGAGAAGAAATTGAAAAGTGGTGAAGAGCGATTCATTGCAATGCTTCATCGTGATGATGAGGATCAAGGGCGTTTATTCAGGAGTTATGATCCTCCACTGTTGAGTGATGATGGATTTGCCATAGTTTGGCATATGGTGAATCATAGTGATGTTTGGAAAAAACTCTATCACGTCGATGTGAATCGTTTGGGCTATCCATACGATATGTTGATCAAGCAAATTAAGGCTTTTCAAAAGACGCTTGATGGTATTGACAAGGGGAAGAAGAGAGAGGTTGCCAGTCATCATAAGCATACTGAAATACTGACACTGAAGTATCGTTTGTTTGCTGGAACCTCTCCTGGTGAGTTCAAAAAAATATGCAGGTTAATTGATGCACTACAAGATCAGTTAATTCCTGAACAAAATAAAATCACTGACCACGTTCAAAAATTGATATTTGGAAAATATGCTGATCGAAATAATAAGAATTTAACCATACTTAAATTCAAAAATTTTGGCGAAGAAATATTAATTGATGAAAATTCAGTAAAAGAAATAATTCCAATGCTGGTCAACATGCAGCTTATTTCTAAATTTGGAGAAAAGAACCCCGAAAAAGTAACAATTGAAGTGGATCAAATTTCCAAGCAATTCAGAAGCACTTATCTGAACAGTACTTTCTCAAAAAAAACACTGGAGGCTTCAATTCAAACGTTCTCAACAATCACTGAAAAACTTGATTTTCTCGAGGCCTGTTATGAACAAATAATTCATTCGAAAGCTTATACTCAACGACACGCCACTGCCGATAAGCTATTTGCTTTTTTTAAAAATCCATTAACTGCATCTCAACGAAAACATATCATTTTATTAAAAGAGCAACTCAATGAATTAATGACCGAATATCAAGAATCAAATCGTTTAAGTGAAGAAGAAAATGAAGAACTGCAATGGTATATGAGAAACCGTGGCTCTAATCTCGCTCTTTGTAAAACTGATCGGTTTTATCTCCACTTGGACTCCACGGTTCCTTCCGCCATTCAAGAGATGAAACCTTAGATGCCAGGACTGTTTTATTAGCAACACCATGATATAAGTCAGGACCCTGAACTTGGATGCTCTATTTCATCTGACTGTAATTGATTTCAAGTGTCTGCATGCGGACTATGTTTCATCGTAGCCAACTGCCTTAAACCAAAGGCCAGCACAGTTGCTACTTTCTCCCGCAAAAGTTCACTATAAAATTCATAATGAGCGCCACGGACTCATCGATTAGCGATTGGGACGTATCAATCACCATGTGTTTGCTTTCCCAAGGCTCATAGTGGCGATCCAAAACATCTTGCCATGTAGGCAGTTTATGTCCCTCCAAATCGGCAATGCGTCCTTCTACCCGATTTTGATGAGCGGTTGCATCGGAACAAATGAGTTCAATCTCGATAAAATCTGCTCCGGCTTGTTCGGCTACTTGCTGCCAATGTTGGCGTGTGATTGCAATCGGATTAACCGAATCGGCCACCACATTTAAGCCTAAGGCCAAATTCTCTCGAGCAACTGCATAGCTGATAAAGTACCCCTCTGAACCCACTATCAATGCATCAGGATAGCCATCTAAGTTAATTAGAGCCTGCTCAATAGTGTCTACTCTGAGATAAACGGCCTTGATACGCTGGGCTATGATTTTAGAAATCGTAGTTTTTCCTGTCCCCGGTAACCCACCGAAAATAATTAACATCGCTCGATGGCCTTTTATAAACGTTTGTGGCATTTTTATTATTTTCCTTTTTTCTTAAAAAGGTGCAACCTTATCCTTATCACATTTTGTTTTACTTCAATTACCTGTGCATCTTTCAGAGCAAGGCTTCCCAAAAGGTGACTCAAAGCGTTTTGCTGTATTGAGTTGCTAAATATTCTTTATAATCTCCTTGGCTTTCCTCACACGCTTTTTTGTAAGATTGTTTTCTAAATTCCTCAGAACAAAACAAACCCTCTTTCTTGAAAAAATTATGAATTTGTCGGTTTGTTTTATTAGAAGATTTTAATAAACCCTCGCTGACGGCGGTTTTTACATTTGTTGTAAGTAATGCGAGTTGATTTGAGCAAGCCATTTGTTTGCTATATCCTGTTTTTGCCAACGTCTCATCTTGCGAGGGAGACGCCTCTTTTTGCAGAATAGTGCTAATGACTCTGATTTTTTTATGCAATATTTGCATCACTGACAATGCATATTGTTTTCTGCTTTGGTGCGTTTGCTCATACGCAACAGGCAAGGCATTTTTTTTTGAAAAGCAAATATTATCGATCACCCTATCGAGCGTTGCTCTGAGTTGTGTATCAGCACCATAAAGGCCCAGCTCGATACGTTTCCGAATTTCATGAGCTTCTTCTAACAATTGGGAGACAATTTTGGTGTACTCCCGCTTGAGCTGAGTATCTGTTTGAGTCGATAAAAAGTAAGCCCAATTTGTTTTGAATTTCCCTAATACATGGTTGTCGTTATACAAAGGTAATTTTGATCCCGGCTTAGCAACTCGATATTCGCCCCCCACAATCCAGCTTAATAAAAAATTATAGGCCTCTAAGCCCGTCATCAGTTTGCAGGCTTTATTTTTTTCTTTGAGTTCTTCTAATAATTCAGCAAAGGCTTTTTGATCTTCCACCTCATTGAAGATAAAGATATGCCTGACACAAGAAACTGAGTGAATCGGTTTTACTAAGTCTTTAAATCGCTGTATGGTATCTTTGGTCTTGCCGACACCACGATTTAAGGTGAGTTCAATTACTCTAAATTTTTGAAAATCAAAACCCATGTGCCCCCCGAGATTAGAAACTATTGAGATTTCTTAAATAATCAACATGTAGAATGGTTCTGCGGTTTTCACCTACTCTGGTCATGCGCAATGATTCATTTAAAAACACTAAGGCATGAAGATAAACCAATGGTATATTAAAATGATAATTTGCTAAAAACAAGACAAGAACAACCATTAAATCAAGAGCCTGACTGGACTTTATTGCTCGGGTTAATTCAAGAGCAACAGCGCTTTTATCCTGGACATTCGCAATCGAGAGTCCGTTATTGACGTAGTGACGGCCAGACAAGCAAACGTAGGCTGTGCGCAGCTTCATGCGCCCCTACTGCAGTTCCCCCTGCATCTCAAAAACTCCGTTTGCTTGACTTACACACCGCACTAAAAATCGTTGCGTGCAGGGATGTCTTTATTTACCTATGAGTATAAAAATTGCAGCCAGCAAAGCAACCACAGCGGTGATGGTGCTGGGAATTGCAACCCCAGGAGCCAAAACACCAAGAGCTACTATGATGAGGTAAACAGCGAGAAGAATAAAACCTACATTTTTAGTGAATCGCATCGTTTACTCCTTAATTAATTTGACCCTAAACACTAAAACATCTAGAAATGAATTTTTGATTATTCAACAGTACCTCCTAATCTTTCAACGTTTCAGGCGACATAAGCATTTTATAGATTTCGCCAACATGCATTTCTTCTTCTTGAATCATTTTTCTGGCAAACTCTTCAACTAACACTGACTTTTTTTCTGAATGGTGTAAGAGTTGATAATATAAGTTTAAACCTTGTTTCTCATGCTCAAGAGACTCCTCCAAAATAGTTCTAATATTATGCTGATGAGTTTCTAATAATGTGCCAATTTTAAGTGTAGGGTGATAGGAAAAATGGGTAATAAGCTCCCCTATTAAATGAGCGTGATTTAAGCTCTCTTGAGCCTGATCCCGCATCCATTTACAGATAGGGATACGATTAAAACCGAATATCATAAAAGAGTAGTGGGTATAGCGCACAACCCCGGCCATCTCAAGTTCTAATATCTTATTTAGAGTTTTTATAATGGCATCATCAATTGTTCCAGACTCGGGTCTTCCATGTGTCATAGTTCATTCCTCTAATTGGCCTATCTAAGAGTATAGAATAATTCAAAAGAAATGGGGGTTGAGGCGCAAGTCCATACGAACGTTGTCCAGGCTTCGCTTCGTTTCACCTAAGCTTCCTGGATTAAGTTTTAGGCATTGATAATCGCTTGTGTTTGGACCATATCATATACACGGTAGTATATCCCATCGCTATCAGCAAGATACCAAGTTGGACACCAAAGTAAACGAATTCATCGGGGTTGGGATCATTCATTTTGACTCGATTGATCAACGCGGAAAGCAAAAATATAGAGGCCCAGAAGCTGGTCATTTTAAAACATGAACGGACAAATTGAACTGATTCCTGCTGTTCTTGAGCGATTCCTTCACGAGCATAGTCCTGAACGAATGGGCGTCCGACAATCATAGAAAGCATGGCAACAATAAACAAGATAGCTCCTGGAAGCACGCCCAGATATTGAATGACGAACACGTTCTTCAGCCATAGAGCAAAAATAAGGACGATAGCAAAATAAATTGCCATCCCCCACATGATCATCCCTTGGCTCAGTCTCATGAACACCATGACAATTAATAGCGCAGAGCCTGTACTTGAATTTTGCATTTCACCTCTTCAAAATTCAGGCTCTGACCTATGATTTCTTAAGACGTTCAGCACACTTCATTCACATCTATTATAAACTGAACATTGAACCTTGCTCCGGTTTAATTAATGCGACACCGATATCATTTTCCTGGGACAATTCATTGATAACCTGCTTTCGTGTATCCTCTTTCGAATTTGAAAAATCAACTAATCTCGGTTTGATGTGAGTAACAATAACTGGCAATCCCCGTAGTGCGTTTTTAAAATCTAAAGGATCAACAATTGACGCCAATTGGCGCAACTCAAACATAAATAAACTTGGTTTTAAATGCCCAAATAATTTGTCATCTGGCTGTGAGTTTAAAAAGGAACACTCGAGCATGATGGCATGAAGCTGCTTCTTTCTAATGAGTGGCGCAATTTCCTTCCAAATAGTTTCCAAATTTGTTGATTTTTCAATGCGATCAGCCCCCGTATCCCCCAAGTATAAGAGATATTCCGTCTCATAACGTATTAAAAAGGCGCTTGATGCCATTCCACCATGACTTAAAGGGAACGTTTTTACCTGCAGATCGGTATTAGGAATAGCAGTCCATTGCAGCAATGGTATGGTTTGATAATGCTGATAATTCAAGTGCGGAATTTCACCCCTATCACCAAAATTTCCCCAAACAGACCAGTTAAAAATATGTTTCTGCAATGCCTGCATGGTTTCTTCGCGTGCCATAATTGTCTGCTGCGCTCGTAATTCGGGTTGAGCCATTACAAGCCCCATCAGATGATCAAGATGTGCATGAGAAATGAGATAAGCAGGAATATATTTTTGCAGCAAATCGTCAATATTTTTATTAAATAGCGATTGCTTCTGGACGCTAACTTCAAGCCCATGCATCAAAGTACCCCCATCAAGAGCCGTATAATTATCGCTCTCGATTGTTTTTAATAAATAAGCGGATAAATTCCCATCTTTCAAACCACCATAGACTCCAAGAGGAATAATCTCAAAAACAGGTGCGCAAGATGCTGCGTCTGACAACAAAAAAATCAAAATCGTAATCAATAACTGACGCATGCAGGCTTCCTTAAAGGCTTCGAGTAATAGTGTAAAATAATATAGTAATTCAGGCTTGCTGCAATCAGAGATTTTATAGAGTAGAAAATCAGCAGCTTGATTCAAGTGACTTTATAGTAACCCTTGAATGCAGAAATGTAATCCCCCTATTTTTAATCAATTTCCTCGCCCCGGAAGGAGTTCTTTCAGTTATTAAAATGAATTTAGTGTCATCAGCAACCGATAGGATAGGTAACACCATTCAAGGAGAGAAAGTTATTCACAATCTCCCCCCAAAATCCCCTCTCCCCTTGGGGAGAGGGACAGGGTGAGGGCAGCCATTTCTATTCTGAGCTTGGCAGCTAGGCGCCTTGATTCAACTTTTCAGGGTAGAGAATTTTTGGAATGAACCTCTACTGGTTCCTCAAGATACTCATAATCCCTTGTAAAAACTTCTTTTACTTCCTCAGGACTAGGCCGAACTTCAGGTTTCGGAGCTAACATTGAGAGTAACATATAAATTATACTCTCTTTTTCGTTCTCACTGAGATCGGACTCCTCAAGGTGGACAAGATCGCTGTCAAATGAACCCTTTTTGCTTGCGCGGTAAATCCCTTTGATGCCTAATTTAGGACTAGGGAGCATTCTTTGTTCTCCCCAAAGCTCACCAAGAATATGTCCTAAAGCAAACACATCGCTTGCGGTACTGCTCCCATCTCCCTCAAATCGCTCGGGAGCCATATACACTGGGGTACCTCTTATTAACTTACCAGAATCGTTGACCTTTATTTTCTTAGCAAAAGCGAAATCTATAAAAGTAACAATTGGCTGCTTGGGATTAGAAAGATCCACCATGATGTTTCTCAGAGAAATATCATTGTGCACTAAACCTCTCCTTTTTACCTGTTCTATGTATGCATCGAGAATGGCAAGGGAAATTGCTTTTCGGGTAGCCGTGTCCAGTGGTTCTTGCGCCGTCCCATACAAAAGATCATGTAAGGTAACCCCGGGAGCTTTTTTAATGATAAAATACGCACCAAGTGCTCCATCATTATCTCTAAAAAAGACTGGATTTCTTACTTTTAAATGACCCGCTTGTTTGGTTCGTTTATATTCTTCCTTAATGCTTTTACGCCATACTGCTTCTTCTTTCTCTTGTTTAAAGAAAATGAATTTTCTCACTCTCTCTTTATGTGGTTTTAAAGATATGGGTATAAATTCAAGCCCCCTTTCGTTAAAAACCAACTTCCCTTCAATAAGGTCAATACGTCCAAATTTTCCGCTGCCTGCTTGGCCGTCTCTCATTACCTCAAAACATTCACTGATGCCGTCTTTTCCCAAGCGCCAATTCAGTTCATGGGTTAATTTAAATCGGATGGACTCATGTGTATAAACCGCATCTTTTAAAAACACTTCGGGATTATCATCACCCTCCAAAAAATCGCTTAAGAAGGGGCTCTGCTCTTGGCTCAACTGAGTAGGATTAATAATTATCACTGACTCTTCAGGTGGATTCCTATTGTTTTCTAGTTCCGATTTCGATCTCATGAAAGCTCTTATAAAATACAAATAGCTCCAAAATTATACTTTTTAATTATTAAGAAAATATTATTTTTCCGAGGAATAATTTGTATTAATTCCAGGAAAGCAGTTAACTCAATGATAAAAAATGAAATTAATATCAAACCGACTTGATTCTGTGTTAAAGTTGGCCAATTTTTTATTTTATTCTGGTGTAACAAATTATGTCCCTATATCAGCTTATTAATCGCCAACTTAGCCAAGCAGGTTTTCATTATGAAGAGGAGCAACTAGGTCAATTAGATATAATCGAATATATGTTGTTTGAATTAGCAGGGGTATTGCCTTCGCTACAAGGCAAGCCGCTTAAATGTGTCTTTCGTCCAGGTCATAAAGGTACTATTTTTTTTCCAGTGAGGGAAAAAGTCTCCGCTCTTGAGTTCAGTGTTACAATGAACGAAGCTTCGATGAGCGAGGAAGAGCAAATTAATTTTTCTCTCATTGCCAATGCGATTGCAGATAAATTGCCAGGGAGTGCTGTTGATGAGCAACATCAATTGAATCATCATTGTAATACGCTCCGTGCAGTTATTATTCCCGACCAACAAATTGAAAATGCGATCCAATCCTCTTCTTACAAACTACCTTAATCGAAAGTGGTGCTGATTTTTTCAATAATCCTATTTCACAAAAAAGCTTTGAGAAATTCAAAAAAAGTGTCAGGTTGCAATAACGAGCGCAAAAAATGATTTTGCCAACTTTCGCGGCAGAGGAACTTGGTATGATGGACTAAATCCCATATTGAAAGCACTTATCCTTTGTGTCAAAGCAATAGCCGGAATTATTGCTGGTATTACTGTGCTCCCAGGGGTGTTGACAGAAATCTATTCAGAGCTAGGTTATATAGGAACTTTTTTTAATGCGAAAACAGACTCGCTCAGAAAATTGGAAACCTTTGAACAACATCTTTTTTCTAAAATGGGTATCTTTGATGAATTAGATAAAGAAATTGCCAATATAGGAATGGTCTATTAGATTCAGGGGCTTCGCAAAACACCAACATTCATTATTGATACAATGTGTCTATTTGACGGTTTCAACTGGACGATTTTATGGTTATAAGTCATGATGCAAACTGACACCCAATTTTTGCCCACTACAAAATACCCATTGCTAAGGGTAAGTGTTTCTTGGGTGAAGGAACTTTAAATGATATTCTTTCCTGCTTATATGCCTCTATTTTTAAAGAGAAATTTTGCGGATGAGCGTCTTGAGATAGTGCAACGATTTTTAATGGTAATCGAAGAGAGAGTTTTCTAATAAAGGATTAAGAATCAAAAGAGGAACGGCAACATGCTGAAAACAAGTCAAGTGAGTGAAACTTTGCGGCAGTCTGGTATTCGTGCGGCAAGCACGGAGTGTGAAAAAATTGGCGGCATTAATCTAGGCCAGGGTATTTGTGATTTACCTACTCCTGAGGTCATAAAACAGGCTGCGATACGTGCGATTGAGCACGAAAAAAATGTGTACTCTGCGTGTGAAGGAGTATTTAACCTACGTCAGGCCATCGCTCATAAAATTCAAACTTTTAATAAAATTCCAGTTCAAGCCGAAACAGAAGTTCTGGTAACTCACGGTTCTACCGGTGCTTTTATTTGTGCGACGATGTCTTTGTTTAACCCAGGGGATGAAGTGATTTTGTTTGAACCCTTCTATGGCTACCACAAAAACATTTTAGAGCTGTATCAAGTTCAAGTTAAAGCGGTTCCCATTAATCTAGATGATTTAAGCGTGCAAATGGAGGATCTTGAACAAGCAATTACCCCTAAAACCCGGGCAATTATCATTTGCACCCCCTGTAATCCTTGCGGCAAAGTGTTTTCTGAGCAGGAATTATTAGCCATCGGAGAAATTGCAGAACATTATGATTTAGCGGTAATCACGGATGAAATTTATGAATACATTACTTATCCTGGCTATAAACATGTGTCGTTTGCTCGTTTGAAAAATTTTAAAGAACGCACGATCACGATTTCAGGATGTTCAAAAACGTATAATATGACAGGATGGCGTTTAGGTTATGCCAGTGGCCCAGCCCATGTTATTGCGAAAATGGCCCTGGTCCAGGACCTGGTTTATGTGTGTCCGGCAACCCCCCTGCAACATGCGGCGATTGACGCGTTTAAATTACAAGAAAGTTATTATCAACAAATGTGTCAAACCTATTTGGAAAAACGTGATCATACAGTTCGGGAATTACGTGAGGTTGGTTTTGAAGTGACCGTTCCTCAAGGAGCTTATTATATCATGGCTGATTTTTCCCGCATGGGCTTTAAAGATGATGCGACCATGACGCGCGTATTATTAGAACAAGCGAAAGTTGCCGTGGTTCCTGGACGTTCATTTTATTTAAATCCAGATAAAGGAAAACATGTCTTACGTTTTTGTTACGCGTTGAGTATGGACAAAGTAGCGCAAGGACTAAAACAGATTAAGGATGGTTTAGTATCCTGTGTGTCCTAATACCTAGACTCACTCATAGCGGGTAGGTTGGGTCATTTTTTCCCAACCTAGCTTGCTGTGTTATCACGCAAAACAAACACTATCGTTTGGATTATGAATAAAAAAATTATTGCTGCAGCATCCTTAGGCACTCTGCTTGAAATGTATGATTACGCTATTTATGGCTTTATGGCGCCAATTTTAGCGTCTCTTTTTTTTCCTATTGCCAATCAACGCGTTGCTTTAGTTGCAACATTCGCTATTTTTGCAGCAGGTTTTTTAATTCGACCATTGGCCGCCTACTGGTTAGGGAACCTAGGTGACACTATTGGTCGGAAAAAAACATTGACACTCACGCTCTTAGTGATGACGTTTTCATCAAGTTTTATTGGTTTATTACCTACCTATCAGGCCGCAGGCATTATCGCCCCCATATTGCTCACTCTCTGTCGATTAGCACAGGGTATTTCCGTAGCCGGGGAAATGACCTTGGCAAGTATTTACATCTATGAAAATGTCAGTATGCGTCATAAAGGGTTCGCCGTAAGCTTTGTTACTTTGGGTTCTATTTGTGGGTTGTTAGTTGCCATCCTCGTGAGCAAAATAACCTTGTCATTTTTTTCCAAACAGGAACTCATTTACCTTTGGCGTTTCCCTTTTTTAATGGGAATATTCGTTGGTTTTGCTGGAGTTTATTTGCGCAGTAAGACCCGAGAAGTGACCGATTTTTCAAAAGTAATGACCAAAAGACAAAAGCATCCATTAATCAGTGCCTGGCATTATCGGCAAAAAGCAGTTATTTCCATTTTTCTTTTAGCAATTTTTTGTAATGCCAGTTTTTATACTCTTTTTGTTTATATGCCCTCGTATTTACAACAACGCGGATTAGCACTAACCGTAGCGATGGATGTCATTATGGTGGCAATGATATGTTATGGCATAGGCTTACTTCTCTCAGGATTTATTTCGGATATTCGGGGAAGACAATTCCCGTTAGCAGTCAGTTTGATTGCCACTGTTTTTGCCAGTCTCCTGATCAATTATTTAATTAACGCAGGAACCTTAGTCCAGATTACTTTGGCTTGCAGTGCTTTAGCGATGATTATCTCTCTTTTTATCGGAAGTGTATTTACCGCCAGTCTTGAACTATTACCGCTAGAAGAACGAGCCAGTGGTTTTACTTTATTTTTTAACCTGAGCAATTCTCTATTTGGTGGTACAGCGCCGCTGATTATTTTACTCTTAAGTTATATTTTCATAAATTTTGCCTTTTCGATTTATTTGATCGCGATGGCTTTGTTGACTCTTCCGGCCCTCTGGTTAATGCACGAGAAAAAACCGGCATAGCTCATAGTGAGCCTGATAAAACGGACGTCAGAACCATCAATACACTAGGCGGAAATGAAAATTAATTTAGTTTGCGCGTAATTCAGATAATAACTCGAGTTGAATTTTTTCAATTTCCATCATTTTTTCCCACTGGTAAGACAAAAGATGATCGATTTTTTCATGCAAAATACGAATTTCAAGTTCCGCTTTCAAATTAATTTGATAATCATGTTGTGCACGAATGCGATCTTTTGCCTCTTTTCGATTTTGACTCATCATAATGACTGGTGCTTGAATAGCAGAAAGACATGATAGAATTAGATTGAGAAAAATAAAGGGATATGGATCAGTAGGTTGCCACCAATAAATCAATGAATTTGCCCCTAACCAAAATGCCATAAAAATGGAAAAAGAGATTAAAAACTTCCAGCTGCCACCAAAGCTGGCCATGCTGTCTGCAAGGCGATCCGCTAGTGATAATTTTTGATTCAGATGAGGCTCCATTTCAACGGACAATAACTCTTTGTCATCCAGGCGTTCGAGAACTTTATTCTTTAAGGTAGTCAATTCATTTTTATCAGATGTGAGCAAATGACGGACATAGCGTGAGCGCATTACCGCCAGATCTTCATGACATATGAAGTGTTGATCATTCCAATCTGGGTAGAGATGCATAATCTCTTTGCTAATCTCTGGGCGAATTAATTCGCCAGAAATCAGTCTATTTTGAGGAAAAGACTTCTCACAAACCGAACATACCTTTAAGGACTGTTTCATCAGATTTTCAGTTACCATTGATAGGAGGTCATCCATTATACCTTTTAGAAGACGAGAGTACTATTGGTGAAAAGAAGGGTACTTTTTTTTAATAACTGCTTACCCCACCCCATTCATGCTAGTATTTAATCATTGTTCAAGGGATCGTGTTTGAGAATTTTAATGAAACGCTGCTTACTCTTTATCTTTTTTTATTTGCACACCATTATTGGAAATACTGCCAGTCAAATTCTGGTTCTTTCTGGTGGTGATAATCCCGGGCTGAATCATTATTCCCAATATCTACAAACTAAAACTCTTTATGAGTTCCTGGCGCATCACTATGGTCAGGACAGAGTGAGCCTTTTTTTTGGCGCAGGAAACAATGAATTGCAGCAGCCCATCCCTCTAGACGTTCATCAAAAAATTAATACAAAGCAGGATAAATACGATAAAACGGATCTCATGCAAACGGGGATCATTACCAACAATCAGAGTGCCACCAAAGGACAAGTCAGTACTTACTTTTTATCCCCCAAAATCCGCTCCTTAAAACCTGATGAGGACTTATTCCTCTTTGTTAGCGACCATGGGATGCCTTACGGCTTTTTCGAAGATAAAAGTACCAATCCCTACAGTAATAATTGCATCGATTTATGGCACTATAAAAAACCGTTCATCAATAACTTTACTAGCGAGAACCATTTTAATAAAGCCTGCCTTTCTAAAAACGAACTGGGCTCGTTGCTCGCACAGGTTCCAAGCCGTCACGTTGTGTTTGCTATGTCGCAATGTTATTCCGGAGGCTTTCATCAATTATCGGTCAAATTAAAAAATGGTTATCCCAGTGCTAATCCTAAAATCTGTGGATTTACTGCCGCAACTCCAGACCATTATGCTTCAGGTTGCACAGCCGATGCTGATGGAGCGACGTATCAAGGTTATGAACGTTCATTTACTGAGGCGTATACTGGAACTAGCATCTTGACCGGTCAGAAGTTAAAAGAACCCACAAAAGATATATTTACTGCGCATCAGCAAGCAATATTAGACGACATTACCGTAGATGTCCCGATCAGTACTTCCGATTATTATCTATTGCTATGGGCCGATTATTTTATGAAGGACCAGTTTTCCTCTCGCATCGCGGACTTAAATCAAACAGCCATCCGAAAAATATTTAATCAATATCAGCATGAACTGCAATCAATCAAGAATCCCGATTTAGATCAATTTGTTGATTTAAGCACAGCTAATGAAACTAAAATTATTTCCCTTCTCCCAGAAGCGAAAAAATTTGTAGGACTTTCGATCGCGCGGCAAACTAAGAAAATCTCTGAATTAGAGCAGCAAATAAAAGAACAAGGTGATGAGTTAGAGTCAACTTGGGATGGGATGATGAATCTTTATACTAATGTAATCAATGCACCATGGAGTCAAAGCTTAAAACAGCATCAAATCACCCATTTAAAGTCCAAGATCTATCAATTCGAACACGAATTCTATCAAGCGATTATGAAGCAAGGATTTTATAAACATCCTTTCCAGCTGGATATGTATTATCTGCAATATTTATCGGCAAAAAACAATGATAAGGACTTAGTAGATTATCAAAAAAACAGGTTGGCCATAATCAAACACTGGGCTGAAGGACAGCATAATCCAACGTTGGTTTATGCGATAAATTACTATCAATCCCTGGACAAAAAACAACAGCAATTACAGGACCTTATTGCTAAAAAGGAAAAAGAGAAACAATTACTCAAACGCATCTTGACTTACAATAAGATTAAAGCCGCATGGGTTACTTTAATTCGAATTAACGATAAAACCGCTTTAGCTGAATTACAAGGGTTATTGGACTGCGAACATTCTGAGCTAAACTAGGCATTTAATCGAACAGGGGCTCTTCGCATGTAGCCCCTTCCCCAGTCAATTTTAGCAGCCATCAATCAGGTTAATCATTTGACGTAAAAAAATTAAAAAATTTGAAAATTGTGTATATAATGCCCGCAAACTAATAAAAACACGAGCAGGGACTTTATCATGCGCTATTATTTTAATAATTCAAGAAATTATATCGACACTCGCGAGAAACTTTCCGCAGAGCAACTCGATCAGCTAAAGGAAATTATGTCTTTTTTTCCTTACAAAGATAAGGAAAATTGGCCAGAACAATTTAGGTCATTTCAACCTGAAAAATACTCTTCTAAACTCGTTTATC
This sequence comes from Legionella sp. PATHC035, assembly GCF_026191115.1. NCBI lineage: Bacteria > Pseudomonadati > Pseudomonadota > Gammaproteobacteria > Legionellales > Legionellaceae > Legionella > Legionella sp. PATHC035. Next base: position 2,855,568 of record NZ_JAPHOT010000001.1, on the reverse strand, counting down.
TGGCTGCTAATGCGTTCGATCATAATGGCTATACCATGCTAGGTTTGGCCTGTGAGTATGGTAAAGATATCGAAGTAGTGCAAAAACTGATTGATTTGGGTGCCCATTTGGATACAGCGGATCACCATATGAAAAAAACACCATTGCACCGCGCTATAGACAATCAACTGTCCGCTTCTAACCGGGATTCCTTGTCGGCAGCAGCTGTTGTTCAATGTCTGCTTCAAAATCGAGTAAATACTCAAAATACCAGCTTCCAAAAACCTATTCTTTATGCTCGAGCGCAACATTTTGAAGCAGCAGAAAAACTCATAGGACAACACAAACACTATTGCAGAGAATTTGAAAAATTTCGAAGCTTATTGCTCTCCGGAAATACGCATGCTCTAAAAAAAATGGTAGAAGGATCAGTAACGTTGCCCTTTTCAATGACACAATTCAAAGGTTGGTCCCTTGTTTTTAATGCCATCCAGGAAAGTTATACGCATCAAAATACCTTGAGTAATCTGGAACTGCTAAAAAAGCATCATGTTGATTTCAACAGTACCTTTTACCTTAAAACCTACTTAGGTGTTCCAGTCTATTGCTCGGTTAATCCGATTGCTTATTTATTATTACGTGGCGGTGACTCAAGACTAATCGACGCCTTAATGAAGCATGGAGCGGATCCGGACCATCCTTCAGTAGCGGTCGTTAAGAAAATTATTGAACAAACTCCTCAACATAGGGCTTTTGATTATCCAGTACAAAATAATAAGAACCCCTATGATGTCAACTCCAGAAAAATGCTCGCATTATTTGAATCCAAAATGAGGAACCACAATCAAGAAAGTAGCCATACTAAAAAATCTGATGCCAATCCCTCCCGTAAACTGGGATTTTTTGAAAGAAGCGCTGATCTAACCGAGGATATAAGTCCTGATGAAATGCTAGCAAGTGCATTTGGTCTAGGATCATTCACTGCAAAACAATGACAGCCCTATAACCAAAACGTCGGGCTACCAATAGCCCGACTAAATCAATGTTATTGTTCAAAAGGCTTCCTTGCCCTTGCAACTATCTTAAACCGAAAATTTTTGGTTCTCTTCCAATCGCTCTTCATCTTCATTTGTTGCCACAGGGATGTTCTGCAAAATATCCCTGATCAATGATTGATTATAACGTCGTTGAGGATTGGTTTTGGCAAATGTTCCTCCGCTAAAAAATGTAGCATGATAGCTTGGAATCTCTGAGTCCCCATAATCAAAAACAATATCTTGCTCGCCATAGGCTGTCTGAAACTGAGCTGCGATATAGGCCTCCAGTATACGAGTTTGCTCCTCATTTAAATCCGTGCGCTCAAATCGTCCAGATACAAGGTAAACTTGCAAATACCCCTCGCGTTGACAAACATAACCTGCATAAAATGCTGAGCCATCATACTTGCCTTCAGGTAATGTGAGTGAGGGATGTCCATAGCGATCCTTCCAGTTAATAAATGAATAAAGTGATTCATTAAAGCTGTCCTTAAAACCAGTGTATCCATATTCTTTCTCATACGCATTTTTTACACCAGTTGCCAAAATAAAATCACTTCGTAAAGCCCAGATTCGCTTTTCTTGTGGGCGTAAGGGATATTGAATACTGGTAATATCTTGATAACCCGGATTGATGCACCCTTCACCAGGATAACTGTATTTGGGTTTAATCGAAGGAATATTGTGTGTTATGTAGTTTTGGGCGTTTACATAACCTGAATCATCGTGTGACATCTTAACCGCTTTCGAGATTGATGAGGGCGTGTAGGACCTGGGTTTTTTGCCATTAGGGTACGGCGTATTGGTAAAGAATAATGATGAATCCACATCATCCTCTTCTGGCGTGGTATCAAAGAATACAACCTTCTGAATTCCATAGGCTTTTTGAAATTTTAATGCTAAATAGGACTCAACAACATAAATCTGTTCCTCTGTGAGTGGTAAGATTCCCTCGTTAATTCGATTACAACGATTATATCTTCCCGACGATAAAAAAACTTCCAGGAGCCCGTCACGCTGACAAATAAATCCAGCATACAAAACAGTACCATCGTACTGATTATCTGCTATGGCAAGAGAAGGATGTCCGTATCGATCGCTCCAATTTAGATAAGCATATTGTGATTCGTCAAAAGTTTCTTTTAACCCATAATAACCATGTTGCTGCTCGGCGTTTTTCACTCCAGTCGCTAGAACAAAATCACTGCGTAACGCAAATATTCGTTTTTCATTGGCCCTAAGGAAACGGTCAACCTCTTCAATACGTTGAAAAGCTGGATTTATTCCTACCTCCCCAGTATAAGTATATTTAGGTGCGACTCCTTTGATATGACGTTGAATATAAGATTTTAATACAAACTCTGAGCTAAAAATTTTTGACTGAATGTCCGCTTTGTTCATGATAATTGCCTCATTTTTACCCCAAATAACCCACGTTGATTGATGGATGTTTTCTAGGCTTAAATTCAGCAGCAAAAAATATTAAGTTGAATTTTTACCGCCAAATTTCAATTTGAGCGCTTTAAAAGATCGAGAAGGAGTGTCTCGAGACCTGGACACTGGTATTGGAGAGGATTAGTTTGTTAGCGCCGTTTACAAATAATTCCGCCCAACCTCGACAACAGTGTCCAGGCAGCGCATCATCATCATTTGTTGTAAGCGAGTTTGTTGCATTTCAGATAACAGAGATATCAAAGATAAAAACATTGTGTCATTAAATTAAACACTAGGTCAAGCATTTCAATAAAATTCCCCAATACTACAGTGCTGAGGTGAATCAATACCCTGTGATTTATCTTGGGACTGTGGCATTTATTGATTGAAGCTATGGACAATCCAGGTTATATCCCAGCTTGGAGGCAGTTTTGTGGGCGGGCAGTATCGCTACGGCCTAAACAAAGACCGCCTGCGTCTTTTATAAAATTTTTGACAACGCATTCTGATGGAGCTTGGATCGATTAGGGTTAAATTAATTGTCAGTCGAATCATGGGATAAGCTTAAAAATACTCAATAATTTACAGCGCGCTCACTCTTTGTGCTATTGTTAATTTATATAATAATCTTTGTTCCATGGTTAAAAGGAGTTTCCATAAATGAAATCCTCCTTATTTAAGCAGGAAATGTCCTCTCAATTAGAGAAGATTGCTGCTGAGCGAGATGAGTTAATTTCTAAAATTAAAGAGTATGAGAAGCTGCTAAAGGGGGCGCCTGAATTAATACTCCAATACATCGAAATGATTGCAACTCCCTTCTATCAATTTTCCATTGATCTCGAAAAAATTAGCTATATTAATCCAGCAGCAGAAAAATTGTTCGGTCGTTCGCGTCAAGAGCTCTATCAAAATTCGAGTTTATGGTTTCAATCAATCCATGAAGACGATAGAGCAAATGTAATTCAAGCGTTACGAGATACGGTGAACGGGAAAGAGAGTGATAAATTATTTGAATACAGGGTTATAATGCCCGACGGAACAATGACCTACGTCGCGGATAGACCGACTCTGATTTATGACAAACAAGGTGATAAAAATTGTATTATGGGTTTTATTACTAATTTGTCTGGGCTTTTTAATGCCAAGCGAGAACTCCTACTGTATGATCAAATTTTGAATGTGGCGCATCATGAAAAAAGTGTCGAAGTCGCTGTCGAAGCAATATTAAAAATAAGCTGCTTATCGTTTGCTTGGGATGAAGGTGAAGTTTGGTTAATCGACCAGTCAACCAGCTCATTATATTGCATCAAAATTTGGCATAGCCTTCATGATGAAATCAGGGAATTTTATGAAAAATCTTATCAGTTAAAAATTGATATCCAAGAAGGGCTGCAAGGGGAGGTGATAAGAGATAATCTACCCATTCTCGTGACCGATTATGGGGAACATGAACAGTATATTCGTGGTGATCTTGCGGTAAAAGCAGGATTAAATTGCGCATTTGGCTTGCCCCTGGCCTATCAAGGTCAAACCCTTGGCGTGCTGCTGTATTTCTCAAAAAAAGTAAAAAAACTGACGCATGACCAAATCCTGGCTTTAGAAAAGGTATCCCATGTCCTGGGAAGCCTTATTCAGAATAAATTCAACAAGGACCAAATGATCCATTTGATTCACCATGAAAAATTGACCGGATTAGTCAATCGTTCGGGGTTAGAAGAGTTTCTACAAACTGAAATTAATAAATATAGAAAATCGTTAATTGCGCTCATCATGGTTGATTTTGATCGATTCAAAAAAATCAATGAATCCATGGGATTTGATGTCGGAGACGCGGTCCTCAAGAATATTGCTGTCAAGTTTAATGAATACCTCAGTGATTCATGCTCTATTATTGCAAATATTGGGGGGGATCAGTTCGTTTTTGCAGTAAGCAACATGAAACAACCCGAAGACATTTCACCGTTGGTTGAACGAATAAGGTCGATTGTGAAAACACCGTTGATTATTGATCATCAGACCATTTTATTAACAATCAGCATGGGAATCTCTATTTATCCATATGATGGAACTGATTTTTTATCGCTCTTGCAAAATGCAGATATAGCACTTAATCAGGCGAAAGTCTCAGGCGGCAACTCTGTGGAATATTTTTCTGCTAAATTGCAAAAAGCAGTCACACACTCCATTGAGATTGAGACTAAGTTACGCAAGTCGCTCACTGAAAACGATTTCAGACTCTATTATCAGCCTAAGGTCGATTTAAAATCAGGAAATATTGTCGGAGTGGAGGCATTGCTACGATGGCAAAATCCTGATAACGGATTGATCTTACCGGGGGCGTTTCTTCCATTAGCTGAGCAATCTGATTTGATTGTTTACATTGGTGAATGGGTTTTGCTTGAAGTGTGTCGAAATTTCCCGTTTGAGCATTTGCACATTCCTGTGTCGATTAACTTCTCCGCTCGGCAATTCCTGATTGAGTACGATATTGTAAAATTTGTTGAACTACTTTTAGAAAAATTATCTTTGGATCCCGCTCTACTGGAAATCGAATTAACTGAAACGCAGCTGTTGAACGATCTGAAGCATACCACAAACGTTCTAGAATCACTGCGAAAAATGGGCCTATCTTTCGCTATTGATGATTTTGGTATTGGTTACAGTTCCTTTCAATATTTAAAACAATTCAAACCAAATAAAATAAAAATAGATAAATTTTTTATTGATGGTTTACCGCAGGACCTCGAAAATGCAGGTATTGTTAAATCGATTATTGCATTGTGTAAAAGCTTAAATATAAAAGTTGTAGCTGAAGGGGTAGAAAATGCCCAGCAATTGCAATTTTTACTCGACGAGGGATGCGATGAAATGCAAGGATTTTATTTTTCACCGCCAGTACCCATTTATGACATCATCAATCTAATTGATAGCAAAAAAAACTTAAATAGCATGGCACCTAAGGCCTCCCCACGAAAAAAAGCATGAGCCCTGCGTTTCGCGGCTTATCGACGGAATCGATCAATTCTGTTCAAATTTGAAACGACTGCGCTTACTTGCACACTCCCCAGCTGAATTAAAAAGCGCCGCCCATTTGAGGGCATCAAAGGCAAATTAAGAGATTTCTTACATGATTATGCGCTATTTTGCGTATGCCTCATTAACATTATTCGCTATGCTTGAATCAGTACGAGGAAGGACAGCGGATGTCTTAATAAGGATAATTTGAACGCATCAAGGACGATGCACTGCCACAAGGATGTGGTCTGCCTCCTCGGAACACAATTCACCATAGCCATAATGATTTATCACAATTGATTGCGCTTTTTATCCTCTCACACCCGAAAAACCACTAAGACTCAAAGGCTCCTAAACAAAAGATACGATAAGACAATTAACCAGACTCAATAAGTATTTATTGATACACGATGGTTCAACGCAGACACTTATTGGGTGATGTTGGAACCTTCCTTACCCTACCCTTATCCAATAGTTTTGGGTAATACACAATATTTTTGGCGAAGTGTGCTTAATGGTATTTCAGCAACTTCCCATAAAGACCAGTCATGCGCAAAGAGATTAATTTGCATTTGCGAACCTCGATACCAGGCCTCCCAAAACGCTTCCGGATTCATCTTGCATTGTGATGCCCCGGCAAGATTATTAATTTTAATACCCAAATAAAAAGAATAAAATACAGGGATGATATGTCCTTCCATCGCATTCCTTTCAAGCATGGTTGATGTAAAGGTAGAAACTAATAATTCGCCGAAGGGAGTAGTATCATATCCGCTTAAAACATGCAGTGAATCATGAGGCATAATAAAGGCATAATTTGCCCCCTCTGCTTCTCCTGGAAAGAAGTAGTTATTGTCTTTAAATTGCTTCCAAATCCTATAGCCAAAAGAATCCTCCGGTAATTTCTGTAAACGCTCATACCTGGCTACTAAAGCAGGATCATGGTGCTCACGATAGGGAAAGAGCCATTGGTCAATATCCTCCTCTCTTTGTAAATTAGGGAATAAATCGAAGCTTTCAAGATTTTTAAGGGTTATGTCTCTGATTAACCAATTGATATCATTCTCTAAAGTTTTTTGTAATTGCAGTAAATAATGGGGATAAATAGCGACAGCTTTGGCATACTGGAATAAGGTTTTAATTTTTTCATGATCAATTTCCCCATCCATTAATGACGCAATGGTAAGAAAACGTAATGCATATTCAGCGATCACCTCTGAAGAAAAATAATTGGGAAATTGTTCCGGTTTCATTGAGGGAAGGCTGTTTAAATCTAATTGATCCTGGTGGGAAAAAACATATCGATAGAGTGCCTTGATTGATCGGGCTTGGATGTCCGTTAGAGGTTGCTTTCCTTGTGCTGTAGCAACATCCCGCATGGCGGCAAGAATTGTATTTATTTGGTCTAGGAAGAGTTTCACGTTCAAACTTATAGGTCAATATAATGTTAATAATATAAAAAAAAGACAACCGTGTCCAAAAGCGCCAAGAGTTATACTTCAAACTGGGCTAATTAACACGCTGAACGAAAGAACCATACCAGAAAGGGAAAATGGCTAATAGCTTATTTGGCCATAACACTTAAATTCAGTAAGTTGCTTTAGCCAGTTGAATTGAGGCGACACGCTATTTCATTTTTTATTGAAATCCTTTTCTCATCAATTATAGAGCACTACTTGCTTATTTTTTGGTTGCAAACCATGCGGTGACTCCAAATCCAATAAAGATGGTTTAGAGAAGTATCAAGGATCAGCAAGGAAGAATTTAGCTTAGCTCTTTTGCGCTAGCCAAATTGTAGCCTCACCACATTGAGGATCACGTACCTTATGAGTTAACACTTGAAAAGAGAATGCTTTTAGAAGGCGATTCTATTATGAAAATGAAACACGCATCCTTAGTGGTTCAGCAACAAACGATATATAAAATTGATTGTTATAGATATTAAATCAAAGCCACACTGGCGACTGAAGTGCGTGCTTGTACGTTGCTTCGCAACCTCGACTTTTTAGGTTAAAAATAAAGCAAAAACAATAATTTGTGTTTTGAAATTAAATTTCCAAATTGACTCAGTAAAATGATTTTTGAAGCGAATTATTATCATAATGATTACCTTTTAAATTATTCTCATTTTGTCTCGTAAAAAAAGAATCTCTTTTATTCATAGCGCTATTATAGGCATCAACATAACGATAATAATGACCATTGTTCTTCACGTAAGATAAATAAGTTTCGTCGTTAGATAACATCATTAATTGTTCTAATTCAATACCATTGGGAATTAACAATGATTGTGGATTTCTGAACACTAGATCGGTGTATAAGGAAGATGCTTTTTTAAATGATTTATGTTCTGCTTCTTCTATATAAATAGCATATTCGTCTGCGTTAAAAAAATTGGAATATTTAATTTTATTTTCTGTTAAATCAGGATTATTCGCATTGCATAACTCAAAAATAAATGTTTGTAACATGTTCACAGGTAATAAATTCTTTTTAACTCGAATTTCCTTTTTCTGCGCTAACCAATAACCCTGAAATTTTAAATTATCTCTTGTAAAATCGATTTTAATACCTGGTGTAGTTGATAAAATAGAGAGTTCTCTACTGCATTCAGGTGAGGACAAGAAAAGTTTGATCAATTTAGTGACTTGATCAAAATTATCATTGGTGCAAAGAACAACTATAGGATGAATTAATTTATCTCCTGAAAGAATAAATTTTTTTACTGACATTTGGACTAAATACTCGCATATAGATTTAATTTGAGTCAATTTTATCATTGAATCATTAACAGATTATTAATCGCAGCAAGAAAATGACGATTGGCAACATGCTTGTCATTTATCACAAAACCTTCAAATTTTTGATTAGGCGCATCCTTACAGTTTTTAGGTCAATGTCTTGTTGTTGATTTTCCTTATGCTCATGGTTTGATATCCACAAGTATTAAATCTTGGTCAAAATAAACAAAATTCTGGGCTATTGCGAAGACCTTTTTTACGACTTATGGCATGTGGTTTTTTGAGGGTAAAAAATCCACTATAAAAGAATCGAAGAGGGTTTCTGGTACCAGCAAGGGGTGTAGAGGAAATTTGTCATTGACATTGAATCATATTAAATGCAAATTCCATAAGACTTTTAGCACGAGCATCGTCATACCAATCGATGATTTGATCATAGCCTTGATAAACTTTGATTTTATTCAACTCACTCATCGGTAACTGCCCTTAATTCTAGATTCGAACTAGGTAGGAAGAGCTGATCTTATTGAAAAATAATAATCCACCCTCTTAATCAGAAGTACCCCACCAAACGTAGCGGCTGAATCAAAAGGCGCCGCCCATTTGAGGGCATCAAACGCAAATTAAGAGATTTCTTACATGATTATGCGCAATTTTGCGTATGCCTCATTAACATTATTCGCTATGCTTGAATCAGTACGAGGAAGGACAGCGGATGTCTTAATAAGGATAATTTGAACGCATCAAGGATGATGCACTGCCACAAGGATGTGGTCTGCCCTCCTCGGAACACAATTCAACATAGCCATTTATAAGTCATCAGAATTAATTGCGCTTTTTATCTCATCTCAAGCCGACAAAACACCAGATGCCCACTCATTAATTAATTATTTTGCTATTAATTTGGAACGATTGATTAATCAATACAGCGTACAGACTCGGCGGCTGGGTAATTTTCTCTCAAAAAGGAACTAATGATGGGGACTGATAGTCCTCGATAACTACCGTACTCCTATTCGCCATAAGTTCTTGATGAATATTTTTATCGATATTTACAAAATTGGCTACTTTTAATCTATAACTATGGCCGATAGAACCGCATTCTAGCTCAAAAAGATTTTTTTCAAAGAAATCATGTGCAGTCCGATTATTATAATGCGGTCTTGCTGAAATAGGATATGGATTATCTAAAGTACTGACGTGCTCAACTACAGCTTTCAACAATTCTTTTCCAATTCTTTTATGAGCCCCCTCACCCTCTATAGAATAGCATCGGGAAAGCATAGAGGGTGCAGAAATGATCATCTCCTCGATTTCAAAAAATGTGCCACTGATTCCAAAGAATTCGTTAGAGTAGCCTCGATAAATGTGGGGTCCACTTCCTAATGCAATACCTTGTATGTCATCATCCTCGGCGATAAAAAATGCGAAATCATTTTTTTCAAAATGACGCTCATCGTTCTCTGGAATATCCTTTTCTAAAAAAATTATCATATCGCGCACAGATTCACGCCAATGGTGGTGTAAATCTGAGTTAGATAGTCTCGAGTAATTTTGCTCAAAAAACTCATTGGCGGTTTTTTGCCACTCACGCAGGAGCGATAATATTTTTTGTTTTTCAAGCTTGAATTGCGCATAGTTCAATTTCCTTATTTTCATGCGATATACATCCTTAGGTTACCAACTGGCTCTATGTTAAGCTTTGCGCTAAGGGAATCGTACCCAGCACACTCATGCCTTGCACTCAAACAAAATCTGCGGTGATGCAAGAGGCCTATATAATGATATTCTTGAGTAAATTTCAAGAGATGAGTGTAGGCTGGGCTGCAAAGCCCAGCGTCTAATCTTGAGTGTTACCTAGAAATTGATTAATAATTAAAAACATAATATTCACTCAAGTATCAATCCATTCATCAGAGCATATGCTGATGAAGTAAACTCGTGAGACCCTACAGCAACTCCAGTGTGGTATTCCTATTGTTTTTTTGACCAAATTGATTTGACCAAATGATTTTATCATGCAAAAATAGGACTCGTTTTAAACATATTGACCTTAATATGAATAAGTTTGTTTGTTTGTGCTGTCTATTAATCATTCCAATTGCGTATGCAAGTCCTGAAGAAAATACCCAAGCTTATTTTGACTCCGTTAAAGCAACTCCCAGCATGTTAAAAAAATTCTTAACGAATATGCCTAAGGGGGGAGATCTGCATATGCATGCGAGCGGCTCATCGTTCGCTGAAAATTTAATTCGTTATGCAGAGCTGGATAATTTATGTATTGATACAAACAATTTGTCGGTGTCAATTAATCCTTCATGCAATTCAGAAGATTATTTAATGACCGCCATAGCGAATAAAAAATTATACCATTCTTTAATTGACGCATGGTCGATGTGCGATTTCGACCCAGTGAAAAATGAATCAGGACATGATCATTTTTTTAATGCTTTTGGAAAATTTAGCCTTATTACCAAAATGCATGGAGGAGAAATTTTAGCTGAAATGACTGAGCGTGCGGCGGTCCAAAACGAACTCTATCTAGAAATCATGACGACACCCGATGGGAATGAAGCCAGCGAACTCGGAAAGCGACTGGGTTGGGATCCTGATTTAGAAAATCTGCGCAATCACTTATTAAGTGCTAATTTTGACCAAGTAGTAACTCATATTTCCCAGAATTTGGACAAGGACGAAGCGAAAAAGAATGAATTACAACAATGCGGCACGAATAACGAACAAGCAGGTTGTCAGATCACGGTTCGTTATTTGTATCAAGTTCGTAGGGAACAACCTCCGCAGATGGTTTTTGCACAATTACTTGCGGGATTTGAAGCGGCTTCACAAGATCCACGTATTGTAGGCATTAATTTGGTTCAAGCGGAAGATGGAACAATAGCAATGCGCGATTATCGATTACATATGCACATGCTAGCTTTTTTGCATCAACTCTATCCTAATGTCCATATTTCGCTCCATGCTGGTGAACTTAATCCTGAATTAGTTGCGCCAGAAGGACTTACATTTCATATTCATGAAGCGGTAGAGACTGCCTCTGCAGAACGAATTGGACATGGTGTAGATATTGAATACGAACATCATGCATCCGAATTAATAAATAAAATGGCACAAAAGGAAGTGATGGTTGAAGTCAATTTAAGCAGTAACGATTATATTTTAGGCATCAAAGGGAAAGAGCATCCCTTGGCTTTGTATTTAAACAATGGTGTCCCTGTGAGTTTATCAACTGATGATGAGGGAATAAGCCGTGAACCTTTAACGCGTCAATTCGAGCGTGCGGTGGAAGAACAACAGCTTTCTTATCTCACTTTGAAAAAGTTAGCACGAAACAGTCTGTATTTTGCATTTTTACCCGGCGATAATCTTTGGCACAATTCTCAATACACCTTAATGAATGGGGAGTGTACCCCGATTAAATCAGTAACAGATCAGCCAACGCAGACGTGCCAGAATTTTCTTAATCTTAACCCCAAGGCAAAACTTCAATGGAAATTGGAAGAGCAGTTCGCCAAATTTGAATCACAATATTGATATTGAATCTAGGGTGTGCAGATTGCGAGAATTTCTAGGGTCAAACTGATGCTACAAATAGCTGATTGACTTATGGGGTACTCGCTCGTCAGACTCGATTCACTGAAACTTTAAATCGGATACATTTCAGGGTTTGTTTGACGTGTCACCAGACCCTAAATAAGTTCTGAAATAATCAATCAAGTCTTTCCCCATTGATGATAACTCGTTTATGTTGTCCGGCACAAAATTCACCACGATAGGCACGGTTTCATAGTTTTTGAATTGGGAAGAACCGAGAGATATCATTCAACTCATTTTTTGATAACGTTCATAGATTTTATTTGAAGAACTAGCTTTTCATTTGATTTAAATGTGCTTTAGAAAAGAAATTAAAGTTTCCGAGGAAAATTTTATTCTCAATTTACCGAGATTAAAAGAAACACATTACTTCTCGAGAAATATATTATACTTACTAAATGTACAATTTGAGATCACTTGTTATGAAAAAAGAGCTTGACAGCAATATAACTTCATCAAATAGCATTCCACCGATGTTTCAATATGTCTGGGTGGGTGGTGAAATTAAGCCTGAGTATTTGTCAACCGTACTAGGGATATCGGCAACTGCTTTTCGCAGTGGTTTTGAGGAAACCATTATTTGGACCGATAATGAAGAGTACATTGATAAACCACTAAGACGTGCAGATTTAAAGTCACTTTCGAATAAATATAATTCGAGCAGGAAAAAAAATAATACAGTTGAAAATAAGCATCATCAATCAGCGCACCAATCCGATTCAAAAGTGCCTTTGTCTGCAGAAACTTTAGATATCCCCATGCAGGCGAGAAACTTCCATATTAAAATAAAAAATATCAATGAATTGCTGGACAAGCTTAAAAATGACCCAATTTTCCCTGATAAAGAGACAAATGCCTATTTATATAACTTATTAAGAGAGTCTATTGGCAATCGCAATTTGGCTGCCGTTAGTGATTTAATTCGATATTGTAGCCTGTATTACTATGGAGGATACTACCTGGATACTGATTTACTGCCTGCGGTTAATAGGGATACAAGACTTGTGCCAGACACACCGCCGTTAGGAATGATTGGCCATATACGGCAACAAAATTTCCCGAAAGAGAAGATCTATCTAGCTAATTTGATGAAAATACCATTACCCTTAGAAGTGGACGGAAATAATGATGCTTTTGGGGTTGTTCGCCGTCATCCTATTTTACGAGTAGCTATCCAAAAGATGCTTGCCGCCTATGCGAAACAAGATGTTGAACCAATCATATTAAAAGACATGAGTGCTGAAAAAATTGGAGATAGAATAAAAGACGTTCTCACTCCTTTTGAAAGAAACTTTATATCTCAGTTAAATAAGGATAAAGCAACTCAAACTGAATTTATAAAATCGCTTTTGAATCAATGCTTTGAGTTACGATTATTGAATAATGTAAATTTTAATGAAATGGAATTAAAAAATTCTTCTCATCGTACGCCTGGCAGTGTGGCAAAAGAGAAAGAAAAAACACTACTTTCAATTGAACATTTAATTGCTGAATATACCAAGCAATTAAAAATCGACAATTTTTCTCATGAAGATATCAAACAATTAAGTAAAAAGTTAATTAAATACGTCCAAGAAGAAATTAAGATACACCAAGAAACCTATAACTTAGGATATGAGGGTGCAACAGAAATGGATGCGAAAAGGTATCCATTTACTATCAAAGACACCAACGATCGAAATAAAAGAAGACAGAATACCTGTAAAGCCAGTATTAATTCTTTTTGTGAAGCTATTGAAGCCTTTTTAGTTCATAAAGAACCTAATGGAGCCTCTCCTTATGCTGATGAGGAACTCGCGGCATTTTCTCCTGAAAAATTAACTAAATCGAATTTTGCAGCTAATATTAAAACCATTCAAGCACCAGGCGATTACGAGGTAGCAGTTAAATTAGCTGGTTGTGAAGTGAAAATAAAGTGCGATAAAACATGGTTAAAGAATACTAAAAGCAAGGTTTCCTATGATGAAAATGCTTTACCCGCTAAGAAAGAATCGGGGGATTTTTTCGCAAGCGGTAAAAATGAGGCAAAACAAGTTGCTAAAACCAAAAAAGAGAACCCAGAGAGGGTAGTCCCGTTTGAACCTAAAGATAGCAAACAAGAAAGCCTTACTATACCCAATAAAAATAAGGTGACTGTCAGTATCATGAAGATACCAGCGAATGAAAGAGAAGAAAATATATTTGCAGTCTACACGGTATTAAAGAATGATGAATTGCTGAGGAATCCCGATAGCTCCGTTCCAGCCATTATCAAGACCATACGTGACATAATGGTGAATATTGACCCTTCAAAAGAAGAAAACATCAGCAATGCCATTATTGAAATCAAAAGAAAAATAGCTGAAAACAAGGACAATAATTACAATCAGAATGCTGATGACATCATCAAGGCATTTACAAAAGCAAGCTGTTGCGATTTTCAAAAAATCCGTGCCGCCCTAACGGCCAACCCTGCAATGGACGAAATAATGAAACCTGTCAGAGTTGGGGGGCAGCAACTGTAACCCTTTTTAACGCTACAATTCAGTAACGTGGGGCGAAACTGGTGCTCAGATATTTGCTATATTTGCTATATGAGGCATTGCTGATCAGCAAAATTAATCGCTTCCGCACGTGTTTTATTCATCCCGCTGCTGGAGTATGCATAGTTATAATTGTCAATAAAGCATTGTAAGCTGTTTTTGGAGTAATATTTTGATGCTTCATAATCGCTCATTGTCGTGGCGAATTTGCGTGCGTCAGATTTTGTTTTATCAAGTCCCGTTGATTTATAAGCAAATTCAAAGGAGGATTTAAATACCTTAAGGTATGCTGCAGGACAAAACTTTTGGCTTACTTGGCCAGCAAATTGTTCTGCCTCTGAAGCGGTCAAATCTAAACCATTAGAGCTATAGGCCCATTTGTTCGCTTCTTGAAATACCTCGAGTTGCGTACCACAACTTGCTTCATTAGGCAGACTGATGATCCTATCAATTTGATTAGCCAAGGTATCTACCATTCTCTTTTGTTCCTCATTTAATGAGGTTTCAACGTACCATAACTTAGCGGACAGTTGGTATATCTTTTCATATAAGCTTGTATTTGAGGAGGTGGCCAAGGCTGGCATAGAACAGAAACACATAAGGTACAAGGCTGTTTTTTTTATAATGGTCATTACTTAGTCCCTTTGCTTAGTTATAGAATAAAAACAGGACCAAATATAACAAGGAAAGCTTAAAAAAACCTTAAAATTTATAAATTAATACGATAGGGTCAGGAGTTGAATTTTGCTTTGCTTCCTTAAGCTAGATGATTATTTCAGATATACATGAAAGATGATTTCTTGATGGGGTAGATCCTGTATTACGACTTCGTCTAATACAGGCTACGCTTATTAAGAGATAGTTTACCAAGACCTACAGCGAGTGTAGCCTGTATTAGACAAAGTCGTAATACAGGGCATTCTTCTTCATCACCCAAGTATCATCAACCACCCCACTTTCAATAAAACGATGAATAGTTGAATAAGTAAACGTAGCCTGTATTAGACGAAGTCGTAATACAGGGCAATCTTCTTCATACACCCCAAGTATCATCAATCACTCCACTTTTAATAAAACGATGAATAGATGAATAAGGCCATTGAACTGGTTTTTTTACATAACCATGTTTGACGGGATTATAATGGATATAATCAACATGCGTTTGAAAATCTCTGTCATCCCTAATTCGATGTTCCCAAAATCGAGTTTGCCAAAGATTGACGTTCCCCCGTTTATTTTTCTTTAAGGGAATATTTAACTGTAATAAAGCTTGAGTAAAATGGGTTTTAATCAATCTTATTCGTTTTGAATACTCTGAGTCATCGCAAGGTAATTGCCATATACAATGAAGATGATCAGGCAAAACAACAAAAGCATGAGTGATGAAATTAGCTTTTGCTCTGACCGTCCGAAAAGCATTACCTAAATGGTCAACATGCTTTGTGAGAAGGTCAGATTGTCTGTCTAATAAAGTTAATGTGAAAAAATAGCTGGCGCCGGGTGAATAAACTCTACGGTATCGTACCATGAAAAGCTTCCTTAAGTTGGACGAGTTGATTATATCAAATTTAAATAATCAGGGGATTGCTTGATGGAGTCGATCCTGTATTACGACTTCGTCTAATACAGGCTACACTGGCTCAATTGGTCTTATGGGGATTCAAAGATCTCGTCCGAAAATCGAGGCGACGCAGGCTAACCCCATGATTAAAATAATATTTAATTATCTCTCTCACTAGCCTCTTTGTGACACCTTTATTCCAATTTGTTTTATATTATGTTTTTTCCAGGCCAAATTAAAATACCATCTCAGTGAGCATTTATCTTTACAAAAGTAATTCAGAAAGTTTAAATCACATTTTTTTTTAATCACTGATAATCGATATGATACTGAAAAAATCTGACTATAACTCAGATCAATTATGGGAACTTATTATTGGCCAAATATTAGAAGGAGATTATACAAATCATGATTTGTTTTTAGAGTTACTTTTTGATGATGACGTGCCAAAAAATTTTAGTAAAATGGAGCTGCAAGCGAGTAGCAATCCCAATGCCAAATATTTATCTGCTTTATGTACCCCTGATCCAGATATTAGGCTGACTCTTCTTGTTGAAGCTATCGAACTTGGCAATACAAAAGCGATGGTTATGTACGCTACCATGCTCCTGGAAGACTCCACTACTGAGGTAAGCAAGGCTGATCAGCTTGATGGTTTTAAGCTTTTAGAACAAGCGATTGAATTAAAAGATGCAGATGCGATGTTTATGAAAGCTATCATAAACACAAATACAGCCAACAATAAGTACAAAGATAATAAACCTCAATTTGATACGTTGCTTTCAGAGGCACTTATACTTCTGGAAAAAGCAATTCAATTAGGGAATCCACAGGCCATGTTGAGAGCTGCTGAGATATACTCTGAAACAAAATGGGGGATTTTCAATTTAGCAAAAGCGATTTCGGTTTATGAAAAGGCAAAAAGATGTGGGAAATCAGATCCCACAATTGAGAAAAAGCTTAGCTCTATTGATTCGAAAAAAATAGCTGAAGAGTTAATGGAATTACTTTGGGATGACCTGATTACAGGGCAATCTTTCTCCTCTCTAACTATTGGCATTCTAAGTGTCCACTGCAAAGGTAAAGTTCTTACTCGTTTACAAGAGACTCCTCAAGGCACTAGTCTTCGCTATTTAAAAGATTTAAGAAACAATCCTACTCATCCTCTATGCTTAATTCTAAACGATGGTAAAACCGATGTAATGAGCCCAGAATTTAAATCCTTAATGGTACATGCTTCCTCTGTAGCAAATACCAGAGAAGGGTTCTTTCAATTATTTCGAAGCCCTCTCTTAAAGGTTAAGCCAGAAGAGGTAGAAGCACATTTACTTTCTTTTATACACCCAGGATCTCAAATAGACAGGTTAATGTTTTTAAAGGATAAAAACGAAAGTGAGATCTCCTCCGAACCCATTGATAATAGTGTTTTGTCACTTCAAAATTAGCTTCTAGCTTAGTTTGAAGGTTTACCGATTGCATTAGAGGGTCAGGCCTTGAATTGTGAATTGCACTCAACTTGAATAAACAATTTTATATTCAAAGTTCAAAGCCCGACCCATAGGTGCAAAGGAATATTATTTTTCGCTTGGATTCAAATGAAGTGAAAATACATCTGTCATCTCGTCAACGCTTTGCTAGCTCCGTTATTATATTCTTCCTCAATTTTCTTTTCTGCCTCTTCATCACTTATACGACTGGAATCTCTGGTATCCTTGATAATCTTTTGAGCAATTTCCGGGGGTAATTCTTGCAATGAAGTAGTCCCTCGGCCCCTAAAGAGTCCCATGGTTCTTGCGTTTTTTCCCAACTCCTTTAAGTCCTTTTGTCTTAATACTTCGATTAAAGCCAATAGCGCTTCTTCCAGAGATTCTTTTCCTAATATTTCAGCATGGTTCGGGAATTGTTCCGCGGTCAGTTGAAGGCAATAGTTATTCACTATAAGCCGCTTAAATTCTTCAGGGTCATTTAATACTCGCTCAATTAATTCCTCAGCGTGGTTGGGGAATTGTTCCGCAGTTTCTAGGAGGTCAGAGTTGTTCTCTATAAGTCGCTTAAATTCGTCAGAGTCGTCTAAAACGCGACTAATTAACTCTTCTGCATGGCTTGGAAATTGTTCTGCGACCAGTCGAAATCCAATATTATGCTCTATAAGTCGCCTATATTCTTTGGGGCTATTTAATACATAGCGGATTAACTCATCAGCATGGTTTGGAAATTGTCTTGCAATCTCTCGGAGCTGATAATTATTTTCTATAAGTCGAGTAAATTCTTCAGGATCATGTATCACATGGCAAATTAACTCATCAGCATAATTTGGAAATTGTTCTGCGACGCATCGTAGGTCACGGATGGACTTTATAATTCGCTTAAATTCCTCGGTTTGTTTTAGGGCGTTTTGTAAATCTTTCTCTAACATTAGTGCTTATTCTCTAGAATCAAAATAGTCGAATTATACACTATTTATCAGCAACTAGTTTATTTTTTGATTATATTGCACAGAACCACTCAGAGGGTCAGGCCTTGAATTGTGAATTTTCAATTCATAATTCAAGACCTTACCTTTATGATGACCCTATATCCGCTATAGAAAAAGGAGGTTAATTTAGTTTAAGCTTGTTCAGAAACATTTGTTTTGCAGACCAAGGATAAAGCCGGGACTCAATTAAACTGTCAAATGTGGGGGTGTAATGCTCATAAGTTTTATTAATTTTACACCCTGCCCTTAAATGAAGTTTATTGACCAGTCCTATCAGTAGGAGAGCTGAGTGTGATGAAACGACGAATCGCAAGAGAATCAGGTATGGACAGGCTAGTCAGGATTCTATTTTTATATCTAGGATTTTGGCTGGCTTATTCTACTCATGGGTTTGCTAAAACCACGGTAGAAATAGTCGAGACTGATCCGCCTGGAAATGTGGTTACCTTGGGTAGAGACCAGAACTTCTATCTCCACTTACACTATGAGTCCGACCAACCCGTTAAAATTTGGGTCAGACCCTATTTTCAGGGTAAAGAGGTATCTGCTGGGAGTAATCCGTCGCGTCTCTACCCACCCCGCAGCGGAGAGGCACTTGGCTGGTTTTTCCTGTTCAAACCCGGGGAGCAGGTAGACGAGGTTAGAATCCTTGCAGGGGATGGTTCTCTAGGAGAAACTCCCGTTGTCACTACCTATCCCGTTCAAGTCACTGGCAGCGACCAACAAAATACCGTTCAGATCAAGCCTGATTGGGTAACACAATTGAGAGCACTCGATGCTTCAGCACAAAAAGAAAATTATAAAAGGCTGATGAACAAACCAGTATCATTTGGTGACATGGTGCTGGCCTTTATTTTCATGCTCAGTACGTTAGCAATTGGTATTCTGGGAATTATTACACCCTTACTGGGTATATGGAAATGGAAGGGAGGGTGGCGTATTGCCGCGTTCGTACCGGCAGCACTGATGGCATTTGTCGTGTTGCGTCTTCTCCTCGATATCTCAGCAGATCCCACTTCACACAATTTATGGCCGTTTGAGATCCTGCAGACAGGGTCCCTTAGTTTGGCTATTATGGTTACTTTGACACTCATACGAAAAATCACCAAGGCAGGAAATGTGTCATGATGCCGCAGTGGCTAAGCGAATTATTCCTGCTATGAACGGGTGTGTGTCTATTGATGGTTGCACACACGTGTATGTGTCAGGTCTTGAATTGTGAATGTTCAAGTCAAAGTTGCTTGGTAATTCAAAGACCTGCCCCATAGGTGTGGAAATAAAAATTCAAGACAGTTACTACCCGATAGGTAACTTCTCATTTTCATTCCATCATTAAAATAGCAGTGTTTTAGTTAACTTAAATGAAAATAATTCAAAATGAACAAACTAATTCCAGTAGGCATTTGTGATGCATACAAAAGAGTATAAAAGACAATGAATAAAAATAAATCTATTTGGGTACTGGAGCAATCTTATTAGCCACAATGTTTTGGGGAATGACCTTTGCATTTATTAAGGATGCCGTTGCGACACTAACTCCATTTAATTTTTTGTTTTGGCGCTTTGGTATTGCCAGCGTCTTATTACTCCTTATTTTTTGGCAAAAAATAAAATTCAATCAGCAAACCCTATTTTATGGCACATTTTTAGGTCTGTTATTGGCTGGCACAGTGATATTCCAGACCATCGGCTTACGCTACACCGCTGCCTCGACTGCAAGTTTTATCACAGGACTGTCAGTTATATTAGTTGCCCTTTTCGAGTCGTTCCTCAATAAACAATGGCCCTCCATCTATGTCGTTGCTGCCGCTTTAATTGCCTTGGTTGGTGTTGGGTTAATTACGCTTGCTGATGGATTTACATTGAATCAAGGTGATGTGTGGGTTTTATTGTGTGCTTTTTGTTTTGCAGGTTATATTTTATTCGCTGGCAAAGCCTCCCGGATTCACCAACCAATCTCCTTAACTTTCATTCAAGCAATTTTTGTTTGTATCTTAGCAGGAGTTGCCAGCTTATTTACTACAAAACTTGCCATTCCCTTACAAAGTAATGTTTGGGTTGCTATTTTATTTTGCAGTATCTTCGCTTCAATTTTTGCTTTTTTGCTGCAACTCCAATTCCAAAAATATGTCAGCTCGACCAAGGCAGCAATTATTTTTTCTCTTGAACCTGTATTTGCAACAATAACAGCCGCGATTTATTTGCATGAGCAATTAACCATCCAATTTTACATTGGTGCTTTAATGATATTTTTTGCAATTTTGCTATCAGAGAAACGAGCGAAACAAAAAGTAATTCCGCAAGAATAAACGACTTGGAGGGTCAGGCCTTGGATCGTGAATTTTCCATTAAAAGTTGATTCATAATTCCAGGCCTGACCCTATAGGTGTTTTCAAGGAGGTATCTATTTCCTTCCAGGAGAAAAAATTTTCAAAATTCCTAACCCCATAAGCCGGTCTTTGAATCAGCTTCATCTTCATATTATCTTCCGAAATTTTGTTGGCGTTTTGTAAATGCGGCAAATGATTTTAACAATTCCTCCTCATTAAATTCCGGCCACAATATAGGAGTATAATAAATTTCCGAATAGGCAATTTGCCATAACAAAAAATTGCTCAGTCTAACTTCCCCTCCTGTTCTAATGACTAACTCGGGATCTGGAGCTTCTTGAGTCGCCAAAAATTTGGCAAAATCTTTTTCATCAAGGTTCTCAATATCTAATCGTTTCTCAAGCACTTGCTGAACAATTTGTTTGGTCGCATTGAGAATGTCCCATTTCCCTCCATAATCCAGAGCAATGAACAAAGTTAAACGTGAATTTTGTGCTGTTTTTTTCTCAACCTCATCGAGCATTTTCAATAATTTTTCATTTAGTCTTTCTTTAGAACCAATAATACGTATTTTGATACCTTTGCTATGAAAACGTTCTACATGATGAGATAAATAGGAAATTATAAACTTAAGAAGATGAGATGATTGTTTTTTTTGGGTTCTTTGCCAGTTTTCAGTACTAAAAGAAAATAAAGTAAGATATTGGATGTTTAATTCGATACAGGTACACAAAACATTCCATGCTGTTTTAGCGCCAATAATATATCCTGTAATTGCGGGTAAAAACCGGTTTTTGGCCCAACGACGATTTCCATCCATAATAATCGCTAAATGAGAGGGGTATTTCATCTTCATGATAATCTCTTTAATTGACCAAAAGAATGAATAAACTGTTTGCTTTCTAAGGCAATATCTAAAACTTGAGAGAGCCAGGGAGTGAATACTTGAGGGCATTCTGCCAATTTTTCTTGTAGCTTATCGATGCTTATCCAGCAATAATTATCAACCTCCAGAGGATTAGGATGAACGCTCTGCTCAACCCAATAACCAATTAAAACATGGTCTATTTCATGCTCAAACATATTATTATTCAATTCGGCAAAATACTGAAATACTCCTACTTCAAACAATGTTACTTTGATACCCATCTCTACAAGTACTCTTTTCGTTGCATCCTCAAGTAAATCCTTGTCGGGTTGCGGATGACTGCAACAGGTATTAGTCCATAGCCCTCCACCATGATATTTGCTATGGGCACGCTGTTGGAGAAGGAGCTCGATGAGGTCTCTATTTTTGCGAAATACCAATATTGAATAAGCCCTATGGAGTTTCCCTTCTTGATGGGCAGACAGTTTATCCATTATTCCTATACAGTTATCTTGTGGATCAACTAAAATAACATGCGTGTTTTGCTCTTCTAATGTATTAATTGACATAACTTTTATCCAAATCATGATCATAATTGATGCAAGAAAGCCACTGTTTTTTCTATCAATTCACTCCAATAAAGGCAATTAATGCAGCGACTTGCATACTAATCATAGAAATCTGAAGATGACTAAGACGCTTTTTCATCAGAGGCTTATCTGTTTGATTGTTAAATAGACACAGCTGTAAATAAAATGAATAAAACCCAGCTAAAAGCGCTAAAACAATAGAACTGTAATTTACAGTTTGGGTAATGCTATAGACACCAACGGTCGCAATGAGCAAAGAAAGTAGAACCGCGCTGCAGGTAATGAGAAAAGTTAACTTAACCCCTAACACAATAGGAATGGTTTTTCGTCCACTTATTTTATCTCCCTTGATATCCCGCACATCATTCAATGGTGAAATTGCCCATGAAATCAGGAACGCCAAGGCCAAGAAGGGCCAAATTTCCCATGAGAAATGATTCGATGCGGCAACACCTACAAGAGCTGCCAATACAGAGGCTACAGCAGTGGCTATTGTTTTAATTAAGAAATATGTCTTGAGGTGTATTTTCGGATGGGAGTAAGTGAACGCTAATAATAAACTAAACAATCCAATGAAAAGATTGTAGATACTCAGATAAATTCCTAAGATTAATGCACTGCAAAGGCAAAAAATAGAAACAATCAATATAGTACGATATAAAGTGACATCATAGGTAAAACTGGTCACCTCATTATTCATACTGTCTTCTTCAAAGTCATTCAAATCATTGTAGAGATAAGTCCCAAATCCAGCAAGATAAACGGTTAAAACAACCAAAATACTGGTCGATATTTTATAATCAGCTCCAGCAGAGGCCAAATAAGTTAATAAAGCAAAAATAGGCCGATAGATTACTACTATGCGGGATTTTATTAGTCTGATTAGTGTGGTAGTAAAATTGGTTATGGGGAAACTGCTGCTCATGGATTTCATAAAAACCTCCAAATATGCCTTTCAAGCACTTCTTGATGACTGACTAATAAATATAAAAATTTTCTGCACTCCTCTACATCATTGATGCTGGCTCGTCTTTTTTAGGTGAATTTAGTGTCAGCGGATGTAATTGAATAGGAAAATCAGAAGGAGGCGGTTTTTTCCATAAACTTAAAACATGCCCCCCATAACCTGAACCAACTACTTTGCAGGCCAATGAATACTGTTTTAATTGCTGGATGTGATTATGGAGTTGGGGAGAAACCAAGTCCCACTCATAAAAGCATTCATTGCCAATTGATAATCCTTGGGCCAAAATTTGCAAACTCTGATCATTTTTTTCTTCTAATGCACTTTGAATTAAGCGAACGGCTTGGAACATTTTCTCATAGATAATTTCTGATTTTTGCGGATTTTCTTTTTTTAATTCCTGGACTTTTTTTACACAGGAACCAGTAAAACTGCTTTCATTGGAGGAAGAAATATAAAAAAGAGGCTCCCACGCGATGTTCATCGCACATATTTCACGATTAGGGAAATATTTTATAATGTTTTTAGCCGTTACACCGGCAATATCTACACCACTACTTTGTTTATGAAACATATTTTCCAGTTCTACCGCAAATTGAAATAATTCAGAACGAGGTAATAATCCTTGATAGATAATCCACTCTGTGATGGCTACGCATAGGGCAGCGGAAAAACCTAGACCTCCGCAAGGAGTGATGGTTGATTTAATATCAAAACTACCTGTAATTTTATTCGGATCTTTTTGTAATAGCTCATATGCTTTATAGATTGCTGGCCATAATACAATCCCAAAAGAATTACTCTCTTCAGCAGAAATAAGATGCGTTGCTTTTATATTACTAGGCTCGTAACTCAGGGTTAAACTGTACTGATGAAATGGAGCAACAATCGCATAGCCGCGTTCAAGAATAAGGTGTTCACCAGCTAAAATGCATTTTGCGGGTACTTTAATTGTGAAAGTCATTCCAGTTTCTACCTTTTCATTTTTTATTTATTGCATAAAAAAAAGTATAGCTGATTAATTTTAAGTTTTATTGCTGCATGAGCTGAATTAATGCTCAATTATTTAAACACTCAAAATCATGAATAACCCTCGCAATTGGATTTTAATTATACATATTGATTAAAATGTGTGCTAGATTTATATTACCCTTAATTTTCTAGATGATGTTTATGTTGGATTTTAAAGTCTGTATTCCTGCCAAATGCATATTAAGCGGAGAGTTTATTAACAACCAGAAAGGATATGCAATTATTAGTCCATTTGAGCGCTATAAATTAGTTCTCAAATATTATCCTAATGAGATCAAAACCATCAATACGATTACTGGAGAGGGATTTAATTCCATCCAGATTATTCTATGGTCTGTGATAAGCCGGGCTTTGGAATTGCTCGGTAAGGAATGCTCTTTATTAACAGGATATTTTGAATTAAATTGCAATATCCCTCCGTGTAATGGATTGGGTTTTTTTGCTGCTCTTTATTATGCCGTGGCTGAGTGGCTGGTTTATTATGGCCTCATGCAAAGAAGTAATTTGTTTGAGTTTACATTAAAACTAGAGAGCTCACTCAGAGTAAACAGCAATGGCGCCGATATTGCTGGAGTGATGTCACCCGGCCTCATCATGTATTTATATTCACGTGAAATTAAACAATTACACCCCACATGGCACCCACATCTTTACATATCAAGTACCCAAGAAACCACTATAAGTGACGATTGCATGCAAAAAATTAATGAAATGAGATTACTGGAACCCTCTAAAGCCGCTCTTATTGACGAAAAAATGATAACTTCATCTATCGAGACTAGACATGCTTTGGAAAGTAACCAAAAGTACAGATTATTCTTGCTCGCTGAGGCACTTAATCTTGCGAATGAATGTTATTTCGAATGGGGACTCATATCAGAACGCGTTAAGAATCATATAGATATGCTTAAAAAATATGCTTTGGCTTGCAAAGTTATCGAGGCTGGTTATGGAGGATACGTTCTAAGTCTATGGAAACAAGAGCCTACGGTCGATCTGCCATTTAAGTTGTATCGCGTGAATATCTAAATTTATACCCTCAAGTCATTTGTGTCGTTTTGTAAGGAGTAGCAAGGTGAATAAAGTTGGTTTTTCTTCAATAGGGCTTCATTTTCCACCAATTTTTCTTTCTGTCGAAAATCTGGCAAAAATACGAAATGTAGATCCCGAAAAATACACAATTGGGCTGGGGTGCAGAAAAATTTCACTTTGTCCTAAAAATATAAGCGTGGTTGACTTGGCTGTTGAGGCAGCAAAACGTGCCCTTTCTCGATGGGGGGGTACACTTGATGATATTGGTCTCATAGCAGTGGGAACGGAATGTGCCCCGGACATGAGTAGGCCTTTAAGTGCATTTGTAGCAGAGAAATTAGGAATTCAAGGTGCCGTGCGATCCTATGAAGTCAAACATGCCTGTTACGGTGGAACATTAGCTATTAGGCAAGCTTTAGAGTGGAAACTAGCGAATATCGCACCGAAAAAAGCTGCGTTGGTGATTGCTGCTGATATTTCTCTCTACAAAGTCGGCGATCCCGGAGAGCCCACACAAGGGGCAGGTGCTGTAGCCTTTATCATTGATACTCCCGATATTGCTGCCATAGATCCCGTATCATACCCTTTTAGCGAACCAGTATTTGATTTTTGGAGGCCGGAGTATGAGCCATTCCCGTCAGTCAATGGTGATTTTAGTCTTGAATGTTATAAAAAAGCCGCGCGTACCTGCTTTAAGGCACTATGTATTGATAAAAACGTCCAGTTTGACAATTTGTTTGATATGTATAAAGCACTTTGCTTTCATGTGCCCTTTCCAAAAATGGTAAAAAAAGCTTTTGCAGACCTATGCCATTCATCTGGAATGGATCCTGAGCAATGTGAACAGCTCTTCCTGGAGAAAGTTAATCCTACAATGGAGTGGAATTCTTTAACAGGTAATTCCTATACGGCCAGTTTATGGGTTTCTGTTGCGAAAACCTTATGTGGCTTAAATGCTGGTGATCAAATCACTGCTTTCTCCTATGGTTCAGGTTGTGGGGCAGAATTGCTGGTTCTGACGGCAGGTAAGCTGGCCGCAGAGAGTAATTGGTATGAGGATGTGAAAAAGGATTTGGAAAACAGAAAAGAAATTAATGCAGAAACCTACATGCAAATGCGTAGTCGCGCTAAGAAGGAAACCCTCTTAGTCGAATCCCTAATAAAAGGATGATGATAATGAATTGTCAGTTATCGGTACCTGCAAAAACCTTTATTTTGGGAGAGTATCTGGTCCTTAGAGGTGGGAAGTCGATTCTGCTGACTTCCCATCCATCCTTTGTCCTGAATGTTACTAAGGGAGAAAATAAGACCCGTATTAGGTGTAAGCATATCCATAATGAAAGCCCAGCAGGTGATTTTATTAATCGTCACCTTAATTTTTATCAGAATTTTAATCTTGAGTTTTTTGATCCCTATAAGGGAATAGGAGGATTAGGCGCTTCAAGTGCGCAATTTGCCCTGATATACGCCCTTAAAATGCAGTTGAAAAAATTGGTAGATGAGGATCTGTTCCATGCTCTTGAGGCATATTCTCACAGCGCCTGGAATGGTGAAGGTATTGCACCAAGTGGTGCCGATATTATTGCTCAGTTAAAAGGCGGACTTTGTTTATTTCATCCAGAAAAACAAACTATCAAGAACATGGAATGGCCATTTAGTTCACTGGATTATTGCCTGATTCACACGAACAATAAGATTGCAACACACAATCATTTAAAAAGTCTCGATGGGCTGGATGTCAAGGGATTGGCCAATATCGTTGAGGATGGTCTAAATAGTCTCGAAAAAAAGGATGCCGGGCTATTTGCTGAAAGTATCAGAAGGTATCGAGAACGTTTGGAACAAAAACAATTAGTTCTTCACGAAACGCAGATGATTGTGAGTCAAATTGAATCTCTATCTTTTGTTTTGGCTGCAAAAGGCTGTGGTGCTCTATGTGCCGATATAATTTTTGTTTTATTGGAATCTGAGAGTAAAGAATTTTTTAGGGCATGGTGTACGAAAAAGAATTTACGGATTATTTATTTAGGACAGGAACTTGGTAATGGGCTTAAATGGAAATGTTTTTAAGATATCGAGTTATATTAGATGAACAATATTGGTTTAAATAGTAAAAATATATGGGAAGGTTTTTCCAAGTTAACTAAAAATGAAAAACTTGAAAGACTCATTGAAATGGGTTTTTTGGATCCCCAGTGTGTCGATGAATTGCAACATGGAGCAACGATTAAAGAGGAGCTGCTCGAAACATTAATCGAAAACCCGATTGGCTGGTTTGGGATTCCATTAGGAGTTGCGGTTAATTTTTGTATCGATAAGAAACATTTTATTATTCCAATGGTGATTGAAGAACATTCTGTTATCGCGGGTATCAATAAGGCAGCTAAGTTTATTAACCATCATGGGGATTTGAGTACCGAAACGCTAGGGAGGCACGCAATAGGTCAAATTCAATTTGCATCTCTTCGTGATCCTGTTCATTTTGAGAAAAAAATTAATGATAAGAAAGAGTTTTTTCTCCACCAGGTCAATCAAACCGTACTCAACTCCTTAATCAAGCGTGGTGGTGGAGCTTCAGACATTATTGTTCGTACCATAGAACGGCCAGATAAAAAAATTATGGGTATTTTACATGTGTTAATTGATCCAAGTGATGCAATGGGGGCCAATAGAATTAATCAAGCCTGTGAGTTTTTGCGAGAGCTAATTGAGCTGCACACCCATGAAGAAGTAACCATGTGCATCTTGTCCAATTTGTCTGATCACAAAATCACTGCTGCTAATGCAGTAATTTATGACATTGATCCAATCTTGGGAAAACGCATCGAAGAGGCCTCCTTATTTGCTCAAATAGATCCTTATCGAGCTGCCACAAATAACAAAGGGGTTATGAATGGCATTGATGCCGTATTAATTGCTACAGGCAATGATTGGCGAGCGGTTGAGGCCGGGGTTCATGCTTATGCGGCCAGGAATGGACAATACAGTTCGATTACAAAATGGGAAATGCGTGAAGGGAATTTATATGGGCGGCTTGAGGCTCCAATTCAATTGGGAACCGTAGGAGGGGTAACGCAAATTCATCCGATTGCTAAAATTTGTCTGGGGATACTTGGGACCACTCGTGCAGATGAACTTGCCCGAGTTGTTGCGGCTGTAGGGTTGATACAAAACTTTGCTGCATTAAATGCTCTCGTTTCTGATGGTATTGTTAATGGCCATATGAAATTGCATATAAA
Organism: Legionella sp. PATHC035; assembly: GCF_026191115.1. Lineage (NCBI taxonomy): Bacteria > Pseudomonadati > Pseudomonadota > Gammaproteobacteria > Legionellales > Legionellaceae > Legionella > Legionella sp. PATHC035. Next base: position 2,827,136 of record NZ_JAPHOT010000001.1, on the reverse strand, counting down.
AAATTTGGTTTTGTCTGTAGGTGCGCAAAAAGAAGAGATACCTCTTTTAAGTCAAATGCTGCTGGTTAAATTAGAACAAACCCATTGTGTTAACGAGACTGATGCACTCGAAATCCTAGAGAAAATAAGACTAAGCAATTCGGGAGCTTTCTAGGAATCGCTCCAGTGCTTGGAGAATTAAGATTGGCTTTTATCCGTTTTTTGTATCGTAACAAGAAAATGGTTGATAAGGTGGAAAAACATGATGAATGCAGAAATTTATCTTAAGGAATATCAAACACGAATTAATCATTTCCTGAGTCATGAAGCCTGCTTATTACCGGCAGAAAACAGACAACCCTCTGAGCTGCATAAGGCGATGAGATATGCCGTATTAAATGGAGGAAAGCGTATACGCGCCGCTTTAGTCTATGCTACAGGAGAAGCGCTAGGTGCTGATTTTGATGTGCTTGATCAGATTGGTTCTGCTATTGAAATGATTCATGCTTTTTCTTTAATACATGATGATTTACCTGCATTAGATAATGATGATCTACGTCGGGGTAAACCTTCATGTCATAAAGCATTTTCTGAGGCTACTGCTATATTAGCTGGTGACGCGTTACAAACCCTGGCTTTTGAAACTATTGCCAGTTTGGATAAAAATAAAATCAAAGCTGAGATTGAACTAGAGATGATTAGGCTCCTGGCGCGAGCAATTGGGTCTTTAGGGATGGCTGGAGGAGAAGAGCTTGATATAGAGATGAAGGATAAGGACGTAAATTTAAATGATCTGGAAAATACTTATAAGTTAAAAACCGGATATTTACTTACTGCGAGTATTTTACTGGGTGCCTTAGCCGCAAATTGTCATGACAAAAAAATTTTAAATAATTTACACCAATTTGGAAATTATATCGGATTAGCATTTCAAATCCATGATGACATTATTGGAATTGAATCGGATACCCAGACTTTAGGTAAACCTCAAGGTTCGGATCAAGAAAGAAATAAACCGACTTATCCAACCCTAATTGGGATGCAAAAAGCAAAACAAAAAGAAAACGAGATTTTCAATAAAGCCTTAAAGCATTTAAAAAAAACCGGGATTCCTGTTCATAAACTGGAGGCGATAGCTCGTTACGTAGTAGATAGAAATTTTTAGAATTGATCCAACTTCATTCTCATTTAATGAAAAGAGGTAAACCCAACAACTACCGCTCATTGCTGCACTAAATCACCTACCCCAATATCCGACTGAATTGTATCTTTCAGGGAATAAAATTACTCTAAGAGAGAGTCTAAATCCTGGGTAATGCATAGGAACATGTTCTAAATTCCTCACTTTCATGATTTCAAAAATGAAACCATCTGCAAGTTCAATAGTACAGATACTCTCAACCAACGGAACGATACGTTCTTGTGCCGCTTGAATATTTCTTGCAAGAAAATCCAAATCAGTTGTTTCTCGACCAATTTACACTAACTGCGCTAAAAGAAATCCTCCTTTAAAGACCAATTGATCATCCAAATTAGACTTGGCTAACCGTGCGAGAAATCGCTCTAATGCCAGTGTTTTGCAAAGCTCCTGAAATGTCTTTTCCTTTATTGATGCTAATTGCTTCAGTTTTGCTTTAAGCGATTGTGCATTCATATCGTCATCGCCAACAATTAAGGAGCAACATCAACGCGCAGTTTCTTTGCATCGAGTGGCAACTTTCGGGAATCAATTGGACTTGGAGGGTCAGGCTTGGATCGTGAATTTTCCATTCAAAGTTGATTCATAATTCCAGGCCTGGCCCTGAGATACATAGCTAAGCTATGCACACAATAGAAATGGGAAAATACGATTACATTGTTTTGTAAAGGAGGTGTTCCATAGGTTCAGGTGCCTTGGTAGAGACTAATTGCGGTGTATTATACTTGGTGGTGAACTCGCTAACCTTAAACATATAACCGGTCCCGGTTTCATTTTTCACCATCTCGATTTTTGCTTTTATTTCGGCGATCGGAACGATATTGTTTTCTGTTTCGCCTGTAACTTCCCTACCACATTGCTCCATGGTTTTCGCCAGTTCATCGTCATTAAGCTCTATCAAAGAAATTCCATCACTAGCCATCGCAAAAATTCGTTGCGGACTATTTGTGTCACTAGGATCCGCATAAGAACACGAGAGAATTTTCAAATCAACGGTTGCATAGAGTGTACCGTTACTGTCTTTAGACCAATTAATGTGTCCTGTAGTTCGTCCACGTTCTAAGCCTTGAATATTACCCTCAGTCAACTTGGTTGTATTAGTAAATTCTCGCAAGAGGCTGCCATGTAAAAATTGACCACCAAAATGATAAAGTTTATTTGCTCTTGAATGAGGTGTATCAATCTTATCTCCAGCAAAATTTTCTATGGCTTCTAGAAGTATTCTGTCGTGATGATCATCCACATTCCCCGGAATAATCGCAGCACCATATATTGTAACTCCTTTTCGGACAAGATCTTTAATAACCGTATACTTATCGCTCGTTTCCTCTTCTTGAGTGGATGTTTCTATATCATAAATAGCTTGTGACTCTTTGAGATCACTTGGGCTATAAGTAATTTCGCTGCAGGGAATTTCACCTTGCGCATGAAAATTGGCCAATTCATGATAACTGATTAAGACATCATGGGTTTTGAGAAGTAAACGAAATAAAGCAGAGTTTTCTGGTATTGAAATTTGAACATCTTTTTTCTCCGAGGGGCGTTCATCCACTTTCTTCTGTTCAATACCAATGTCTTGAGAGGTCCGATAGCGATTTTTATCTAACCAGTGCGCAAAAGAAACTTTTTTAGAAGCTGCATGAGTAATAGTTAAATGTTCTAAAGCTTGCAACGCCTCAGCCAATTCGCCAATAGTCATTGGCTGTCGATCAAGTGCTATCAGATTAAAAAAGTGATCAACAGCTGTTAAGCTACCGCCGCTTTTAAAAAAACTCTTCTCTTGACTATTTATAATCAACTTTCTTAAGTTATACCATTCACTTGCAATCTGTGCGAGTGCGGTTTGCTCTGTTCTCATATCATTGTTTCTCATAAAAATTGATCATTATGCTTATTTTATGATATAAAAATTAAGTGCATATTAAATTGAAGAGGTTCATCTTAGGACTTGAGATGAAAAAACTCCTAAGTTCCTCTAATTTATGGATATTTTTGTGTTGTTGCTACAGAACTATTCCTAGATAAATTTAACATGATTAGGAAGTTTGCCGATTCATTCGGTTGTGTCTGCTCTGAATTTGCCATTTTAAAAGGGAGAATAATATGTTTTTTAACCCAACACCCAAAAGAACTAACGAAGATGAAAAAGTACATTGTTATTTCATTCCAATCGTGGAACAAATAAAATCCAGTGATTACAATAAAACATACATCTGGAATTTCGCGAAAGAAACCAATATCACACGCAAATTTTATTCTTCTCCCGAGGTACTCGCTCGCATGGAATCACGACGCTTGGGTCCACACACTGTCTTATCTTGCTATAAAGTCTCATTGACCGAAGCGCAACACCAACAATTAAGAGCAGTTAGTGGTAGAGATAATGTCTTTCTAGGCTCTTTGAATTTTAGCTGCACTGATATTGAAAGCATGATCCATTTTATTCAAGGCGAGCAACAGGAACATGCGAATCCTTTCTATGAACAGAATACCGCTTTAACACACCCGGCTTGTGCTGCCTAACTAATAAAACAAAAAATATATTACGAACGTAGGGAAAGAGCCAAGTTTGGTATATCCTCCGCACTTCCTGGCTGGTTTGTAACTTCATTAATTCGGGCAACCCAGCAAGCGTAGCCTGTATTAGACGAAGTCGTAATACAGGTAAGGTGGTCAGATTGCCTGTCTCATCAAGTAAATGTGAGAAAATTGGTGGTACCGGATGAATAATCTCTACGGTATCGTACCATGAAATAGCTTTCCTCAGATTGACCCTGTGAATTGAGACTTAGAGGGTCAGGCCTTGTGAATTTTTAATTAAAAGTTGATTCACAATTCAAGGCCTGACCCTCTAGGTACTACTCTAGGTACGAACCCCATAGGTACAACATGTTTACGAAAACTAAGTTATGAATTATGCATAAGAGCACCTATATAATGACCATCAGGATCAATAATAAAAGCACCATAATATCCAGGATAATAATCATGTCTTAGGCTTGGTTTTCCATTACACACAGCACCTTCGTCAATCGCTATTTTGTAAAAAAGATCAACAGCAGCTTTTGTTTCCGCTATAAACGCAACATGTGAAAAATACTTTGTATCTTTGCCTGGACCAAACCAAAACTCAGGTTTCCCATTTTTGCCCAATCCAACCCATCCATTCTGTTCAGTAATCACTTTGATGCCAAGAGGCGTTAAAATCCGAGTATAAAATTGTTTGGATTTCTCATAATTAGAAACAGTTATTCCAACATGATCCAGAATCATCATGGCTCCTGATAAAAACTAGAAGAGATAACCTAACGGCTATTGACACTTTCAATAAGGCGTTCATCTTATCATGGTCAAAGAAATCGGCTAATACAAAACTGGATTTATTTCAAGAATGTCAGCAAACATTAGGAAATGTTATTCGTATACGGTGAATCCAAGTCATCAATTATATTTTTTTAAAAGCAGCACCAGATTTCAGACTTAGAGGGTCAGGCCAATTGTGAATTCTCAATGAAAAGTTGATTCACGATTCAAGGCCTGCTTCCATAGGTGCACAATATGAAAATATCTTTGGAACGCTGTAATCCTGCTTGATATTCACTTACTTTTACTAGGACCTGAGTGTATAGAAATATTAATTAGCACCCAACTTTATCCGAAAGACCTCGCCTTTCAATTCAATCGTATCTCCTGCAAACATCTTTTTTCTTTTCTGTTTTTCTATTATGCCGTTTACCAATACAGAGCCCGCAGCTATCATATCCTTAGCTTCTGCTCCACTCGAGGTAATACCTTCAAATTTAAGAATTTTAAAGAGTTCAACAGGTTCTTTATTAATGAAAACATCCTTCATATTTTTATTACTCCAGTAATTATGAGTTGTCGCAATTTTTATCTTTTAAGGAAGCAAGATAAAGGGTTTCAATTTCCTTTCTTGCCCAGGGTGTTTTGCGCAGGAATTTAAGGCTTGATTTAATACTGGGGTTGGAAGAAAAGCAGTTAACTTTGACTCTTTCCGCCAGGCCTTCCCAGCCATAACAAATCAACAAACGATTTAAGATAGCCTCTAGGGTTATGCCGTGCAGAGGATCATTAGAAGTTCTATCCATCAACGATACCTTTTTTAGTGTACATTGGGGTGTTTAGTCTATACCTCACTAAACTCTTTATCATAATAATACAATATGACCATTAAAATAGCTCAGAGATTTATCTATGAATTATAAGACATAGAGGGTCAGGCCCTGACCCTCTATGTGCTACCAATAGAGTGCACTCTAACTATCTTGGTTTAGGTGTAAGATGAAAATAGGATAAGGAAAGGCGCACCGGAGTGCGCAAAATTAGGATGAAGCAAGAATTTGAAAATTACGCACATGAGCTAGAACCCCTTTTTCCCATCCTCCCACAATCAAATGGTCCGCATTTTTTTGTAGCCCCGCGGCAACCTGGCCTGCGAAATGCTGATTCTGAGCGGCTTTATCATGAAAGGCATCAAATATAGCGTAAGTATCTTTGTCAGTTTTTAAAGCAACCCAAAAATAAGTTTTTGGTTCTGTTGTATTAATCAGCAAGCGTAGCCTGTATTAGACGAAGTCGTAATACAGGTGAGGTGGTCAGATTGCCTGTCTCATCAAGTTAATGTGAGAAAATAGGTGATACCGGGTGAATAATCTCTACGGTATCGTACCATGAAAAAGCTTTCCTCAGATTGACCCTGTATTACGACTTCGTCTAATACAGGCTACGCTTGCTATACCAAAAATTCGAACAATTCTGGCAACTCTACCCCCTCCCCAGCTATAAAAATGAAGCCTGGAAGCAATTTCAGCAAATTGATCCTGATGAGAAATTTTTTGCACAGATCATGTATGGATTACAAGAGCAGTTAACCAAAGTTAATCGGTCTGGAGCTTATTGGTCTTATCCTGCTAGTTGGTTGGGTCAAAAAAGTTGGCATGGCAGTAGTGTTAGATAAAGTTTATTTTAATGCAACACTTGCTCTAGAGTTGATAAAAAAAGAAAAACCGCCCATGCATTTTTGCAATGTCGAGGGAGTCATATTATGCCTAGTTTAACTATTAACAATTTTTCGTAAAAAATGACAACTCATTTTATAACAACTGTAAGGCTATTTTGAGATGGATTTTTCTGAATTTTTTTCATGGTTTCCTGTATTTGTTTGGATATATTTATAAGCGAGTTTGAGACATCACCTGCATTGAAAAAGGATAAATATTCTTCTGCATTTTTATGTTCAAATAAATAATCTAAAACTTTAAAAGCATCCTCTAAATTTAATTGGCATAAATATTTTAGATGAATTTCTAAAATTAATTTGAAATAGGATTGTATTTCATAACAATAATCCCTGGCATTTTTATGTTCTGCTATTCGATGTACATAGTTATTCCTAACATTTTTTAATATTTCTATTATTTCCGAATGTTTTGTTTTACCAACAAGGCCTCTAAATCTATTTATTACCGAGTTATAATTGCCAGACTCAGAGTTTGTTAATTTGTCAATCGCATTCCAGGCTAAAATAAGAGATATATTGGGATCATAAGAGTCAAATGCTTTAACATAAAAAATTAGACTATCAAAAATAACTTCCTTGTATGGGGAACTATTTATTAATCTTAAAATTGTTTGGAAGAATTTTTTTGATTGTGAAATTTCAATTATTGATGCCTCGATAAAATCCATTTCATAATAAACATTATTTTCAGCTTGACCTTCTTTATTGTGAAGAGTGTGGAACTCACCAATTCTTACTCGGTTTATAGGTACACGTCCTTTTGTTACAAATTGGAAGTCATAATTATTATATAAGCAAAATAACGCTCTCAGAATATTTAAATTTTTTAATGGTAGATCTATTTCATTTGAAAAAGTCACTGTTTCTATAACACAATTACAGTAATTACTAATAGCTAATGGTTTCTTTAAAACTTCTTTTAATTTATTTACTCTAGAAACAAATTGATTAGGGAGATTTTTATAAAATCGTATGATTGATTCATTAACTTCAATTTTATTAAAATTCGGTTTTAAAATTGAAATTGAATTTACAAGATATTTAGGTTCCTTTCTTTTGTTCAAAAAACTATCTACTTTTAATGCTAAAAGCTCAATAAATTTTTTTTCAGAAATATCTCTAATATCAAAGCAATTCTTAATGGTTTGCTTTACTGCTGTAATTTTATCTTGATCATCAATAGAACAACAAAATTTTATGCTATCAATCAGATAATCAATATCATTAAATCTAAAGCTTCCTGCTTTAAATGATACAGAACCATCTCGTCCCACAACCCCATTTTTGGCTAATGATTTAAGAATTTCTACTGGTGGTTTGTTACTCCATTGAACTTTTCTTTTCATATAAATCCTTTTTTTATAATTTGATTATAGACCTATTAGGCTGTGACAAAGACATTCTGACTATGTACCAGAAATAGAGTTCTACTTTAATTTTTGAATGATATTGAAATAATCTATTGTTAATATATAGTTAACTTCATATGCAAAGCGAAAAACTATGGCAAAAAAAAAGATACTAAGTATCGGATTTAAACTGGCCTCTGATAATGTAGAATATGGTGAATATCATGATGAAATTTCACTCCTTGACTGGGATATTATTCTATTTAAACCTAAAACCCACTTTTACAGCATAGGTGAATATCAAGGAAAACCCTCTCTTTCAGATCAAGACTCCTTTAAAACAAAAGAAATTTCAGAACATTGGCGAAAACAAATCAACGAAGCATTAATCCATGGTAAAACAGTCATAATTTATTTAGAGGAATTATGCGATTTTTATATAGATACAGGGCAAAGATCTTATTCAGGTACAGGAAGGAATCAAAAAACAACTAGGCATGTTACTTTATATGACAATTATCAATGCTTGCCTATTGATCTATCACCTAATAAAGCCAAAGGTAAAGAAATTAAAATTGACAACAAATACGCCTCTATCATTAGTTCATATTGGGATGCTTTTAGTGGTCAATCTGATTATATGGTAACAATAAACTCTGATAAAGTTACCCCAATTCTCTTTACTAAAACAGGAAATAAAGTCGTAGGTGGATTTTATAAATTGACACACTCCTCAGGTTCTTTAATTTTTTTACCTAAACTTAACTTCGATAAAACAGAATTTTATACAGATAGCGGAAAATCGTCTCAAAATGCAATGAAATTTGCTGCAGAATTCGTACGTAATATTGTATCACTTAGCAAATTTATGAAGGAGCATGGTGATGCTACGCCCGAACCAGATTGGGTAAGATCTAATGAGTATTTACTGGATAAGGAAATTAACATTAATCAGAAATTAAATTTACTTGAGGAACAACTTAGTAGCATTCAAAGACAAAAGGAAGTATTAATAGAAGAACTACAAAGTACTACCCAAATTAGAAGATTACTATACGAAAAAGGCATTCCGTTAGAACACGCTATTATTGAAGGCCTTAAGGTATTGGGATTCTCAACCAAACAATATAAAGATGATAATTCAGAATTTGATGTAATTTTTGAATCAGAAGAAGGCCGTTTATTAGGTGAGGCTGAGGGAAAAGATAATCAGCCGGTTAATATTGATAAGTTAAGACAATTAAGTATGAATATTCATGAAGATTTAATGAGAGAAGAAGTTGAATATGCAGCCAAGGGGGTTTTATTTGGCAATAGCTATAGACTAAAACCGTTGCATGAGAGAAATGAGCCCTTCACAGTGAAGTGCTTAACAGCTGCTTTATCAAATTCAACAGCTCTAGTATTTACTCCAGATCTATTTAAGGTAACTCTATACCTATCTAATAATATTGATCCAGATTTTGCTGCCAAATGTCGAGATTTGATACTTAATACTAACGGTCGAGTTATCTTTCCAGATACTCCTAAACCTAAAGTAGATAAAATTCAATCGCAAAATGAATAAATTTAAACGACTGAGTCACTGTAGAATTATCGGCAGTGACGCAGTAATACTTATGAAAAATCTAAATTTAAAATCAACGTATTAACTCAAAAGATTCAATCCCACACCACCGGATTGAACAAAATATTCCGTCAAAACCTATTGCCCCCAGATCTCACCTTTGCTAAATTTTTCATAAGCATAACTGATGAGCCTGTGCAATTCAGGCGAAACCTTCGGGTCTTATGCTAAGCCACTCTCATCCCATAACCTGTGGCTGGACGTCTAGTCGGGATCTGTAGTTCTAGGATAGGCTACCATCGGGTAGATAAGTAAATAATCACTTCTTTATTAACCATGGATCAGCGGCAAATGCTGTTGGATTGCCGTGCGTTTTTGTATTTAAACAATAAGGAGATAAACCACTAAAAAAACCGTTGTACCAAAATAATCATTAACCTGATTTACCCCAACATTTTGAGCCTTGCAGCGCAAGCTGGATATCCTCTTTGAGTGAATCGCTCGATTAACACTAAACCCTGTTGCGATTAAGTGCACGACCAAGTCCGTATATAAGAAACTGGATTACCTTGCTAAAATCAAAAATTAGGCACTATTGTTATAGTAATACTTACATATAGAGAAAAAAAATGGATTATATGGATGAATTGATAAACAACTTCCAAAAGAAAGCCAATAAATTTCTTGCTCAACATAATTACGATCTATCTTCTCAGCAGCTACTATATCACTACACATCACTTGAGAAATTTGAACAAATAATTGCAAGCAGAAAATTTTTGTTTACACATTATGAAAATTTGAATGATACCTTAGAACTTAAGCATGGGTACCAAATATTTGAAAAACTTGTATATGAAACCAAAGTGCCTGATGCAGATCATTATCTTAAAAATCTGAAAGCAATTTTACTTAATCATGAAATTGATTTTTACATTTGTTCGTTTTCAGAACAAAATGATAATTTATCTTTATGGAGACTATATGGTGACGATGGATATGGAGTTGCTCTAGGAATAGACCCCAATTTCACTTTAGTATCAGAAAAAAAAGTTGAAAATCCAACTATTGGTGCTGCGATTTATAAACAGGCAACTTTTGAGGCTAACTTTAAAAAGCTCTGCAATAGAATCAATACTATCACCAACTGTTCAAAATATTTGGTACTTTCTGAATCGAGACAAAAAGAGGTCTTAAGACATTTGTATAGTCATTTATTTGTATATTGTTTTTCGATTTGTCTAGTAACAAAGCATGAGAGCTATCAACATGAATCAGAAGTAAGACTGCTTCTTAAAGATGGAAGGCTAAGTTACCCGAATGATTACCAAAATGGGTTTTATTTCTCTAAAGACAGATTCCATTTGAAGGGAAAATCTGTGGATAAAACTATTACTTTCTTAGACGATAGCCTAGCAATTAAGAAAGACACTGTTACTGTAGAAAAAAATTCAATTTTATCTTCCACATTGGAGGATACTTTTTTGAAAACAATTTATCTAGGCCCCAAGGTTCCTAAGGAAACAACGCTTAACTATGAAAAATTATTAAAAAAATACAATTTTGATACTACAAATATCAAAATTATAGAAACAGATCTTCCTTATCAATAATGCTGTTTTCTAGATAATTCAAAAATAAAAGTACACCCAGAAGTACACCTAGCAGATTTTTTGATTTTTAAAGGGTTTGACTAAGAACATGCAACTTGCTTATTTTAAAGAGAATTCGATGGTCGGGACGGAAGGATTTGAACCTTCGACCACTAGCACCCCATTCTTTCCCTTTTCGATTTTAACCCGTATAAAATCATTTCAAAAAACTCATTTAGTCCTTGTAAATACAAGGTTATTTCCATATTATAGATTTTAATTGATATCATCTCATTTCACTTAAGAACATAAAAAGTGGTACCAAAACTGGTACCAAAAAAGTTTAAGGAACTTCATGAAATTCACAGACACCTTCATTAAAAATCTTAAAGCAGAAAAAGAATGGGTCGAAAAAATTGAAGCGACGGGTCTAGGGGTTCGAGTAACGCCCAACGGAAACAAATCATGGTTCTATCGATTTACCTTTGATGGCAAACGTTGCAAGATTAGTTTAGGCAAATACCCTGCGATTAGCATTAAACAAGCAAGAGAGCACCTCTTGCACGCTCAATCGCTAAAGGAAAAAGGCACTAACCCTATCGAACACAGCAAGCAAGAAAAGTTAAAACATAAAAATACAGTAAAAGCCTTAATCCTTTCTTGGTATACCAACTACATTGAAAAACACCGCAAGCAACCCAAACAAGCCAAACAACAAATTGATGCTGATATTATTCCTTTGCTTGGTGACATGGAGCTGGAAAAAATCCAACCTCGAGATATTACCAACGCATTAGATAAAATTGTAAACCGTGGCTCCCCTATTCATGCAAACAAAGTTTTAAGTACGCTGAAGCAAGCATTTAACTATGCAGTGAGCCGAGGTGAAATGACAATCAACCCTGCTGCAACGATTCGATCCCGTGATATTGGTGGTATTGAAAAGCCACGCGAACGGTTTTTAACACTCGAAGAGATCAAAACCTTATGGCTTTTTCTCGATGGCAATAACAGTCGTATTTCGTTGCAAATTCGCACCGCTTTAAAAATTATCCTACTTACAGGTGTTCGCTCAAGTGAATTAAGATTAGCAAAATGGGATGAAATTGATTTCGAGCAATCACTCTGGAAAATCCCAGCCAGCCATACCAAAAATGCGCTGGTCATGAAAATTCATTTAACGCCACTAACTCAATCTTTATTTGAATTATTAAAAGCTGAAACGAATTCTTCTTTTGTCATTCCAGGACTCAATGATGAAGAACCATTAACCGATAAAGCTATTGCCAGAGCAGTTAGCAGAATCCAAACCCGAGTAGGCATTCCTCATTGGACAGCACATGATCTACGCAGAACTTTTGCAACTCAATTGGGGCAAACATTAAATGTAGACCCAGTCGTAATTGAAAAATGCTTAGGCCATAAAATGCCTAAAATTATGGCTACTTATAATAAGAATGAAATGTTACCGCAAAGGCAAGTAGCACTAAACCAATGGTCAGAGTTTATAGAAAATTCATTACTAGAGACTATTCCCACTCAATTAATACATGAAAATGTAAACGATATCTATTCTATAACAGTGGGAATTTCAAACGAACTTGTAAACTAAGTTTACAAATATTATAATAAGAATAAGGACTGTAAGTGAAATCTGGAAAGCCTTTAAAGAAAGCTGATAAAGAACTTTTTATCTTAATTGAGCGGAAAATTAAAGAAAAAAATTATCTCTTTACGACTCATGCGAAAAAAAGAGGCCAGGAGAGAAACATATCCGATCTGGATGTTCTTAACATCTTAGAAGGCAAACCAGGTTACGAGAGAAAAAGGAATAAAAAGAAAGATTCTTATGATGAGCTACAGGACCTCAATGATCAACCTCAAGACTGGAAATATTGTATTGAGGGTAAAGATATAGACGGCAAAAAAGTCCGAATAATTATTAGTTTTACTGAGGATCTGATGCCTATTATTACAGTGATAAACATTCGCTAAGGTGAAATACGATGAAAACCAAAATCGAACCATTGTTCTTATATGAAGGATTAGGATTTCCCATCGAATTGGAAAATGTCGAAATGCTCTGTATCAATGGAGAATGGCTACCTAAAATCGACGTGCATACAATCGCCGATGAGGTCATTAAAATACTCGCGACACAAGAAAGCAGACTCACTGGTAATCAAGTTAAATTTATTCGCTCATATTTCTCCATGCCACTGAGAGAGTTTGGTGAAACTGTAGTCCATGAGTCTCATACAGCGGTTAGTAAATGGGAAAAATATGGAGATGAAGCCACCAACATGAATGAAAATACCGAGCAAGTATTACGTTTATATATTATTGAACAAACACAAACAAAAACAAAAAACCAACAATCGGATTTTTACAAAAACTTTCAGAAAACCAAAGTTTTTCGCACTACAAAGAATAAAAAACCGAAGCCAGTTCATATTGATCTGTGTGCTTGATTTCACTATAAAATTTAATCAAATTTATCTATATATCAGGAATTATTGATGTTAATACGTAGAATAGCTATCGAGAATGTTAGAAGCTTCCTAGATCGGACTGAATTAAAATTAGATGGACCTATATCAATAGTCATAGGACCAAATGGTGGTGGAAAAACAAATCTCTTAGATATTATGATAGTGATGCTGAGACGCTATCTTTATGCTTCTATGTATGCTGTTTCTGAACCTACCGCAGAACAACCCAATCGTTATACTTTTCGACATAATGACATGCTAAATAATATGACCTTAGAAAGGCATAATTTTGGCACTGATCGTGATCAATACATTGAGCTTGAGATAGAAGTCACACTAAAAGATTGCGAAAATATGAAATCAATCCAGGAAAACGCCGAAAACCTTACTGAAAAAGCCTCCAAAAAATACGTTAATTTTGATTTAATAAAAGCAAAATTATGGAAGCTTAATGAGATAAGCTCAGGCGATCGTTATATATATAAACTCAAAAATGGAAATTTAGAATATGAACAAGGGAGTGCTAAGTACTTTCTAGAGTATTTAAATATATTTGATATAGAAGCTAAATTAAGAGAGGAATTCCATCTTGCCCCTCTTCCCACGCCTCTCATTTATCTTCCTGTTAATCGATCTGCGTCTGGATTTCAATCTACCATTGAGTTAGCTGGTTACAATGATTTTGAATTAATGCGAAATTTCCAATCATCTACTTCACGATCCAATACACCAATAGTTAATTTGGCAATAGGTCGCTTAGCTCAAAAATTTCGTTTACTTCTAGAACAAGATAATGGTAAAGCAATAAAAAATTTTCGACAAGAAACCAATCTTAAAGAACTTACAAAAATACTTGAAGAACTTGGTTATAATTGGGAATTAGAATCTATTAACCCCCTCAAAAACCAATATGATATAAGATTAAAAAAACAAGGCTTATCTTTTTTAGTAGGCACTGCCTCATCTGGAGAGCGAGAGTTATTAACATATCTCTTTGCGATTTTCGCATTAAATGTTAAAGATGCTCTCATTATCGTGGATGAGCCTGAATTACATCTACACCCTAAATGGCAAAAGACCTTATTACAATTATTTATCCGATTAGCTGAGTCAACTGGGAATCAATTTGTACTAGCTACTCATTCGCCTACTTTCATATCTCCACAATCAATACAGTATGTATCACGAGTATTTAGTGAAGAGCAAAAAAGTCAAATTATTAGATTAGAAACAAAATCATTACCATCTCCAAAGCATCTTCTTCATCTTATAAATAGTCAAAATAATGAACGACTATTTTTTGCCGATGAAGTAATTCTTGTAGAAGGTATTTCAGATCGAGTTTTTTTTGAAGCTTTATTAGATCATTTCGGAAGGTCTTCTATAAAATCAATTATTGAGGTCATTGGTGTTGGTGGAAAAAATTTGTTTCAACACTACATCACTCTTCTTGAAGCTTGTAAGATAAAATATCATATTATTGCAGACCAAGATTACCTCATAGAAGTTGGTACCAATGAAATCAAACAGCTCTTTACTATAAATTCAAAAAAAATAAAGGAGGTTATAAAAGGCGGTAATAAAAATTTAGATAGTACAACTTTTGTAAAAGTAATTGATGAAGCTTTAATCTCTAATAATTGGGAAACTGCAAAGGAAGTATGGGAATATATTAAATCAAGAAATAAACAATTAAATGAAAACTTAAGTTTAGATCAACAAAAAATAATGAATGATTTTATTAAATTAAAACAATCAGAAAATTGTTATATATTAAGCAAAGGATCCTTAGAAGCTTATTTACCTATTGAAAACTCATGTAAGGATATCGAAAAATTGCTGGCTTTTCTGGCTCAAGATAATTTTTATATGCAATTACCAGCAGATAAATATTTAGAACTAGAACAAATAGCAAAAATGATATTAGGCCTTTCTATTGAAGGGAATTAAAGTTAACCTTAGGTCTATACCTCAATCCAATCAGTATCACTTAATATGCTTAGATACTTATACTCTTAAAACTCCATCATTCTTATAAATTATTTTCAATGCTTGGCTCTCTAGTATAATATCTGGCACTCGTCCAGTTTTTAACACGATTTAACTGACTTAAAAAGAATGGATTACCATGAGTACCAATTGCATGACTACAGACATAAGCCATTATATCAGCCAGTTCTAACATTAAATTTTCCTTGAACTTCTGTACTACTGGCTGCATCTTAAAAACGGTATTACCATCAGAACCAATATCAGAAAATCCTTCACTCCATTTGTGGGCTTGTCTACCATGCTCCCCTAAAAACTTAACTTTTGTCCTATCTTCAGAAATAATTATCTGACACTTTTCATAGCTAGGAACTCGATCATCTTTGGGAGGAGTAGCCAAACTTAGATGAGCTAAACATCCTAATAACCCTTTAGGATCTGGGTTTAAAGGTATCTCTTTTTTTAATTGCTTATCTTTATCTGATAGTTCTATCCTTGACTCCATTTGCTCAAAAAAAGAAACATGTTCGCTGAGGTTACAAAATGCATAACGTAAATACATGGGTGTGCGATTTATTAAATCTACAATTTTAGTTATGATATTTTTAATCATATATGGAGTTAAGTGACTAAGCCCTGCCTTGTCTCTTGCGTGACCAGAAAATAAAACTCTACTGTGTAAGGGAGTGCTTTCAGGAATATTATATAATTTCTTTAACCGTTTGACTTTATTCTGTACATATTCAATTTTATCTGAACGAATGATTACAAAAGCAAATGCTAAAGTATCATTAAATTGACTATCATCACCAAAAGCCAAATATTCATTTTGAATAGCACCAATTGAAATAGTTTTATTCATATTGTCATCGCCAACAAATAAGGAGTAATATCAACCCGCAGTTTCTTTGCATACCTTTGCAATTTTCGAGAATCAATATGTTTTTCTCTCAATCCTCTCTGAAGCGCCTTAAGAGCAATTTCTTTCGAAAGGAACCGAAAAGAATCAATCATAGTACGCTCCATGTCAAAAATGGGTACTGATTCCCCATCAATCTCCCATGTTGTAAGACCCGTACTTACATCCCTCATTCTTTTGATAATGGTATTTGTTCTCATTGGTTTCGTTGTACTATGAGGTACTGCTATCCAATGCTTACGAGGCATTTCATCTGTAAGTTCATAGATTGCTAAGGCGCTAACAAGGCAAATAACACCTTGGGAAATTGATTTTACTGTTAATATCAAATCTTCCCACTTAAAATCAAATTCTTTCTTCACGGAAACAGCTTGATAAAGACCTTTATTGACTCGATGAATAAGATCTTTTTGCATGTAGTAACAAAGCAAACTTGGAGACACACCAAGTTCGTTAGCCTCTTTACTTGTAAAAACAGCCTTTTTCAGAAGAGATTCAATGTTAGCAAGTTTTGAAGGTGTTTTCATATTTATATTTTAATAAATAAACCCAATAAAATCAAATGGGTTTATTTATTAAAATAATTTGCCGAAAGCCGCCATAAATCCGCCACAGAAAACCACCATAAACTCACCACGCTTTCGGCCTATAAAATCCAAGGAATTTTCAAAGATGCATGGTAAATCCCGCCATCCTCATGACGAGTATGCCGCCCTACTGACGATATGTCCGAATATTTTGAATAACTGTCCCAACTATCTCAACCTGCGTGCTTTCATTAACAGTAAAATTAGGCCAGTTATCATTCAAGGTGATCAATTCAAACTCAGGTGAAGTATAGGATAGCTTTTTGTACT
Organism: Legionella sp. PATHC035; assembly: GCF_026191115.1. Taxonomy (NCBI): domain Bacteria; kingdom Pseudomonadati; phylum Pseudomonadota; class Gammaproteobacteria; order Legionellales; family Legionellaceae; genus Legionella; species Legionella sp. PATHC035. The sequence goes on along the minus strand of NZ_JAPHOT010000001.1, from coordinate 2,810,153 downwards.
GACAAATAATGACATCATGTTTGCCACTTATTTTGACAACAACGAAATCTCCTGGGTTGGGGCTTGTGGAAGGGTCAACTATTTGTATGTCATTGACTCTTATTTCTGGGCTCATGCTGTCATCAAGCATTCTCAAAGCAAATGCATTTTCATCTAGTTGATTTGCAATGTCTGGACTAACAGGAACAAAAGTTATTTTTTCGGAGTGAAATTCTTCTTTAATCTTTTGAATATGATGGCTCGGATCACAAGCTTGCCTGTAGTCAAGTAATGGTATTAATGAGTTTATACGAAAATCACCATCTCGCTCATCGGATAATCCCATGAGAAAAGCTGGGGATACATCTAAAGCTTTAGACAACTGCGTAATTTCTTCGGGTCCTGGCATCCTTGTGCCATGTTCCCAATTATTTATTCGAGAGGGTTTTATATCATCAGTTAAATCAGCTAAAGCCTGCCTGGTTAAGCCTTTTGCTTTCCGCGCTTCATGAATACGTTCCCCAATTTTTTCTCTAATACTCATTACAATAAATTCACCAAAATTGAAAAAGCTCTGATTGATACTTGATTATTACACTTAAAGTGTTATATTCAATTAAATTTACACGATTCGTGTAATTTATTGTGTTTTATCTCTTAAACTTAACACAATATGAGTAATTTAACGAGCGAGAATTTGGAAACAACTACATTTTACAACAATAGTTTGCAGTACTTATTATGGAGTTATTATATGGAACATAGAAACAATACACCCTTTAAGCAAAAACTACTCTTTATCAAAGACGTAGAGCAAATCATTGGTCGGAATAGACTGACATTAAGAAGATGGTGGTCTGCTGGTAAGTTTCCTAAGCCAACAAAGCTTAATGGCACAGCATTAGCATGGCAAACAGATGTTATCGAACAGTGGATTAATCTGCATACTGAATCAAAATAAGCAAAATATCAAAAAATTCTTTAGGAAGAGTGAATAATGCATTTTTTATTTGTTAATGCTGAGGAACTTGAAGCGCTGATGGAATTACCCTATATTCAACGTTTAGCTTATCTCATGGGCATTCGCCCCTATATGGACAGAGAAACGCATATAGTTGGGATAAAGCGTAGAATTAGTTATCAATCACTACGAGAGGCGTTATACGTTGCCCCAATTGCAGGTGTAAAAACTGGCAGCCCAAGCCAGCAACAGGTAAAGCGAGCAGTTAAATCGTTAGAACGTGCAGGTTTGATTGAAATCAAATCCACAACACGGCATCTTATTTTAAAATGCCTTTTAGCCGAAGGGCATCAATTTTTTCCAAAACAGGCCGACCCTAGGCCGAACCCTCAAGCCGCCATAAACCCGACACAGTTTTGGCCTTTTAAAATATAGGAGTTTTCTAACATGCATTGTAAAACCCGCCATGCCTATAATCGTATAGGCCGACCCACCTCATAACTCAGAACTTTAATTATATATATATATTGTTTGTTTTAAAAAATTTTCTTTAAAAGTTATCCACAGAAAAGATATAAATGGTGCTGGAATTTTAGTGAGTATAAGTGACTACGCAGATCAACTGCATTTAGGAAAAATTCGGTGCAGCAATTGCAATGTGTTTTATGATTTAGAAGAATTAATTCCACCACCATTTAATGACGTCACTTTACTATTAACTCATTAATAAAAGTTTCTATGCCCTTCATTTCATGATGAACTCATGGTGAAAAGTGATGAAGGAGTTATATTTATCCCAGATAGACACTAGATCTTTCGTGCATCACCTAATTCATCACACATTCACCACTGTTTTTTGCTGTTTACCACCTGTTTTTTGTAAAAAATCATTATTAATCATATGGATATGATACATATTTATATAATGCGAAAGGTGTGTATTTACTCATGATGTTATTTATCTAACTAATAACTAATCAATTTATACCCATCATTTAGCTTTTTAATTGGATGAGCGCAGTACAATTGCGTGCTTGTGATTGATAAATTTAATCTTTATCGTCATTTCGGTAGGGCTACTCAAAAAAATAAAATACTCTTCATTCAATATAATTTTAAAAAGGATTACTTAATATAGCATTTTATTCATCGTATTAATTAATTGAATCATCTATCCAGCCAGGGCTCAAAAAATGATCTTAATTATAACAGTTGCGTGTAAATTACTTTGATATAATAGGTGTGTTTTGTAATTTATAACTCATCTACAATTTTAAAAAACCATGTTTCAGACCAATAGATTTCATCACCTGTAGGATGAATGGTAACCTCTCCACTTTGGGATTGTATTACATGAGTAATATCACCTAATAAGGGTGGCAAGATTGGGTTTAATGAATTTGGGTTATGAAAGAATACTAATCCTTCTGACCATCCCTCAAAGTAGGAAGGATCATCTAATTCTTTCATTTCCCGCTTTTGTTTTTTATTATATTTCAAGTCGCCTTCCTTAGATCGAGTATATAATTTTTGTATCAACCTTACCCCTTTTATATTTTTTTCACCGTACCCAGCTAAAATACCCATTCGATTAAATTTTGGAATAGTAGCTTGCCCCGAAATCAGAATACCACTAATATGTTTCGATTCTTCCTGTTCAAAAAAATCAATATATTTTTTTTCATCTTTAATTTTATTTAGATACAACCAATCTATTAAATGAAATGGAGTGTTGCCTAAAGTTTCATTTAAAGTGTAATCATGAATTGCAATTATAAGAGGTTTTTCTTTTACCCCTTCTAACTCCCAATATTTCTTTCTCATTTTTTTTATTAAAGCAGACTTGTATTTATTAAGAAGATAAAAATCATCTACCTTAATTGTTTCATCATCAGGTATATTTAAAGTTGTTGCTTCAATGAAATACTCATGATTATTTTCTTTAATGTGTAAGTCAGGGCTAATATTTTCATTAATAATTTTACGGCTTGGATTACTATTTATGTATGAATAAAGATAAAGCTCCCATAAGCGATGATGAAAGCTTTGTTTTAACTGGAATTGTCTAATAAAATTCCCATCTTTAATTTTAAATTGCTCTAAAAAATTTAAAATAAGCTTTCTTGCAGCAATAAAATTATCACTATGGGCAAGTTGCCTAAAAAGTTCATGTTGCTTATTTTCCGCGACAACTGATCTAAATAGATTTATCAAAATTTATCCATTTTCCAAGATTATACATTATACGCAAAATCTATAGTTGCGAACCAATACATCATTTTGACATCTGCTTCCAAAGGATGGGGCATTTTAGCAACCAGGCTACCCTATCTAAGTCTTTTCAAATTCTAAGGGTTAAACACGTCCATTAATTCTTTCCTATATTTTTTTTGCATTAGGGGTGTTAATGAACCTATATAATTTGAAAATTTAATATCTGCATGGGAAGGATTTAATAAAGTGGGCGTATGATTGATATCAAAAGCATTATTACCATTACAATGAATATTAATTACTGCTTGTACCATTGTTTTATAATTACATATGAATTGGTGTTTACCCTTTTCTAAATCTTTTATAACAAATTTAAGTATATTATTAGATAATAATCTTTCAATAGATACTGATAAACCGTTTCCTAAAAGCTCGCTTCTTTGGAAGGCCGCTTCTGTTGGTTTTCCCACAGAATATGCATACATATAATTCATTATATGGCGAAGCAAACAATCATTATTAGCTATTTTGATTGGGTGTTTTGATACATTAGAAGATTTAGAATACATTTCAATTCCCTTTCATCATATCCCTCTTTTTCGGACATAACTTCTCTTCCTTCAGCATCTTTTGCATAGCAATAAAAGCCATTCTCATTAAAAGATATATCTATATAAACAGAGGTATTTGTGGAACTCCATATGAAGTTGACCTCACCATCTTTAGAGAGATACATTGCAGGAAGCTCAATTTGAAATTGTTGCACTAAATGCCAAAAATTAGTTGAATTACTTAAAGTTACATGGGAGGGAGCTACAGCTCCTTGGTTATCCCAATTGTCGTGTAAATCAGAATATATATGCAACATATGATCAATATTATGTTTTGAAATATCTAAGTTAGGCATAGTATTACCATTGCATAAAGCCCCAATATGTTTAATTATACATCATGTAGATGAATTTTTTATTAACAACTGTCTTGAATGATAAATTTAAGACAGTTGTTACAACATAGTTAGAACAGATATTATATTTGCAAATTTTTATTATTGGCATAAAACTCCTGCTACATTTTCAAATGAATAGCAAGTATCCAGTCTCTATTGTCGGGGAAAGGTTCTCCGCGTCTAAACCACCTTCGACCTTCCCAGTCAGGTTCCAACATACCATCATCATCTTCTGAGATGGGTAAATAATATCCATCTTCCTCAGCATGGTCATTTGAATATTTGTTTATAAGCTCCTTGTAGTTCATTTGATCCTCCATCTCAAATTAAATATTTAGCTTCTTGACGATTATGTTCTTTTATTTCTATGTAATAAGATTAGTAAACAATTTGGATAAGAGTTTAAAGGCGCGATGAGATCATGTAACAATTATTTAAAATTTGGGCTCTACCCCAAATAAGGGGACATTTTAATCGAGTAAATATAAACTAAACATTGACAGTCAAAAGGAATTGAAAAACTTCATAGATGTGTTCTTAATATAACGCTATGATTGGCTTTAGCACCATTTTGCAATCGGTACCAAAACTGGTACCAAATATTTCTGCTAGGGGTTGGAGAGTTTTATAAAACCCTTACTGGGCTTGGTCGGGACGGAAGGATTTGAACCTTCGACCACTAGCACCCCATGCTAGTACGCTACCAGGCTGCGCTACGCCCCGATTAGGTGGGAAATGATAGCGAAGTCTGGGGAAAATAACAAGGGTTTATCTGTTTATCGTTTTCTTTGTAGCCTGGGTTGTGGGCTGCGATGCCCTGAGGTACTCCGTCACCGGATTACGCTTTGCTAATCCGGGCTACAAAGTGCTTTGGCTTCATTTACTGTTGCGGAATGATTCGCTTTGAACTTTCTGAAAGAGTAAACGCACAGGCATCAATTCCTGCAGTACACAACATTTGCTTCTCTTCTTTACCCCAATAGGCTCCATAAGGTTTGACGATTTGATTCACTGAGGGTGATAAGTGAATGGTCATCCAGAGGTAAGTGCCCTTCTCTTTTGGATTTGGCCAATGATAATAGCAAACCAGATTATTGTTTGGGTTTATCAACGCTTGCATGAATCCCACCCCGTCCGGCGCCTTCCATTCTTGATAATCCATTTGCCAATGTAATGTCCCGATTTGGAAGGCTTCAGCGTTGTATTGATGTGTTACAACTTCTGCTGCGGGCGGACAAAAGTGGAGTTCTGGAGTTTTTTCTTCTTGTCCTTTGTCTACCAACACCCTATTCATTAACTCTTGAATTGATGCGTGGTAATGGCTGCCAAGAGCAATACCTAATATAAAAATGATAAGGATGAATAAACTATTTTTTAAAAATGGGTGCACGTCCTGACTCCTGCTACCCAACTCCTCAAGTCTGTAATGAATACCCGAGGAGCAGGCTTATTTTTATAATAATGTTTTAATCTTATGGGCTTCAAATTTAGAATGTGAAATTTGAATGTATTGCTTGCAGCTCAATAGCTCGGCATATTGCAAGGCAGCTACTGCATTATTCAATAGCTCTTTTGCCACATCAGAAGAGTCCTGCATGATTAAATAAGCTGCTGAACTCATTTGTACTGAAGCCATATAGAGTTTATTAATGCAGACTTTTTTCTCTTGGTTGTCCGCCAAAGAGACTATCACTCGAGAAAGCTCATAGCACTGATTGGCTAAAAATTCTTTGCTTGGCCCGCACTGCACATTCATACTGAATACAGGTAAAGTTAAAATTAACGCTGTTTTTAAAGTCATTTTAAACATAGGGATACTCCTGTAAGTTGCCGAATAAACCTGCTTCGCTTCACACAATCCTGATGCATGAAGAATAAGTTCTAATTTGAGAAAGAACTCCTGTTAAACCCTGGCGATGCCAATAACTTATAGAACAAAAAGTAACCTGGATCCAATTTCCAGGTTACATTAAGCCATTGATCTTGGTGCTTAACCGTTTGGTGTCTGGTTTAAGCAAAAGCATTAATTCCTGTAATATGTTTTCCAAGTACGAGCGTATGGACATTGTCCGTACCCTCGTAGGTAAAGACTGATTCTAAATTAAGCATGTGACGAATCACATGATACTCAAGGCTGACTCCATTTGCCCCTAATAGATTCCTGCATTTTCGTGCAATATTCAATGCTTCACGGCAGGCATTGCCTTTAGCCAGAGAAATCATCACCGGATTCTCGCGATGATTATCTTTTATCCGGCCTATCTGTAAATTAAGACATTGTGCCTTAATAATTTCAGTATACATATCTGCCAGGTCTTTTTGAATAAGCTGGAATGATGCCAGAGGTTTATCAAATTGCTTACGCTCTAAGAGGTAATCTCGAGTGATATCAAAACAGGCCATTGCCGCCCCCATTACGCCCCAGGCAATGCCATACCGCGCCTGGCTTAAGCAACTTAAAGGCGCACCCAAACCTTTGTCACTTCCAGGGAGATAATTTTCATCAGGGACAAAAACATCATCAAACACCAACTCCCCTGTATTTGAAGCACGTAGTGACATCTTTAATTTGATTTCAGGGCGACGTAATCCTTCAGAGTGAGCATCCACAATAAAGCCACGGATCCCGTCTTCGGTTTTTGCCCAAACAATCGCGAGATCAGCGATGGGTGAATTGGTGATCCACATTTTAGCACCATTCAAAATCCAGCCGCCCTTCACTTTCTTCGCAGTGGTTCTCATCCCACCCGGATCTGAACCAAAATCAGGTTCAGTCAAACCAAAACAACCGATAATCTCACCTGCAGCCATCCCGGGTAAAAAACGTAGGCGTTGCTCTTCAGAACCATAACGAAAAATAGGATACATGCATAAAGAACTTTGCACGGAAACAAAACTCCGTAACCCGCTATCGCCGCGCTCTAACTCCTGGCAAACCAAACCGTATGCAACATAAGACGCTTCAGCACCACCGTACTCAGCAGGCAAAGTCAAACCCAATAACCCCATTTCGGCGGATTTTTTAATAAGCTCTCGTGGAAATTGAGCATGTTCAAAAGACTCGGCCATCAAAGGCATTACATCATTGCTGACAAAACGCGCAACGCTATCGCGTATCATGCGCTCATCACCATTCAACTGCTCATCAAGAAACAACAAGTCGTCCACTTTCTTTCTCCCTTTTATCTGACTGTAACGCAATCACCGCTTCAATAATACTTTCTTTACTGGGTAACAAATATTGCCAGGCATTACCCAAGGGAATAAAGCAATCTTTACCGGTAATTCGCTTGATTTTTAAACTCGTTGAGGCCTCTTCTAATAACAAAGTCATCAAGCCCTCACTGACCGAAGCACTTTGTCTGCCCTCATCCACAATTAATACGTTTTTCGCTTTGGCGATTTCTTTCAAAATTCCTTCGACAGGTAAGGGGCTAAGCCATCGTAAGTCGACTATTTTTACGGAAATATGATGTTCTTCCTGCAGGACCTTTGCAGCTTGTCGTGATAAATAATAACCATTAGCATAGGTTAAGATAACCGTAGTCCCCTCTCCATAGACACCCACCTCTCCTGGGGCAATCACCGTATCCGGTGCTGGATAATTAAAAAGCCATCCATTATCCCCTGCTTCATGCAAGTCTTTCGTCATGTATAAAGCGATGGGTTCTAAAAAGACAATGACCCGACCTTCTTCGTACGCCATACGGACACAAGTACGTAACATTTTTGCAGCGTCAGGGCCATTTGAAGGGCAAGCAACAATCACTCCGGGTAAATCGCGAAGTACGGCAATGGAGTTATCATTATGGAAATGGCCCCCAAATCCTTTCTGATAAGCCAGTGAGGCAATGCGCAGAACCATGGGATTTTGATATTGGCCGCTGGAGAAAAAGGATAAGGTGGAGGCTTCGCCGCGCAGCTGGTCTTCGGCATTATGCAAATAAGCCAAAAACTGAATTTCTGGAACCGGAATAAATCCATTATGAGCCAAGCCAATGGCGGTACCTAAAATCGTTGTCTCATCCAAAAGGGTATCAAATACGCGCCGTTGTCCAAACCGGGCCTGTAAATCGGCAGTGACTCGATATACGCCCCCTTTTTTACCTACATCTTCACCAAATACCAACAGGTTGGGGTATTGCATCATTAAATCTGTCAAAGCAAAATTGATCTGTTGGCATAAATTGCGTTTCTGGGCTAGTTGCGGGAACGCATTGGCAAAAACTTGGGTTCGTTGTTCCTCACTGGGAAGAGGAAGTGCTGGCTTTTTAGCTACCGAAGGGATGAGCGACGACATCACTGCATCAGCACTGGAGAGTTTGGGTTGCCTTATGGCGTCCAGCGCTTTGGCTTCAATCAAATCTTTATTACTTTGATAAAGGCTTAGTATGTCAGGAATACTCATCCAGCCTTCCCGATAGAGAATGCCTGCCGAATGCAACAAAGGATCCTGGGCCTCTCTGGCTTCAATTTCCTCAGAGGTACAATATTGGGATTCAATATCGGAACCGGCATGCCCGAGCAAACGCACACAGCGCATATGCAAAAAAACCGGCTGTTTTTTTACACGCGCCAAATATTCTGCCTCTTGTGCTGCGGCATAAGCATCAGCGAGATTCAAACCATCACAGGCAATGTAATGCAAACCAGGTCGAGCACTGACAGAACGTTCTATCCAGCCTGATGGAGTGGGCACAGAAATGCCTATGCCATTGTCTTCACAAATAAATACAATGGGTAAAGGATAATTTTGCTGTGCAATCCAAGAGCAAGAATTCAAAGTAGCTTGTGCCGAGGCATGGTTGGTCGAGGCATCACCAAATGTGCAAATGATCACAGAATCCGGATGTAAATTGCTGGGGGTATTTAATTCTTTTGCACGAGTAATCGATAAGGCAGCGCCTAGGGCTTTGGGTAAATGCGATGCGATAGTTGAGGTTTGTGGCGGAATATTTAAAGGGACACTTCCAAAAACTTTATGGCGTCCTCCTGAAATAGGATCGGTTGCTGCGGCAACCAAAGACAGTAAAATATCCTTAACCCCATCAGTTCCCTCTATTTTTTTAGCACGTTGTAAATAAAAGGCGCCACTTCGATAATGCAAAAATGCCATATCATCGGGACGAAAAACTTGTCCCCAAACCGCATTTCCTTCGTGTCCACTGCTGCCTATGGTATAAAAAGACAAACCTTTTTCCTTAAGCTGCCTGGCGATCAAATCAAGGAGGCGGGATTTGATTTGCGAATCAAAAAGCTCTATGGCAGTTTTCTTATCCAATTCCGCCGTTTCTGGACTCATTATACTCTTGGGTTTTGGAAAGTCTGCTTGTTGGACTCGATTTATAAATTGCTCATCAACTACAATGGTCCTGTCTAACATCACTACATCCTGTTTGAGTTATTTTCTAATAGAAGATGATGAGTATATACCGATTCAAAATGAACAGGAAGAATGAGTTTATATTACTCCCTTACTCCTTTCCCCGAGAACGGAAGCGGGGAACTTTTTTGTTCGATTTCGAACACCACGCGACAAAAAAAAGCCAGGCTGGTTAATTCTGGATATTATTGTTTAAATAATCTACACTTTCCGTAAGAATCCACTAAGAGGGCTTCATAATGAAATGGATCATTCTGTTAGGAAGTATGGCTTTGATGGTTGGATGTTGTTGCAACACGGTATACTACACACCAGCATATGCACCAGCAGTGGTTGCCTATAAGCCTGTAGTATCCTACAGACCCGTTGTTGTCCGGCCTGCGGTGACACCGGTTGTGCAACCAGTAACCGTTTATTCTTATCCTGTAGGTCCTCTGGATGTAACGACCACAACAATTGATTTTTATTGATCTCACCCACTGTAACCTGGGTGAAGCCTACAGGCCCAACCCAGGATTTACTGCAGCCAGAACTGATTCGCTGCCCTACTGAATTATTCCTCTTCATCCTTGACAGAGTAACCGCATCCATCTTGTGGGCAAAGAATTTGTCGACCAAATTTTTTGCTTTCTTTTACCGTTAAAATCGGCCAATTGCATTTGGGGCACGGTTGGTTGATCGGTTCATTCCATAAAGCATAATCGCATTTAGGATAATTGCCACAAGAATAGAAAATTTTGCCCTTTCTTGATTTACGCTGCAGAATTTTTGCTTCATGACACTTGGGACATTCCACACCTGTATCCGCTGGTTTTTCTATTGGCTCCATGTGCTTGCATTGAGGATAATTACTGCAGCCAATAAAGCGGCCATAACGCCCATTTTTTATGTGTAACGGACTGGAGCACACGGGACAAGCTCTTCCCTCAACCACTTCGGGTTCATTTTTTTCGTGCTCTTGGCCGGCAATATCCTGCGTGTAATCACACTCAGGATAACCTGTGCATCCAATAAATCGTCCTCGTTTACCCAATCTTATGGACAGTGCCTTTCCGCATTTAGGACATTGTTGATCCAAAACTTCTGTAGTGACATCTTTACGCTGGACCTGTTGATCCGTAGTTTCTATTTGTTGTACAAAAGGCTTCCAGAACTCTTCTAAAACGGGAATCCATTCTTTTTCACCACGCGAAATCGCATCTAATGTGTCCTCAAGCTCAGCGGTGAATTTATAGTCTACGTAACGCGTAAAATAACCAGTCAAGAAACGATTCACAATACGGCCAACATCCGTTGGGAAGAATCTTTTCTTATCCACAATCACGTATTCACGCTGTTGTAAGGTATGAATAATGGACGCATAGGTTGATGGGCGGCCAATATCATATTCTTCTAATGCCTTAACCAAAGTTGCTTCAGAATATCTTGGAGGCGGCTCGGTGAAATGTTGATTGGCCAGGATGTCTTGTACCTTAACCTTTTCACCAACAACGAATGCCGGCAGTAATGAGCCTTCACCTTCATCGTCTTTGGTATCATCACGACCTTCTTCGTATACAGAGAGGAAGCCAGGAAAAGTGATGGTAGAACCATTCGCGCGAAAGATGTTCCCTTCCCCACAATTTAAATCAACAGCAACCGTATCAAGGATTGCATCGGCCATTTGGCAAGCTACTGTTCGTTTCCAAATAAGGCTGTAGAGTTTGTATTGATCCGCGGTCAATGCCGATTGCACCATTTCGGGCGTACGCTTAATCGATGTGGGTCGAATTGCCTCATGGGCTTCTTGAGCATTTTTGGATTTGGTTTTATAAAGTCTTGGACTTGAAGGACAATTGTCGACACCATACCGCTCTGTAATAAACTGTCGGGTTTCCTCTATTGCTTCCGTCGATAAATTAACCGAATCGGTACGCATATACGAGATAAGACCCACTGTTCCAGTCCCGATATCTATCCCTTCATACAATTGTTGGGCGACCATCATTGATTTTCGCGCCGTAAAGCCTAATTTTCGTGCTGCTTCTTGTTGCAAGGTTGAGGTAATAAACGGTGGTGAAGGCTTACGCTTGCGTTGCTTTTTCTCAATTTGGCTGACCTGTAAATATCCTTGTGCCTCACGCAGCAAATGTTCTTTGATTTGTTGTGCCTGATCTTCTTTATTTACGGTAAATTGTTGTAATTTTTCATTTTTGAAGTGCGTCAACCGGGCTTCAAAAGATACATTAGTATGAAGACATTGAGCCAAAATCTTCCAATACTCTTGAGGTACAAAACGCTCAATTTCTTCTTCTCGCTCGACAATAAGTCGCAGTGCCGGGCTTTGTACTCGACCCGCAGAGAGTCCTCTTCTGACTTTTTTCCATAACAGAGGGGACAAATTAAAACCCACTAAATAATCCAATGCGCGTCGTGCTTGTTGGGCATTAACTAAATCCATAGAAATTGAACGGGGATGATTGATTGCATCCTGAATTGCTGATTTGGTGATTTCATTGAAAAAAATCCGATGAATCGGTTTATCCTTGGTCAGATTTTTTTCTTTCATTAATTCATAAATATGCCAAGAAATGGCCTCGCCTTCGCGATCAGGGTCCGTTGCCAGTAATAAAGAATCTGATTTTTTCAGCATTTTTGCAATGGTTTCGATATGTCTTGAGTTCCTCTCAATCGGAACATAAGTCATAGCAAAGTGTTTATCGGGATTAACCGACCCTTTGCGTGCTGGCAAATCACGAACATGTCCATAAGAGGCAACAACCTCATAGTCACTGCCCAAATATTTTTGAATCGTCTTCGCTTTGGCGGGTGATTCAACGATCACCAAATGTTTACTCATAGTAACGTTAACCTTATCCTTTTCACTTCATCCTTAAGCCACCCAATATCCCCTATTGCAGAAAAAAATGGGGGATTGGTGCTGAATATGAAATAGCAACAACTTCTAGTAGTATAGGAATAGATGATCTTTTAATGTAATGTCAATTGATCTTCTGATTGATAAAGAACTAAATCAAGAAAAGCCAATTGTTCTTCATTCAAAGTACTGGCTAAAGTATTTCTAATTGTCCATTTAGTTTCTTGAAGCGTCACGATTCGAGAGTCAGAAAATTGCAATTGATTCATAACCATTTCAAATGATTCTTCATTGAGAATTTTCCATTGTTTCATACGAATGAGAAATTGATAACTGGCTTTAGTCAATTTCATTTGCTCATCGTAAGTAAATACTCGCATTGATGTTTGTTGTTGTAACTTCAAATGCAAAACTTGTTCTTCCGAAGCCAAACTCTCTTCATCGTTTAGTTCCGTTGCATCCTGATCAGCGGTTTTATGGCTTTTTTGCAGTTGGGTAAGACTTTGTTCAAATAAACTCAATAACATTTCAAATAAGTTATCTTTCATATACTAACACCTCATATAGCCACCGGGCACAGATACAACAGCCCCATTTAATTCTAATTTTGCAAGCTCACTAGTGACTTGCTCAACGGTGCATCCACTACGTAAAATGATCTGATCAACAGTTGTCATTTCAAAGCCAATGAACTTTACTAGGTTTTTATTCCCGCTGGCAAGAGGTAAAATCGCTTTATCAGTTGTTTGCTGTTCTGAATCAATCCGTAACTCTTCAAGAACATCGGCAACTGAAGTGACTAATTTAGCTCCTTGCTGCAACAGGTAATGACACCCTCGAGCCAGGGGGTTATGAATGGAACCAGGGATTGCCAAAACATCTCGATTTTGTTCCAGGGCCATTCGTGCTGTGATTAACGAACCACTCTTTATTGCTGACTCAACAACCAAAGTGCACAATGATAAACCACTTATTATACGATTTCTTCGTGGGAAATGTCCAGCAGTCGGAGGACTTTTTAGAGGAAATTCGCTCATTAATAGCCCGCATTGTCCAATTTTTTGCGCAAGTGACTGATGTCGGTAAGGATAAATCCGATCAATTCCGGTTCCCAAAACAGCGATTGTCTGTCCTCCAGCCTCCAAACATCCTTCATGAGCTTCAGCATCAATTCCTAAAGCTAAACCACTGACAATGGTCACTCCATGGGCGGCGATAGCTTTTGCAAATTGGCGGGCATTTTCTCTGCCAGTTATCGTTGGATTACGGCTGCCTACCACCGCTAATTTCGGTTGTTTTAAGCAGGCAAGCTGTCCTTTAACATACAAAACGATCGGAGGGTCGATAATTTCCTTCAATAAGGCGGGATAATCAGGCGAATCCCAAGTCAATAGATGATGGGTATCATCAGCCTCTAGCCAGCTGAGATCTTCTTCAATCAAATGCCAATCAAAACCCGCTATGGTTTGTGCCAAGGGAGGTGATAGTCCGGCTTCTTCAAGCTCCATTGCTGAGAGTTGGAACATTTGTTGCAGATCAGGCCAGCGTTTTTGCAATGTTGCAACCGTACGCGGCCCCACCCTTTCCATTCGATTTAATGCGAGGTAGGAAGATAAATTATTCATGGGTTAGTCACAAAGTTTGATAAATAAACAGCGCGAGTTGAGCGAACGATTAAAGCAAAACTGGTTTTAGTGAATACGCGAAACACCATGAGTTCGCCAATACGCTCGGGCGGTAATTTGATAGGAAACAGTTTATTTCTAGGGTCACTGACAGTACCTGAATCTCTATAGATTCCCAGTACATCTCCTGCTTCCAATCCTTCTCGTGCCCCCAAACTGATTACTACTACACCACCCACTGCCTCCTGGACATTCCCATTGGGCATCCCATCAGGCATATCAATAATAAATCCCCGCACGAGAAATCGAGGCGCTTTAGGTTCAAACAATAAATTAAACTCAGGACTCTCATTGATTAAAACACTGTCTTGAACTTTAATCCCTTCGTTAATACTGGTTAATAAAATGGTCGCCGGTTCTCCTCCCGCAACTAACTCAGCATACCCGACTAAATCTGCTCGATATCCCAAGAGCTCCCTGGTTTTGGGATGCTCATAATTTTTTCCCCCTCTAAAAATAGAGTAAGCAGGAATACCCCCAGTAGGCAGTTCTCGAGAAGGATGCAGCCCTTGAACCCAAGCTTGATCCCCTTGGCCACCCATCATATGCTCCCCGACTAAAGCAACAATATAAGGAGCACGACTGAGGACATCCTGATCCAAAATGAGGGATTCATTTAAAAAAGGCTTGATTTCACTTAATGGAATTGCCGGCACCGGGTCTTCTAAGGGCATAGGACGAGCCTTAGGTGATAATTTGATAGTGCCATTCGAGAGTACTTTGAGGTAAGGCTTATTTTCGTAATAGGCTAAAACCAGAACCGCCCCAGGATACAATCGATTGGGATTTTTGATTTTAGGGTTGGCATGCCAAAGCTCTTTCCATTCCCAGGGATTATGCAGATAACGACTGGCGATGCTCCATAAAGTATCCCCATGCTGAACCACGTAACGCTCAGGAGCATCTGTGCGTAAGCTTAGAGCATAATTCAATGTAGAAAAGAAAAAGAAGAGTATAAAGAGAATAAATCTCATCAGAGTCAATCCTTTGTTGGAATATCTTGCGTGATTCGACCGCTCATCAAGACTTTTAGATCCCACGTAGCCTATTACGATCTTGCAGCATTGCAATATATGGAGGATAATATAACATGATTTTTACGCAGAGAACCAGATAAACGATGGCTATTCATACGATTCTATATTTACCTGATGCTCGATTAAGAGATGTAGCAAAACCTGTTGTTCATTTTGATGATAAATTGCAAACGTTAATTGACGACATGTTTGAGACCATGTATGACGCCCGTGGTGTTGGACTTGCTGCACCGCAAATCGGGGTGAGCTTACGTTTATCAGTGATTGATATTGAAGGGGATAAGCAGAATCAAATCGTGATTATCAACCCTGAAATCATTGCCTCTGAGGGTGCAAAAAAATTTGAAGAAGGCTGTCTTTCTGTTCCTGGAGCTTATGATACAGTGACCCGCGCAGAAAAAGTTACCGTAACTGCCTTGGACCGAAACGGAAAACCTTTTGAAATTAAAGCCGATGGCCTGCTCGCTGAATGTTTGCAACATGAAATAGATCATATGAATGGCAAATTATTTATCGATTTGCTTTCTCCATTAAAAAAAGCCATGGCTCGCAAAAAGCTTGAAAAGTTCAAACGCCAACACGCACGAAAATAATGTGCTGCACTGTTTACTAGGCATTCTCAAGACATGTCCTATAAAAAATATATAAAAATCCAGGTGGACGGTTACGGCCGTTCCTCAATACTGAGTGCCCCTTTACCTTGAGTACTTACCATGAGTCAATTGAACATTATTTTTGCTGGAACCCCAGAATTTGGCTTGCCTTGTCTTGATGCCTTACTGCATTCTGCACATCATATTCAAGCCATTTATACTCAACCGGATCGACCTGCCGGACGTGGTCGCAAACTTCAGGCCTCGGCAGTAAAAGAATGGGCTTTGACGCAGAACATTCCCATTTATCAACCCCTGAATTTTAAAAACCCAGAGGCAATATCTGAGCTTGCCGCATTAAAACCCGATGTCATGATTGTTATTGCCTACGGGTTAATTCTGCCTAAAGCAGTACTTGATATTCCACGCTTAGGTTGTATTAATGTGCATGCATCTTTGTTACCTCGATGGCGTGGCGCCGCTCCAATTCAATCGGCAATTCTTCACGGTGATACTGAAACGGGAGTAACTATAATGCAAATGGATGTGGGTATGGACACCGGAGCAATGCTTCGTAAAGTAAGTTGCTCCCTAACTGCATCAGAAACCGCACAGAGTTTACATGACAAGTTAGCCCAGATCTCCGCTCAGCCTTTATTGCACACTTTGGACGAATTAGCCAACCAAACCATTCAACCTGAAATTCAAAATAATGAATTAGCGACCTATGCGCACAAAATTAAGAAAGAAGATGCATGCATTAACTGGCACCACTCTGCAATCGAAATTGATCGACTCATTCGCGCATTCAATCCTTGGCCCATCGCTTATACACCCTTTGAGCATGAAACTTTACGGATTCACCAAGCGCAAATTGTTGCGTTGCAAGCGCAACACGCTCCAGGTACAGTAGTTCACCTTGATAAAAAGGGCATGTTAGTTGCAACGGGCGACCAAGGGTTGCTGATAGAAAAAATTCAATTCCCAGGAGGTAAAATCATTTCTATAGCTGATTGGTTAAATTCCTCTAAGTCACAAGCGCGCGTAGGATATGTCTTTTCATGAACAAGAATGAACGATTGCATGCCTTAAACATTTTAACACGCTTGCTTGCTGAAAAATCATCCTTATCCCAACTGATGTCGGCTACTGAAGTATCCCCAATGACCAAAGAAATCTGCTTTGGCTTTTGTCGTCATTATTTTCGTTTGCAAGCCATTGCAGCGTGCTTGCTGCAAAAAAAACCCAAAGAACTTGAAATTTGGGTGGCATTACTGATAGGTCTTTATCAATTACACTTCATGCAGCAACCTGATTACGCGGTAGTTAAAGAAACCGTCGCCTTACTCGAAAAAATCAAAAAACCTTGGGCTAAAGGTTTGGTCAATGCCGTATTACGCAATTTCTGTCGTCAACAAAAAGAGATCATCAGCCGTTTGAGCCAAGATCCTGTGTTTCTTCATGGCCAACCTCAATGGCTGGTAGAGCGCTTGCAAGTCGATTGGCCCAATGACTGGCAAGCAATAGCTCAAGCAAACGACGCACATCCTCCTATGACCTTACGAGTGAACCTTCAAAAAAATTCGGTTCAAGAATACCTGCAGAGGTTAAACCGTGCAGGGATAGCTGCCGAAGCTCATCCTGTAGCACCGGAGGGAATTACTTTAAACACCCCCTGTGATGTCCATCAATTACCCGCTTTTGCCGAAGGAAGCGTCTCGGTTCAGGATGGTGCGGCACAATTGGCCGCTTCTTTATTGTCTTTAAAACCAGGATTACGTCTTCTTGACGCCTGTTGCGCTCCTGGAGGTAAAACCTGTCATATTTTAGAAAAAGAGCCCAACCTGGCGGCATGTATTGCATTGGATGTGGATAGCAAACGGTTAAAACGGGTTCAAGAGAACCTGAACCGGCTTAATTTACAGGCAAGTTTAGTTCAAGGAGATGCTCTAACGCCCTCCTCGTGGTGGGATGGGCAGCCCTTTGATCGCATTTTACTCGATGCCCCTTGTTCCGCCACCGGGGTTATCCGCCGTCACTCAGACATTAAGTTATTACGCACTAACGAAGAAATTGTTACTATAACCAATCTACAGCGTGATATGCTGAATTGTCTATGGCCTTTGTTAGCCAAAGGTGGCTTACTGGTTTATGCAACCTGTTCCGTAATGTCGGTGGAAAATGAACAACAAATCGCAAATTTTGTTGCTGCTCACCCTGACTGTATCCAATTAAATGAACCCAGGAATTGGGGACATGCAACAGGTCATGGCCAACAAATTTTGCCAGGGGAACAAGGGATGGACGGATTTTTCTACTCAGTACTATTTAAGGATGAAAAATGACAATCAACTGGCCTTTAATTACTGTTTTGTTCTGCTTATCCATTCCAGGGGTGCTCATCGCAATAAAACGTTTAATCTTTTTTTTATTGCCTGATAACTCTGAAGCGTTAAAAAAAAGAATCAGCTATTTTGCCATTGTGCAAACTTTATTGATGGTCTTTATCCTCAGTCTTGCCGGTGCGATTTTATCGCCGATGACCGGGTTACATGACGCCCTTCTTGAAGGACTTTTACAAGGAACTACCCATGTAAAAGCATTACTTCCTATCATGTTACCTACCGTCTTCTATGCCTTTTTTGGTTTACTGGTGTTTTTAGCACTCCTCTATGGCTTGATTGCACGCATCATCGATAAAAAAAATATGCAAATCATGGCCAATATTCGTACCGTTCTTGGTGTTGATGGCTGTGTTCTTTATGGCGGTGTAGTGGAGGAAGTGATTGGACGCTGGGGATTATTGAATCTTGCTACTTTTTTTGCCTTGCTGTTTACGAAACAATTTCCCAATTTGCTTATCTGGATTTCAATAGTTATTAGCGGCTTAATTTATGCAGTGAGCCAAATTCCGATTTACCTTGCTGCCGGTTGTACCAGAAGCCGCCGTTTCATTTACTCGGTTATTATACTGAGTTTGTATCAATCCGTGCTTTTTGGATATCTATTTTGGCAGTATGGACTTATCGCTGCGATTTTGTCCCATATGTTATTTCATTTGGGATGGGCCGCATTTGAAAATGTAAAAAGATCGTAAAGCCCTCCCCCCTTAATTTTGTCTTAACCTTCATCTTTTATCCTACAAGGGAATGTAATGAAAGTTAGGGGGGGTAGGATATGGCCACTTCAAGTAATGAATTTGCTGCATTAGTCAAGCAATTACATCAATCACCTAATGATCCTGTTTTGAAACAGGCGATAGTCCAACATTTACCTAAAATGATGGCTTTAGCTCAAGATAACCCTATGGCTTTGTACCATTTAGCTCATATTTATCCACCTACTTCTTCTCAATACAAACAAACCATGCGCCAAGCAGCTAACTTAGGGTGTACGAGCGCGATGCTGGTTATGGTGCAAGTTTTAGGCAACTCAAATGATGTGAGCGATCTAAAAAAAGCAGCCCATTATATGAATATGATCAATAAATCGGGTGATCCTTACATTAAAGATCAGGCTCAATTGCTCTTAAATGAATATTCTGAGTTAGCAAAAACAATAAAAGAACAAGCGAAGCCTCATTTAACTTATGGACTCGCTCATCGTTTCTTCACGCCACAACGGGAAAAAGAAGAACCAATTGAACTCTTGGAAACGGTAGCGTATAACGCTTAACCTTAAAAACGGTAGCCTGTTTGCACGCATCCAGGCTACTGATGGAATGACGAAACATTTAAACAATCAAGAATCGAAAATTCTTTTGAATCTCATTCAAATCAAATTGATTTAAATATAAAGAAAAACTCATCCATGCACTTAAAGCCGCTAAATCTTGAAATGGAGGAGGAAGATAAACGGGATTGGTTAAAACGCCGCGCTCTTTGAGTTCAGTGAGTAAAGGCAAATCATCCAAGACCAATTTCCCAGTAAATAATAAGGGTATCGAATCCACATGCTTCTTACTTATTGCAAAACGTATGTAATTATAAATTAATACAAAACCTTTGGCATATGATAAATCTTTAGTAAAAGGACCACCTGTTGGTGTACTTCCTCTAAAAACACGAACCGATTGGTTATAACTGTCCTCTTCGCTCAAACCACAATCCATAAAATAGTTATAAATATCCAGAAAGTCAGCCCCTTGCGTCACCATATCCAATGCAATAACACGATTGGTAATCTTTAACATCCGACTGGGATAAGAAGAAAAAGTAACTATCTCGGTAATGACTGCCAAACCCTCCTGAATGACGCTGCTCGAAGGAGAACCCTTAGAAAGAAAAAAACAATTGGGCTGCATCGAACCATTCAAGGTGGTCCCAACGTGAACCCAACCTTCATGTACTTCAAGATAACGAAGGTCACGATCACTAAACATCGCTTGCTGACTTAATTTAATATTGTCCGCACCCGCAGAAGCATCTGCAATCATTTCGTCGCTGACCATTACGGTTACCTTGCCAGGATGTTTATCAAAAAACTGCCCTAAACGCGCTTGCAAAATTTCCTGAGCCTGCTCTGGGGTATAACGTTTGATATCTGCTTCAGATTGTAATTGAACGCTAAGACCTGTTAACACATCAAAAAGTAGAGTACCCATCTCTGACATGCGTGGCCCACCTGCGTAAAACACATCATTGGGGCTACCATACAACTCCATCGCCAGTTCAGAAAATGCAGGAGTGCCCCGCGCAGCAAGCATTTGGGTAGCACGACTGTATTCCTCGCACTGCCGACGTATTAAACGAGTTAAGGTAGAATATTGCCCGAGTTGATTCTGGGTATCGCGCAAAATAATCCGAAACTCTTCTTGTTTTTCGTGCACATCGAAAGGCAACGGTTTTTTTTCATAATATTCTTTATCAACAGGGGGAAGCCTTTTGCCTTTATGTTTAAAAAATTCCTTTTTTATTGTTTCATCCCATTTGATACTATCAAGAATCCTGATTTTGCGTTGCGCATCCACAATACGCTGTGATAATTCCTGTACTATAAGCAATTCAGCTGATTCTGATGGTGTCATAATAAATCCCCTATGATACAGGTGGTGCGATACTCACACGTGCATCCTGGTTCTGTTGTGGCAAATCATAAAAATTACTGATATTTGCTTTCGTTAAAGGTGGCGGCACTTCTAATGAAGGACCATTACGGCTGCTCAAATAGAGACTCTCACCATTACTGGCATAACGACTGCATCCGGAGAGTACGAGCGCCACAAAAACAATAAAACACAATTTTTTCACTTAAATCAACTCCAAACTTTTCATAATCTTTTCTAAGGGTTCATGATGCTCTTCAGACAAACATGTCAATGGCATCCTTAACTCGTTTTCCATTAACCCCATTCTGTTTGCGGCCCATTTTATCGCAATCGGATTCGTTTCAATAAACAATAATTCATACAGAGGTGCAAGCTGTTCATTGATCCGTAAAGATGCAGCGTGATCACCGTCTAAAGCAGAATCACATAATTTGGCCATTAATTTTGCAGCCACGTTCGCTGCTGCGGAAATATTTCCTTTTGCTCCAGCCAGCATCCAGGATGCTGCGGTAAAATCATCGCCACTAAATACATCAATGCTGCCTTCTGAAAGACGTAAAATTTGCTGTAACCGGGTCATCTGCCCTGTAGCATCTTTGATTCCTACAATATTGGAAATCTTAGCAAGTCGAGCCACTGTTTCTGGCAACATATCACATGCCGTTCTCGTTGGCACGTTATAAAGAATAATCGGCATTGCGACCGCTTTGGCGATTTGACTGTAATGCAAATATAACCCTTCTTGGGTCGGTCTGATGTAGGCAGGAGTCATAATTAATGCTGCATGCGCGCCACACTCCATCGCCTCTTGGGTTAATTGAATGCAATCGCGTGTTGCATTCATACCGGTACCAGCAATTACCGGGATTCGCTCTTTTGCCTGGTCTACTACTGTTTTAATGACCAATAACTTTTCTTCATGAGATAAAGTTCCTGATTCGCCGGTAGACCCCGCCGCAACAAGACCATGACTGCCCATTTCAATATGAAATTCGACCAATTCCCGTAAACGTGGAACATCAACTTCATCATTCTTCATGGGCGTTAATAAAGCAACTATGCTTCCTTTAAACATACAATCCTCTGTTCTTATTCTTTATACTTCTAATACTACTGGAAAATGAGGGTAAGAGTAAAATCTGATCGCAAAAAGCCGCCTGCAAAAGCAAAATATGATCACTTATTTTACATTAAATATTTTTTTTGTACTAAAATCATAGTGAAGATGAAGAAACCAGGATTTTCCTGCCGTGAATCTGCCTTATCAATGCAGAAGTCCTGAAAACTATAAAAAGGAGTTCGCTATGAAAAAAATTATTGCTCCCTTATGTTTTGTTGGTCTATCCGCTTTTATGCTCGGGGGTTGCACTAACACTCAAGTGGGTACTGCTGCTGGTGGAGCTGCAGGAGCTGGTATAGGGTATGCAGTAACTGGAGGCAGTGCCGTTGGAACTGTGATTGGTGCCGGAGCAGGCGCATTAGTAGGCAATGCAATCGGCCAAGATCAAGACCGACGAGCATACTATTATCGACATCACTACTATCGTCCTGGTTACAATTATTACTATTACTAATACCATCCAAAATACCCTTAACCTTTTCGGGGGTTAAGGGTGTTTTTATTCTCATGATGAATCAAAGTGAAATACCCTGTTGTTCTGCAAAAAATTAGAACATGTTTTATGGAATTTTCTTTAACCCATAAAAAAACTTAATAATATAAAGCAATATCAAATTTCCATTGCTATACTTTTTAAAAGGAATTTCAGGTTAATCCTAACCGATTGATCATTAACTCAAAAAATACAAGGATTGTAATCATGCGCTTAAAAAATAAAGTAGCAATAATTACCGGTGCGGCCAGTGGAATAGGTAAAGAAATCGCCCTTGTTTATGCCAAAGAAGGAGCTAAGGTTGCTATTGCCGATCTTAATCTCGAGCAAGCCCAAAATACAGCTGAAGAATTAAAGTCTATGGGTGGAGAAGCCATGGCTGTTGCCATGAATGTCGTCAATGAAGATGAGGTCAATAAAGGTGTTGACGATGTTGCAAAATACTTTGGCGGCGTGGATGTGTTAGTCAGTAATGCAGGGATTCAAATCATCAGCCCCCTTGAACAATTGGCTTTTGCGGATTGGAAAAAATTATTATCCATTCATCTGGATGGAGCTTTTCTAACCACTCGTGCTGCACTAAAACATATGTATGCCTCAGGTAAGGGAGGCAGTATTATTTATATGGGCTCAGTCCATTCTAAAGAAGCCTCTAAATTGAAAGCACCTTATGTCACTGCAAAACATGGATTACTGGGTTTGTGTAAAGTGGTCGCCAAAGAAGGGGCTGCTCATAATGTCAGAGCCAACGTCATTTGCCCAGGTTTCGTACGCACACCGTTGGTGGACAAACAAATTCCAGAACAAGCTAAAGAACTGGGAATTACTGAAGAGCAAGTCATTAAAAACGTCATGCTTAAGGATACAGTAGACGGCGAATTCACTACTACAGATGATGTGGCACAAACCGCGTTATTTTTCGCCTCTTTTGAATCCAATGCGCTGACCGGTCAATCATTGGTGGTGAGTCACGGATGGTTCATGGAGTAGTCCTATGGCCCGGACAAAAAAAAGTAAATCGAAAAAGCATCTACATGTTGCCTGCTGTTTTCAGGGTGGAGGCGCTTTAGGCGCCTATCAAGTGGGTGTTGTACGTGCCTTGGATGAAGCCGGTTACGACCCTGATTGGTTTGTTGGCACCTCAATAGGCGCGATTAATGCAGCCATTGCAGCCGGTAACCCGCCTGGGGAACGTGTCGAAAAAATGTATCAATTTTGGCAAAAAATTGCCACCCCCTCTTGCATCACCCCTAACCTTCTACCTAATGATGATGAAAGTCGAAAACTGGAACATTATTTATCGGCTCAATCCGCTTTACTTTGGGGTCAACCGGGCTTTTTTACACCTCGTTTCCCACCTTTGCTCATGGGATATTATGACAAGCCCGATACCATCAGTTTTTATGATACGCAATACTTAAAATCCTCTCTGGAGCAATTTATTGACTTTGATCGCATCAACTCCAAAGCTACTCGATTGAGTGTCGGTGCTGTTGAAATTCGCAGAGGAGAAATGGTGTATTTTGATTCACAAGACACCAAAATCGGCCCCGAACATATTATGGCCAGTGGTGCATTACCCCCTGGGTTTCCGGCTGTTGAGATTGAAGGGGAATATTATTGGGATGGTGGAATATCCAGCAACTCACCAGCAACTTATGTATTGGCTGTCAATCGATGCCCTCGCGATTTACTTTGCTTTGCGATTCACTTATTTGACTCTTATGGTTTGTATCCAACCTCTCTAGATGCAGTGATGAAGCGACAAAAAGATATAGAGTACTCCAGCCGGTTTTCCCAAGCGATTAACATGTATCAGCAGATCCATGCATTAAAAAATACCATTCATATCCTTTCTCGCTATGTTCCTGAAGAGGAACGCGGAAACCCGGAACTAAAACTGTGTATCGCACGCGGACATCAATCTACCGTCTCTGTAGTTCGTTTTTTATATGAGCACGATGAGTCAGAACTTTCTTCAAAAGACTATGAATTTTCACAAAAAAGTATTTTGGAACGCATTAATAATGGCTACTTAGATGGAAGAAGAGCCATTAAAAAATCACCTTGGAATCAAAAGGTTTCTCAAACAGCAGGGATAGCTGTTTACGATATGTCACCCAACAAACATTTAAAATCGGAGTTTGAAAATGAATGAAGCAGAGGTCAAAAAACAAGCATTTGCGATGCCACTCGTCAGTCCATCTTATCCTCGTGGCCCATACCGCTTTATTAACAGGGAATTTTTGACAATTACCTATGAAACCGACATGGATGTGTTGCGGGAGGTAGTTCCTGCCCCACTAGAGGTGGTAGAGCCTTTAGTCAAATTCGAATTCATTCGGATGCCTGATTCCACGGGATTTGGTGACTATACCGAGTCTGGGCAAGTCATCCCTGTTCGCTACAAGGGTAAAATGGGAAATTACACCCATGCCATGTTTTTAGATGATCTCCCTCCTATCGCAGGTGGTCGTGAAATATGGGGATTCCCTAAAAAACTGGCGCAACCCAAATTGGAAGTTGTCCATGAAACTTTGTTAGGGACATTAGAATATGGACCTTGCCGTATCGCGACAGCCACCATGGGTTACAAATATGAAGCACTTGATGTAAAAAAAGTAGCCGAATCAATGAGTACCCCCAATTATTTGCTTAAAATCATTCCTCACGTGGACGGTAGTGTGCGAATTTGTGAATTGGTTGAGTATTATCTTGAAGATGTTGTGGTTAAAGGTGCTTGGCAAGGACCAGCTCAACTGCAATTAGCACACCATGCATTAGCTCCTGTTGCGAATCTTCCCATACGACGCATAGTAAATGGAGTCCATTTATTAACCGATCTCACCTTGCCTTATGGTCGCGTTGTGCACGATTATCTTAAATAGAGGTTAGGAGAGCGAGACAAAATGTTAATTATAATCGGCTACATAGTCATACTACTCTGTGTTTTTGGAGGATTTGCTTTGGCTGGAGGCCATCTTGCAGCAGTCTTTCAACCCATTGAACTGCTCATTATCGCTGGGGCTGCCATAGGTTCACTTATTGTGGCAAACAGTGCCTCAGTTTTAAAATCCCTGTTAAAGGCCATACCTAAAGTATTTCGTGGTGAAAAATCCATCAAGGAGAACAATACTAATTTATTAGGCCTTTTATACAATCTGCTGAATAAAGCGCGGCAGCAAGGATTAATGTCTTTGGAAGCAGACATTGATTCACCCGAAGAAAGCCCTATTTTCAATACTTATCCTTCGTTAATGAAAAACCATCATGTGATTGAGTTTATTTGTGATTACTTAAGATTGATCATCACTTCGAACCTGCAACCGTTCCAACTTGAGGCTTTGATTGACATGGAAATTGAGTCACATCATGAAGAAGAAATGATTCCAGCCAATGCCCTATCGAAACTCGCTGATGCGATGCCTGCTTTCGGGATCGTTGCTGCAGTTCTGGGTGTAGTTCATACGATGGAATCGATCAATTTGCCTCCGCCTGAACTTGGAGTACTTATTGCCCATGCCCTGGTAGGTACTTTTTTAGGGATTTTAATCGGTTATGGCTTTATTGGTCCCGTTGCATCGGCAATGGAACATCATGCCAACCAGACCCAGTTGATGCTGCACTGCATTAAAGCGACTATACTAGCGAGTTTACATAATAACCCTCCTATTATTGCCGTCGAATTTGGGCGTAAGGTATTGTTTTCGGGCCAACGTCCCTCCTTTGCTCAGCTTAATGATGAAATTAAAAATTTCAAACCGGCCGCATCCTCATCCAGCTCTGAGGGTTCTGCTGCTGAACCGACCCCGAGTTAATGAGGTTACAGCATGAGTGACAATGGTGGTAAAGGAAAAGCGGGTTCAACCCCAATAATTCGAAAAATCAAAAAAAATCAACACAAGCATCATGGAGGCTCATGGAAAATCGCTTTTGCCGATTTTGTTACCGCGATGATGGCCTTCTTTTTGTTGATGTGGCTGATTGCATCACTGAATAAAGCGCAAAAAGATGGTATTGCCGAATATTTTAAACAGCCAATGAAAATCACTTTTTTTGGCGGTAAAAACGTTGGCAATCAACAACTAAATCTTAAAGGCGGGGGACCAAATCTCAAGGACACCAATGGTCAAGTTTCTACAACTGACAAGGCATCCACGCAAAGTAAACAAGCCCAAGACATTCAAGTCATTCAATCGGATAAAGAGGAAACCCAAAAACTTGAAGAATTAAAATCACAAATTAATTTAAGCATCCAACAAGATCCCTCACTCGCAGGATTAAAGAATCAACTACTCATGGAGGTAGTAAAAAATGGGCTGCGAATCCAATTAATTGACAATCAGAAAAAGCCCATGTTTGATGTGGGATCAGACAAACTCAATCCAGGTATGGATCCTATTTTTGCCCAGATTGCCAAACTACTTAAGACAGTACCCAATAAAATCACTATTGAAGGACATACTGACGCCCACCCCTACCATAATCCAGATGAATTAGAGTATACCAACTGGGAATTATCCACCCAAAGAGCCAATGCCGCCCGTCGTGCTTTGGTTAAAGCCGGCTTAGATCCTGATCGGGTCTTGCGCGTATCTGGTTTTTCATCAACCATGCTTCTCAATACAAAAGATCCCTTCAGTCCCGAAAACCGAAGAATTAGCATTATTGTCATCAAAAAAGGGTCGGAAAACAAAATAATGAAGAAGTAAGCGGTAGAGAACGCAACACGCCCATTACATTCAGGCTCCCTTCGCCTCCAGGAAGAGAAGGTGCCCGTTAGAGCGGATGAGGGGATGATGGGGATTAATAAAAGAAAAAACCTCAAGCACCACTCACCTCTGCCCCCTCCCACACGTCGGAGAGGGGATTTTAATCAAACCAAACAGGGGACAAACCAGCTCAACCCAGGTTGCAAACTACCAACATTGTGACCGGTCATTGACAAAAATTAAACCGTAGAGGCATTCAACATCCAGCGTGCTTTTTCATGAGCCGCGATGCGTTCACTGAGTAATGCAACAGTCCCCTCATCACCATGTTCCTGAGCCAGTTTAATTGTTGTATTTAAATCCTTAACCAAAGTTCCATGATCTTGGGCTAAATCGCTCACCATTCGATTCGCATCGAAGTTGGAATCACCATCCATAATTGTTTTTAATTGGTTCAATGCTGTAAATGTCGCAGGAGCCTTATGCCCCATAATCAAAATGCGTTCGGCAATAGCATCCACGGCTTCGGCCAATTCCTTATATTGCATTTCAAATAATTCATGCAAACTTTTAAAATGCACGCCTTTAACATGCCAGTGATAATTTTGCGTTTTAAGATATAAAGCATAAGTATCAGCCAAAACTACTTCCAATTTTTTAATTATTGTTCCCATTATGACTCCCGACTTTATAAATTCTAGTTATTTTGAATAATAGCACGCCATCTCGAGCGCAGCGAGGGATGATGTTCTTCTTTACAAATAAAAAACCCGCCATTACGGCGGGTTTTTAAAGGAATAGGGATGGAGAGAGGCTTACATCATGCCGCCCATGCCTCCCATACCGCCCATTCCACCCATGCCGCCCATATCACCAGCAGCGTCATCTTTCTTTGGTAAATCAGCAATCATGCACTCAGTAGTCAGCATAAGGCTTGCTACAGAAGCAGCATTTTGTAATGCCATACGAGTTACTTTGGTTGGATCCAAAATACCCATTTCAACCATGTCACCAAATTCACCAGTCGCAGCATTGAAACCATAGTTATCTTTGTTTTCAGATACTTTGTTTACAATTACTGAAGCTTCATAACCAGCGTTAGATACGATCTGACGCATTGGCGCTTCAATAGCACGACGAAGAATGTTGATACCCATGTTTTGATCGTCATTGTCGCCTTTCAAAGAATCCAGAGCTTTTTGGGCACGAATTAAAGCAACGCCACCACCTGCTACGATACCTTCTTCTACAGCAGCACGAGTAGCATGTAATGCATCTTCAACACGAGCTTTTTTCTCTTTCATTTCGACTTCAGTAGCAGCACCAACTTTGATGACCGCAACACCGCCAGAAAGTTTAGCAACACGCTCTTGTAATTTCTCACGATCGTAATCAGAAGTAGTTTCTTCGATTTGAGCACGAATTTGAGTAATACGCGCATTGATTTCAGAAGCTTTACCTTCGCCATCAATAATTGTGGTGTTTTCTTTGGTTACTACGATGCGTTTTGCTGTACCTAAATCTTCTAAAGTAGCAGCTTCTAAGCTCTTACCAATTTCTTCAGAAATAACTTGGCCATGAGTTAGAATTGCGATGTCTTGCAACATTGCTTTACGACGATCACCAAAGCCAGGCGCTTTAACTGCACATACTTTAACAATACCACGCATGTTGTTAACAACCAGAGTTGCTAAAGCTTCGCCTTCAACATCTTCAGCGATAATCAATAATGGACGGCCAGATTTTGCAACGCCTTCCAATACAGACAACATGTCACGAATACTGGAGATTTTCTTGTCAACCAACAGAATGAATGGATGCTCAAGCTCACAAGTCATGTTTTGTTGGTTGTTGATGAAGTATGGAGAAATATAACCACGATCAAACTGCATACCTTCAACAACAGATAATTCATTTTCAAGTCCATTACCGTCTTCAACAGTAATAACACCTTCTTTACCTACTTTATCCATTGCACTGGCAATAATAGAACCAATTGCTTCATCAGAGTTAGCAGAAATAGTACCTACTTGAGCAATTGCTTTATTGTCTTTGCAAGGCTTAGACATCGATTGTAATTTTTTGGTGATTGCAGCAACCGCTTTGTCGATACCGCGCTTCAGATCCATAGGATTCATACCCGCAGCAATTGCCTTGTACCCTTCGACAACAATCGCACGAGCCAATACAGTAGCAGTAGTAGTACCATCTCCAGCAGTATCAGAAGTCTTAGAAGCAACTTCTTTAACCATTTGTGCGCCCATGTTCATGAAGCGTTGATCAAATTCGATTTCTTTCGCTACAGATACACCGTCTTTAGTTACAGTGGGAGCACCATAAGCTTTTTCTAAAACTACATTACGACCACGTGGGCCCATAGTTACTTGTACTGCATCAGCTAATGCATTAACACCAGCTAACATTTGTAGACGCGCGTCGTCACCAAAACGTAATTCTTTAGCCATTATCTCTATCTCCTAAATGAAACGATTACTTCTCGATTACACCCATGATGTCGTCTTCACGCATCACAACTAATTCTTTACCGTCGATTTTCACTTCAGTACCTGAGTATTTGCCGAACAGGACAACATCACCCACTTTTACAGCTAAAGCGCGAACATCACCGTTGTCTAATACTTTACCGGCGCCAACAGCAATGATTTCACCACGCATTGGTTTTTCAGTAGCGCTATCTGGAATCACAATACCACCCGCTGTGGTACGCTCTTCTTCCATACGACGAACAACAACTCGATCGTGTAAAGGACGAATTTTCATGCTTCTATCTCCTGATTAATTAATCTTTAAAAGTCAATTTGCAATGTTACTGACTGCCATATGGGGACAAGGAAAAGAGTTTCAAGGGTCAAAATAAAAAAAAATTTAATTTTATTTTTTTCACACCACCCGATGTTCTGATATAGTTACACTATATATCAGTAAAATTCTGTAGCCTGGGTAAAGCACAGCGAAACCCGGGATTTTTTTAGATGAATTTCTAATCTCGGGTTTCGCTGTGCTTTACCCAGAGCTTCATGGTCATAATCGTAATAAAGGTTTCAGAATGAGAAAATGGTTTTTATTGTTATTTTGTTGCATAACCACATTTGCTCTGCATGCAACCCCTCTTCCTGCTGCAGAAGTTTTCCAAGTCAATGTAACTACAGTGGATCCGAATACATTTGCCATTAATTTCCAGATAAAGCCTAATTATTTTCTCTACAGCGATCGAATTAAATTAACGACCAAAACGAACGGTACGGTGCAAATAGGCACCCTTCGGTTCCCCTCTACAGAGAAAAAAGTAGATAAACAAGGACATGTGTATCCTGTCTATCGTAATCACGTCACCATTCCCGTTGGTATTTTAGGCAATAAACCTGGAAAAGCTTTGGTCAACTTACACTATCAAGGCTGCTCTGACGATGGTTTTTGCTATGCCCCAGAAACCCAAGCAATTCAGTTAACTATAGACGAGAATTTGGCTTTAACCGGAGCAAGCCTGGATCAAGGCCACAATACGCAACCCGCGGTTGCTGAAGAAACGCAAAGTGAGGGAATTACAAAAGTTTTTTCGAGCCACAATTGGTTGCTCATTTTGATTACTTTTTATGGCTTTGGTTTACTTTTATCATTCACTCCCTGCATCTTACCTATGGTGCCCGTTTTGTCTGGAATTATTGTCGGTCACGGTAAGGAAATTACGACGCGAAAAGCCTTTTTTCTCTCATTAAGCTACGTACTGAGCATGTCGATTACCTATTCTATCATTGGCGCAGTTGTCGCTTTACTCGGATCCAATCTGCAAGTGAGCATGCAATCACCCTGGTCTGTAGGTGTATTTAGCCTAATTTTTTTGCTGTTAGCCTTATCCATGTTTGGGTTTTATGAATTCAAGTTACCGCATTCCTGGCAAGCAAAAATACACGGTTCCAGCAATCAAAGAGGAGGCCACTATCTTGGGGCAGCGATCATGGGTTGTTTATCCACCCTGATTCTCTCACCTTGTGTCACCGCGCCATTAATCGGCGTCTTAACCTACATTGCGCAAACTGGCAATATTGTTTTAGGTTGCCTAACCTTATTTGTTTTAGGCCTGGGAATGGGTACACCTTTATTGCTTATTGGTACTTCTGCAGGCAAATGGTTGCCTGAAACAGGCAGCTGGATGAATACCATCAAGGCATTTTTTGGTATTATTTTCATTGCGGTGGCCATTGTGCTTATTTCGCGAATCACCCCCCCCTTGTTCAGTATGATATTATGGGCAAGTTTGCTTATTTTTTCAGGAATCTACAGTGGCGCCCTCACCTATTCAGCGACCCATCGTGAAAAATTCAATCAAGGAGTGGGCCTCATCCTGCTGGTGTATGGTTTCTTGATTTTGGTGGGAGCAAGCATGGGGGCAACAAATCCGCTGCAACCCTTAACTACAGCCCAATCAGCAAATGCGGCGCCTATTAATACTGCGATTAAAACACAACCAGAACAGACCTTGAGTTCCATAAAGAACGCTTTAACTGAAGCCAAAGGCAATCCGGTGATGCTTGATTTTTATGCTGACTGGTGTACATCCTGTAAGGTAATGGATGCAACCACATTTCAAGACCCTCGTGTACAGGAAGCTTTGGCCCGTTTTACGGTAATTAAAATCGATGTCACCGCAAACACTGCGGAACATAAAGCCATCCTCAATTACTTTCATGTCGTGGCCCCCCCAACCTTTATCTTTTTTGATGCGCAAGGCAAAGAACTGAATAAGCTCAAGCTGGTTGGTGAAGTCGCTACAAATAAATTTTTAAAAATCGTACAGCAGATAGACTAGACAGAGAAGAATATCCTCCTCCACTCGGAATGAAATGCCTTAAGGACGGATGTGGGTCTCCCGAAACAGTAGAGCGTGTAGCTTAGGCCCACCTCCATTTGCAAAGAACCATTCATTTACCTAAATGCAATCAAATACTTAAAACCTCCATAATCTTGTCGACAATAAGACTCATTAAGAGGTATAATTCGTTCACTTTTTTTACAGTTAGAGTTTTATGAATCATAAAGTAGGATTTGTTAGCTTGGGTTGTCCCAAAGCTCTGGTAGATTCCGAGCGCATCATTACCCAACTGCGTGCGCAGGGATATGAGTTGGTATCCAGTTATCAGGATGCAGGTGTTGTAGTGATTAATACTTGCGGGTTTATTGATAGCGCCGTCAAGGAGTCTTTGGATACCATTAAAGAAGCAATGGCAGAGAACGGACGTGTTATTGTTACAGGTTGTCTCGGAGCTAAAGCCGAGATTATCAAAGAAGCCTGTCCAGATGTTCTGCACATTAGTGGTGCGCATGCCTATGAAGAAGTAGTGAATGCCGTTCATCAGCATCTCCCTCCACCTGCCGATCCCTTTACACAGTTGATCCCTCCCCAAGGAATTAAATTAACACCACGTCATTATGCCTATTTGAAAATATCTGAAGGCTGCAATCAAAAATGTACGTTTTGTATTATTCCAACCATGCGTGGAAAATTGCAAAGCTACCCAATGGCCCAGGTATTGACCGAAGCGCAAAAATTAAAAGACGCGGGGGTTAATGAAATTTTAGTGATTTCCCAAGATACCAGCGCTTACGGAGTGGATACTCGCTATCAACCTATAACCTGGAAAGGAAAAAGTGTTGATACTCGTTTTTATGATTTGTGCGAACAATTAGGAGAATTAGGCATTTGGATTCGCCTGCATTATGTCTATCCTTACCCGCATGTCGATGAGATCATCCCTTTAATGAGAGATGGTCTGATTCTTCCGTATTTGGATATCCCATTACAGCATGCTAATTCGCGAGTACTTAAAGCAATGAAGCGTCCTGCAAGCAGTGAAAATACCTTGCTGCGTATCGCTTCCTGGCGAGAAATTTGCCCCGACATTACCTTACGTTCAACCTTTATTGTCGGTTTTCCCGGAGAAACTGAAGAAGAATTTGAGGAATTACTCGATTTTCTCGAGGAGGCGCAGTTAGATCGCGTAGGGTGTTTCAAGTACTCACCCGTTGAAGGGGCTAAAGCGAATGAATTAAGTGACCCCGTACCGGAAGAAGTAAAAGAGGAACGTTACCATCGCTTTATGCAATTACAGGCAGAAATTAGCCGCGATAAATTAGAAAATAAAATTGGCAGTACGCAAACCGTATTAATTGATGAAGTCAATCCAGAACAAATTATTGCCCGAAGCCAAAGTGATGCCCCAGAAATCGACGGACTTGTTATTCTGCCACCAACTCCCGGCGTTAAAGTGGGAGCGTTTGCAGAGGTCCTGATTACCGATAGTGATGATTATGATCTCTATGCGGAATTCAAGTAAATGCAGCCTTTTACAAGGATCTGTAGGGCTGTAGCCCGTATTAGCGCAGCGTAATACGGGGCTAAATCCAGATTCCCAATGTTAGCGTAGCGTAATCCGGCTTTAAGTCTAGTTCCCCCGTATTACGCTGCGCTAATACGGGCTACAGGTAGAAACTATTTCACCCGATTATAAAGTTCTTTGCACACACTCAATATCTCATCTTGCATGTTTTCATGATTCACAACCCCAGGACGCAGTATACTCTGATGCAATAACTGATGGTGTTTTTTGTATGCTCTCTTTAAAAAACTGAAGTGCTCTTTGCTTAAAACACCGGCTAAAAACAAGTGGTGGACTTGACTTAACGTATGCGTATATCGTGATAAAGAAGGAGCTCCCAAATGCAGTATTAAAAACTGTACCAAAAACTCCAAATCCAATAACCCACCAGAAATAGGATTTCGATCCTGATGTTGCTCCATTTTGGACCTCATCGCCAATACATCGTGCAGCAGCGTCGGTTGATCACGCGTCATGAACAATACCGATTTTTTCAACTGTAAAAAGGTATTTCTAATCTTTGTATTTCCGTTCAGGATACGTGCTTTCAATAACGCCTGATGCTCCCATGTCCATGCTTGATTTTTTTGGTACTCGACAAAGGCATCCACATGACTTACCAATAATCCTGCCGCACCAGAAGGCCTAAGGCGTGTATCAACAGTATAGAGGACCCCTGACTGGGAACGAGTAGTCAGCATATGTAAAATTTTTTGCGTTAAACGGGTAATCAATGCTTCCTCAGACAGAGGTGCCGAATGTAAAAAAACCAAATCCAAATCAGAAGCATAATTCATTTCCCTGCTCCCTAATTTCCCATAAGCAATGATTGCAAAGTGCGCTTTAGCTTGCTTCATTTCCGGATATCGCACGCCCAATTGATCACTAGCAATGATTAACACTTGGTTGACGATGACTTGCGCCACATCCGACAAAAATTGTCCAATACGCACCGCATTACATAAACCATAAAGCTCTGCCCGGGCAGCCATTAACCAATTGGTTAGCTTAAATTGACGCAATATTTCTTCTTGTGCTTCCACATCATGATGATGGGTTAGTTTTTCAATTAATTGCCCTTGTAATTGATGCAACGACTGGGGTCGCCATTCCTCCCCCTGATCCAACAACACCTCCAACAAAAAAGGTTGGTTTACGAGTAAGGAGGTGATAAACGGACTTTGGGCAAACCAAAACAGCAACTCAGTCAAGACCTGAGGATTCTCAGTTAATAAAGCAAGATAGGCGCTACGGCCTACTATATTTTCGAGTAAATGCATCACTTGCAATAAAACTTCATCGGTTTGTTCCACATGGGTTAACTCGGCAAGCAACATCACCATAAACCGATCCAGTCGCATCCGTGCCCCTTGCGTAAGACGTCGGCAACGAGGGCTATGACGAAAAGAATGAATCATTTGATAGCAGTGAGAGGCATTGGTAAAGCCTAAACTAGTGAGCAAATTAATTGCCATACTGGTTTCTACATGTCCTTGCCAAAGACTGGCTAATTGATTGGCTAATAATCGTTTCTCATCTTCATAATCTTTGACCTTCCCGAGCACTGAATGAAATGCATAGCTAATAATCCTCTGATATTTATGTAGTTTATTAAGCAAATCGTCCCATGACCTATATCCCATCGCTAAAATAATTTGCTCTTGTTTCACCAAATCATCGGGTAACGAGTGGGTTTGCTGATCGTTTAAACTCTGGAGTGTGTTTTCAAGCTTACGTAAAAACAAATAAGCTTGCTTTAAAGCATCCGTGTGCGATAACAATTTTTCTCGCTTTAAAACAGTCAGTGCCAGCAAAGCATTCTGTACCTGCAATTGCGGTAAGCGGCCACCACGAATTAATTGAAAATTTTGAATGACAAACTCTACTTCCCTGATCCCGCCTTTGCCACGCTTTATATCATCCAATCGTGGATTTAACTGTACCTCCCGTTCAATCATAGCCTTCATACTACGTAACGATTCAATCACACTAAAATCGACATACCTCCTGTAGACAAAGGGTACGATCAACCGTGTAAACCAGGCAGGCACCTCATCCGCTGTTTCAGCAATCACCCGTGCTTTAACCATTGCATAACGTTCCCAGTCGCGCCCCTGCTCTTGATAATAAGTTTCCATGGCAGCCAAACTAGAAACCAGTGGGCCACTGTCTCCATTGGGTCTTAATCGTAAATCGACTCGAAATACAAAGCCATCAGGCGTTACATTTTGTAAGGTCTGTACCAGTTGCTGCACGAGCCTACTAAAATAGTGCTGATTATCAATGCGCTCCTCACCGTCCGTTTCTCCCACAACAGAATAGGCAAAAATAAGATCCACATCCGAGGAGAAATTTAACTCCCTGCCTCCTAATTTACCCATCGCCAGAGCAAATAATTCGACCTCATTCCCTTTTTCATCGCGGGGGATCCCATAACGTGAAGATAATCCTTGTTTGCAATAATTAATCGCATGCAAAATAAGCGCATCAGCACAATCAGACCAGGAACTCATAATCTGTGCCGTACTGGCAATATCGGCGAATTCAAGAAGAAGTAACCGCAGAAAATGCGTATTACGGAATTGTCGCAATGCACGAAAATAGGCCGCCTGGGGCAAGTTAAGTGACACATCCTGCACCCTATGAAAATAATCCTCGCGAGACAACAACGAGCAGCACTCATCTTCGTTGACTAAGGTCTTTAATAATTGAATCTGTCGGCACGCATAATCACTGACAAGAAGCAACTTGACGACCTGGTCATACAAGGGATGATGCAAATCCGACAGGTGTTTTTCAAGGAACCATGCTTTTGATTCCAATAATTTAGGGATTTCGATTGTCATAAATTTTTATTTTTCATTTCCCAAATTAATACTCTCGTTATAATCTATAAAAATCAATAAATAATTCTATAATTAAAAAATGACTCGATTAATTTTATTTGCATTTATTTGTTTCACCTCCTCGCTTTTCGCACAGGGCGAAACACTCAATGTAGGGATTGAAAGTTTTGATCCCCCCTTCGTCATGCAAGGAACCCGTAATGAAGCATACGGCTTTGATGTTGATATGATGAACAGTTTATGCAAAATTATGAATAAGACCTGTGTCTTTCATGTGATGCGTTTTGATAAATTAATCGATGCAGTGGTTAATAATAAACTAGATATTGCGATAAGCTCCATCACGATTACTAATGAACGCGCAAAAATAGTCAATTTCAGCCTACCTTATTTACTCAGTTACTCTCGTTTTTTAGAGAAGCAGTCTAGTTCAAAAGACAAGTTCAGCCTAAATCTTTTGAACAGTAAAACAATAGGATTAGAAACCGGTACCGTATTTTTAGAACAACTTAAGGAGATGGGTGTAAATAATCCCAATATTAAAGAATATTCGGGGATTGAGGATCAGCTTGCGGCCTTAAGTAAGGGTGATGTCGACATTATTCTACTTGATAATGCAACCGCCATTTATTGGGCATCTAACTCATCCGATGCATTTAAATTGATAGGACCACCCTACATGTACGGATCGGGTTATGGAATAGTCATTAATCCTGCTAAACCCGATTTATTAACCGAAGTAAACCAAGCCTTAGTCAAATTTCAAAATTCGGATGAATACAAACAAAATTATAATAAGTACTTGCTTGAATTCTAACCATGGAAGGCGCTGTTTAGGTGCCATGCTTGAATCTTGGAGAGCGGTTGGATGTAAGCTCATGCACGATGTGCCAAATACCACCGCTCCGTAAACCGTTAAATTAATGGAGTGTTTGTCCTTGCGTCAAACAACGAGTAATAATTTGTCGGGTCACAAAATCACCCTGACTCACACCATACATTGAATTAAAATGCTTTGCCAAAATGACCACCCAACCAGACAAACGAAAATTCATCTTCTTTTCCGCCTGATCCACAACAATTTCAAAAAGGCCTAAGGTATCACTTTCACGATCACTAGCATACTCTTCCATAATCACGCGGGCGGCTTGTAAATCTTTGTCTCTGGTAGGCCAGTTTTGATTCATATAATTCTCCCTAAAAAGCATGATTAGGATCTCTGTAATTTTGCTATCATATTGAGATAACTTCCAAATTACAAGAGCAAAAATAGAAGCATATTGTCTCATATTTCAACCAAATTCTCAAGATGCAAGACCTGGGCAAACACACACTTTAGTTCCATAACACGTGGAATGTTTTTTCAAGACAGAATATGATATACCTATTCCTCCAAATTAAATAAATACTCTATGACTTATCATATTTTACCCTCGATTTTGTCTGCTGATCTCACTTGCCTAGGCAATGAAGTAGAATCTGTAATGAATGCAGGAGCTGATTTTATCCATTTTGATGTTATGGATAATCATTACGTTCCTAATCTGACGTTTGGTCCTGCGTTCTGTGAGGCGTTGCTCAAACGTTTCCCTAAACTTCCCATTGATGTTCATCTGATGGTAGAACCTGTTGATGCTCTCATTGAAGCATTTGCAAAAGCAGGTGCAAAACGAATTAGTATTCATCCCGATGCAACAATCCATTTGGATCGCAGCTTAAAACTGATCAAAGATTTAGGATGTGAAGCAGGTCTTGTTTTAAATCCAGCAACCCCGATTGAGGTATTAACTTGGTGCGCTCATAAACTTGACTTTATATTGGTCATGACGGTAAATCCTGGCTTTGGAGGACAGAAAATCATCACTGAAATTATTGATAAAATCCCTCAAATCCGAAAGCTTTATCCCAAAATTGATCTTTGTGTTGACGGTGGGGTAACCATAGAAAATATTGCTACTTTGGCACGTGCAGGAGCGAATCAATTTGTGGCAGGTGCTGCCGTATTCAACAGCAAGAATTATAAAGAAACAATTGACTCCATGCGCAAACAATTAGGGACTGTTTAAATTTTAATCTAAGAAAAAGTTATGAAAAAAATTATTTTATTTTTATGTGGATTCATTTGTTCTCAGGCCTGTATTGCCCTCTCAGGTGAGGCATATATGGAACGCTTTAATACCTATTTATCGTTTAGCCAAAATCTTCCGACAACCACACCCAGTGCTTCTTTCTTGGATTTTATTAAAGGAACTGCTCCTTTATCCACCAAACTTCGCGAAAAATGGTTGTATGAACTGGCAAAAAATAAGAATTGGGTGACCTTTAGTCAATACTATCAACCGTCTAACGATTTGAATCTGGTTTGTTATGAGCAAATCGCAAACTACAATACAGGCAAGCAGGAAGAAGCATTAAAAGCATCTATTCCTCTATGGCTAAGTGGTGATTCAAGGCCCCCTTCATGCAACAGTTTATTTGACTTTCTTTTAAAAGATAATCACTTTGATCAAAACTTAATTACTCAACGAATCGTTCTGGCTTTGGAACGACGCAATATTCAACTGGCTCGATATTTATTAAAGCAATACAGAACACCACATACATCTGATTTAAATACTTTAAACCTCGTTTATCAAAACCCAGCAAACATCAGCAAGTTAAGCCCTGGTGGTTTAAATAGTGACTTTTACCTGTACGGCTTGAAGCGGATGGTTTCCATTAATATGAATAAAGCGCTGCAGTTATGGCAGCAAAGCAAAACTCAAAAAATGCTTAACCCAGCACAAAAGCAAGCATTTTTAGCCCATGTAGCACTTTATAGAGCCATGCGCAATCATGAAGATGCGCTGGAATGGTTTGCTAAAGTCAAACCTCAATATTACAACGATGTATTACTGGATTGGCAAATACGTTTTGCATTAAAAAGAAAAGACTGGGGGCAAGTGGCTACATTAATCAATGATTCGAAGAACAAAGATGAACCTTGTTGGCAATATTGGTTAGCCCGATCTTTAGAAGAACAGGGAAAGAAAGCAGAAGCCAAAGCCATTTACGAGCCTTTAGCCAGAAACAGGCAATATTATGGATTTCTTGCCAGTCTTCGCCTCAATAAAACGCCCAGTTTTACCAATGAAACGCCAACAACAAATCTGGACGTGTTGAAACCCTATCAAAGCTTCATTGATCAAATTCAAACCCTTTACCTAAGCAAACAAACGCTGCAAGCATCCCGCTTACTCAATGATTTTATTAGTGAGTTACCTAAAGACGAGGCGAGTGCCTTAGTTTATTGGATTGATCAGAAACTACAATGGCATGGTAAATCCGTTTATTTAAGTAATAACGAAACCTTAAATAATCAACTTTCGTTACGATTTCCTTTGGCTTATAAAGACAGTATTTCACTCTATTCTAAAAAATATGCTGTTGCCCCTGAGTTTATTTATGCCATTATTCGTCAGGAAAGTGGGTTTAGAGATGATGCAACCTCTTCTGTAGGAGCTCGAGGATTAATGCAAGTCATGCCCTATACCGCTCGAGTTGTCTCCAGAGCAGATAAGATTCCCTATAATGATCAAAAACAATTATTTCTTTCCCAAAAGAACATTAACATCGGTGTTGCTTATTTAAAACAACTTGCGAAGCGATTCGGAAATCATCCCATACTGATTGCTGCTGCATACAATGCAGGCCCTAAACAAGTCGTTTATTGGTTAAGGACGCATCCGCCCAAGGAAATTGATGTATGGATAGAGACACTGCCCTGGCAAGAAACACGCAACTACCTAAAAAACATAATGGCTTTTTATGTAGTGTACCAATACCGCCTGGGCCAAAAACCTAATTTAGGTAATTTCCTGGAGCCATTATAATTTATTGATGTCGTAAATTATCGCGAGGGCAATCAGCAATCTCCAGGTAGTGACAGGGTTCTGACTATAGGAGATCGCTCATTGCACTGGAGATAGTGACAAAGAGCCTGCGTGCTCTGCCCCGCCACAAGGCTACAAATATCGGCTACACCCACAAGATAAAATTATACCCAATCTGTTCTATAATTATACAATACAGACAGTAAGGCAATACAATATATTTTTGTATTCCTAAGGGTGTTTTTTTATGCTGAAGACCACCGGTTCTATTAGTCTTCTAGGAACAATACTTATTTTAGCAGGATGCGCTCCAACGGCTTATGTAGTAGGTACATCAAATCCACCAGCCAATTACACTTTTGCTCCTGGATATAATCCACCGCAAGCGGCTTATCCCGATGTACCATTAGATGCAAATACGTCCATAGATAGTCCTGCGATTGTCCAGCAAGAAGATGCCATCAATGCCATGAATGACTCGATTGCCGCTGCCCAACAGCAAAATGAAGCCGCTCAGCAGCAGGCAATTCAACTACAACTCAATAGCATGGCTATTCATCCTTAATCATTAGCTCAACTTAAGAGCAACGATCGATGAAAGCAAGCGTTTATTGCATGTGTTTATTGATTAAATACATGCGCGGGAGAATTGACAGGAAATTTCAGAAATAAAATGGTCTTGTATTATTCGCTTGAAGTCTTGAATATCCTGAGCAGACACTGCTGCGTGATTCAATAAATCCAACATTTTTGCTAATTCTTCTTTCTCGAAGTCAACAATCAAAGGAAGATTGCTTAGTGCATCAATGATCTCATTTCGATTGAGTATATTATCCTTTTGTTGACAAATTATTTTAAAATTAGGTTCATCTAACATAGAGGCGTGTTGTAAAAGTTTCATAAAGTGAAATGCACCCGCCCCTAAATGACTTATTGTTGATAAGCACTCAGGATTGCGACAATCTATCAGTGATTCGCTCTTGAGTAACAAAATATTTTTAGCAAAGATGTTGGCATTTTGAGGATTGTCCTCAATCATCGTAAAATAGTCTGGGAATAGAGCTTTTTCTGCGGCAAGCTTTTGAGCCCCTTCGTAAATTTTATCAATATGCTTTTCTTGTCTTTGAATAATATCAACCACATCAGGGTAAAAGAGATTATGTTCTAATATTAAATCAAGCAAACCGATCGCTGTATCCATACGCTCTGGAGCAATCAAAACAGCTTTAAGTTTATCCACTAAAACTGTAGGCGAATAAGCGCGTTCTTGAAGCTTAATTAGCAATTGTGAGATGTTGAGCGATTGCTCCGGATAGGCAAGCAATAAATTAAAAATATTTGAATCAAGCATCCCCAGTAAAGCCAAATCTCGTATGCTTTGTGTTACGGATGCTTCAAATTTCGCAGCATAAAATAAACGCGTTATTGGCAGAGAGTCAATGTTCATAGGAACATCTTTTTTGATTAACTCTAATAAACTGACAACCCCTCCTACTTGAGAAATATTTTCTCTAATCGTGCTTTCAAGACCGTCCGTCAAATCGATTTTAAATTCCTTGAGTGCCTTAAATAAAGAAATCAAACGATTACCAAAATTAGAATGTGCCCGAATCAGAGACACCATTCGAGTATCATTTCCTAGATTTAATTTCTGCAAGCGGCTAATAAAGGGATCAGTAGGTCCTTCATAAACTACAGATGCGACAGGTGCAACAGGTGCAACAGGTGCAACAGGTACCACCGGTACTAAGGGTGTTTCAGATATGGTCTTGATTCCATTAGGCTTTAAGCTGGTAATCATTCTATTGGTGCTGCTGTCTGTTCCACCCATAACTGTCCCTTAATTGATCTCTAAGAGCACAAATATAACATAAATGACTGTCTTAAAGCAATTTTCCATTTTTTTACCAATGGAGTTTACTGGTTAAATCATGCTTTTGAATCATTTCAATTAATTCATGTTGATCACTATCCGAGCTGGGTTCTTTAGTAATCAAAACAAGCATGTGTTCCAATTCTTCCTTGTCGAACGCGGCGAATAAGGGAAGACCACATAAAGCGTCATTGACTTTTTGGGAATTCAGTATGGAATGATGCTGACTCACTTTTTTATAGTTCTCAGCATCTAACATTCCTGATTGCTGCAAATGCGTCAAAAAGTGAAATGCACCAGCCCCCAATTGGCTTGCAATTAAAAGATCTTCGGTTTTTTTATAATCGATAATTGAAAGGTTCTGTAGAAGCAAAATAAGATTTGCGAGAATATTAGCATTTTGGGGATTTTTTCCAACGGCATCAAAATAACTTGATGAAAGTTTATTTGCTACAGCAAGTTTTTTTGCTCCCTCACATATTTTACCTAGATACTCTTGCTGTCCTAAAAAGAGGTCGAGGCAGTCAAAATAATAGAGGTTGTTATTTAAAAGTAAGGTAAGTAACTCGATTACTGCGTTCATACTTTGTACCGAGAATTGTCCCAACTTTTCTACTACTTTTTCAGTAGGATAGGCATGCGCTTGAAAATTAATAATTAAATCGGCAAGTAAGTAAGACTGCTCCGGATAAGAAAATATCAGTTTTAAAGTGGCAGCATCAAGCGAGTTATGTTTGATAAGTTGGCGCATTCCATGTTTTAGTGTTGTCTCTGATTCTGCAACCTGAAATAAAAGTTCTAGCGGAATAATCGCAGTATCAATTCCTTCTTCGCGCATAAATTCTAAAAGATTTACCACATAGCTGGCATTGGGAACATGATTTGCAATGATTTGATGGAGACTATCATCCAGTGTGATGTTGCATTTTTTTAACACATTGAACAAGGCGGTCAATCGATTGAGATAAGGAAGATTTTCCTCAAGAGTTTGGATCATCCGTGGATCAGACTTCAAACCTAATTTATCGATACGTGCCATGATCTTACTTCTTGTCTCAGTTGTTTGATTGAACTTCATAAATGCCATTTGCTGCCTCACTTTCCTGTGTCATTGCTTTACTGTAAAAATTTTTATCTGTTATCTTTGAGTTTATCATCAAAAAAGACTCACCAAGGTCAAGATACTATCAAATAATTGAATTTTAAAATACCGTAGGCCTATCTACCTTAGCTACTGTATATCATATACCCCCTGAGATGATCAATTTGACACCAGCGAAATCACTTAATGGTCACTTAATATTCTTTTTGTATAATCGCAAATATTAAGTACATTGTGAGACTTAATTTACAAATTAAATAATAAAACTACTTAATGGTAACTTAATATTCATTTTGTATAATCAAAAACCTTAGGCGACTTGTCACCTAAATACCCAAATATAATTTATAAGGATCTAGATTATATTTTTATTTTTTAAAAATTATTCTATGGGGAGATTCTTATGGGCGCTAATGGCGAAATTGTTAAAAGACAGATTGCAGATCTTAAGGATTACACAGATACCGTTGCAGCAGTTCATTTATTAAAAGAAGTTGTAACCAATGGAGCAGTGGTTACAGTAGGTTCAGCAAAAGAGATAATTGCTGTAGAAAACTCAAAAAAAGATCCTAAGATTGGAAATGTCGTAAAAGCGATTTTAGCGAAAGCAGGTAAGCCCGGAGAAGAAAGGAGTCAATGGATTCAAAAAGCAGACGGATTGCATCTTGAAGCGGCCATTACTATCGGCGGCGCGGTTTATACCGTAGATTTTACTTATAATGGCATAAAAGACGATCAACAAGAATACACCGTTAATATAACCAGCAAA
This sequence comes from Legionella sp. PATHC035, assembly GCF_026191115.1. Classification (NCBI taxonomy): domain Bacteria; kingdom Pseudomonadati; phylum Pseudomonadota; class Gammaproteobacteria; order Legionellales; family Legionellaceae; genus Legionella; species Legionella sp. PATHC035. The sequence continues at coordinate 2,766,266 of NZ_JAPHOT010000001.1, read as the reverse complement.
TTAAATGCCGAAGTGAGCCGAGGCAAATTATTTTTCGATCACGATCATACAGCCACTGTTAAATTAACCTACGATAAAGAAGGTGATCTTCGTGCAGTGACTAAGAAAGGGTTAGCTGTTGATACGAAATCTTTTGTTCCACATGCGTATCAAAATGAAATATTAGCCAAATTTACTGACAGCTTAAGTGCAGGAAATGAACAACGTCTCGCAGTGATGGGTACCGGGTCAGGCAAGAGTATTGTCATGGCAGGTATTGCTCAAGCTGTTGGACGCACCGTGATGATTGTTCCTGATAAAACATTAGTGGATCAGCAATCTGGTGAAACCCAAAAAATGTTGGGTGCCGGAAAAGTTAATGGCATCTCGCATGTTCCTACTGTTTTTACCTTAGAAACGATTAAATCAAAAGTAGATGTGTTTTGGGATGGTTTGAAGGACGATTTAAGTGATATGGAAGAAGAGGACAAGCTAAAAATTAAGGAATACTTTGCTAAAGTGATTGCTGGTACCGAACCGTTTGATCAGATTGTTTTACAAGCGGAACACCCCCTATTCAAGATAATTGCCAGCGAAATCAAAGATTCAATGGTATTAATTGATGAAAGCCATCGTCATACCTTTAATGAGGAAGACACAAAAATTTTAGAAGGCTTAAAAGGGCGCAACTCCATTTTGGCACTAACAGCTACACCAACTTCCAAGTTGTACGACCTCTTTTCTGGTACGCCTTTGGATGATTTAAGTCTTGGTGCTGCAATTCAGTTAGGGACCATTCGTCCAATTAAACCGGAAGTGGCTTATTTGGAAGAAAAAGATTTGGTTGATCAAGCAGTAACTCATTACTTTGATGATTATTATCTCCAACAGGGAATGAATGGTTATGTTGATCCAGTCGAATTAAAAGAACAGATCAAAAAAGCACATAGTGGGATTGAAGACTCTGTGGCACAACAACAAGCCATTGATCAAGCTTTAGAATTGAACCGTATCCGTGCTCAACGCAACATGGGCTTCTCTGATGACAAAGAAACACGTGAAAAATTGGCTGAGACCTATCAGAAATTAGCCAATGGGGATGAAGCAACTCTTGAAAAATACCAAGCAAAAGTAGCAGAGCTCAGAAAAGAATCTGAATCGCAAGCCAGGGTAGAATTGGCCAAAAGATTTGGGGCTGTTAATGAACTAGAGGTGCGTGGTCAGGTTCCTTTACGTGAAGTGAATTTAAAAAATGATATCAGCACAGAACAACAGAAAGACATTCAAAGAACAATCAATAGTTTTGCTCTTGCATTGATCTTTAATGAAAAGTTCACCGATATTGCTGAGAAGGACAGAACTCATAAACTTGAGGAATATGTCAAAGAATGTGATGAGCATATCAAGAAATACAAAACAAAAGATGTAGAAATACCGCCTCCGTTTTTAAATAAGCTTAAAGTATGTGAAGAGACAAACAGGGTAAAATTAAATGAAGCTTTGACGAAATTGGGAGCGCCTATTTCTAAATTGCCTCCTGAGCAAAAAGAAGCCATGGTCAAATTGATTTTGGATAGAGCTGAAGCAATGGTGGCAAAAATCAAAATGTCACAACCTATATCTGATGTGGTTACCAAGGCTGCTCCTGTTGATTTAGCTGTATTAAAAGCAACGGAGAATTACGCTGGTGCAATTGATATGAAAACGAAACAAGAGGTCATTGATGCACAGCTTGCACAAATTGAAGCAGGACTGAGAACGCATATCGTAGCCGATGAGGTCATTGCCACAGGGGTAAGTATTCGAGATATCCTGAACGTACAAGTGATTAATTCTAATTCGCCAGTAATCGAATCAAATATCAATGCGATTAATGGAATTCTATCAGGTCCTCAAGCAACGGGGCGTTGTGTACGAAATAAAGATGTTGAAGCTCGTGCGCAACAGTATATTGATAAAAGATATCAAGGTACTGGTCTCATTCTTACTGTGGAAGATATCATTGATCCTAAGAATTCAGCTGAAAAAACAAGAGAAGTGATGCTGAATAGAGAAAGACAAGCTCAAAAAGAGGCACAAGCCGTTGTTGCTATTCAAAGTGCTATAAGAGGATTCCAATCGTTTCGATTGTTCCAACAATCGATCCCTTTACATGAACAGATTGTGTCACTTACTGCAAAATTGGAAGTAGCCAATAACAAATTAATGGATCAAGAGAAAACTCATGGTTCCCATAAAGACAGATTGGTTAAACTTGAAGAAATAGTCAAACTTGACCATGAATTAGAAATTGTACCAGGAAGAAAAAAAGAAGGTCCGCTTCCGGCAGAATATGCTCGAAATCCGTCTCTTTATTTGGCATGGGTTAGATCAACTCTGATGAAAGCGGAACTCAAACTGACAACAAAAGAAGCAAAAGAGGCAATACAGGAAGTGAAGCATGAAATCGATCTACTCGAAAAATCGATAACTGAACTTAAGGGAGTAATCAAAGATGGATCTGAGGAATTAATTAAATTGCAAGAGCAAGAAGCTCAGTTGTTAGAACGAATGGAGGCAATCAACAAACAATTCCAGATATCTTAAACATACCTTTTAAAACCTCCGCCTCAGCGGAGGTTTTTTTTACATCAACAGGGTTAAATTTCATTCCCAACGATTATTGCTGATCACTCACGCCCCTCATCATCAACAGTCACTCATCCTTAATAATCAAGTAGATTAGCAGCACTAAAAAAGTAATAAATAGTTGAAACGCTATGGTTAAAGATCCTCTTAACGAGGAAGACATCCATAGGCCAAACCACTCACCGCCGATGGACATAAAAACAACGTGCCAGGTTAAAAAACCCAAAGTAAGGCCCGCTACGGCCCACCTTTTAGTACCATTAAAAATTAGTGCACTTGCATGCCTCACTTTAAATAACTTCCAAGCACCTACGGCACAAAGCACCGTGGTTAACGTTTCTAAGCCGATGATAATTAGGTATGCTGCATGATGTACTGTGGGATTAGAAATAGCCCGATAGCCAATTTGAGAGTCTGCAAAGAGGTCGTTCATCATCAACGCACGCTCTACCAGAACATAATTGTTTTTATAATCGGTCACATTACCCAAAACAACAAGAAAACAGTAAAAAGCAAGTGCAATCACACAAATTATTTTTGATGTCCTTATCATCATGATCCTGTAGTATTCCTCACAAAACGCGACAACACATGATCGGTACGTAGTGCAGATTCCCGCAATGCTTCATTTGGGCTTAAAAATCCTGCAAACATCGCCTCCAAAATTTCATCGTTAATCCCCCGAATCTGATTCTGTGGACCAAAGCGGGGTAAGAGTTTGTCTTGCGATGCCCCTGCTAAATCAGTACGCGCCATCAATAAAGTGGGATGGTGGCTGCTGTGCAAAATATCAGCATAAATACCGTTTAAACCTATAGGAAAATAGCCCGTATGCTCATGCCAACGCTTTTGTATTTCAGGTTTGGTGATAAACGCAAAAAATTGGGCAATTCCTTTATACTGCTCTTTTGTTTGTCCCGCTACAGCCCATAATGCCGCACCACCAGCAACATTGGCATGTCTTACCTGACTGACCTCGGTATCCAATGGCATGCTGGCAATTCCTAAGCGGAAGGGGACTAAGGCAGACAAACTGTTATAAGCCCCAGAAGATTGGCTAAACAAAGGACAAACACCACTTGTAAATAAGATAGTGGCATCATCCACCCTTCCTGCATAGCGAAAATAATGCAATGAATGCCAACGCTTCAAACGTGCGAAATGGCTCTCTAATTGTGGCGTATTAAAAACAGCGCGCGCAGGATGCTCTTGAGTCAGTGGCAACCCATGAATTGCTAAAAAAGATTCAAAAAGCACCCAGCCTGGGTAAGCCGTGGTATAAGTACAATCATAGCCTGCTTTGTTTAATTTTTCAGCCAATACTTCCATCTCAGCCCATGTGCGTGGAAAGTTAGCTGGGGAGTAACCTACTTTAGCAAGTATATCTAGATTGTAATACAGCGTTGCAACGGAGAGATTAAAAGGCAACGCCATGAGTTGTCCGTCTTTACTGTAAAACTCACGAACAGATTGAATAAAGTCCTCTTTAGGCAAGCTTATCCCTTGTTCCTGCATCAGTTCATCTACCGGCTTGATGGTTCCTCTCGGGGATTCCATAATAGCAGTTCCCACTTCAAAAATTTGTACGATCGCTGGTGGATGATGTGCTCTGAATGCAGCAGCAAAACTCGTTAATGTTTCAACATAATTGCCCTTATAAACGGGCTTAATCAGGTATTCTTTTTGACTTTGATTAAAATCATCAGCAAGTAATCGGACCTCATCTCCCAAATGCCCGGCCATTGCATGCCAAAACACCAGTTCAATCCGTTTTGCCTGAGCAGATAGAGCAAACAAAATGACAAATAAAAAAAGAATAATTTTTTTCATGCTAATAAATCAGGATAATCACTAAAAACCGCATCGACACCCCAGCTAAATAACTTATTAGCCAAGCGTTTGCGATTCACCGTATAAGCACAAAGAACATAGCCTGCTGCTTTAATTGCCTTAACACGTTCCTCAGTTAAAACCCTACGATTAAAATGAATCGAGAAACAGTCTAGTTGCTTTGCTTTTTGCAACCATTGTTCATCCCAAGCATGCAAAAGTAAACCTAAGGGCATTTCTGGAGCAATACTTCGACATAAAACTAATGCATCCCAAGAAAAACTGGAAACTAAAGGTAACTCTTTTCCCTGTGGCCAATAACGTTGAATGTGGCTCATCACCGCAACTGCAGTTTGCTCCTCGGTACCAGGATAAGGTTTGATTTCTATGTTTGCCTGTACACCTGAAAAAGACAACCACTTCAATACCTCTTTAAAATGGGGAATATGCTCGCCTTTAAATTGGCGGGAAAACCAAGAGCCCGCATCCAAAGAGTGCAAATAGGATGACTCCACTAAGCCTACATCACCGCGTCCATTTGTTGTTCTTTTTAAATTATCATCATGAATTACAAAAGGTTCCCCATCAGCACTGCACATGACATCAAATTCAATGAAATGACATCCTAAAGTCAGCGCCTTATCGAATGAGGATAAGGTATTTTCAGGGGCATAAGCGGATGCGCCTCGGTGCCCAATAATTTTTTCAACAACCAACAAAATTCATTCCCCTTTTGTAAAGTGTAATGTGCCCCCATTGGGAGAAGATACCGCCCAGGACGGATGAGGATAATGTCGTAATTCCCTCACCCCTGCCCCTCCCCTCAGGGGAGAAGGTGCCCGTTAGGGCGGATGAGGGTTTTAACCCCTACCCTTCTCCCACAAGTTGCTGAGGGAGTTTTAGCGTCAATTACTTTGTATTTGGTTTGCGATTCGACGCAACCTCAACAAGCGCTGTTAGAATTAATTCATTACTTACCGTTAAAGCAGGCGCCGCAGCAGATGCTTCGCCGACCATCAGGGTATTCATAGCTTTCGCTTGTAAAGGTCTAGGCTGCGACGGATTACTTCCTTCAACAAAAACCAAATTGCTCACACTGTAATTTTGGTTTGGGTAGGCCTTATTAATACGAGCCAATTCATCATTCACCTGCTGATACAACCGTTGTCGAATTTGACTTAAAACAGTCTGGGTTTCATCAAAACTGGGTTTAAAATCCACACTGGATATTTCATATTTCGCACCCGGTAAACTGACATCCTTGGCATTTTTATAAATCTCCGTTAATGCTTCCTGATTGACTCGCGCTTGCGCTTGCACAAAGAGCTTTTCAAGTCCTGAGCTATCTTGAGAACGGTCAAATTCAATTAAATGCCAATCCCCTTTCGCGATTTTATTTAATCGTTCCATAATATCAGCACGCGCTTTCACTAAATCAGCACTGGTCAATGTCACATTAATACTCACACCCAATAGAGCAGTTTGCGTTGTAACCCACTGTTTTGCGGAAAGTTGAAAATCAATTTTATCAAGAACCAATTGAGGTTGTGGTGGAGGAGGCGGTGGTAAAACATCTTCAGCAAAAGCAAACGGTGTGATAACCAATAAAACCAGGATTCTGGTAACGATTTGGCGCATAACCCTCTCCGATCTGATGAATAATCAAATTAGTGTATACCAGCATGCCTTAAGATACCAAATTATTCACTGGGCCTGAGACACTTTAAAATACTCTGGTTTGGCAATTTATTTTTTTTGTCTTGGACGTTTTGATGAGAGGAAATAGCCACTTTCTCTTGCGAATTGTTAAAAAATTCCAGAGCGAGAAAAGCAATAAGATAACAATAGCATTTTAGAGTTTCTTGGGATATACCATTGATTTAATCAAAAAATAGGAATATAACTTCTGCAACTATTTGCAAGAGGAGCATTAATAATGATTTCTGTCGACAATATATCAAATACTAACCAAATAGCAACCGAAGATGATTTCCTCGATTACGCTCTCTCTCATGATTTTGGTGACTTGCACTTTAAAGTAGATCCTAAGACTGGAATGAAAGCAATAATCGCCATCCACAATACCAAATTAGGCCCTGCTTTAGGGGGTTGTCGTTTTATTGAATACCCAAATACTTATGCAGCGATTCAAGATGCCATGCGTCTTGCCCGAGGAATGAGCTTTAAAGCTGCATCAGTCAACTTGCCCTTGGGAGGCGGTAAATCAGTTATTATTAAACCCAAAGGTCCATTTGATCGTGCTCAATACATGCATCAATTTGGTCGATTCGTTAATGAATTAAACGGTCGCTACATTACTGCTCTGGATAGCGGAACTGAATTACCTGATATGGACATCATTGCAGAACACACACCCTACGTAGCCAGTTTATCCAAATATGATGGCGACCCTTCACCTTCTACTGCAAAAGGGATTCTACGTGGCATTCAAGCAGCTGTTGCATTTAAACTGGGGAAAGAAAGCCTCCAAGGAATTCATGTGGCCATCCAGGGTTTAGGCCATGTTGGATTTTTGCTCGCCAAACATTTACATGAATTAGGGGCGACATTGACGGTTGCGGATGTTTCTCCAGCAGCAGTAGATCGCGCTGTTACCCAATTCGGCGCTAAATCAGTCAGTACGGATCAAATTCATAAAGTTCCCTGTGACGTTTTTGCTCCTTGTGCGTTGGGTGCAATTATCAATGATATTACCATTTCTCAATTGCAAACAACGATTGTTGCCGGTGCGGCCAACAACCAGTTAGCGCATACCTATCACGGTAATAAATTACATGATAAAGGCATTTTATTCGCAGTAGACTACGTCATTAATGCTGGAGGATTAATTTTTGCAGCATCGAAATATCTGCATACTCCAGAAGAAAAAATTAACGAACAAATCGATGCGATTTATACCCATCTAACTGAAATTTTTGTGCGATCTGCTCGAGAAAATTTACCTACTAGTGAAATCGCAGATAATTTGGCAAAAGAGAAGTTATCTTAGGGCTCTCGTCATCCCGAGTGCGCCGAGGAATCTCCATGTTGTAGCACCGCATTAAGTCCGGAGATTCCTGCACTCGACGAAGTAGTAGATGAGCATTGGACACTTAAAAGCCAATGCCATTTTGGCCCAAATAATAGAACTTAGGAATCTATGAAACATTTAAACCTGACTCCCGAACTTTATGAATACATGCTGGACAAATCTTTGCGCGAGCATCCCTCCCTAACTGGTCTACGCAAAGTGACCTCCACTATGGAGCTGGCGAACATGCAAGTTGCGCCGGAACAGGCACAATTTATGCAGTTGCTCCTACGCTTAATCCGCGCCAAAAATGTTTTGGAGTTAGGTACATTTACGGGCTATAGTGCCTTAGCCATGTCCTTGGTTTTGCCTGATGATGGAAAGCTCATTACCTGTGATATCAATTCCGAGTGGACAAGCAAAGCCCATCCCTTCTGGAAAGAAGCACAGCAAGACCGTAAGATTGAATTAAGACTTGGCCGTGCATTAGATACCTTACACAACCTTCTCAATGAAGGCTGGGAACAAAAGTTCGATTTCATTTTTATTGATGCCGATAAAACCAATTATGTGCATTACTACGAATTGGCATTAAAACTAATTCAACCTAAAGGGTTAATCGCTGTAGATAATATTTTCTGGGATGGTAAAGTAATTGACGAAAAGGAACTAGGTGGACAAACCAGAGAAATTAGAAAACTGAATGATTTGATTAAAAACGATCAACGCGTGTTTGTTAGTTTGTTACCTATCGCAGATGGATTATTTTTAGTACAACCATCTTAAGACAACCAGTAGCGAGGAACCCCCTCTCCCTATGTGGAGGAGGGGTAGAGATGAGGACCCATTAACCCAATCAACATCCTCATCGGCCCTAACGGGCACCTTCTCCTTGTCTTCGTGATTCCGAGCACAGTGAAGGATCTCCCCATTTTAGAACAGTGTTCACCCTGGAGAGAACCCTGCCTGCACCCGGGATGACGGGCCAGGGAACAGGTCAATAGCTGAAGGCCACGAGCCAGGCAAGGTAATCCTACTTTACCCATCTCCTATGGAGAAAGGAGTTTTTAAGTACCGAATCATTTTAAAGGAGTAATCAACAATGCAAACAAATAACAACCCCTGTGGATTAGATGGTTTTGCTTTTTTAGAGTTTTCAGGTCCCGATAAAAAACACCTCCATCAACAGTTCATGGATATGGGTTTCCAAGCTACCGCGCATCATAAAAACCAGGACATCACTTTATTTCAACAAGGCGAAATTCAATTTATTGTCAATGCAGCAACCAATTGCCAAGCAGAAGAACATGCCAAAACGCATGGAGCGGGTGCTTGCGCCATGGGATTTAAAGTAAAGAATGCCAAGGCAGCATTCGAATACGCACTCAAACATGGAGCCAAAGCATTTGACGATTGTGCTCACGCGCATCATGGTTTATTGGGTATTCAAGCTATAGGTGGCAGTGTCATTTATTTTGTTGACGATCAACATCAACCGTTCTCATCGCATTGGGAAAATCAAGCCCATAAAAAAGTAAAAGGTAATGGCTTAGTACTCATTGATCACTTAACCCATAATGTATTTCGCGGCAATATGGACAAATGGGCTGAGTTCTATGAATCCATTTTTAACTTCCAGGAAATTCGTTATTTCAATATAAAAGGGAAAATGACCGGATTATTAAGTCGTGCTCTAGGTAGCCCTTGTGGAAAAATAAAAATTCCTTTGAATGAATCGAAAGATGATTTATCGCAAATTGAAGAATTTCTCCATGATTACAAAGGTGAAGGCATCCAACACATCGCATTAACTACAGAGAACATTTACCACACGGTACATACATTAAGGGAGCAAGGGGTTAAATTCCTTGATGTTCCAGATACCTACTATGAAATGGTGCATGATCGCCTTCCTTGGCATCAAGAATCAGTGAGTCAACTTCAAGAAGAGAAAATATTGATTGATGGTGAAAGCGATCCCAAACATGGTTTATTGCTGCAAATCTTTACTGAAAATATCTTTGGTCCAGTGTTTTTTGAAATCATTCAACGTAAAGGAAATCAAGGATTTGGTGAAGGTAACTTTCAAGCCTTATTTGAGGCAATTGAAAGAGATCAGATCAAACGTGGAACTTTGAAAGAAAAGTCTGCCTAACAAAAATATGGTCTGGGCACATAGGGTAATGATTCCCTTCTCCCCATGGGGAGAGGGTGCCCGTTAGGGCGGATGAGGGTATGGTTACCGCTAATGAAACCCTCCCCCCCACCCCTCTCCCACCAGTGGGAGAGGGGATTAACTTACCCTGGACTACAACTAAATGAGGAGCTTATGAAACTTGCCAGTCTAAAATCAACATCATCACGCGATGGGGAATTATGCGTGGTCAATCAAGCATTGACTCGTGCAATACGAGTACCTCAAATTGCACCCAATTTGCAATATGCCCTGGATCATTGGAATGCAGTGGAGGAACAGTTACAAAAAGTCTATCAACAACTGAATGAAGGACTTTTGGAGCATACCTTTAGCTTTGATCCACAACACTGTGAATCGCCCCTCCCTCGTGCTTATCAATGGGCGGATGGCAGTGCTTATGTTAACCATGTTGAACTAGTGCGTAAGGCACGTGGTGCAGAATTGCCAGAGAATTTCTGGACTGATCCTTTGATGTATCAAGGAGGTTCTGATTCCTTTTTGGGCCCCAGAGATCCCATCTTGGCAGCAGATGAAGCATATGGCATCGATTTTGAAGCAGAAGTTGCTGTAATTACTGATGATGTTCCTATGGGCATAAGCGATGAAAACGCAGGGCAACATATTAAGCTGCTCATGCTGGTCAATGATGTTTCATTACGCAATTTAATACCCAATGAACTGGCAAAAGGTTTCGGTTTTTTCCAATCCAAACCATCCAGCAGTTTTTCTCCTGTAGCCATCACCCCTGATGAACTAGGGTCTGAATGGGATGGTCAGCGAGTGCATCTGTCTTTATTAAGTCATCTGAATGAGCAATTATTTGGTCAACCCAATGCGGGGATAGATATGACGTTTTCCTTCCCAAAACTGATTGAACATGCTGCAAAAACCAGAGTCCTCCGTGCAGGAACCATTATTGGTTCGGGTACAGTCTCTAATCTGGATCGCAGCAAGGGTTCATCGTGTATCGCGGAAAGGCGAATGCTGGAAACCATAGAGCAAGGTCAGGCAAAAACGTCTTTCATGCGTTTTGGCGACAGAATTCGTATTGAGATGCTCGATAAACAAGGCAACAGCCTGTTTGGGGCAATCGATCAAGTTGTGAAGCAGGTATAAGCGATGAAACTCTATGATTATTTTCGTTCTACAGCGTGTTATCGGGTCCGTATCGCTCTGAATTTAAAAAATATTGCCTATGAGAAAATAAATATCCACCTGGTGAATCATGGTGGAGAACAGCATAGTCCAGAATACCGAGCGGTTAATCCCCAAGAATTAGTACCCAGCTTAGAAATCAATCAGCGCGTGATGAGTCAATCACTTGCCATAATCGATTATCTGGATGAGACGTACCCTAATCCTGCATTATTGCCTTCTGATCCTTGGGATAAAGCCATTGTAAAATCCCTTGCTTTAATTGTCGCATGTGACATGCATCCGCTGAATAATTTAAGGGTATTAAACCGCTTAAAAGAGCAATTTCAAGCACATGAAACACAGGTCACCGAATGGTATCACCATTGGCTGAAAGCAGGATTTGACGCTTTTGAAATGAAATTACACCAGATAAAACGCAGTCCATCTTTTTGTTTTGGCGATGCAGTGACCTTGGCCGATCTTTGCCTTATCCCCCAAGTCTATAATGCCCATCGATTTCATTTTGCTATGGACAACTACCCTCTTATCAATGCAATCAACGCGCATTGTTTGACACTGGAACCCTTTCAAAAAGCAGCTCCCGAGATTCAATAATTATTCTAGGTTGGGCCCTGCCCCAACCTACATGACTTAATTGTTAATCAATAAGACTTTGTCTCAAAACCAAGCCTTCTTTAATTCTACGGTAACCACACCTTGTGGGGTTTTCTGGAGCATGCTCCAAACATTTTTGCATCGCTGTAAATGGCCAACTAGATAATTTTTACTGCTGCATTGATAACGCACAGGCATTTGATCATAAATTTTACCCGAATTAATCGCCATACAATGCTCACCATTGGTCAGCTCGATGCCCCAAGGATAAGTGAGTGACATATCTAATGTTTTATTTTGCTCGTTATGCAAAGGTTCTTTCACTTTAATCAGTACACTCTCTCCAATCCAAGGAGATTGAGGGCATAATGCCTCGGTCCGCCCTGGTCCTGACTTAACAAAACACGGATCATAAGTTTTGCCATCTGCCAGGCAACGCCAAGCATCTTCACGCACAATTAATTGGGATTGAGAATAACATTCACCCATGAGTGTGTTTTTCACCTGCGGAATCGCTTGATCCGTGACATCACCAAAGGGTCTATATAATTTTAATATCGTATCATCTGCTGCAGCCCCTAAAGAGCAAAAAAACAATGAGATACAGAACACTTTTCGCAACATAATGTTTCCTCAATGATAAAACTCGAAAAAGCCGTGGAGATCAAAGCACTTTCATTCTTATTTGGAGTTATCGTAATGCAGCAAGAAAATCAACATGTTTTAGCACTAAGATAGTAGAAATGCTAATAACCCCAGTGTATCATCTCATTTTTAGTTAAAGGTATCTATACTTCGCGAAGCCGCAAATCGGGATTGGCATTGCCCATTCTCGCTAACCAGACGAATTCTTCAATCGGGAAAAGCTTGGTGTAACGCAAATACTTGCGCTGTATTAATAAGCGTACTTCGACTGATAGAATTTAAATGCACCCAAACTGTGCCCTTGTGAGTGCGCAAAGTATAATCAGAGTGAGGAGTAAAAAAATGAGTGAAGTTTTTACCATAAAGCAGTGTTTAGATGGTGAAATCAGCATTGATGAACACGTTACCGTGAGAGGTTGGGTTAAGACTCGCCGCGACTCCAAAACGGGTTTATCTTTTGTTAGCTTACATGATGGTTCTTGTTTTGCTCCCATTCAAATCGTGGCAACAGATAATTTGGACAATTACCTTGATGAAGTCAGTAAACTGACGGCTGGGTGTTCTATAATTGCTACAGGAAAATTGGTAGCCTCTCAAGGTAAAGGCCAGGCATTTGAGATTCAGGCTGACTCGATTAAAGTAGTAGGTTGGGTAGAAAATCCAGATACTTATCCTATTCAAGCCAAACGCCACACGCTAGAATTTCTGCGTGATGTAGCTCATCTACGTCCACGTACTAATACGATCAGCGCGGTAACACGAATTCGTCATTGTTTGTCACAAGCCATACACCGCTTTTTCCACGAACAGGGTTTCTTTTGGATACATACCCCCATTATCACTTCCAGTGATTGTGAAGGGGCCGGTGAAATGTTCCGCGTATCGACCTTAGACCTCTTAAATATCCCTAAAAATGAATACGGTCAAATTGATTTCAGTAAAGATTTTTTTGGAAAAGAGACTTTTCTCACCGTTTCAGGACAGTTAAATCTTGAGGCGTATTGTATGGCCATGTCGAAAGTATATACTTTTGGACCGACTTTTCGTGCTGAAAACTCAAATACAAGCCGCCATTTGGCTGAATTCTGGATGATTGAACCTGAAATCGCTTTTGCCACTTTGCATGACATTTGTACCTTAAGCCAAAAGATGTTGCGTTATTTATGCAAAGCAGTTCTTGATGAGCGTGCAGATGATATGGACTTTTTCAATCAGTTTGTCGCTCCAGGATGTATTGAACGGCTAGAACACATCGCGGATTCTAATTTTGAAATCATGACTTATACTGATGCCATTAGAATTTTGGAACAATGCGGCCAATCATTTGAATTCCCTGTAAGCTGGGGATTGGACTTACAATCAGAACATGAACGTTATCTGGCAGAAATCCACTGCAAAAAACCGGTCATACTGACTAATTATCCTCAAGAAATCAAAGGGTTTTATATGCGTCTCAATGATGATGAAAAAACCGTTGCTGCTATGGATGTTTTAGCACCTGGAATTGGTGAAATCATCGGCGGCAGTCAACGTGAAGAGCGCCTGGATATCCTGGATAAGCGCATTGAAGAATGCAATTTAAATAAAGAAAGCTATCAATGGTATAGAGACCTACGTCGATATGGTACGGTACCCCATGCAGGATTTGGTTTGGGCTTTGAACGCTTGGTCAGCTATGTTACAGGCTTAGCTAACGTACGCGATGTCATTCCTTTCCCACGCACCCCAGGGCATGCAAACTATTAAACAAATCTCTTGCTGCATTGGGTAATTTGTAGCCTGGGTGAAGGCGTCAGCCGTAACCCAGGAGATTTGGATGGAGCGAATTAGGCTTCTTGATTTAGAAATCTTATTCCCGCTTGGCTCAGAAACCCGGATTTCGCGTGGCTCCACCCAGGCTACATACGAAGGTCTATACTTGCTTAGATTATAAATTTGAAGGAGCTTTATTTTCAGGCAGGTTATATTCTACTGCTTCGATTTCCTCAATAATGATCGGTAATTGATGGGCTTTAATTTTTGAACTTTTATTTCTTAAAAATCGATGAGGATTTACAGCCCCCATATCGACCAAATCATATGCTACTTTATCTTCTCTGATTCCATCGAATATATCTTTTTTTGCCTCAGCTGGCTGAGGGCTACCAACCCCCTCATTTTTTTTATACATACTTGTTTACCCCTATTTCTGTTAATAACCCTGAATCAGTACTCATTCAGGAAAACAATCACCTAATACAAAATTTATTTAAACTCAGATAAAAGACCATCACCCAGCACTAAAACACGATCCATTTGTTTTGCTAACTGCTGATCATGAGTCACAATAACCAAAGCCGTATTCATTTTTCTATTCAGCTCCAGCATTAAATCAAACACTTTGGTTGCCGTGGTCTGATCGAGATTGCCTGTAGGTTCATCAGCTAGCACGCAGTAAGGTTGATGTACCAAAGCTCGAGCTATGGCAACGCGTTGCCGCTCGCCTCCTGAAAGCTGAGCCGGTTTATGTGTTTTTCTTTCTTTTAGTCCAACATCATCCAACATTTTACTGGCTTCAGCCGTAGCATCCTTTACTGAGATATTCGCTAAGAGCAGAGGCATAGCCACATTTTCAAGTGCGGTGAACTCAGGTAACAAGTGATGAAACTGGTAAATAAATCCCAAACCTTGATTACGTAATCGGCAACGTTGTTTTTCATTTACTTTTTGCCAATTCACATCCTTAATTAATACATCGCCAGTGGTTGGTTTATCCAAACCGCCCATTAGATGCAATAAGGTGCTTTTTCCAGATCCTGATGGACCAATAATTGCCACGCGTTCTCCTTTGGCAATCGACAAATCGATTCCTCGCAGCACATCTACTTTAGAAGCGCCATCATTGTATGATTTACATAATTTTGTAGCATTTAAAATAACGTCACTCATAATGCAAAGCCTCCGCAATCACTGTTTTTGAGGCACGCCAGGCAGGATAAATTGTTGCCAGAAAGCTCATTAATAAAGCCATAACACAGACGGTCCACAGATCGCTTAACATAATCTTGGAAGGTAAATAATCAACAAAATAAATACTGGATGACAAGACCTTGAAATGAAACCAGGATTGCAGATGGTTCACAATTGTGGTCGCATTTTTAGCCAATACTAATCCACCCAGCAAACCAAACAATGTTCCGACGACTCCTACCATCATTCCTTGCACAATAAATGTCCACAATATCGTAGAAGGGGTCGCACCAATGGTTCTTAAAATGGCAATTTCTGCTTGTTTGTCATTAACAACCATCACCAAAGAAGAGACCAGATTAAATGCAGCTACGGCGATAATGAGCAATAAAATCATAAACATCATCGTTTTTTCCATTTTGACAGCCTGAAAAAACGCACCATATTGCTGTGTCCAATTGCCGACCTGATATTCTTCTCCCAGCAAATGAGATAATCGAGAAGTCAATTCCGGTGCTTGGTACACGTTATCAATTTTCATTTTGATCCCGGTGACATCATCGCCCATTTGTAATAACTTTTGGGCATCTCCCATATTGATGAATGCCAACTTTGTATCAAAATTAAATCCAGTGCCCGCCGAGAAAACACCAACTACGGTAAATCGTTTAAAACGAGGAATCATTCCAGCTGGAGTCACGGTTGCTTGAGGAATCATCACCGTGACCTTATCGCCAATCATGGTGCCCATACTGTCTGCGAGACCTCTACCTAAGATAATGCCAAAATCTTTTAAATTGCTTAGACTACCGGCCAGCAATTTATCTTGTAAGTGACTCATCTTTTCTTCTTTTTCAGGCAATACTCCCGTTAAGACAATAGGTAAAACTTGCCCTTCATGCACCATTAACCCCTGTCCACCAACATAAGGAGCTAATGATTTAATTTCGGGAACTGTTTGAATTTTTTTAGCTACTTCAGGCCAATTATTGAGTCGCTCATTGGGGCCAGAGACCGTAATTTCAGGGGCCATACCGAAAAAACGGTTATGTATTTGCTCATCAAAACCATT
Organism: Legionella sp. PATHC035; assembly: GCF_026191115.1. Classification (NCBI taxonomy): domain Bacteria; kingdom Pseudomonadati; phylum Pseudomonadota; class Gammaproteobacteria; order Legionellales; family Legionellaceae; genus Legionella; species Legionella sp. PATHC035. The sequence continues at coordinate 2,750,183 of NZ_JAPHOT010000001.1, read as the reverse complement.
CATTACTGATAAAACAGTAATAAGAACCATCACTCCTAAGCCTATACCCAGCATGGAGCTCAGGGAAATAAAAGAGACAAAATGATTCTTTTTTCGAGAACGCGTATAGCGTAAGCCCATAAAAAGAGCTAATGGTTTATACATAATTACTATTAGTTAGAGTTAAAGTCTTATTGTAGAGAAAAAATCATCCAAGAGATATACCTCATAAGCAGTTCTGCTATTTTATTGTTTCGTCATCAGATAACCCACATACTTATCCACAGAATTTGTGGATATTTATAGACTGTCAGCCCGCAGTCAAGGGATGTTATTAAGCCATTAATTCTACAAATTGTGAATTATATTGAATTAAAGTAAACTGTTTTATCAAAAAGAATTACAGGAGTATCTTATGGCATCATCTCCATTCCAGGTAAAAAAAATCATTCTCAGTGATAAACTTAGAGCCTTAATCAACACCCCCCAAGTTTGCATTGATGAAATTAATGCCGTATTGGATGCCGAACTCACTACGGTTACAGCAGGAAGAGCACTCGATCAACTAACTGATTTCATTCATTTAGTTACGTTCCTTCGTTTAAAACGCTTTTCTGATCCTCTTCGAGCGCTGCAAATATTTGCGGATATAAATACAACTCCAGAAACAGCAAAAGCACTCGTTAACGCGATTAGAATGGCTCCAGCGCAAGATGATAAAATTTATGAGCTCATCTGCATTTTAGCTCAAAATGAAAAGCTGTCTCGCTACACCAACATCACCCATGTTACGCCACTGCGTTTTGCCATGATTGTAAATAAATCCGGGAGTGCAAAGGAACCCATATATGTAGAGGAGGAATGCAAGGAATGGTATTTGCTGTTTGACTTATTTGGACTGTGTAAAAATCTACCTCGCGATTTAATTCCCTTACTCGCAAAACATCTTTGCACTACGAGTCCTTCGGCAGAGGATCTTCAAGCCCTCAGATTATTCTTAAATCATTTAGATAAACTTAAGCTGTTACACTACGAACTAGTAACCGTGATGCTGCCCCAGCTCAATAATAAAAGGAACATCGTCAACCTCCAGTCCCTGCTGCTTCTTTTACAAAATAATGATTTGCTCCATCCTCAAATTTTAGACCAAGCACTCCCTTGGTTGCCTCATCTGGATGTGCTTAAGATTTTTTTCTCCATCTATTATGAAGAACTGCAGTCCGCGAGCTCATGTCGAGAAACATTAGAAAAACTCCCCTTATATTGCCAATTGTCTCTTCCTGCTGCCGGCAATTTTGATGATGTAGTGACTACAAACACCCCCTTACACCTGGCAGTTATCCAAGGTACTCCTTTGAGTCTAAAACAAGCATTACGCCTAGCGAATCCCAAACTCCTTTTGGCGACTTCCTATGAAAATACAGCCTTGGTCTTAGCGTGCAAACTGGCTGATAAACAATCTGCAGAGCTTATTCTGGCACGGATGCGTGAATTAGGCTGTGATGTAAATCAGGCTGATCATCACGGGATGACTGCGCTTCATTGGGCGAGATTATACCATTTTGATAATTTAGCTACGGAACTTATTGCTGCAGGGGCCAATGAAAAAATAAAGACCGCCAATGGGAAAAGCAGCACCTACTTTGCAAAACACCAATTTACACTCGCTGATTTCAAAATAGAGGGGCATGAAATTATTGAAGATAATTTCAAATTAAACAATTCCGCTTTAACGGATATTGCCTTTCATGCAGATAAAATAGCCTTAAATTTAAAATTAACCAGTTCCGATGAGATCATGGATTTGTATCAAAGGGACGGGGCAGCTCAAATTCGGTCTTCTAACCGTTTTATTTTATTTTTTAAAACATTTCGTACTCGATTAATTGAATGGTTAGGCAAACAAAGAGAATTAGATTTAGAAGCCGGTCAATCAGCAGCTGCTCGTTCTACTCCTGGCTAAAGTAGACTGTAGGTTTCCGTTCTCCTCGTCGAGGAGAATGTGCCCGTCAGGGAGGAATGAGCGAATTGATTACGACAAATGAACCATCACCACTACCTCTCAAACCAGAAACTCATTCCCTCGGTTAGACCACAAACCTAGCAAGGAATAAGAATAACATACTGAGTAGTGTCTTTTTAATAGACTACCAGTTATCCTATATAACATTTTGTAAACTCGCTAACAGGTAAGGTAATTTGTATGAATCCGAGCTCTTGGTATTTGCCTTCACTCATTGCTTTATGTCTTTATGGTGCCTGGGGCTATTGGGGCACAAGAGCATCAAGCTTTATCAATCCTCTTTCCATTACCTTTTATTCAAGTATCGGCGTATTAATTTCAGGCATCATCGCCTTGGTATTACTTGATTTTAAATTGGATCTTTGCCCGCGGGGAGGAGCGTATGGGTTATTGAATGGTTTAGCGAGTGGTATTGCCTGTATTTTTTTCATTTTGGCACTACAAAATGGACCTACAATGCCGGTAGTGCTCGTCACATCCATGTACCCTATGATTACTCTATTATTATGCGTCGTGTTTCTCAAGCAAGGATTGACTTTCAAACATGGATTGGGAATGGTTTTTGCAATTCTTGCGTTAATCTTACTGGCGACAGAATGATTGGTAATTGGTGCCCAGGGCCGGAATCGAACCGGCACGGAGGTTAAGCTCCGAGGGATTTTAAGTCCCTTGCGTCTACCTGTTTCGCCACCTGGGCAATTTTCTTATGGAGGCTGAGGCCGGAATCGAACCGGCGTACACGGCTTTGCAGGCCGCTGCATGACCACTCTGCCACACAGCCTCATTTGATACTTCTAATAGGTCTATCTCTTAAAGCTCTTAAAAAAAAAAGCGACTTTTTTTGTCGCTTTAATTTGGAGCGGGAAACGAGACTCGAACTCGCGACCCCAACCTTGGCAAGGTTGTGCTCTACCAACTGAGCTATTCCCGCGTCTCTACGGGGTGTGATTCTACCGAAATTTAACACCCTGTCAATAATAAAATTAATTTTTTTTCGTTAATTCTGGCCAAGCAATCGCCAAGTAAATAATCATCGACCAAATCGTTAAAATTGCGGCCACATACAGTAAGACAAAACCGAAAATACCACCCCATGTATCTAAAGAATTAAAAGCCAACAATAAAAATAAAGCCACCATTTGTAAAAAAGTTTTTATCTTGCCGACATAACCGACCGTCACACTGGCACGCCGACCAATTTCAGCCATCCATTCCCTTAATGCTGAAATAACAATTTCCCTTCCAACAATGACAATAGCGGGAATAGTAATGTAATTAATTTCCTTAGCGCCTACGAGCAACAGTAAGCTCGTAGAAACCAATAGCTTATCTGCAACAGGATCAAGAAAAGCACCAAAGGGAGACATCATCTTCAGTTTACGTGCCAAGTAGCCGTCTAACCAATCCGTAAAACTTGCAGCAGCAAAAATACTAGCTGCCAACATATGTGCAAACGAAAACGGCATATAAAATATGATAACTAATACTGGAATCAGTACGATACGCAGCAAAGTTAATAAATTAGGCAAACTGGTTAATGTACTCAACGTTTGATACTCCCTTTACATATGACTAAATAAAGCAACTCCCGTTTCTATGAATCACTGCCACTAGGTTAAGGAGTTTCCCTTCTCCCCATAGGAAGAAGGGGTCTGAAGGGCGGATGAGAGTATGATGATGGCCGATGAACCCTCAACCCTGCCCCTCTCCCACAAGTGGGAGAGGGGCTCCTTAAGCTTAACGACAATGGTCCTATGAGTGTCCATATAAAAACGTACCCTAGGTGAAACGAAAACCTACACCCGGAATTGTGCAGTTTTTATTTTTCATACCCACACAAAAACAAATAGCTAAGGATTCAGTTAACTCCATTTGGATAAATTTAAAAAATCCGCTACCTGTTTATAATCATCAAATACGGCTACTGCCCCAGCTGCCATGAGGACAGCTTCTTCTTGTTGATGATAAATATCTATTCCTACCGCAGTTACTTTAACACTTTTTGCCATTTCCATATCGGTAAGAGAATCACCTATCATCAATGTTGTCGCAGCAGTTCCGCCGTATTCTTCAATAATTTCTTCTAACATTTGTGGACAAGGTTTTGCTGGTACTTGTCCCGCAGAGCGAGTTACTTTAAATAGTTTATCAAGCCCTGCAGCCTGCAAAGCACGAGATAAGGATTGATGTCCTTTATTGGTTGCAACAGCCAGATTTATCCCAGCTTCATGTAATTGATGGATCAGTTCACGTACACCAGGCATCAAACAGACATCTGCGGAACGAGAATGCATCGCCAATTGCACTGCCTGTAATAATTGTTGATGTTGTGGTTCAGTCAAGTGCGGATAAGTTTTTTTTAAAGCCTGTACCAAACCTAAATCAACAAATTTTCTCGCCTGATTGGGGTCAAAATCGCCAAAGCCTAGCAAATTGGCCTCTGTAGCAACAACATGTAAAACTATCCCTAAAGTATCCGCAATAGTACCTTCCCAGTCAAATACTACCAAATCATATGGATTGCTCATTGCTCACTACGCTCCTCGCACGTAATTGTTTTAGTGCGGTAGAAAAATGGTTATCTGCATCAGCTTGAAACAAATGCTTTGTGCCATTTAATTCAAATTGAATCGATCGTGCGTGTAAAAAAAGACGATGATGCTGATTATCTATCCCTTCTACATCTCCTGCAAGTGCCCCATATTTTTTATCACCGACTATAACATGTCCTAAATGGGCACTATGTACACGAATTTGATGCGTACGCCCGGTTTTAGGACTGGCCTCGACCCAACAGGCCTGTTGATAATTTTCAAGAAGTTTAAATACCGTTTCAGAAGCTTTTCCTTCTTCTTTAACGGACACAATACGCTCACCTGATTTTAAAGTATTTTTTTCAAGTGCAGCTCGTACGGTGACTTGTTTTTTACCTTCCCAGCGATGAGTCAATAAGGTCCAATAGGTTTTTTGCACCTCGCGCGCCTCAAGTAATGCATGCATTGCCCTCAGGGTGCTTCTTTTTTTAGCTAATAAAAGACATCCCGAAGTGTCTTTATCAAGTCGATGAATCAATTCAAGATAAGTTAAATCAGTTCGGGTTTTTCTCAACGCTTCGATTACTCCAAGACTCAAACCACTTCCACCATGAACCGCTATGCCTGCTGGCTTGTTAATGACCAAAAAACACGAATCTTCAAAAATGATGCAGTCTTTCAATCGTTTGGCCAAAGCATCGCCCACAAATACCTCTTTTGATTCGGAAACCCGAATTGGAGGAATACGGACATTGTCCCCGGCATGTAATCGTGAATTGATTTGTGCTCTTTTTTTATTAACCCGAACTTCACCACCACGGATAATTCTGTAGATATGGCTTTTGGGAACACCTTTTAAAATGCGAATCAAATAATTATCCAGACGTTGCCCTTCTTCTTCATTACTGATTTCTCTATAACTTACTTCACTCATTTGTCAATAAACCTGTTTGCTGGGCGTGATTTTTTTGATATGATCGCCTGTAGCGTGGGAAAATTTCCATGCAACCGAATTATAACGCATTTAAATAAAAAAAGCGTAACTATTTACTTTAAAGTATATGCTAATCATTGAGGAAGAAAGGCTTTAGCCCATCTAAATGAATGATTATTTGTTAAATAGAGTTACATAAAAATAGCGCTTCCATTTAAGCATAAGATATAAGGAAGCGACCCAATGCCAGAGATAAATTGACCATATTTTTGACAGAAACCTACGCATGCCAGACATGCTTTATACCGATTACGAATTATTTCAGGGCTTTCGCACGCCTTTGGCTTCCTATTTCAACCCGTTTGGTTTGTAATCAGTATATCTCACAGTATGCACCTCTCATCAGACCTCTTTCGAAACTCGCTGTAGAGCGACAAATGCTAGGAGGAACGGAGCACAGAACTTCAGTGTACACGTTAGTACATAAGGATTCTGTTGAACAAGGTACATGTGTAACGTCTGTTTATAGGGCCATGGGTTCGCCTAAAGATCACATCGCTTATTGTTCAATTCCAGGTGCTACTGATCGATTACCTACTTGCGGTGAAAACCCCGGATTTTCCACTATTGCAACAGAGCATACCAAGGTATGCCATGAAGCACAGAAAATCCAGACCTCAGCCAAAAGCATCGAAATATCAGTAAATCCCATTGAACCTCTAAGGTATTTTGAGCCTTATATTAGGTTTTTTTCACGTTTCGCTAGCTTGAGCCAAAAATGGCTTGATTTTCGAGTATTGAAGCGCAACCTCTACGAAGTAGGTGCGCATCGAAACGCAGACAATCAAACCGTCTTAGCCAAGATAATAGAAAGGTAAAAAGACCCTATCTCAACTTGAATGATGGCGCCCTTAATTACGGGGTAACAGATGGAAAAAATGTTAATCAATGCAATGCAAACTGAGGAAGTTCGTGTTGCACTTGTTAAAGATCGTTATTTATTTGACCTGGATATTGAATGTCCCGGTGAAGTGAAAAAAAAGGGTAATATTTATAAAGCAACCGTCACCAGACGAGAGCCGAGTCTCGATGCTGTTTTCGTAGAATATGGTTCTAAACGTCAAGGTTTCTTGCCCCTTAAAGAAATAGCACCTGAATATTTAAGCAAAAATCCTGATGAATTTGGCGATGAAAAGCCACCCATCACTTCTTTAATCCGCGAAGGTCAGGAATTGTTGGTTCAGGTTGACAAAGAGGAACGTGGCAGCAAGGGAGCAGCGCTAACAACCTATATTACTTTAGCCGGTTGTTACTTAGTTCTGATGCCTAATAATCCTCGCTCAGGCGGTATCTCCAGACGTATCGAAGGTGAAGAGCGCGATGAACTGCGAGAAACACTCAATGCATTGACTTTACCTGAAGACATGGGACTTATTATCCGTACTGCGGGTGTAGGCAAAAGCCAAGAAGAATTACAAGATGACCTGGATATGCTGTGCAATCAATGGCAATCGATCAAACAAGCTTATAATTCGGAACTTGCCCCTTCGTTGATACATCAAGAAGGTGATGTCATCATTCGTTCTATTCGTGATAATTTACGTAAGTCCATCAGCGAAATCATCATCGATGATCAGATTTCTTACATTAAAGCCAAGCAATATATCGAGCGAGTAAAACCAGAATTCTTGCCTAACTTGAAGCTCTACAACAGCAGCATCCCTCTGTTTAACTTCTATCAAATTGAAAGTCAGATAGAGACTGCATTCCAGCGTCAAGTGATGTTGCCGTCTGGAGGTGCTTTGGTGATCGACAGAACCGAGGCTCTGGTTTCAATTGATGTCAACTCCGCTAAAGCAACGGGGGGATCAGATATCGAAGCCACTGCATTCAATACAAATATTGAAGCAGCCGACGAAATCGCTCGCCAGTTACGTCTACGTGATTTGGGTGGTTTAGTTGTTATCGATTTCATTGATATGAGCTCCAGTAAAAATCAACGGGATGTCGAAAATCGCCTGAAAGAAGCATTGCAAGCGGATAGAGCACGTATTCAAGTCGGACGTATTTCCCGCTTTGGTCTTCTGGAAATGTCACGTCAACGTCTGAGATTATCACTAGGGGAAAGTGCTCAGGAAGTGTGTCCACGGTGTGAGGGACGAGGTACGGTTCGTAACATTCAGTCGCACGGGTTGGCAATTACACGTCTCATTGAAGAAGAAGCATTAAAGGAAAAGACCGCTGAAATCCAAGTACAGCTTCCTGCAGAAATGGCAACCTTCATTATGAATGAGAAGCGTAATTTCATTAAAGACATTGAGAAAAGACATAGTGTTTCAGTAATGATTATCGCCAATCCTTACATGCACTTACCACAATACTCAATCACTCGTCTGAAAGAAGATAATGTCGGTAAATCGAAAAAACCTAGTTACTCTCTAATCCAACAGCCTGAATTACATGTTCCTGGTAGTGAGGTAGATAGTTCTTTACGAGATGAGCCTGCAGTTAAGCCACTAACAGAACATCAACCAGTAAAAAGCGCTCAAGCCAGCTTTATCAAGCGCTTATGGTCGAGTTTATTTGGTGGACATACAGATACTTCAGTTTCAGTACCACAAAGTCAGGCTAAAAGAGCACCAGGCCGTCATCAAGCTCAGACAAAAACGTCTAAAGGTTCTGGTGGTGACCGCAGATCGCAAAATAGAAGACGTCGGCCCAGTGGTAATCAACAACAAAGAACCGGTGCCGGTAATAATCCAACTGCTTCTAACCAGAATCGTAGAAGAACAGGACAACAGCAGCAGCAAGGAAATATCAAAGCGGTTGCTAAAGGAGATGGCCAGAAAAAAAGAGAGACTGCAGTAAAAGAATAACGCTGCCTCTTTAATCTGATGAAACAAGAGATCTTCCGCAATAGCAGGTTGTTATCACGGGAGATCCCTCGTTGCACTCGGGATGACGGCAAAAAGTCCCCTCGTCTTCCGGCCTTATCCTGGCTACAATTCAGGTACCATCCCATGAAGGCATACTCCACAAGATAGGACTTCACCTTCATGAGTAAAGGTAAAATAATTCGACATAACAAGGAGAGTTTTAGATGATACCCGTAAAAGGTTATGCGGCTCAAAGTGCAAAAGCCCCTCTTAAACCTTATTCATTTGAGCGTCGTGATGTTGGAACAAATGACGTGCTAATTGACATTCATTACTGTGGCATCTGTCACTCAGACATTCATCAAGTAAAAGATGAATGGGGTGGTTCCTTATTTCCAATGGTTCCAGGTCATGAAATTGTTGGCGTAGTCAGTCAGGTAGGCCCATCGGTCAGTAAATTTAAAGTAGGCGACCGCGTTGGTGTCGGTTGTTTTGTTGATTCGTGCCGACAATGTGAAAGCTGTCATGAAGGAATGGAACAGTTTTGCGAAGAAGGTATGACTTTAACCTACAACAATGTGGAAAAACAGAGCGGTAACTTGGCTCAAGGTGGCTACTCGACCCAAATTGTTGTTGACGAAAATTATATTCTAAACATTCCTAAACACCTGCCGTTGGACGCTGCGGCCCCTCTGCTTTGTGCAGGAATAACTCTCTACTCCCCCTTAAAGCATTGGCAGATTGGCCCTGGAAAACGTGTCGGTATTTTAGGCTTGGGTGGACTTGGACATATGGGTGTCAAGCTGGCACATGCAATGGGTGCTGAAGTGACCGTTTTAAGTCATTCGCTCAGTAAAGAAGCAGATGGTAGACGCATGGGTGCCGATCATTTTTTGGCCACTTCGAACCCTGAAACGTTTCGAAAACTAAAAAATTATTTTGATCTCATAATCTGTACTGTTTCTGCTAAGATCGATTGGAATGAATACATCCAATTACTCCGTCGCGATGGGACTATGGTTGTTGTTGGGATTCCAGAAGAGTCCGTTCCACTGAATGCATTTTCTTTAATCGCGAAACGTAGAAGTCTTGCTGGGTCAATTATTGGAGGAATCAAAGAAACCCAGGAAATGCTCGATTTTTGCGGCAAACACAACATTGTGTCCGATATTGAACTTATTCCCATACAACAAGTAAACGAAGCTTATGAACGTGTCCTAAAAAGTGATGTCCGCTATCGTTTTGTCATTGACATTGCCACGTTGTCATAACTCCCCCGCATCATCCCGGGTCTAACGCGGGATGATGAAGATTCTTGAGCGCACCTAGGGCAAATCTACGGCAATGCAGTAAGCGATGCGGTTCCAAATAAACTCAAAATTAAAAATGCCAGGAAAATAACGATAAACAAAAAGAAGAGTACTTTGGCAATACTGGTTGCCGTGGACGCAATGCCGCGAAAACCAAATAAACCTGCAACAATGGCGACTACCAAAAAAATGAGCGCCCACTTTAACATGATGATCTCCTTATCTGAATCGATAATTCGTACCTTTTGAGTATAGTCGAAAAAGTGGCGATAATTAAAAAACTGTAGGTCTCCTAGGCTGCTTATAGCGAAACCATCATTTCTCGCACTACATCCAATTCAAATCATAAATCGGTGGCAACGGGATTCACGCCAATATTGGGATTGATCCCGCAATCATCAAGAATTTTGAGTAAATTATTCCCTTTTTTGGTTAACCGTTTGATGCAATACTCTTCAAGATAACTTTTTAAAATGTATTCATAATCTGGCAAGGTGAGAATTTTGAGTATTTTCTCTGCCATTTCCAAATGGCGCGCATTGTTATAATGACAGGCTTGGAATAAAACGCCACCTAACATGGCGGCAATACTGGCTTTACGGAGAGGATTAGCCAAATAAAAACGTTGAATGCATTCATCGATAGCTCGTTCCTTGTCCCAAGATACCCACTCATCATAAAAGCTCATCGCTGGATCGAAATTAATAAAATTATTCTTTTGTAATTCTTGAATGGCATAAGCAACTGCAACAATCGCCTGGATATTGGCCCAAGAGCAATTACCACTAATTTGCGAACTAATTGGCATTTTTGCGACGGGAATCAACCCTAATTGCTGGTTAATTACTTGATGGAAATAACGTCTCGGCTGTTTTTTATAAAGAAAATCTTGCAGAAAACGAACATTCAAGGCTTCGGGATTACTCATTTTATAGATATTAACACTCCCCTCCTGTAAGCTGTTTTCACCGCGATCAATTTTAGCCCACCATTGACCAAAACGAATAAATCCCATAGCATGGCCGCGACTGGCTGCAGGAAGAATCAACATAGGTGCTTTTAAAAATTCCTGCACCCGTCGTATTTGTTGTTCGTTCAAATAAGGCAAGTGCTGATATTGTAAAAGCTCCTCTGCAAGCGTAAAGCCATCGATAATGACGTAAGCCAATGGAAAATAGTCTCGTAAATGGCGTGTTGAATAGCTGCTGATAAAACGTCTTAAGGCATCCCTGATCACGGCAACAGTAAATTCAAGAATAAAACCTTCATAATCCAGTTCAATAAATTCGCCCTTGGCATTGACTATATCCACATCCCCTTGCAACTCAAAACGATGGCCAATGAGTTTGCCGTTAATAAAATCAAGGGCAAAATCAAGTTTAGCCCCATACTGATACAGTAAACGTTTGAGCGTCTCTTGACCGCGCAATACGGGATAGACCAATACAGAAAGTCCATTACGCGTATAGGCATTGGGATCTGCACCACTATTTAATAACAATTGCGCCATTTCGACATCATTATTATCCACCGCCCAATGTAAGGGAGTACGCCCGGTCACGTCGGCTTTATTCACATTGACTTTACGAACAATTAATTGCTCAGCAATGTGAGTTTGGCGGGTAATAGCACACTCAATTAAGGGTGTAAAACCATATTCATCAATATCATCCAACGATTCCCCTGCTCGAAGATAAGCTTCAAAATCAGGCATTCGATGGCTGATTATGTCACTTGCAATTGTCATTAAGGACCTCTAGGTTTAGGTGTATTAGTGAATCGAGGCATATTACCTAAACGCAGTTGCTTTTCTTGCTCCTGGTTGCGTCGTTCATTATCGTATTCGCGTCGCGCGTCCGTATTTAGAGGAGGTTCAGGATTTAAAGGTGCATCAATGCCATCAAAACGCTGACTGTCTAACGCGGGATGTTGCAAAATATTATTTTGCAACTCCCCTTCAAGACCCGGTTGAGCCTCATAATTGGAGTGTTCACGCGCTTTCACCGACGCCATTCGCCGCTCACCTTGCTGCTCAGCCAGACGTCTCTGCCGCTCCATAGCTTTAGTTTCCACAACTAAAAAGGAAGAGCTTTCCGTACGAGTGAATACAGGAAGATCCGATACTCTTTTAAGTAAAACATAGACTGCGCCAGTACCACCATCACTAGGCTTCGCGCTATGAAACGCAATGACCTCTGGGATTTGCGGCAACCAGTGGTTCACTAAATTCTTGAGCAGAGGAGGAGCATTTTTGGCGCTTTGTGTACCATGAACAATAAGTAGGGAATGTTTATTCTTCTTCACCTGTTTTTGAATAAATTCAAGCAAAGCCTGACGTGCATCCTCTGGCTTTAGATTTGAAAGATCCAGTTTTGCTTCCCAAGGAATTTGCGCAGTTTTTAATTCATTAAAACGCTTACCAGAAACATTAGGTGTCACATAAGCTAAAACACTACTCGCAAGAACAGGCTCTTCAATATCATCGGTTAAATAATATTCATTTAGCATAGTTTAAAAATCCAATCATGTTAATCAAAGTATAACTTAGGTTGCAAAAAGTAGGAGGATTTTTTTAAAGTTCTGCTTATCGTACAAAAAATGTGATTCTTGAAGCCTCGATGTGTTGTAGTCCGGATTAGCGCACCGTAATCCGGGAACTTTTGACGTCACTCCGAGTCCTATAAGGGATCTCTCATCATCATACAGAGTACTGGGGAGATCCCATCTCCTCACTAATGTTCGGGAGACGGACCGATCATTCAGGCAACAAAACCGCACAAAATATCTTACAAAAATTCTCTTTGCAAAATTTCAGCAATTTGTACTGCATTGGATGCCGCACCTTTGCGGATATTATCTGCAACGACCCACATATTTAATCCATTAGGATGAGAAATATCTTGTCGAATTCGCCCAACAAACACCTCATCATGCCCTATAGCGTTTTTAAGAACCGTGGGATAACTTGCCTTAGCCACATTATCAACGACTTTCACTCCAGGAGCTTTAGAAAGAATCTTACGCGCCTCGTCAGCAGTTAAAGGCTTTTTTAATTCCAAATGAATGGCTTCAGAATGACCATAAATAACAGGTACTCTAACTGCCGTAGGATTGACCATGATGTGGTCATCTTCCATAATCTTACGTGTTTCCCAGACCATTTTCATTTCTTCGCGGGTATATCCATTCTCTTCAAACTGATCAATATGCGGAATCGCATTAAAAGCAATCTGTTGTGGGTACACATTGATATTCGCAGGCCGACCATTCAAAAGATCCCCTACTTGCGACACAAGCTCACTAATCGCTTTCTTTCCCGTACCAGAAACGGATTGATACGTCGCCACATTAATTCGAGCAATTCCTACCGCATCATATATAGGCTTTAAGGCAACTACCATCTGAATCGTAGAGCAATTGGGGTTGGCAATAATGCCTCTATTTTTATAGTCAATTATACGGTGAGGATTGACTTCGGGAACAACTAAAGGGATGTCCTCTTCGTAACGAAAGCAAGAACTATTATCGACCACCACACATCCGCTTGCAGTAGCTTTGGGTGCATATTCTTTAGATACAGAACCACCTGCTGAGAATAAAGCGATATCCGCTTTACTGAAATCAAACTCAGCCAAATCTAAAACATCAAATTGTTCATTTCTAAATTCTACTGTTTTACCTACAGAACGAGAACTTGCCAATGGATAAAGATTCTTGATAGGAAAATTTCGTTCTGCCAATACGGTTAGAAAAGTTTCACCAACTGCCCCAGTAGCACCAACAATAGCTATATTTAACTCTCTGCTCATGATTAACCTCTTCTGAATTCTTTTATCTTTTTTTCTCCACGGGGAGAAGGGAAATAATTAAGGGGAGTTTAGGATAATGCCTTATTTCTCAAATAGTGATCCATCAGCACCAAAGCCATCATTGCTTCAGCTATAGGCACAGCCCTAATTCCAACACAAGGATCATGTCGTCCCTTAGTCACTACAGTCACTTCGTCCCCAGCAGTATTGATCGTCTTTCCTGGGGTAGTAATACTTGAAGTAGGCTTTAATGCAATACTTACTTCCACATTTTGTCCTGTAGAAATACCACCCAAAATTCCACCGGCATTATTACTGAGAAAACCCTGACGAGTCATTTCATCGCGATGTACAGAACCTAACTGATTTACCGACGCAAACCCTGCTCCCACTTCGACGCCTTTAACCGCGTTAATTGACATCATAGCATAAGCTAATGTTGCATCCAGTCTATCAAATACTGGATCACCTAATCCAACAGGCATATTTTTAGCGATCACTTTAACTCGGGCGCCCACTGAATCGCCTCGACGTCTTAAGTGTTCAATTGCCTCCTCAAGATCCTGAATTTGAGTATTATTGGGGCAGAAGAAAGGATTATTAGGGATCTCCGCCTCATCGACAAAGTCCAGAATCAAATCGCCCATTTGCTGTAAGTAACCCACGATGACCAAATTTAAATGACGTTGCAAATACAAACGCGCAATCGCACCGGCTGCTACGCGTGCCGCAGTCTCGCGCGCTGAAGAACGCCCGCCGCCGCGATAATCTCGATGACCGTATTTATGATGATAAGTAAAATCTGCGTGTCCTGGTCGAAATAAATTTTTGATTTCTTCATAGTCGCGAGATCGTTGATCGGTATTATGAATCAATAAGGCAATAGGGGCGCCTGTCGTCTTACCTTCAAATACACCTGAAAGGATTTGTACTTTGTCTTCCTCACGGCGTTGTGTCGTATATTTGGATTGGCCTGGCTTGCGTTTGTCGAGAAATGGTTGAATGTCTTCTTCCTGCACCATTAATCCGGGTGGGCAACCATCGACCACACAGCCAATAGCTGGACCATGGCTTTCACCAAATGTTGTTACCGTAAATAAAGTTCCAAATGTATTACCGGACATTAAAATACTCGTCTAGCTGCTGCTTCGTTAATAAAAATATACCTTGTCCACCATGGCTCATTTCCAGCCAGGTAAAAGGAACATCGGGATAGGCCTCGCATAAAGCCTCCTCACTGTTCCCTACTTCTACAATCAGGACACCCGCTTCACTTAAATACTCAGATGCATTGTGCAGAATCGTTTCAACAATAGCCAATCCATTATTGCCAGTTTCCAAAGCTAAAACCGGTTCATGACGGAATTCATCAGGTAAAGTCTGCATCTCTTCCTTGCCCACATAAGGAGGATTACTAACAATTAAATCATAGCCTACCTTTGGTACTTTGGAAAAACAATCAGACTCAATTAACGTCAGTTGCTCTTCAACCCCTAACTGTTCGCGATTCCTTGCAGCAACAGCAAGCGCTTCACTAGAAATATCAACTGCATCAACTTTGGCCTCCGGAAAAGCATAACAACAGGCAATCGCAATGCATCCGCTGCCCGTACACAAATCCAAAATACGATGCACTTTTTCCGCATCGACCCAGGGCGAAAATTCATTTTTAATCAGTTCTGCCATGGGTGAACGGGGTATAAGCACTCGTTCATCCACATAAAAGGGGATGTCACAAAAATAGGCTTCTTTGATCAAATAAGGCACTGGTACGCGTTGATTGATTCGCTTTTCCAATTGATGGTGTAAATATTTTTTTTCACTGGTAGTCAAACGGGCATTAAGCCAATTGGGTTCTAAATCATAAGGCAAAGACAAGCTTCTCAGGATTAATGAATGCATATCATCCCAAGCATTATCGGTGCCATGGCCATAATATAAGTTTGCATGGGTTGCACAGGACACACTAAAACGTAAAAAATCCAAAATCGTAACTAATTCTTCCGTTTCCTTAAGTATATAATTGCTCATAGGGGGTCAATTCTCATCCAGAAAAAGTACAAATTGTACCCTATGTTAGTCAACAAAAGTAGTTGTATGTTTTACCTTGATGAAAACCCAGATTTGAGTGCAGCACAGCAAAACCCGGGTTATACTTCTCATATCACTTATTATTTTTAGTACAATATGGCTGATGATTTTTTGTCCGATGAAGACAAAGCCTTGTTTCGCGAACACATGCGTTCTGTAAAACCATTGCAGAAACAAGCAAAGCAGGTCAAAGTGGTTCAACCAAAGCCTTCTGTCCCACCTCAGAAAAGGACACCCCAAGCAACATACCCAAAAAAGAAGTATTACTTATCCGATATGATTGTTGACACAGTTCTTTCCGAAACCATATTATCCTATTCTCATTCCAGCCTGGCCAGCCAACGATTTAAAGCATTAAGACATGGCCAAATCCCATGGGAAGCCCGTTTGGATTTGCATGGACTAAAAAGTGAAAATGCCCGCGATACCTTATGCCAATTTATTCAAACCCAAGCCGAAAACAACAGCAGATGCATTTTAATTATTCACGGTAAGGGCGGTTACCAAGGTGCACCCCCTGTGATTAAAAATTTACTCAATCGTTGGCTGCCCCAGCTAGATGAGGTTTTGGCTTTTCACAGTGCCCTTCCCAAGGACGGAGGAAGTGGAGCAGTTTATGTGTTGCTTAAGAGAAACAAATAACCACGTCATTCCAAGCAGCCGAAAGATCTCCACTCTACAGCACCCTATTTCATTAGCGCTCTCGCTACCCTAGGGATAACCATAAAAGATCCCGGGTTTCGCATAATGGTGTCCCCCCGTGACATAGAAAATAGTTCTGTGACTTGCGTTAATGCCTCATTCTGGTGATAATTCCCAGATTAATAAAATATGCAAGAGAGAACATGGAACACTTTAGTCAATTTATCATCCATCATTGGCAGCTATGGCTCGCCTTTATCGTGATTTTATTATTAACTTTTATTAACGAATTAATCACCCAAAAACGGAAAGCAAAGGAATTAACCCCTCAAGCCGCTGTCGATTTAATCAATCATGAAAATGCTGTGGTCATTGACTTGCGTGACCAAGAAGCCTTTTCGAAAGGACACATAATTGATTCGATCCATGCTAAAAGCGAAGATTTTGATCAACAGAAAATGGATAAATATAAAAATAAACCCATTATTCTGATCGCCTCACGCGCTTTTGATGCTCAGGCTGTTGCCAATAAAATTCGTGCTCAAGGCTACCAGCCCCACGTTTTAGGTGGTGGAATCGCTGCCTGGCAAAATGCCGAGTTACCCTTAGTTAAAGGAAAATAAATTATGGCTGAAGTCATTATTTACAGTACCGCATATTGTCCCTACTGTGTCCGAGCCAAAGAGTTATTGCAACAAAAACAGGTTTCATTCACAGAAATTCGTGTTGATGTGCAACCCGAATTACGTGATGAAATGATAACCAAAAGTGGCAGACGTACCGTTCCGCAAATTTTCATTAATGGCCAACACGTGGGTGGCTGCGACGATTTATATGCCCTGGATGCCCAGGGAAAACTCGATACATTACTAAGAGGATAACAATAACATGAACGATCAAGCTAACCAGGCGCAACAAAATCAAAATGAAACACAATTCATGATTCAAAGGATTTATACTAAAGATTTATCTTTTGAAACGCCTAATACCCCAGCTGTATTTCAGCAACAATGGGAACCTGAACTGAATCTTGAACTCAATACCGCCAATACCAAACTGGAAGAAGGTGTTTTTGAAGTAGTATTAACCGTGACTGCCACTGTAACCAATAACAAAACAACTGCTTTCCTTGTTGAAGTAAAACAAGCCGGTATTTTTACCATTCAAGGCGCTCCAGCAAATCAACTGGATCATTTGCTAAACAGTTTCTGCCCCAATATTTTATTTCCTTATGCTCGTGAAGCAATTACATCGCAGGTAATTCGTGGTAGTTTCCCACAACTGGTCCTGGCACCCATTAATTTTGATGCGCTGTACATGCAACAACTTGCCGAAAAGCAAAAAGAAGGCAAAGCTTAATATAGCAAGTGCACTGATAAGATAAACAGGATGCAGGCAAAATCGTATTACCTAGGTAAGGAATTTCTCTTCTCCTCCTGACCAGTAGTCATCCCGAGTTCATCGGGGATAATGTGGACAAAGAGAAGAGGCCGTCAGGGCAGATGAGGTGTTGATTAACAAGGAGCCCTCACCCCTGACCCTCCTCCGCTTCGGGAGAGGGTATTTCTTAACTTAAAGAGAGTAAACACCTGCTTCCAACTCTATTTAACCCCTATTCAAGAACATAAAATGAACCAAAAAACCATTGCTATATTAGGTGCTGGCTCTTGGGGCACTGCCGTCGCAATTCACCTAGCCAAAGCGGGTCATCGTGTTTTGTTGTGGGGGCATGATCCACAACATGTTGCTCTAATGAAGGGAAAAAAATCAAATCCAAATTATTTACCCGATATCGCTTTTCCTGAAACGTTGGAACCCTTGGCTGATTTGGATCAATGCATCAATGAAGCCAATTACGTCATTATTGCGGTTCCTTCCCATGCATTTGCAGAAATTATTGCGAAAATTAAAAAATCACCCCAAGGTTTAGCCTGGCTAACTAAAGGTATTGATCCACAAAGTCATCGATTATTAAGTGATTTGGTGAGCCACACTTTTGGTGCTAGTTTTCCACAAGCCATTATTTCAGGTCCATCGTTTGCCAAAGAAGTGGCTCACTTTTTACCTACAGCGGTCACTTTAGCCTCCAACGATCCGCACTATCAAAAAAATATTCGCGAACTACTTCATCATCACAACCTACGTGTTTATCTGAGCGATGATCTGATCGGGGTGCAAATTTGTGGCGCGATAAAAAACGTCTTGGCTATTGGCTGTGGAATCAGTGATGGTTTAGGTTATGGGGCTAATGCCAAAGCAGCATTAATAACCCGTGGCTTGGCAGAAATGGAGCGTCTTGGACTGGCTTTAGGTGCACGTCCGGAGACTTTTCTTGGTTTAGCTGGCGTTGGCGATTTAGTATTGACCTGCACCGATGATCAATCACGAAACCGTCGCTTTGGTTTACTTTTAGGGCAAAATATCAGCATCAACGATGCAGAAAAGCAAATTGGCCAGGTTGTGGAAGGAAAATATAATGCATCGCAAGTTTGCTTCATCGCCAAGCAATATCAAGTGGAAATGCCGATATGTGAACAAATTAACGCCCTGTTACAAGGAAAAATCACCCCAAAACAGGTGGTGCAAAATCTAATGAGTCGGCCGCCGAAGGAAGAATAATGTTCTTTTAACTCCCTCACCCCTTGCCCCTCTCCCGATACGGGAGAGGGGATGTTTTCAGGTGTAACTCAAAAACTTCCTTGTTCTCCCCTTTTCCTTCATTTTTTCTTTTCCTAATTCACCTCATTTTCGTCATCCCGAGTGCAACGGGAGATCTCCAAGTAATAGAACAGTGTGTACATAAGGAGATCCCTCGCTAAGCTCGGAATGAGGGTGAACAGGGCCTCGTCAGGGCGGATGAGGGATACGTTCTACTTAATTCCTAACATCCACGAGCTCAATATCGTCTGATGCCAACTGCTCACCCAAAAATATCTCGCCTACAATCTGGAAACGTTTGATGGAATCGGTTACTAAATAATTGACTCTGCGATTCAAGGAAGGGGTATCATTCAGTAAATCCTGCTTTTCGAGCAACTGATGCAATGCCAGCGATGTGGCATGTGCTGAATCGACTATAGTGACTCCTTGCGGCAATAAACTGTGTAACAAAGGCTTAAATACCGGGAAGTGGGTGCATCCCAACAAAACTGTATCTTCGTTAGTAAATCCATCGAGATAATGTTTTAACGCTTCACGGGCTACTTGATTGTCCACCATACCTTCCTCAGCCAGGGCAACCAAAACACTACACGCACGAGTATTAATTACTGCCTGAGGTAGTTTTTGGATGATGAGCTTCTGGTATGCGTTGGATGCAATCGTGGTTTCAGTCGCTAAAACAATAATACGTTTGTTCTCAGTTGCCGCAACAGCTGCTGCAGCACCTGGAGCCACCACACCAAGCACCGGCATATCGGGCAGCATTTCCTGCAAATAAGGGAGTGCAGCTGTAGTTGCGGTATTACAGGCGATCACTAAAGCCTTAATCTGCCGCTCTACCAGCAACTTTGCCATTTGCATTGCATATTGTTTTACAGTATCTGGACTTTTAGTACCGTAAGGCAGCCGGGCTGTATCCCCTAAATAGATAAACGATTCTTGCGGCAAGCCCTCTCGCAATGCCCGCAAAACCGTTAGTCCGCCCATCCCAGAGTCAAATACACCAATCGCCAGTTGGCTTGAATTCAATTGAATCCCCCTTATTGTTAGCTGTTACGGGTTGTTAGTTCCACCTGGTACAGGAGTAATAGTAGCTTCCATCTCGCCTCGCGCTTTGATATTGCGCTCTGCTTGGTCTGCAATACCTTGCCGACCTGTACTCATTTTATCTCTAAAGAGACTGGTGGCACTCACAACCCCTTTATCGACTTGATCTCTTTTCTTTGGATTAACCATGGCCTTAAACTCGTTTTCAACCTCCTCAACAAGTCCTCTGGCTGTCCCTTTAAATACTGTATTGTAATAAGAATCCTTAGTAAAACTTTTTCCGCGTATCCCACCTAACTCCTTTTTATGGCCTTGATCAGGTCTCCACGCACAAGAACCTCTAAATTCTATCTTATCCATTGAAAATTTGGGGTGATGCTCTCCTAAAACGCACACAGCGGTCCATAAATAAGCCAATTCTGTATTCTTTCCGTGCACCCCTCTTAATCGGATAGGGCTTTTACCATCCCAGTCTTTTAAAAGCTGTTTCGCTGCTTCCATACATTGTTCTGCCAGATAGTTTTCATCCTTAGCTACGATAGCCAGGCTTACGCTTATCGGTTTAGAACCGGATGCACTGGGTTTACCCTCAGGATGATAATTTACAGTTACACGGGCTTTGCCTTTGGGGTTTTCTATCTCATCCGGTTCACCGGGACTACCGCGCTTGGGATTGTCGATTTTGTGAACTAAATCAACACCGAAGACATGACCTTTTGCAGGGATTTCGTGAACTTTATAGTTAGGAGAACTTTCGTCAACATTAGTAGCGGCATTGGTTATGCCTACATTTTCGCCACTTTTTGATTGAAGTGCTGCTGTTCTTTCCTGGCCTATGGGAATTACTGAATAAGTAACCGTTGCTTTCTCCACTTGAACAGTAGCCTTACCCTTCACCACTTTATCAATGTTTGCTAAAGCACCATTCTCACCATTGATTTGCGTTTGGAGTCCTTTATAAAACTCCAATTGCTGATCAATTGCCTTGATTTCGCCCTCTAGCGCTTTGCGTTGTTCTTCAAATTGTCCTGTAGGAGACTTAGGTATTGCCTCAAGATACTTATTAAGATCATGCTTTGTGGTATGTAAATGCTCTACAATCAAAGTACATTGTCGTGACAAATCTTGATACTTCTCCTTCACTTCTTTAGCTTTGTTCTTCGCTTTTACATCATTTGCTCCGCTGAATAAAGCAGGTAATGCCGCAAGCTCTTGATTCAGAGCTTTTAAATATCCCTTATGTTTTTCTATTGTGGATTTTGTTTCTTGTACCTGCTCTAATTTTCTATCAATTAAACTTGTACCTTTCTCTTGCGCTTCATCATCTCCAGCTAAATAAGCCTTAATATTTGTAATACTTATTTCACTGTATAGATCAGATGTAAACTCTCTGCTTAATGCGTCTTTTTGTTTTCGCTTTACTAAATCCTTATTCGCTTCTGCTTCTGGAATTAGTTTATCAAGAAATTCTTGAACATTTGTGCTCTGATTAAACGCATTTACAGCTTTCGTGATTTTATCCCTAGTATCTGCTACCCCCTCCGGTCCCGCCCTCAAAAAGGCATTCAACAAACTCCTCGTTGCCGCATTATTAACTATATTTGGGGCAACTGAGTAATCAAATAAAGCTTTATTGCGATTATGATCCGCTATAACCTGTTGCGATACAGTTGGCGCGACAGGAAGAACAGTGTCATTCTGAATTAGATTAGCATTATTATGGTCTGTCAGATTAAAAGCTTTATATAAATCTGTGCTATCTTGGCCGTTATCAAATGGCGGATTACCACATGCAGTATGAATGGCATCAACAAGGTCTTTATAAGTATTTTGGGCAGTGCCATCAAATTTATTATCTTTTTGTGCTAATAAAGCCGCATTTATAGCAGGAATCTTATCTGGAGCAACCTTAGCAAGCCCCACCAAAACTCTAGCAACTGCGGGGTTATTGATTTGCCTAAACGCAATGGCCCGTGTATTTTCAGCGGCTAAATCTACAAGTCCACCAAGTGCCCCGCCCTTAATATTTTTACTTCCCAAATGGAACTTGATCTCTGCTTCTGTTTTTGCTTGAATTAGCACCTCAAGCTTTGCAGTATCGACTTCATTCGTTCCATTGGATAATGTTTTAACTAACTGTTGTTGTTTTTCATTGGGTAAATCTTTAAAAACGGCAATTAATCTCTGATGTGCTCCTGCGCCTAGGCGAGATTTTTCAACTGCAGCTGCAAAATCTACTTCACGTTGTGCTCGAGCGTAATTCTCTAACTGCTCATCAATCGCTTTACTTAACTCAGGTAAATCCTCTTTCTTCAGAAAAGCAAATGTACCACCGGCAACCTTTCCCTCCATTAGTGTTTTAAATTTCTCTAAATCACCTGCGTTATCCTTGAGCTTTATCATCTCATCGCGACCCGCAGGAAGCGCAGCAGCTCCCAATTTCTTGATTATATTCTTTGCTAAAGCGACTTGGATTGCGGTTATGTTATCATCAGTTAGAGCCTTAGCCGTAATAGTCTTATCACCGGGGTCTGTAATCAAGGCATCTAATGCATCTTTTAGATCCTTTTTATTTTTCGCCTTCAATGCGCTGGCTAGCTCTGCTTTATTAAGCGCTATATCTTGAGCGAGTATGTTTGCTTTCAGATACTGTTCACACAAGAGTTGTTGATGAGCCGTTGCCAGTGCCTCTTTTTTGTCATCAGGCAAAGTCGCCACTCTAGCCTTATACGGGTTCTGAGGATCTTCTTTTAAACTAGCATGCGCAGCTAAATCATTGATGAAAGTTTTTTTATCATCCTCTTTGAGGGGAGCTTTCAGTCCTAAAATTTCGCTATCCGTACCACTACTTCTTAATTTTTGCAGCTGTTTTTCAAATTCAACTATGGCCGATGCATCTAATATGGCGTCTCTGCGTTTTGTAGCTGCAGCATCAACTTCTGACTTTGAATCCAAAGCCAAAGCCGCTGTAAGGTCATCTAGTGTTTTTCCTTGGGGAGGGGTAATTCCTCCTGCTTTAAGAAGGGCTTTCGCAGCTGAGCGGTAATCTAGGGGAGTTGTAGCCTTGGCTAGGTTATCAAATAATTTAGGATCAGTGAGTCCAGGGTTAGCCATTAATTTAAGTAATAGCTGGTTTGCTGCTTCTGTTCTAATACTATCTAAGGCAGCTTTATTAAGGATGTCGTCATTAGCAGGAGCCCATCCATGCATCTCATTAAATTTAACACCCAAATTAGGTGATTTTGATTCCAAGTAGCTCCTAAGTATCGTTCCATTATCGCTGAAATCAGATGTTAAAATACCAACTAAAACATCAGTATCAACTGTTGCTAAGCTATATTTGACGCGTTGTGCGGCTGCAGCTTGTTTTATATCTTTGAAACTAGGAGGGCTATCTTGTGGTTTGGTACTCAAAATATCATCATTTTTTAAAGGATCGGTTGAGACGAATGGAGCTCTCACTCCTCTTTTTAAACTACCCCAACCCCAACTTGGAGGTGCAATTCTTCCGTCTACCTTCATCCAATATTTTAAGCTTTCATCTTCTAATACCGCTTTTCTAAAGTCTTCTGCTTTATTAACATCAGCTTTTAGTATTGCATCTAATGCCTCTTCTCTTTCCTTTACCGTAGCAGTACCAGGTAAGGTAGTATTTTGTATTGCTTTTAAAAGTTCTTTATTCATAGGCATAATCGCACACTCCGCAAACCATTATGTATTCATTTTAACCTTATTTTATTAAAATAACCTTAAATTTCATCGCCTATGCATATCTTGCTTGAATAAAGGCGGTAAGATGGACTAACGTTATAACATCATTATAGCAAGATTAAAGGATTAAGTGTGAAAATCATACTGACTGGACTATTATTTGCATTAATAAACGGTGTTTATGCTCAAGGCTGTGTCATTGGGGAAATCCCCTCTCAACCACGTTATGTCTGTTTTGATGGCAGAACCTTGCAACTTGCAGAAGATGGTCATTACCGCTGGAACGCTAAAAGAGGCTGTTTTGTCAGCGCTGTTCCCTGTTGTGCCTACAAGGCCACCCATTACGCCTTTTACCCTAACCCCGCCAAAATTGGCGCCGCATACGCCCGTTGCCGTCATGATTACCCCTTCCACTTGGGAGAAATGCAAACCCATTAGCTAAAAGTCAGACTACAGATCTACATACGATGTAGGTTGTTGGGCCAAGGCCCAACCTACGTTTAGCACACAGGAACGGTGCTTGCGCAACATAACTCTTGCGCTTCAGAACTTATGCCCCGTTCTCTCTGGCCATCAGAAATACAAGAAAAGAATGAAAATAAACTATCTCCCTTAGGCTTATTTTGCGCCATGGCCTGGTTAATCAGGGTATTGGCTTCCCATTGGGTTGAAGTCCAACCATATAATCCGCGTAATTGACGAATAATCCATAATCTGCTCCGTAATTGGCGTATGTATTTCACGCCAGCAGCTTCTTCTTCCGAGGAGCTGCCATTTATATCGTCCTTTAATTGCTGTAATTGGTCATTAAAATCAGGGCGTCCCTTATTCAGCTGAATAAAACGTTTTATGCATCCAAGGGCCAAATCTTTTTTAAATTTCAAACCAAACTGATGATCTTCACCTATATCCCTTAAAATCTGTTTGAAATCTCGATAATCCATATTGTCACTAATTCTTTTTAAGTATGGGTTTTTAAAATGATACGATCTGATGGTTGACAAGAGCTCACTTGTATATTCTTTTGCGGGTTGCGCCTCGTTTATCAATAAATGTTTGGCAATTAAGACGCCATTGTCTTGTACCGTGTCATAATCAATCTGTTCCCCATGAACACGCTCCAGTGCAATATCTAGAGGAGTCTTGCCCGCTCTGTTTCGGACATTAATGAATTCGCCAAACATATCTAAGGTTTCTTCATACCGATATTCGCCAAGCTTAATTGCAACATGTAGCGGAGTATCTTCAGGATCAAATCCATCTTCATTTTGAGATAACTCTTTAAAACGAGCAATTGAGTCCTTGATTTGCTGCAGGACCCTTTCTGTTGCCCAACGCGGGGGGATGATTTCTTTTACGAAAGCATCTACTTGTTGTTCATCTAATTGACTTACATAATTACGAAATTCTTGGCTGGAAAACAATACAGCGCGCAAACGCGCAAGCCTCGTGGTAGTGGCCTGGATCATCAAGGCAACTTGCGCACGCTCTGAGGCTTTGCTCACATCCGCACAGTCATGTAAAGTCTGCTGAATGAGCTCTTGGGGCATCAGAATATGTTTAAAAAAGGATTTCCATTTCGCTCTGATAAAATGAGGATTAGTCCCTAATTGAGCAAAAGCATTGATTTCGGCATAACTACGATACTCCTTATTATCAAAAGGATTGGCAACATAACAGAATTTCGTAGGCCAATAAACGTTGCATGAAGTGCTTAAACACATGAGCGACTCAAGATCATCCACAGTGATATCAAACGCATGAGGTCCATGGAATAAATGGAAAGGTCTTCTGGTTTTAAATCCCATGATGCTGTCTACAAACATTAAATCATGATCAATTTTGAAAAATACCGCATGGGGCTTGCCGGCACGCTCTACCAAATAAAAACCATAATTTCCTTTATGTAAATCATCCTCTTCGAGGGTATAGGAAGTCGCAAAGATACTGGCCAGTGATTCATAATCAATGGCTAATTGTCCAGCCTCCTCGGCGTTCAGTAAATCGGCAAAAAATCCTTGGGGGAGCTTATCTAGAAAATAAATGGGTATTTTGGTGGGTGCTTCCACGTGTTTAGGGGAGCAATCACAGCCATCATCCGTTTTTTTTAAGCTATAAAAATCATGCTCTAAGCCTTCTCTATTGGCAATGACATAGCACAGATGCTGGACTGCTAAACCAAGAATACGATGGTCTTCATTAACTACTAAATTGTTAGCAGGAGTGAGTTCTGGTAATAGAAAAAGACGAGCCAATTGGCCAAACATCACTTCAAGGCGCGACAACTCAGGCAAACCGTACTTATTTTTTTTATAGATAATTCTGTAAGGCGAATTTTGGTTATCGGGAGGAGTATATACGGCATTGAGAAAAGCCACATGCGAGGTTGCTTGTGTCGCTGGACCTTTATTTATGTCTTTTATATGAAAAAATTCTGCCATACATCAAGGGAGCCAAAGGATCGCATAAGGAATCAAATTGTGTTAAATTTTAACATACGGTAAAAAAATATCAATTATCTTCTATGCTCAAACTGTCATCTTGCGAATCAAAATCTCCAGCACTGTTCAAACGAATTTGTAAACCCACATTATTTTTCGAGTCGGCATATTTGATCGCATTTTCCTTGGAAATCGCCCCAGTCCGGTATAATTTTAATAAAGCCTGATCGAAGGTCTGCATCCCTTGCTCTGTACTACGCTCCATCGCTTCCTTAATGTCATCAATTTTGCCTTTCTCGATTAAATCAGATATGTAAGGAGTGTTTAACAAGAGCTCCACAGCTGCCACCCTTTGATTGTTCACCCCTGGAACCAGCCGCATCGATATAATAGCTCGCAAATTAAGGGATAAATCCATCAACACTTGTTTACGTGCGTCCTCTGGAAAAAAATTAATGATACGATCCATCGCTTGGTTCGCATTATTCGCATGCAAAGTTGAAATACATAAATGCCCTGTCTCTGCATAGGCAATAGCATGTTTCATGGCATTACGTTCTCGTATTTCACCGATTAAAATCACATCGGGCGCTTCACGCATTGCATTGACTAGAGCATTGTCATAACTCATCGTATCAATCCCTACTTCACGTTGATCCACTATGGATTTTTTATGTTGATGAATAAATTCTATGGGATCTTCAATCGTTAAAATATGACCGCTTTGGTTTTCATTGCGATAATCGATCATGGCGGCCAAAGTGGTTGATTTTCCCGAACCGGTAGCACCTACTACAAGAACAAGGCCGCGTAACTCCAAGACAATAGTTTTTAAAATAAGAGGTAAATTTAACTGCTCAATTGAGGGGATTTTATTCTTGATGTAGCGCACCACCATTGAAATATCACCACGCTGACGAAATAGATTGATTCTGAAGCGTCCAACCTGGTTAATGGAAAGCCCCATGTTCAGCTCCATAGTGGCTTCAAATTCTTTACGCTGATCATCATTCATCAGTGATAAAGCAATTTCAGCCATTTGTTGCGACTTGAGCGGTGCCTGCCCCACCGGGGAAATAACTCCTTCAATTTTAATATTGGGTGGTGCACCCACACTAAAAAACAAGTCTGAAGCCCCTCGATCGACCATCAATTTAAAAAAAGGAGTTATGTCCATATATCACCTTCGTATCATTAGAAACGTAGCCTGGGTGTCACACAGTTGCCCTCCCCTCTCCTTAAAAGGGAGAGGGTGCCCGCTAGGGCGGATGAGGGAATTAATTGTAGCGAATGCCCCTCTCTCATTTATGAAAGAGAGGATTCTTCTTAACTTTAAGGCAACACTACTGTGCTGCATCCAGGTTACATCAATCCATTTAACTAATCACCAAATCACGTAATCTTCGATTTTCCAACTCACTGTCACACGTCTGTAAAAAAGCCGCCTTCGCATTTTTTGCAGCTTCATGATGCACAGGCATTAACGCAACGACCTCGCGTAAGCGAGTTAAAAATTGTGTATGCTCCTCTTTAGTATATTCTAAAGACGTCTGTTTGGGTGGAAGAATTTCCTCTTTTGTACTCTTCTCTTCCTCACTGGCCAATTTAGGACTAAGATCAAGCATCTCTTGAAAGTAATTCGTATTATAAGGAGCCATGGCCAAACGCTCTGCCCCATCATTCTGACCTGGGGTTGCATTCCAACGCTCTGCCGCTTCAATAAATTGTTTTATTTTTTTTGGATCTAAAAATTGAGCATAACGAACTACTCCCGCGGGAAACTCTTTTCCTAGATGATTTCTGACTTCAAATCCTTTTTCTTTTAATTTGCCCATAAAAACGGTTTCAAAACGAGCAATTCCTCTCGCCTGCGGGTGAGTGACCACATCCAAAGCTATAATACGCTCATCAGGTGCCTGAGTACTGGTTGGAGACAATCCTCCATTGGTGCCTTTCAAATAGCGAACGTAAATCGCATAGGTTACCGGATTCTCACCTTGTTTTGCCGCACTTTTTATCTGACGTTCAATTTGCTGCAATATTTCTTCCAGCTGTTCCCCTGCCTTCTCATCTTGGACAGGGATAAAATAATCCACATCACGCAATACCTTTGGAAAAGCGACTTGTGGATGGGTAATATGGTTTTCAAAGTCAACTATGGGCTTGGTGCCACGACTTTCAATCGTTTCAGCGGCAGCAATCAGCATGAATTGGGGTAATAAACTTCTCAATTCTGAATTCACTAAAAAATTCATCAAATCCGCCCCCAGCCTTAACTCCAATTCTTGAACAAAGGAAGTGATTGAGGGCGCATAAGTCGCTTTGCTGGATTGGGTTGGTTTCTCTGTAGTAAAATTCCACTTCCGAACTTGCCATTGGTGAATGTGGTCGCTAAGTTCCGAATCAGCAGAACTGGGCATTCCTATAAAACTCACATAGTGATTGTTTTTTAATATGTCGCCCAGTTTGCCTTTCATTTCCTCTGTGTTATGAAACAGCTCTACTGTTTCACGTAAATTAAAGGCCTTCACTGCACGCAACTTCACACTCAGCACAACCCCTAAAAAACCACTATTAGCCCCGCGTAAGGTCTCAAAATCAGGATGCTCTGGAGTCAGCTCGCGAATGGTTCCATCCAAATCGCACACTCTGATTGATTCAATCAGGCCACTTACAGCAGGTTCATCACGCCCCGTTCCATGCCCACCAGGAATAGATAATCCCACAAGACTCGCCCAACTGAGCATACTGAGTGTCGATGAAGATAAATTATTCTCTCGTAAAAATTCTGCATATTCAGCGATCTGAGTTCCTGCGTTTACTTCCACAAGCATCGCTGAGAGTTGATGAATCGGATTTTCAGGATTGATCCATGACGGCTTGGTATCAAGAGGTCCTAAGACTTTGGCTTTATGAAATTTCTTTTTAAAACAGATAATAATGTCCGTTCCTTCACTTTGCGGCGATGTTCGCCCCCCTACTACTTCCGAGAAAGAGAAACTGCCTTTATATTCTTCATCCTGAACTTTAGACCAAGGAAATAAACAACAACCGGCATTCTTCTTATCTTCCCAACCGGCACTTGCTCTTAAAGTAATCTTATTCTGTGGCGTCCGTTTTTCATTCATCTTCTTAACTTCTTTCATGATGAGTTGCACTTGCGCTTCGCTCTCAACATAAACAACCACGGCAGAGGGATTCCTCACATTCCCCATAAAATTGGACCAACCTTGACGGTGAGAAATTTTGTTGCGGGTTAACATATCCATAAAGTCACGTTTTAGCTGGGTGGGAAAAGTCATCATTGCTCCTGTGTTGTGTTGTTTCAATACGATAAAGACTGTGTCTTAAACTCTTAAAACGTTTACAAAGAAGACTGCTTACGTAACCTGGTGCGACGAATGTCCCCGTCATCCGAGTGCCAACGAGAATTCTCCTCTTTCTAGGTGGTGCTAGAGCAGGAAGATCCGTCGTTGCGCTTGGAGTGACAGTGAATTATTGGTTTTGCTTTAATACCAGCGGCACATAGGATTTACATTTTTTCCAAAACTTCATGTAAATATTTGACCGGTTCGATAACCATTGAAGAATCGTGTTGTTGCTTGGGCGCATTCGCAAAAGGAACTATAGCTCGTTTAAATCCATGTTTTGCTGCTTCTTTTAAACGTTCCTGCCCACTTTGTACGGGTCTGATTTCACCAGCAAGACCCACTTCACCAAAAATTATCGTTTCCCTGTCAAAAATCCGATTACGCAAACTGGATACTACCGCAGCTAATAATGCAAGATCTGAGCCAGTTTCTGTCACTTTCACACCACCGACTACATTGATGAAAATATCTTGATCGTAAGTAGCAATTCCTCCATGCCGATGGAGCACAGCAAGTAAAATGGCTAATCGATTGGATTCAAGCCCCACAGTCACCCGTTTCGATTGTTGCCCATGCGCTTCATCAACCAAAGCTTGTACCTCGACTAACATGGGGCGTGATCCTTCCCAAGTCACCATCACGGCACTCCCGGAAGTAGGTTCTGGCTGACGCGACAAAAAAATTGCCGACGGATTAGCGACTTCTTTTAACCCTTTATCGGTCATCGCAAATACACCCAATTCGTTGACTGCGCCAAAACGATTTTTAATGGCGCGAATGACTCTGAAACGGCTGTCGCTTTGACCTTCAAAATAGAGAACACTGTCTACCATATGCTCTAAAACACGTGGTCCGGCTAAAGCACCCTCTTTAGTCACATGCCCCACTAAAAACACGGCGGTCTGGGTGAGTTTAGCAAAACGAACTAATTGAGCTGCCGATTCCCGTACTTGGCTTACTCCACCTGGAGCAGAGCTAATCGTCTCGGTAAAAATAGTTTGGATGGAATCAATCACAATCACTTTAGGATTTTCTTTTTGTGCGTGTGCAATAATCGATTCAACCTGTGTTTCAGCTAAAAGCCTTAATCCCGCTAAAGGTAATCCCAGACGTTTGGCCCGCATGGCGACTTGTTGTAAGGATTCCTCACCCGTGACATATAAAACAGTTTCCTGCATGGAAAGATTAGCCAAGGTTTGCAATAACAAAGTAGACTTACCAATACCTGGATCCCCTCCGATAAGAACCACCGAACCATATACCAAACCGCCGCCAAGAACTCTGTTAAGTTCTGATAAACCGCAATCCATCCGTACTTCTTTATCCATCACGACATCTTCGACTGCAGTAATGACAGAGCGTTGATTAACCCAAGACCCACTGCGTGAGTTACGATTCACCGGGATACCTTCCTCCGCAATCGAATTCCATGCGCCACAATGGGTACATTGTCCCGCCCATTGTTTCGAAATCGCGGCACATTGACTGCATACAAATTGGGTTTTTGTTTTCATGCTTATTCCATCAAATAGTGTTGGCGCTAATATACACGATTTATCACATTGAATCTTTATAATAGGTAGCCAGGATGTTGCGACGCCCCCTGAAAAAACTGGCCCGGTTCTGCTCTGCCTACGTCCCGCGGCTTGTCCGCGGGACGTAGGCAGGGATGTGATTATGCATGACGCAGAAATGAACCCGGATTACAGCTTTGTCTTCACCCAGACCACATCCAATTTTCATTAAAATTGATTCACGTACATTGAATCCTGAGAACAACTCAGTATAATCAGTACATTTTGAACAATCAGGACAAAATCTATGAGCCAGGACATGCATTTTGAACAATCGATCATGGAGCTAGAGGAAATTGTCAGGCAACTCGAAAAAGGAGAGCTTTCTCTTGAAGAGTCGCTCAAGCAATTTGAAAAAGGAATTAGTCTGGCCAGACGATGTCAGGATGTATTACACAAGGCCGAACAAAAAATAGAAATATTAACCTCTGCTGAACCCCGCTCGGATGAACAATTAAGTGATCAGTAATTACATACAAAGGCATGAAGAGTTTCTTAGTCAAATCATTAACGAATCTTCAGTACCTGCCGCAACCATACGTTCTGCAATCAATTACTCGCTGTTCCCTGGCGGAAAGAGAATCCGCCCCATCCTGGTCTATTTAACCGGGAGCCTGCTTGATCTGGATCTAAAAATTCTGGATGTAATTGCTGCGGCTATAGAATTAACGCATTGCTATTCTTTAATTCATGATGATCTCCCTGCTATGGACAATGACGATCTCCGTCGGGGCAAACCGAGTTGTCATAAGGCTTTTGATGAGGCAACTGCCATTTTAGTTGGTGATGGCATGCAAGCCTTAGCCATTGAAGTCTTATTAAACCGCCTCTCTCCTCTGCTGCAACCCCAGCAAGTGATTGCCATCACGCTGGAGCTGGTTAAAGCCAGCGGCATTAGTGGCATGGTGAGTGGGCAAAGTTTGGATTTATCGGAGTTATCCAAATCATCTATTAGTGAAAAACAACTGAGAGAAATTCACTATCTGAAAACCGGACGACTTATTTTAGCGTGTATTGAAATGGTGCTTAATGCCCAGGCTTCAGTCTCTGAAACCGATAAGACCGCTTTACGCACTTATGCCAGTCATCTGGGCATAGTTTTTCAAATGCAAGATGATTATCTGGATCGTTATGCACCTGCTGAGGTATTGGGCAAAGGGCGATCCTCCGATTTGGCGAATCAAAAAACCACCTTTGCAGCGCTCTATACTCAAAATAAATTAGAAGACGAAATCAGCAAACATTATCAAATCGCTCTGGATGCATTGAAAATATTTGATCAAAAAGCATCTACCTTGATTGACTTAACCAAGAAATTACAAGAACGGAGTCGGTTGCACAAGTAACCTGGTGCAACTGCGAATTCTGATTAAGGAAATCCAATTCACTAGTAAACCCCGAGGTATTTATCTCTTTGGCCTAACGATTTGGGAAATGGGAATCATGGTTTCGATTCCAAGTTCGGTTTTTCTTTGCTCCCCTTTCCAGGCATGACCGTATACTACTTCATAAGTCAGGGGATATTTTCCATTATCCGTTTGCAGGGCGGCATAATTTTGTTCAAAATGTCGCCAAGCTGTTTTGCCGGTTAGACCTTGGTTTCTTCTCGGATTAATGTTTTTTACTCCCTGAGCTTTCAAAGCCTGTAAGAGCTTGGGCAACGTTTCATAATGCACCGATAATAATTCCATATCCATTACTGGTTCTAAAAAATGCTCTGCCATCAAACAATCACCCACGTCATGCATGTCAGCAAATTCATTGACATGCGCGTAATGATTGACTCCCGTCCAAGCCTGCTTCAACTCTTTGAATGTATCAGGCCCCAAAGTAGTGAACATCAAACAACCATTCGCTTTCATGACTCGATTCAATTCACGAAAAACAGGTGTCAAAGCACTACCCCAGTGAATCACTTGATTGGCAAAAATTAAATCAAACGCACCAGTAACAAAAGGCATATTTTGCATATCTGCAGCCACTAGAGGCCACTTTCGCAGCCAGCCTTGTTTTTTTTGCGCCTGAATCAACATAAACTGTGCTAAATCCAAACCTACGATCTGTGCTTTCGGATAGATTTTAGTCAATTCATAAGTAAAAAAGCCAGGTCCGCATCCAAGATCCAGGATACGCTGTGGCTTAATGTTCAAATACTGCAAACGCTCTAATAAACGCACCCCAATTTCTTGTTGTACTTTGGCAGCCAATTCATATTCAGAAGCATGTTGATTGAATGTCTTGCTAATTTCGTAGATAACAGCCATTATAAAACCAGGAAAAATTAAAGGAATCCAACACTCGTGCGCCAGAAAATATGGAGTGTAACACAAAGTTTACGCTTGTACTCAATATGTACTTTATGTAATCAATTTCATAATAATAAAATGGCCGTTTGTACCCCTTGCATTGACTTCATGCCTCATCTAGGCTCTGCGTGTGAACGGTGTGCTTATCCTTTAGCGGATACCCATCTGCAAATCTGTGGTCGTTGTATTAAAAAAACACCTCACTTCGATCGGGCCTATATTAATTATACTTTTGAAGAACCGCTACGCAGTCTTTTGCATCAATTTAAATATCATGAGGGGCTTTATCTAGGCTCTTTTTTAAGTCATCTAATGGTTAATTCGCTACCAAACCTTGAAAATCTACCCCAGTGTTTCATTCCAGTTCCTATGCATCCACAACGCATTAAAGCACGTGGGTTCAATCAGGCCGCAGTTTTGGTACGTTTGTTGGCTAGAAAATTAGGAGTACCTTACGATATCACCAGTTGTCAAAAAATTCGCAATACTGAACCTCAAGCAAGCCTTGATGGAGAGCAAAGACAAAAAAATTTACGGCATGCCTTCAAAAGTAAAAAACTGCCTTGGCAGCATGTTGCGATTATTGATGATCTCTTAACTACAGGAAGCACAGCGAATGAGCTGGCATTCACTTTAAAAAAATCAGGGGTGAAAAAGGTGGATATTTGGTGTTGTGCACGAACCGTAGGTAAATTGTAGACACTATAACTATCAAGAAATCGCCCCTACCACTCCTGGCAGAGGCATAGGCCAAGGGTTGATTGACCTCGTCATCTCGAGATAGCGAGGCGTATCCTCGTTTTAGAACAGTGTCGACCCTGCGTGACTCCTCGTTGCATCCACAATAGCGGAGGGAAATTATATTTTGGCCGCTTGGTCTTCTGTCGCCAGGCAGCCCAGGATAGGACCTTATTTCATACCCATTTGCGTACTCAGTGTTGACGGGTCAATCCCACAAAACGCCAACATCATCGGAATATCAATTCCATAGGGAGTAATATCGCGCGTCGTATCGTTAATTTGTAAAAGGCCAAAACCTTGTCCATATGCAGTATAAGTTGCCGCATTCTTATCTAAAAAATCCTGAATTGCTTCTTGAGCGAGCTCAAGGCTCCCTTCAAATTGACCTTTCTCGACGGATAAATAAGTATTACTTAACGCAAAACGAATCGTATCATCTTGTATTGAATTTTCTTCTATCGACTTTTCTGTAGAAAATAATTTTTCTATTTTTGGGGTATTTTTATAGAGTTGTGATTTCATGGAACATCCTTTCATAACTAAATTGAGCCATCAATCGAGATGGAATTTATTTTTTCGGCCTAACTCTCTTTGAAATGAAAATCATGGTGCTGATACCAAATTTTCCTTTTCTTTGCTCCTTTTTCAGGCATATCGATAGATTATTTCATACCGAGCTGATTCGTTAGTGTCGACTCATCAATCTCAAAAAGCTCTAACATCTGAGGAATATCCATTGCATCGAAGGAAGAAATAAGGTTCCGGATGGCGTGTTCGTTAACCAAGTTTTCAAAGTTATTTCCATCCTTTAGATAGGTTAATACCATTTCTACCGCCTCATCTACAGAAGCTTGGATTGCTTTTTGAGCACGCTCTAAACTGCCTGCAAATGCACCCTTGTTGATATGATGGCCTCTACCCAAAAATACAATTCGAATCGTATCATTTTGTGGCGGCTGATTTTGTTCCAGCTTCTTGATTTCATTATCAATAATATTCTTAATATTGTTACAATCAAAAAATTTGGAGGTAAAAGTAGATATTTGATTTTTCACAAAAGAGTCCTTTTTTTAACTAAACTGCACAATAATACCTCGAAATCTTGCATTGTGCAATCATTATGAGTGCAGGAATTGCTGTACATTTAGGATCAAAGTCGTTGCAGGTCATTCATCAATAAGTGCACCAAGAGGACACAAAATACAATAATAACCAATCGATGCAATAAGAGCTCCATGGGCACAGAGACCGCTTTACCGCGGACTTTTTCAATAATTGCATAAACAATTGAGCCTCCATCTAGGCCCGGGATAGGAAACAGGTTGATCACAGCAACGGCAAGGCTTAAGCTGGCTATAAATAACAGAAATACAATGGTTCCTTGCATCAGTGAGGACACCGAAGCTGCAAAGATGCCTATTGGTCCTAACAACACAGAAAAAGGGATCACCCCAGTAAATAATTGCTTTAAGGTCATCATAAAAAAGTAAACCATATTCCCCATGAACTGATTGGCTTGATGGACCGCATCTAAGAGTGATGCAGCCTTTAGTGTGCTTTTGGCCGCAGCCAGATTGGGTTGAATCCCGAGTTGAGTCAATAAAGATAATTTTACCCCACGAAAGTGTTCTTGACTTAAATCAAGCACAACGATTGACTCTTTCCCATCCGCACGACTCACAGTGACTGGAATATTTTTTTTCCCCCATAGAATCACTAAGCGCATCCCCACATCACTCCAAGTTGGAGTAGCTCTGCCATCAATGGAGATGAATTGATCGCCTGGGAGCATTCCTGCTTGGGCTGCGGTACTTTTAGGAAGTACTTCTTTGATTTCAGGCAAAGTGTACGTCAAACCAATTGTGTACACTACAACAAAAGCAAACCACGCAACAATTAAATTTGCAGCAGCCCCAGCTAATAGAATGAGAATACGCTGCCAAACAGGTTTTTTATCAAAACATTCAGGATATTGTGCCGGTTCCACTGGGCTAATGCGTGTATTTTCTAATTGAACATACCCTCCTAAAGGAAAAAATGCCCAAACCCATTCACAACCGCTGCGGCTTTGCCAGCGTAATAAGGGTTTACCAAAACCTATAGAAATTTTTTTGATTTTTACTGAAAAAATGCGTGCTACTAGTGCATGCCCCCCCTCATGAATGCCGACTACTAAAATTAATGTCAGAATGATGGCGATAATTGCCAAAAACATAAGTTACTCCTTCACCGAGGGCGAGTGTTATCTACGATCAATTCGAGTACTGGTGTTCCTTTTCTACCACCTAATTCATAACCTTTACGATATACTTCAAAAACACGATACGCTTGATTCGACTCACTATCAACTAATTCAACATCATCGCCTTGTTCATCAACCAAAGTAACCGTTAAATGAATTTCACGAAATCCAGCGATATGATATCGTTCTTTAAATAATTCTAATACACGCGCCAAACTTTCTGCAGCCTCTTCGCCACTGTGAGCACCTTGCAGGATTATATCCATGATCGACTCCCCATAACTTGGGATTTTGTATAAAACCCTCTACTCTTGTTAGCGGCTGAATAAAGATGTACTTTAATTTTACATGGAGTTTTTTTTCATCAACCTGAGTGCAGCGAGGATCTCCGGTTTTACCTCCCTGGGCTATGAAGTAGAGACTATTTGCTGGAATTGCAATGATCAGTGCACTTTTCTCAGCCGCAGAATCCCATTTCGCGGCTCAGAAGAAAGAAATAAGGCAGCGTACACTACAAATTTAACGGCTAATCGTTTACAATCCCACGATTAACTCAATAATTCATATTCTAATAATTCATATTCTATGGTGTTTGTTGCTTGCGGGCTAAATCATAAAACTGCTCCAATAAACGTGCGTGAAAAAGTCGCATTATCTCCTGCTACCCAGGATTCCGTGCTCGATAGTTTGTTGTGCCTCCCTGAGGTCAGTGAAGCCGCAATCCTATCTACCTGTAATCGCACAGAAATTTATTGTGAGACTCAAGATCCACAGATCATCACCCACTGGCTTACCCAAGAACACCAATTACCTGCAGATTCACTCTCCCCATTTATCTATATGCATAAAGGGCATCAGGGAATCAAACATCTTTTACGCGTTGCCAGTGGCTTGGATTCGATGATGATCGGTGAACCTCAAATCCTTGGACAAATGAAACAAGCATACCAACATGCATGCAGCCTTGGCGCAATAAAAACAGAATTAAGACCCATTTTTGAATATGTATTTTCTGCGTCGAAACGAGTACGCACCCAAAGTGGCGTCGGCACGAACCCCGTATCCGTTGCCTATGCTGCAACACAATTAATAGTCCAACTTTTTACAAACTATAAATCGCTCAATGTATTTTTAATTGGTTCAGGGGAAACCGCCTCATTAGTTGCTAAATACTTACGTCAACAAGGTGTTGAACGGTTCATGATCGCCAGTAGAACACTAGAAAATGCAGAGAAACTTGCCCACTCATTTAATGGACAAACTACGCCGATCACCCAAATTGCCGAATATCTACCGCAGGCAGATGTTATTGTCTCGGCAACAAATTGCCCCATCCATTTTATTAATAAAAATTGGGTTGAGCAGGCGCTACATCAAAGAAATAATGCCCCCATGTTCTTTTTGGATTTATCGGTTCCTAGAGATGTTGAAGACAGCATTAAAGAATTAGAACACGTTCATCTTTACAATATCGATGATTTACAAACCATGATCGATAAAGGAATGGAAGAAAGACGCCATGCTGCATTACATGCAGAGCAATTAGTCGATGAGGAATTGAATAAATACATCCGCAAACATCGTTCGCTTAAAGCCAAAAAGGTCATTTGTGACTACCGCAGTCAAATGCAAGATTTGGCACAAAAGGAACTGCAACGCGCTTTAAAAAAACTTTCTGCAGGACAATGTCAGCAAGTCGTTTTAAATGAGTTTAGTGAACGTCTCGTAAATAAACTGACGCATAATCCGACTGCGGGTTTACGGCAAATTGCCAAAGATGGTCGAGAAGATTTATTTACCTTAGCTCAATATCTTTTTAATACAACAACACATCAAACATCCTATGAAGAAATCTCTTGAACTCAAACTACAGCAAATGCTGGAGCGATATCAGGAAGTGGGTCGTTTACTATCGGAAGCTTCCATAATTGCCGATCAGAATCAATTTAAAACGCTTTCAAAAGAATACGCCCAACTCGAGCCTGTTGCGACATGTTATGAAACCTATATCGTAGCCCAAAATAATTTATCATCACTGCGCGAAATGCTCGAAGGGGACGATAAAGAATTAGCCTCAATGGCGGCAGAAGAATTGGAAAGCGCCCAAAAGCAAGTGGAAGAACTTGACGAACAACTGCAGTGGCATCTCATTCCCAAAGATCCGGATGATGAACGGAATGTTTACCTTGAAATCAGGGCCGGAACCGGTGGTGATGAAGCCGCAATTTTTGCTGGCGATCTTTATCGGATGTACAGTCGATATGCGGAGACTCAAGGTTGGCAACAAGAGTTGATCAGCGCCAATCATGGGGAACATGGCGGATATAAAGAAATAATCACCCGAATTAGTGGTCATTCCGTTTATTCACAACTCAAATTTGAATCCGGTGCACATCGAGTTCAACGTGTTCCTGAGACTGAATCTCAAGGTCGTGTCCATACCTCTGCATGTACGGTTGCGATTATGCCTGAGGTTGATGAAATTGATGACATCCAAATTAATCCTGATGACTTACGCATTGATACATACCGCTCATCAGGCGCTGGGGGGCAGCACGTCAATAAAACCGATTCGGCCATACGCATCACCCATATTCCAACGGGTGTCGTAGTGGAATGCCAAGACGAGCGTTCTCAGCACAAAAACCGTGCTAAAGCGATGTCATTACTTAAAACCCGCTTACTGGATGCAGAACAAAGCAAACAGAAGAAAGAACAGGCGCAAACTCGTAAATCGCTGGTAGGCACTGGTGATCGTTCCGAACGAATTCGTACTTATAATTACCCACAAGGCCGACTGACAGATCACCGCATTAATTTGACGATCTATCAACTCGGTGATGTAATGGAAGGTAATTTAACATTGGTCATCGATCCATTAAAACGTGAGTACCATGCCGAATTGCTCGCAGAGCTGGGACGAAATGATTAATATCCGTACAGCTCTGGGGAAAACTCCGGATCTGGAAACAGAAATCTTACTCTGTCACGTTTTAAATAAAACCAGAACTTATCTCTATGCACATCCTGAGAAATTATTAACCCCGTCACAGTGGGAGGCCTTTCAAAATTTAATGGCTCAAAGAGCCCAAGGGACCCCCATTGCCTATCTCACAGAAGAGCGTGAGTTTTGGTCGCTCAATTTAAAAGTCAATCCGCACACCTTAATTCCGCGACATGAAACAGAGCGATTAGTTGAATTAGCTTTAGAGCTCATTCCCAATCAACCGAATACCTATGTGCTTGAATTGGGTACAGGAAGCGGAGCCATTGCTTTGGCACTTGCTAAAGAAAGGCCTAATTGGAATATTGTTGCTGGAGATATCAGTCAAGAGGCCCTAAATATCGCTCAAGAAAATGCACGAAATCATAAAATACAGAATGTCAGTTTTTATTTATCGAACTGGTTTGATAACATTCCAAAAAGACCCTATCATGCTGTTGTTGCGAACCCTCCATACATTGCAGAACACGATCCGCACTTACAACAAGGTGATCTACGTTTTGAACCACGAAATGCGTTGGTGAGTAGTCAAGAAGGCTTAGGTGATCTACAATGTATTATCGAACAAGGTCATGAGTACCTTTTACCTGGTGGCCTGATCCTACTGGAACATGGGTACGATCAAAAATTAAAAGTACAAGCTATACTTAATGAATTACAATATAAGAACGTAACCTGTTGGCAAGACATTCAGGGCAATGACAGAGTAAGTGGGGGTTGGCGATAATTTTATTGATGATAGAATAGTTTTTTGGTATACCTAACCGCTTTCTGTAAACCCAGGTTGTACGAGTTGGGTACGGAGGCTAAAATGATCGAACAATTAATTGATAAAAACAATGAGAGACGACACAACGTGAAAAACGACGCAATAGGTAGTATGGGTATCACCCCCTACAAGGAAACCCCAGGTGAAGAATATATGAATGAAAACCAGTTGGCACATATTGAAAAAATATTGCTCGCTTGGCGTCAATCATTGATGGAAGAAGTTGACCGAACAGTAACGCACATGAAAGATGAAGCGGCTAATTTCCCTGATCCTTCAGACAGAGCAAGTCAAGAAGAAGAGTTCAGTATTGAGTTGCGTACTCGTGATCGTGAACGTAAACTGATTAAGAAAATTGAAGATGCCTTAGAGCGCTTGCGAAATGAAGATTTTGGTTATTGCGAAGCATGTGGTATTGAAATCGGCCTTAAACGCTTGGAAGCAAGACCCACTGCGACTTTATGTATCGATTGTAAAACTTTGTCTGAGATTAAAGAAAAGCAAAATCAAGGCTCCTAATTACCTGAACCTCTCCCGCAAGTCGGGAAGAGGTCTGTTCTTAATCCATTCCTTATAGAGATTGTATTTAATCAATTCGTAACCTGGGTTAGACAAAGCCGTAACCCGGGGTTTCTGACAATTACATGTGTTCACGCGATGGCGTCAATTTACACTTTTATATGTAGCCCGTATTAGCGTAGTAATACGGGAAGCTGATCATAATTCCGGATTACAACTTCGTCTAATCCGGGCTACTCCTCTTTAAGTCTATCGAAGATATCCTGATTTAGCCTAAATCACCCCTTCAATTTGCTGTAAATGACGTATGACCGATCCCTTATTTTTTTCAAAAACCGCGTTGGCATTTTTAATCATCTGCTGACGAAATGTGGGATCGGTATGCAACTTAATGATTCCGTCAATGACTTCATTAGCTTGCTGTACTAATAGGATACCCTGGGCTAACTTGAGATCATTGCAAATGGCTTTAAAATTATGAACCTGGCTGCCACTTAATACCGGGACATTCATCGCGATGGGTTCTAATACATTATGCCCACCAACTGGAACCAGGCTACCACCAACAAAAGCATAATCACTAATTTGATATAAACCTAAAAGCTCACCCAAGCTGTCTAATACCACAATTTCGTTTTCCGGGCTTAAGGTAGTTAAATCTGAGCGTAACCCAGTCTTAAATCCCGATTGAAGGCACAATTGATAGACTGTTTGAAAGCGTTCCGGATGACGTGGAGCGATTAAAAAAATCACGCCAGGAATTGCTTGTTGCAATCGTTTTAAATGAGATAAAAGTTGTGCCTCTTCATTCTCATGGGTACTGGCGGCAATCACCGCTATTCGCTCAGCGCCCCAATGACTTTTTAAATCACTAAAACGTTTGCTGTCGATTGTATTGGTTTGCAGGTCAAATTTCATATTTCCTAAAACGTGCACTATCTCCTCTCTTGCTCCTAAGGTGATATAACGTCGCGCATCCTCTTCTCCTTGCGCCAAAATAGCAGTGAATTGATTCAGAAG
This sequence comes from Legionella sp. PATHC035, assembly GCF_026191115.1. Taxonomy (NCBI): domain Bacteria; kingdom Pseudomonadati; phylum Pseudomonadota; class Gammaproteobacteria; order Legionellales; family Legionellaceae; genus Legionella; species Legionella sp. PATHC035. Next base: position 2,708,579 of record NZ_JAPHOT010000001.1, on the reverse strand, counting down.
CGGTTTAATTAAAAATTTAATCTTTTTATAGCCATTTAATGAATCATCAGAGATCCGCGCATTGGCGAGCAGTAACGGCACCTTTGCTGCCCGTGCTTGATAAATTAAATTCGGCCATAGCTCAGTCTCCATAATCACACCAACCCGCGGCTGAATTTGTTTAAAAAAGCGTTTAAGGATGCCGGGAAGATCATAGGGCAGGTATTGATGAGTTACCTTGTTACCAAAACGTGCTTGTACGCGCTCAGAACCGGTTGGCGTCATCGTGGTAACAAATAAAGACCACTTTTTATCCAACATCGCATCTATCAATGGAATAGCTGCAATAACCTCCCCCAAAGAGACAGCGTGAATCCAGACATCAACCGGTTTATATTCCTGTTTCGCAAGAAAAAAACGTTCTAATATACGTTCCCTATAGGCAGGTAAGCTTCTTCCTTTCCACCATAAACGGACTAGAATAAAAGGAGTGAGCAAATACATCAAAAAAGAGTAAAAAAATCGCATATAAAACCAAACCCAAAAGGCGACAGTATATACTTAAAATGTGGTATAAAGCGATAAAATCAGTTTAATGAACAAATTTAAGGAATCATTTTAATGTCTCTTCGGGACTTCTTTATCATCTCAACCTGGTGGGGAAAGATCATTGGCGCATTTTTCGGCTATTTAATCGCCGGTTCTACAGGGGCAATTTTCGGCCTCTTGGTGGGTAACTTTTTTGATCGCGGTTTGTACAACTATTTTTCCAATCCTCATTGGTTGTATTACGCTGAAAAGCGTGGAGTAATCCAAAAAATATTTTTTGACGCCACCTTTTCGATTATGGGGCATTTAGCCAAAGCAGATGGTCGCGTTACAGAACAAGAACTGGATATGGCGCGTTTATTCATGGACGAAATGCGTTTGAATAACGAACAAAAAAACCGGGCAAAGCATTTATTTAATGAGGGCAAACAACCGAAGTTCAATCTCGATGCAATGCTTGAAGAGTTAAAAAAAACCTGTAAAGATAACCGTGACTTATTACGGTTATTTATAGATATTCAATATCGTGCAGCACAAGCAGATGGACTTGATGCCAAGAAAATCCAAGTACTGGATAAAATTTTTTCCAGGCTAGGCTTTGCCCCCCTACACAATCAATATCGCTTTTATGAAGATTTTGGCGCAAGTTACTCATCCGAGTCACCAAATAGCGGCAGGCAGCAATCAGAACAATCGCAGCAATCCCATTCCTCATCCCATTCGTACTCATCCTACAGCAGATACAATTATCAACCGACTAAAACAAACATGGATTATGCTTATGCTCTTTTGGAGGTGTCACCGGATGCCAGCAAACAAGAAGTGAAAAAAGCGTATCGACGTTTATTAAGCCGCAACCATCCCGACAAATTAATTGCGCAAGGCTTACCGCAGGAAATGATTAAAATGGCAAATGAAAAAACCCAGAAGATTGTGAAAGCTTATGAATTAATTTGCACCAGCAAAGGGTGGTAATTTCATCTAATGAGCTTTATATATAAGAATGCGCATCAGCTGTGCTCATTCTTAATCGATCTCAAGTGGCTGCTCAAAATATTTGTCCCAGTCCGATGACTTACTATTTGCGAGTTGCTCTTTAAAAAATAATGCAACTGGAGCCAAATAAGAGTACATAACCGGAGGAGGTTTAGGTTGAAACTCAGGAAGCTTTACCATCCAACCATGGATAAAGGAAAAAAGTAGCTGCCGCGAATATTCATAATCATGGTGAGCGCCAGGTATCTCTAAAGCGAGGTAATTATCTTTATTTGCTCCCAATTCTTTTTTTCTGGCCGCCATTTCTTGTTTGGTCATATCAAAATCAAACTGACCCACAATATCAAAAACAGGCATCTTTAATTCAGGCTTTTTATCGGTATTATTTGGAGGAGGAACATCGTATGCAGACAACAGGACCAAGCCTTCGATTTCGGGTGCCGGCGATTTCCCTAAGAAATCAAATGTTTGTTTTAATTGCTCCCCATAATGCAAGAGTACAACACGTACGTTTTTTTGTTTTCGTAAGGCAGTAATCACTTCTGGGAATTGTTTGATCCAAGGCACAGTAATACTGCTGTCATTATTGAGTAATACAACCTGCCATCCATTTTGAGCCAATTGATTGGCCAAATTATCCAGCAATGCGGTGGCTTGTGCTTGCTCACCTCCATTAACTAGGAATACGGCTCCATATTTATCCTTTTTTGCAGGCCAATAAGGTAAGTCAATGTTTTTGGCATCGACTTTAATGTGTAGTTTGTCCGCAAGAGCAATGGAAAATAAACAGAAAAATAGTAAAACTATCCTTGTAATATATTTCATATCGTCCTAATAAATCTGATCCTGATCGAGTAAAAATGAAATCAAATCGCTATGTCCAGCGAAGCGGAAGCGCGCGACCATCCATTCCTTTTAACATCATCCCTCACTATGCTCGGGATGACGTGGCAGAGGCTAAGAGCAGATAATGGGCGCTTCATCAAATCCAGACTCAATTGATGAATGTACTGCATCTAGTCAGCTAACTCTATACCCGCCTGATCCAACATTTCTCTGGCTTTATCACCAAGAATTTTATGTGCCAATTTAGTTGGATGCACTAAATCAAAAAACAAATAACCGGTACATGCATCCTGAGGCAGGTTCGGTTTGACGGAGGCGACCATTTTCAGAATCGATGTTTTGGTGATGTCTTCAACTACTGAATTAACACAAGTACCCGTTAAATTGGTAAATCCATAGTCTTGTGGATGAGACATCAGCTCTTCAAAAGCTTGATGCAGATCGTAATACAACCATTGTACATCGGGATACTCTTGTTTTAACTCATCAATCGACCTACTTAGCATGTTATTATGTTCTTTGGCAAAATAAGTCATCTCATTCACGGAACCAAATTCAATTGCTGCAGGAGTTCTTCCTAAATCCGGCAAATTCACGACTAAAATATGTTTCGCACCTTTATCAACTAACCGTTGTATGCTGTGTATAATTCCTGTATGCACATCGTGTAATGTTTGTTCAACCTCTGAAGGAAATGCAAGATAATTATTTGAACCTATCCATATCACAAAAAGACTGTCTTCACTTGCTTTATCATGATGCTCTGATAAATAATTGTTCACTTCCCTTCTTAGGGTAAATAAAACATCGTCAGCCCCTTCTTCCTCAGATACACCTGCTCCACCATAAGCATAATCTAATAAATGAGCACCAGCATTTTTAGGAAAGTAAGAAGCAATTACGTGTTCGATCCAGACGGGGCCATTAGAAAAACGACCATCATAATAAGGAGGGGATGGAGGTAATTGATATTTCATAAACTTATATAAATTACCGTTATCAGACAAACTATCACCAAATACAACTATATTATGAAGAGGTGTAGCCCATACAATCCCAGTGAATAAAAAAGCCCCTATAGTTGCTAACAGTTTCATGAATACCCTTAAGTTCTAATCCTAAAAAAAGCAGCGTCATCTTGATTAAAGAGGACTACCGCACTGAATTTTGAAGAGTTTATCTGGTTATTTTAAAAACAAAAGCCTCCCGCATTATAGTATGAAAGATCCTTTATAAGCAATTTTTTTAAGCGCGCCTCTTTTTCATAATTTTTTTATATTTATCAAGTAGTTAAATACATATCATCCCTTCTTGGAAACAATACAATAAAGCAAATATGCTTATTTACTGCACAAAAATAAGACTTTAAGCGCTTTCGATTGCGCCCTAGGTAAAAGATATTTATATTAATATTTTTTGCCAAGGAGGCTCGAAAATGGCTTTTGAACAAAATTTTATCCTCAAATGTCTTAGCTATATGGAGCAAATTCTTTCTGATGAAAATGAATTAAAAGAAGCGATTGGTCACTTCACCGAAAATAAAGCAGATAATCCGCGCTATCAATTAAACTCTAAGATTACTGACTCGTCACAATGGTTCGAACACGATAAGCTGTGTTTAAGCGCTACTTTTTTTGAAGCGATTGCCCGCACTTCTTTATCTTTTTACGCAACAAACCCGGAACGGGCCTATGAAATAAATTCAGCGATTACAGCATTTCAAGAACATTTTTTACCGGCTCTAACTGAACATACCGACCCTAACAATCGAATTGATTCCGTAAAAGAAAAGATTGTACGTATGAAAACTAATCTGAAAAATGAAATAGAACGCGCTGAAAATCCTTATGCTTTTTTTACCCCGGTCACCGCAGGCCTGGTCGTTCTAGCTGCTGCAGCGACAACAGCAGCTTTATTCGCTTACAAAGCATAGAGAGCCTGGGTTCAAGCACCCAGGTTACAGATTATGCACTGCCAATTAAAGTAATATTGAGCTGACGTCCACAAACCCAAGCTTTAGTCAAATCACTCATTACTTCTTTAGGCATCCCCTTGGGCAGGCGCACCGTTGAATGATCGTCATGAATTTTAAGACCCGTAATATGTTTACTTTGTAAACCCGCCTCATTCGCAATGGCGCCTACAATATTACCTGGTTTCACACCGTGAATTTTACCAACATCGATTCGGAATAAATCCTGTCCGACCACGTCATCATTAAATTTTTTACGTCCATCACGTGAACCTTTCTTGTCCGCAGCAAAACCTTTTCGTTCCTCTGTTCGAGCACGTTCAAATTTGCCGCCACGTTCAGCACGACCTTCTTTAGCCGGACGGGGTGATTTAGGTAATACTTGCTCTTTTTGCCAAGGCAAATCCTTGTTTAACAGCAAAGCAAGTGTGGCTGCAACATCGACTGCGGAAACATTATTTTCTTTAATGTATTCCTCAATAATTCGTTTGTATGAAGGCAGGTTTGCATGTTCCAAACGTGCTGTGATATTTGCCATAAAACGTTGTTGACGTGCAGTTTGAATCATATGGTCATTAGGGACCGCCACTTTAGCAATACGTTGCCGCGTATGCCGCTCAATGCTACCAATTAAACGGGATTCTTTAGGGGTTACAAACAAAACAGCTACCCCAGAACGCCCTGCTCTACCTGTTCTTCCAATGCGATGGACATAGGTTTCATTATCATGCGGTAAATCATAGTTTATTACATGGGTTACTCGCTCCACATCCAGACCACGAGCAGCCACATCCGTAGCGACCAGGATATCAATCGCTCCTTGTCTGAATTGCGCAATAATACGCTCACGTAATGCTTGGGTAATATCACCATGTATGGCCATAGCCCGCAGACCTTGTTGTTGCAAGAGTTCGGCAACTTCTTCCGTACTGCTTTTAGTACGTACGAATACAATCACTCCTTGATATTCTTCTACGGCCAATACACGTAACAGAGCATCAGGTTTTTGATGTCCAGAAGCAAATAAAAATCGTTGCTCGATACTTTTTACAGTAGCGGTTTCTGATCGTATTTCGATGGACACAGGATCATGCAAATAAGTGTTGGCAATTTGTCGAATACGGTAAGGCATCGTTGCTGAAAACAGACCGATTTGTTTCTTTTCAGGCAATTGCGCCATGATGGTTTCAATATCTTCAATAAAGCCCATCCGCAACATTTCATCTGCTTCATCCAGAATGAATGTACGCAAATTATCGAGATTCAAAGTACGTCTGTCGATATGATCTAAAATACGGCCAGGAGTTCCTACCACAACTTGAGCACCTGCTTTTAACTGCTTTAATTGACGGCCATAATCTTGACCACCACATAAAACAGCAACCATGACGCCCCGTTGTTTAGCACTCAATAATTCAAACTGTTCGGCAACTTGAATCGCTAATTCGCGAGTTGGCGCCAAAATTAAAGCTTGAGTACCTTGCACATTAGGAGATAAATTTTGCAATATAGGCAAAGCAAAAGCAGCCGTTTTTCCTGTTCCTGTTTGCGCCAAAGCAATCGCATCTCGACCTTCCATCAGTAAAGGTATCGTTTGTACTTGAATTGGAGAAGGAGTAGTAAACTTCATATCCTCTAGTGCTTTGTTTAAAGCATCTGAAAAATTAAAGGACGCGAAGCTTGTTATTTCTTGAGACATAAAAATCCTGATCGATTAAAACATAACCTACAAAAGGCTAAGTGATATAAAAATTGAACAGTATAATAACAAAATAAACAAAATAATGCACTATATTTATAAAATTATCAAATAAACTCAACCGTAATTTTTAAAGAGTGACAGCCTGGTTTATAGCCTGCATCCCCTAACTATTTATTTCGAATGTTAATGCAACGACGCCCTATTTCGCGTCTCAAAAAAATTAGCGGGAAACGCATAATCTGTCCAGGGTAACTGCCATTAAAGTGAACGGCTTTTCCATCCCCCTCTCCCAGCAGTGGTGAGGGGATTCTAAAATGAACCAGATAAGATGTTCCTCAAATCAAAGCCGCCAAACGGCATGCCTGATCAATTGCATGGCGGGCATCCAACTCTAAGGCTTTATAAGCACCACCGACTAAATGTACGACCTTTCCTGCTTCTTTTAAGGGGGCGAACAATTCAGCCAATTCGACTTGTCCGGCACAAATCACCACTGTATCTACGGGTAAAATTTGTGGTTTTTCATTAATGTGTACATGTAAGCCTTGATCATCAATCGCATCATACTGTACCCCGGAAATCATTTTGACTTGTTTATGCTTTAAGCTGGCACGGTGAATCCATCCCGTGGTTTTACCCAAACGTTTGCCCATTTTTTCTTTTTTACGTTGTAACAAATAAACTTCACGAGGACTGGGAGTAATTTCTGCAGGTTTAAGTCCACCTCGAAATGTTCCATAAATATCAATACCCCATTCATTGTAAAACTGCTCCCTGGGAACTGGGTGTTGGTGCGTTAAAAATTCAGCCACATCGAAACCAATTCCGCCTGCACCAATAATCGCTACCCGTTGCCCTACCTCTTTTTTCCCCGTAATCACATCGATATAACTTGCCACTTTGGGATGCTCAATCCCGGGAATCCTAGGAATACGTGGTTTAATTCCACTGGCTATAACAATCTCATCAAAATCGCGCAATTGTTCTACTGTGGCTTCGGTATTTAAACGGATGGTCACTTTAAATTTCTGCAGCTGATAATTAAAGTAATCCAATGTATGTTGAAAAATTTCCTTTCCTGGAATGCGTTTGGCCAAATTAAATTGACCGCCGATTTGATCGCTTTTTTCAAATAAGGTCACCTGATGGCCTCGCTCTGCAGCAACTGTTGCAAATGCAAGCCCCGCTGGGCCCGAACCCACCACTGCAATGGATTTAGGTTGTGCAGTAACCTCATAAATCAATTCTGTTTCATTGCAAGCACGGGGATTCACCAGACAAGAAGCGGTTTTGTTGACAAAAACGCGATCAAGACATGCCTGATTGCAGGCAATACACACATTAATCGCCTCACTTTCTCCCCTTTTAGCCTTTTCAGCAAATAATGGATCGGCTAAAAAGGGTCTGGCCATCGAAACCATATCCGCAACCCCAGACTCAATTAACTCATTCGCTAATTCTGGTGTATTGATCCGGTTTGAGGTGATTACTGGAATTTTAACTTCCGGCTTTAAATGTTGGGTCAGATGAGTAAACGCTGCAGCAGGAACCATGGTTGCTATTGTTGGAATTCGCGCCTCATGCCAACCAATTCCCGTATTAATGAGCGTCGCTCCCGCTGCTTCAATCGCTTTAGCGAGAATCACGACTTCATCCCAACTGCTACCATCCGCAATCAAATCAAGCAACGACAAACGAAAAATAATAATAAACTTCTCGCCTACGGCTTCACGCACACTGCGAACCACTTCAATGGGAAAACGAATACGATTTTCATAACTGCCACCCCATTCATCCTGACGTTGGTTGGTATGGCTGACGATAAATTGATTTAGTAGATATCCTTCGCTGCCCATGATTTCAATACCATCATAACCTGCCCATTGAGCAAGACGAGCGCAACGCGCAAAATGTTTAATGGTTTTTTTAATACGGTACTGGCTCATTACCCAAGGCTTAAAAGGGCTAATGGGCGATTTGATGCCACTGGGTGCCACAATAAACGGATGATAGCCATAACGACCTGCATGCAAGGCTTGCAGAATAATTTTGCCCCCGGCTTCATGTACCGTGTGGGTGATTAATTCATGTCGATGTTGTTCTTTACTGTTCGTCAATTTAGCGGCAAATGGTGCTAAACGTCCTGCGCGATCGGGTGCAAAGCCACCTGTGGTGATTAATCCCACTCCCCCCAGTGCCCTTTCTCGATAAAACTGTGCCAAACGATTTAAACTTTCCTTATCTTCTTCAAGGCCAGTATGCATGGAACCCATTAACAAACGATTTTTTAATTGGGTAAAGCCTAAATCTAAAGGCTGAAATAGCGCCTTAAACGGGGTATTATCAATTCTCAATTCCATGAGTGCTCTCACAAAGGGACATCAAAACGAAAGTAAAAGTATAAACCCTGTTGGCCTCTTTTCACAGTGAATAAGTAAGAAACTTAGGACATCATCGATCTGGAAAATCTAGAGGAAGATTCAGTTTTGCGTGCCCAAGTTGGCTTTTCGACGCGCCTGAAAGTGATTGGCAACAAAAGCACCCAACAGAGTAATACTGCATCCTGCAAGCGAGCGGGGTGAAACGTGTTCATCCAAGAAAAAAACACCCATCAAGGTCGATACGATGGGCAGTGCATAAAGGGTGATGGATGCATTGGAAGCAGATAAATATTTCAACACGTAGCCCCATGCCAAATAAGCAAGAGCAGCCGGAAATATGCCCATATAAATAACAGCGGCGGTAGTTTGAAAATCAGCACTTTGAATTTGCTGGAGCATGTCAGGCAAAAATAGGGCTAGCAACAAAGTGCCTCCCCACATAACCCAAGCAATGATTGCCACAGGATGATAAACACTCACAAATTGCTTTTGAATGATAGTTAAGATCGCACCCATTAATGCCGATACCAAAATGGCGAGAATTCCCTGTTGCATTCCAGGTTCTGAACGCTCTCCAATCGCTAATAAAGCCAGACCCAGTATACTGATGAAGATACCGAACCAAACGCCGCGCGTCAGTTTTTCCCGTAAAAAAACCAGTGATAAAAGTACGGTCATCACCGGCATTAAACCAATAACAAAACTGGCTATGCCAGCAGAGACGCTTAACTCCCCATAATTCAAACAAATATTATAAATTCCTATCCCGGCCATCCCCGCAAGAAGCAATTGAATACGATCCTTCCATAGCACTCGTTTCTTAATTCCCAAACTACAGTAAATGACCAACATACACAGCGATGCAACAATAAATCGTAAAAGAGCAAGTGCTCCTGGAGAGTAGCCGGCTAAACCAATACGTATGCCAACGAATGCTGAAGCCCAAAAAACAATGGCAATAATAATGACACAGCTTACCTTGAACGACTGCATGTTGCGCACCTGCTTTGGGAAAAATAATGGACTTATTGTACCTGAATTATCCGATACAAGCACGTCGCTTTAGGTTCATTCATGCACACCAAAACTGCTGCTTTTCACTGTACATTTAAATGGCGCAAATGCTGCATTGCAGCACAAAATCATTGATTTTAAGATCTTTTTTTACAAAATAACACTTTATTGAGTGCAATATGTAAAAAAGCTTGGCATTTTCATTTTTTATAAACTACTTTTAAAGAAGGGCCTGCTCCTAATGAGGATGAATCTATGGATGACCCTTTTGCTTCTTTAAACGAAGCCATTGAATCTGTTTTTCATTTGATCCCCATGAGAAATGGAAAATATACCTATGATGAAATTCAACAGCTCAAAGACGCGATGGATAACTATGAGGCTAATGAAAAAACGAGCTTCCGTGAATTGGTAAAAGCTTTGGGATCCGCATTACCCCATTTTGAAAAGTGGGGCATCAATTTTGAACCGATCAAAAAATCCGTTGATTCGCTGGCTGAGCAACATCAGGATGTTGTTGACTGGAATAAATACCTCATTAACCGTCCTAAAATTTCATCCAGACTCCATTTTTACGCTTTGCAAAATCCTCAACATGATGTGGAGCTTATCCCCTGGCTAAACACCATATCTGAAAAAACTTCCCCGCAAGAAGAATCTGAATTACCGGCCATGTTAATTGCGCACAGGAATTTTCTCGGGTTTAGCAAAAGGCTAAATTCTCATTTGAAAAAAGATCCGGAATTTTTATCACGTTTGATCATGGAATCTAAAGAAAATTTTGTTCAGATTGCAGGCACACGTTTAATTCTATACTTAACCGACGAACAACTCGCCAGAGCAATTGTCAAATACATACCTGACTTGCTGCAAAACCATCCAGATCCCCTAGTCCAAGTCGAGCAACTCATGGATAAACTCAATGGAATATTATCTAATGGACGCTCAATTTCTACTCTTCTACGCAATTCTGGAGCCGAAAAGATTTTAACTCGATCAGAGTTTTCAGAATTTTTTAGAATATATCAGAGTGAAGAATATAAAAATCGTCAAGAACATTCATCGTTTGAAGAAAACGATTTTAATTCGATCAGTATGGCAAATAGGCCAAAGTGACCCTCATCCGCCCTATAGGCACCTTCTCCCCAAGGGGAGTAGGGATTCAAAAGTATCTACCCCTTTGAAAAAGAAAGAAACCTATTCTTATTCTAAAGCAAAAAACCTATGCCGATTCTAAAGAAAAAGGCTACCGCCATTCTAAAGAAAAAAAGCTATCGCCATTCTAAAGAAAAAAATCCTATTCTAAAGAAAAAACCAATTCCTATTCTGCAGAGGGAAAATTTGAAAATCCCCTCTCCCGTCATCGGGAGAGGGGCAGGGGTGAGGGCAAACCTACAGAAAGGAAATTATCCTTAATCCAACAACCCTAAAGACTTAACAGTATCACGCTCTTGTCTCAACTCATTCAATGTCTTGTCAAACATCTCACGACCGTACGCATTAAAAGGTAATCCCTCAACAACACTTAACTCTCCGTGTTCGCGACGGCAAGGGAATGAGAAGATTAACCCTTCATCGACACCATATTCACCTTGAGAACTACGACACATAGAGAATGATTCACCTGCTGGAGTATCATGAACCAAATGATTCACACCGGTGATGATGGCATTCGCTGCTGAAGCCGCAGACGAGGAACCACGGGCTTTAATTACTGCAGCACCGCGTTGTTGTACCGTAGAAACAAAAGTATCTTTCAACCAAGACTCATCAATCACTTGAGCAGCAGAAACCCCATTAATCTTCGCATTATAAAAGTCAGGATATTGAGTGGAAGAATGGTTCCCCCAAATGGTCATTTGAGTGACTGCAGTGATATCGACACCTGCTTTTTTAGCCAACTGAGTTCGAGATCTTAATTCGTCTAAAGTAGTCATGGCATAAAAACGATCATTGGGTACATCTTTGGCATGATGCATTGCAATCAAGCAGTTTGTATTGCAAGGATTACCTACTACAAAAACGCGCACATCATCGCTGGCATTATCATTAATTGCCTGACCTTGTTTGGTGAAGATCCCGCCGTTAATTTCCAATAAATCAGCGCGCTCCATCCCTTGTTTACGTGGCACGGAACCGACGAGTAATGCCCAGTTCACGCCGTCCATTGCCTTATTCATATCTGCAGTACACACAACACGCTTCAATAAAGGAAAGGCACAATCATCAAGCTCCATTGCAACTCCTTCTAAGGAGGGAAGCGCTGCTTCAAGCTCAAGCAGATTTAATTCTACCTCGGTGTTTGCACCAAACATTTGTCCCGAAGCAATACGAAACAATAATGCATAACCAATTTGTCCAGCTGCCCCAGTAATAGCAACTCTAACTCGTTTATTTGCCATGTGATTTCCTCTTATTTTTTAGGTAACCGCTGCACATTCTTTCTTACGAAGCGGTAAAGAAAGCTCATTGCATGATTACATTTTTTGTTACAAAACTCGCAACATGATACTATTGCATTCCCAAACAAGCCAGTATAAAAAAGAGTAATGATACCCTTATCGTTGTACATTCACATTCCATGGTGTATCCGCAAATGCCCTTATTGTGATTTTAATTCCCACAAAAGCCCGGAAACGTTGCCAGAGCAAAATTATATTCAAGCACTTATTGCTGACTTAAAAACTGATTTGCAACACATTGAAGCACGTGAGATTTACTCTATTTTCCTTGGCGGTGGCACCCCGAGCCTTTTTTCTGCTCAAGCCTACGACACCTTATTTACTGAATTGAGGCGCCTTTTGTCCTTTGCCAAGGATATAGAAATCACCATGGAAGCCAATCCAGGTACTGTAGAGCAACAACGCTTTACTGAATACCGACAAATTGGTATTAATCGGCTTTCCCTGGGCATTCAAAGCTTCAACCCAGAACATTTACACGCCTTAGGCCGGATTCATGATGCCCAACAAGCGCATCGTGCCATTGAATCCGCCCGTAATGCCGGGTTCACTAATATCAATTTAGATATTATGCACGGTTTGCCCAAACAAAGTGTAGCTCAAGGAATCGATGATTTACGCACAGCAATCGCGCATCAACCCGAACATTTATCCTGGTATCAATTAACCATAGAACCTAATACGGTATTTTACAAAGTAAAACCCCCATTACCTTCTGAAGATGAAGCGTGGTTTCTCGAGCAAGAAGGACTCGCTCTACTTAAAGAATCTGGTTTTTCACGCTATGAAATTTCTGCCTTTGCCAAACCGGATCGACAAGCGCGGCATAATTTAAATTATTGGCTATTTGGCGATTACCTAGGCATAGGCGCAGGAGCACACGGCAAAATCACTACGAAAGAGCGAGTACTAAGAACGCGCAAGCACCGTCAACCCAGAGAGTATCTCGACTCAGAAAAACCCTTTTTAGCCAGTCTAGAGGAAGTGAGCACTCCCGATCTTCTTTTTGAATTTATGCTTAACACAACGCGTTTGGAACACGCCATTCCTTTAGCCCTTTTTACTCAAACCACAGGGTTGCCACTAAGTCATCTGCTCCCTAAACTCCAAATTGCGGCAAATAAGAAACTCATCTCTTTAAATGACACCCACTGGCAAGTAACTGCTTTAGGAAGACGTTACACCAATGATTTACAGGCTCTGTACTTATAGAGATTATATCCCGCATAAGGCCCCTCATTCGTACTACGGGCTCCTCTCCCTGGCAGAGAGAAGAGATACTCTTTAACTCAAGTCAAGAGCTCCCCTCTCCCACTCGTGGGAGAGGGGCAGGGGTGAGGGCAACTCGACTCTAAAACTCATAACACCACGAATTACACTCATACGATAACGCAGCCACTTGCTTGAAAATAAAGATTATTTAATAATAAGTTACTTTCCGAAAAAGGAGCAATCGGTGATATTGTTCATATTCTTGGTAGTTATTGCTTATCTAATGGGATCATTTTGCTCTGCAGTCATTGTGAGTAAAACGTTTTCTTTACCTGACCCACGGATTGAGGGCTCAAAAAATCCAGGCGCCACCAATGTTTTGCGGCTTGCAGGAAAAAAATATGCAGCCTTGGTTATGATTACCGATATACTCAAAGGTACGATTCCCGTACTCATCGCCAAACTCTTGGATGCCAGCCCTGCCACAGTAGGGTTCACTGCTTTAGCAGCAGTTATCGGCCATATGTACCCGGTTTTCTTCGACTTTAAAGGGGGCAAAGGGGTTGCAACGGCAATTGGAGCGCTCTTAGGTTTTCATTTTCTTGTCGGTATTTTAGTCGCAGCAACTTGGTTGTTGGTCGCTAAATTCTCCCGCTATTCCTCTTTAGCGTCGATTACTGCTATAGGTTTTTCCCCATTTTATTCGCTGTTACTTATCCAACGTTTGGATATTTTCCCCCCTATTTTCATCATGGCCCTCTTAGTGCTCTACAAGCACAAAGACAATATTGTGCGACTTATTGATAAAAAAGAACCAAAAATTAAATTAAAGAATAATGTGATTAACGACATTATGCAGGATGAGCCGCCAGAGGCTGCAACACCAGCTAGAACAGCAGAGCCATCTGTACCAGAAGTAGAAATTGAGGTAGAAACTATCACCATTACCGAAACCGTAGTGACTCCACCTAAAGCAACAAAAACAACTAAAACTAGAAAAACAACCAGCACAAAGGCCGATTCACCTGAAAAGAAAGCTAAAGCGGCTAAAAAGGCAACCTCTCCAAAATCTAAAGAAAGGAAACAAAACGAAGAATAAAAGGACTATTGGAGAGAATCAAAACTTGCACTTGCCTATAGACTTCATTCAAAAATTCAATCGTTTACTTATATTTATTCTACAAATAATAGATAAGGGTATGAAATCATACCCTTATCTATTTATACTCTTTAGAACCAGTCATTACTCCCTAATATTTAAATTTTTATTGCTGTCATAAAAATACCCATTTTAATATCTACTTTATATACTAGTAGTATACATTAGTGCCCACTTTGAGTATAATATATACATAAAGTTCGTATTTTGAGGAATACTATGAGTAAAAGTAAGTGGGCAAAAACCAGATATGAATTCGAAAAAAGAGAAGGAAAAGCATATCATTCGTTTGATACAACCACAGCTAGTCCTTTTCATGAGGTCAAAGTACACAAAGGACAATCAAATATCTTATTGGACTGGTCTAGGTTTGAAGAGGACTCTATAACAATTAACGGAATGAGCTTAGATACTCTCCTTAAAGCACGAGGTTTTGTTAAAGATGATGGTGGGTGCTATTTCAAAAATGTACAGGAATTAAAAAAATTTTTTAAAGAACTGCTAGTTACAGGATTACCGGCAGGTCAACAAGATGCCGCCGTTGATGAATTAATGCTTGTCTTACATCAAGGCGGACTTCAACGCCCAGCCACCACAGCTGCAGCTGAAGCTTTTAGTAAGATGAATATAGAAGCGGCCCAAAAAGTGAAGCCTGCTGATCAAAAAGACGTCTTCAACAAACCACAGGAGCAAAAAGGTGCCGATAACATCATGTCTTGTGCAATAGATCCAGAACCTGATGAAGGCGCCGACCCTATTTGGCAAAAAAGAAAACTGAATTTCGTTACCACCAAAACAGGATTTAAACTGCAAGAGGTCGTCACTCAAAAAGCTTTATATGTGACTAATGAAGCAAATACTACAAAAATTTATCCCGATGATCCAAAGGGTGAAAAGCCTTATGTCTATGAAGCACTAATGACTATAGATGTTGATTTAACAGGCGAAGAAGCAAAAACAACAGTAACAGAATGTGGAATTAATTATGGAAGTAAGCAAGTCCAAGAGCTTTTAGATAGTAGGGGCTTTTGGAGTAAATTTCTTGATGCAGCAAGAAAGTTTTTGGGTTTGGACAGTAGTAAAATCCAAGACTTATCAAAAGTTCAATCTGAAGTAGAAACTACAGCACTAAGTTCTGAAGAGGGGGAGAATGCTAAATTCTCCTTCTGATAGTAAATAATCCCCTAAAATTCATCGAGTAACGAATTTTTTAGGGGATTAGTATAGAAAACTAAAGAGCAATTTTGGACTTGAGATTAGAACCATAATTAAGCCAAGGGCCATCGTGCCTTAACTTCTACTGCATCACTTAAATCCTTTTCTCCCCTTAACATCCGCAAACATCCTGCATAAGCAATCATCGCCCCATTATCGGTGCAATATTCTAAAGCTGGAAAATAAATCGTCCCGCCAATACTCTGAATCCATTCACTTAAGCCTGAACGTAAGGCTTTGTTCGCCCCTACTCCCCCTGCAACTACCAACTGCTTACACCCGGATTCTTGTATCGCACGTTTGCATTTAATCATTAAGGTATCGACAACGGCTTGCTGAAATGCCTTGGCAATTTCAGCGCGTGCACGCTCATCTTTTGCGCTTTGATTCCAAGTATTTAAGGCAAATGTTTTTAAACCGCTAAAGCTAAACTCAAGGCCGGGCCGGTCGGTCATAGGACGTGGAAAACGATAAGGAGTTGATTCACATTGATCAGCAAGTGCTGCGAGTACCGGTCCCCCAGGATAGGGTATTCCCATTAACTTGGCGGTTTTATCAAACGCCTCACCTACCGCATCATCGAGAGTATCTCCGAGTATGCTGTATTTCCCCAAATCCCTTACTTCAACCAGTTGGCAATGGCCGCCGGATACCAAAAGCGCTATAAAAGGAAATTCGAGTGAAGGCGTTTCCATTTTTGCCGCCAAAAGATGTGCTTCCAAATGATGAATGGCTAACGCAGGAATTTGCAATGCATAGGCCAAGCTTTTGGCAAAACAGGAACCTACCAATAATGCACCAATTAGCCCTGGGCCTGCCGTATAGGCAATTCCATCCAATGCATTTTTATCAAGCCCTGCCTGTTCTAATACTTTATCGAGTAAAGGCACCAAGTAATTAATATGATCCCGGGAAGCAAGCTCAGGCACCACACCACCATGCACTCGATGGGTGTCAATTTGCGAATGCAACGCATGCGCTAACAAACCAGCATCGGAATCATAAATCGCTACTCCCGTTTCATCACAAGAGGATTCAATACCCAAAACCAACATAAAAAGAACCTGATAAAAAAATTAAGTCATTGTACCATATATCATAGAGACTGGGTGAAACGCAGCGGAGACGGAAATTCACTGCTCGATACTCGTTTCAGCTGTCTTCTCCCGAATCTTCTATGTCCCCGCTTACCGGCGGGAAGCCTAAGAGCGGTACTTTCGTCAGATTACCCAGTATTCAAGCTGCACTTATTAAAAAATAAAATTGTTGATTTAAAACTTGACGAGGGCTTCAACTAGCACTAGAATTGCCCACCTATTAAGATCAAATAACCAGAGGACTATTTAATGCCTACAGTTCGCGTCAAAGAAGGCGAAAATCCAGAATACGCACTGCGCCGTTTTAAGCGCTCTTGTGAAAAAGCCGGTATTTTAACCGAGTTACGCCGTCGTGAATTTTATGAAAAACCAACTGCTGAACGTAAACGCAAGCAAGCTGCTGCAGTAAAACGTCATCTGAAGAAAATTTCTCGTGATATGACAGCAAAACAACAAGGCGGCAAACGCCGACGTAAATAGGATTTTTGCCTGTCCTGTATTTTTTACTAGGCCACATCTACTTCGCATAGTCACCATTTCATAGATGATTATGATGTTGTATTTAGTGGCCTTTCGCTTTTTAGAATAGATTAAACTTCTTCCAAAACTCATGGTAGTGAGGAGAGAGGTTTCCTTACATAGGGCCGAGCCGCTCATTCGATTTTAAGGAATAAAAAATGACTATTAAAGAACGTCTCAATAATGATGTTAAAGATGCAATGCGAGCCAAAGAAAAAGAATTGTTAGCCGCACTTCGTTTAATTACTGCTGCCGTCAAACAAGTTGAAGTCGATGAACGTATCGAAGTGGATGATGAGCGTATGTTGGTTATTTTAGATAAAATGAGCAAGCAACGAAAAGAATCCATCGCGCAATATGAAAAAGCGAACCGAGATGATCTGGTTGCTCAGGAACAATTTGAACTGGATATCCTGAAGAACTATTTGCCTGAGCCTTTATCTGCCGCAGAAATTGAGCATATGGTTCAAGAGGCGATTGCCTCAACTGGCGCTGAAAAGATGGCCGACATGGGTAAAGTGATGGCACTTTTAAAGCCCAGCTTGCAAGGACGTGCTGATATGGCGCAAGTCAGTGCCATGATTAAGGCTAAGCTAAGCTAAGGATCCCTATGTCTGGCTTAATCCCTCAGCCATTCATTGATGATCTTCTCCACCGCACGGATCTGGTTGAATTAATTGACAGCTATGTTCCCTTGAAAAAACGAGGGAACAGCCATCTTGCTTGCTGTCCTTTTCATAATGAAAAATCCCCTTCGTTTAATGTCGTTGCCAAAAAGCAATTTTATCACTGCTTTGGTTGTGGTGCCTCAGGAAATGCCATCAGCTTTGTGATGAACTACCTCAATCTGGGATTTGTTGATGCAGTGGAAGCTCTGGCTACTCGTGTAGGCTTAACCATTCCGCGGGACAAACATACTGACAAAAATAATCCCTCGCAGGATCTATATAAACTCTTGTCGGCGGTAAGTCTGCATTATCAAAAAAAATTAAAGCATGAAGGGCAACCTGCCATTGATTATTTGCGTGGTCGAGGCTTAAGTGGAGAAATCGCCAAACTGTATCAGTTAGGTTATGCAAGCGAAGGATGGCACCATCTTGAAAAAGCGTTCCCCCGTAATCAACGTGAATTGCTTGCCACCGGTATGTTGATTAAAAATGAAGACGGAAAAATCTATGATCGGTACCGTAACCGGGTCATGTTCCCGATTCATGACCGCCATGGGCGCATTATAGGCTTTGGTGGACGGGTATTGGATAAGGAACAAAAACCCAAATACCTTAACTCTCCTGAAACCGTCATTTTTCAAAAAAGCAGAGAATTGTATGGCTTACATCAAATTCTAAGCCAACAAAAGGCAGTAGAGTACATTATTGTGGTTGAGGGCTACATGGATGTGATTGCATTAGCCCAACATGGAATTATGAATGCAGTAGCCACCTTAGGTACTGCGACCAGTACCTATCACATTCAACTGCTTGCCAAACATACCAAGTCATTAATTTTTTGTTTTGATGGCGATAATGCTGGAAGACAAGCAGCCTGGCGTGCCCTTGAAAGCAGCTTGCCGCATTTAAATTTAGGGCTGGATGCCAGTTTTATGTTCTTACCCGATGGGCACGATCCGGACAGTTTGGTTCGTGAGGAAGGTAAAGACAATTTTTTAAAACGACTCAAGCAAGCTACCCCATTGCACCGTTTTCTTTTTGATAACTTAGCCAAAGACCTCAATTTACTTCGACCCGCAGGCAAAACTCAACTCATTAATTTGGCCAAACCCTTTTTACAAAAAATGGATGAAGGTTCGTATAAACAACTCCTCATTGAAGATCTAGCGCGTTTAACTCATATCGAAACCCACCGCTTAACTCAGCTAGTTACTGAGGAGTCTAAAACGCCCCAGCAAGAACAGGCAATGACCATTGCCCGTACGCCAATGCGTATTGCGGTTGCCCTCCTCTTACAACACCCGGAAATTTATAGCCAGATCAAACAACAAATCAATCTTGAGCTATTGGATGCAAAAGAACATGAAATTTTACTGAGCGTGTTGGGACAACTGGAAGCAAACCCGCAAGCCACTACGGCAACATTAATCGAATCGTGGCGTAATCACCCTTATTTTGAGTCCCTGAACAAACTTGCGGCCTGGGACCATCTGGTTCCGGAACAAGAATTAGTCAAAGAATTCATTGATATTATCCTGTTTTTACAAAAACAAAATCGTGAATTAACCATCCGCCAACTGATTAATAAATCACGCCAGCACGGGTTGAATGAGGAAGAAAAAATACTATTGCAAAAGATGTTAAAAGAACGGCATATTTGAAATAGAGGCGTGTAACTATTTCGCTTTCGCCTCTCGTGCACCGAGGTTCCTCAATGCAAGCCATTGATTGGTCGACAACAGACGAAATGGATTTTATTGTGCATTTTGTATAAATTATGATAACTTGGCGCTTGATCATAGTGAACCCAAGCCTCATAAATAGGATGTTCTAAAAAAAGCAGTGAAAAATTACTAGTATGTTGCAAACTACCGGTCTATAATTGTAAGATTTTGTAATCCTAAAGAAGCAATTATTTCCAACGGTGTTTTAAATGCTACGTGGTTTATTTGTTTTTTAGGATTGTGTCTAATTGTCCCTAGAGAAGTGCCTATGACCATGAACGATCAAGAACAGCAAAGCTCACAGATAACCAAAGTCATTAGCTTGGGAAAAGAGCAGGGTTACTTGACTTACAGCCAAATAAATGACTTATTGCCTAATATAGTTGACACGGAACATTTTGATGTCATTATCAGCATGCTGGAAGGCATGAACATCAAAGTATTTGAGTTACCCCCCGGCGATGATGAACTGGCACTTCTGCTGAATACAGAAGAAGTACCTGATATCGAAGAAGCCGCGATGGTACTTGCTTCTGTAGACAAAGAAACTGGACGCACAACCGATCCAGTTCGCATGTACATGCGTGAAATGGGTACAGTAGAGCTGTTAACCCGCGAAGGTGAAATCCGCATTGCCAAACGCATTGAAGAAGGGATTTACCAAGTTCTTAAATCTTTGGCCAGTTACCCAGAAACGATTCAATTAGTACTTGATGACTATGAGCGCTTTAATGCCCAAGAAATTCGCCTCAATGAAATTATCAGTGGCTTCTCTGACGTTGAAGATGAAGTAGCTCCCGCGGCAAGCATTGGCTCGATGCTGGAAGAGCAACAAATCGATGACCTACTGTTGTCTGATGAAGAAGATGAAGATGGCGAAGGCGGTATTGGCGAAGTCGATGACGGTCCCAATCCAGAACAAGCTAAAATTTATTTTGATGATTTACGTGATACGTATGAAGAAGCCATGGTGGCGTTAAAAGAGCATGGTAGAGAACATGCCAAAACGCTTAAAGCCTTGGAGAAAATGTCTGAATCGTTCTTAAAGCTTAAGCTCACTTCCAGACAAGTTGATCGCTTAACGCGTCATTTCCGTCAATTGCGTAATCACATTAGAGAATTCGAGCGCGGTATTATGCGTCTTTGTATTGAAAGAGCGCGAATCCCCCGTAAACTGTTTATTGATACATTTCCAGGCCAAGAAACGGACATGGAATGGCTCAATGGCATTATTGCCAAACATGGCAAAAAGCTGGATATGGCTCGTATCCAAGAAAACACCGACGAAATTTTGCGCATCCAATCTCGTTTGGTCGCATTCGAAGTGGAATATGGCTTGACGATCGGAGAAATCAAAGACATCAATCGCAAAATGTCTATTGGTGAAGCCAAAGCACGTCGCGCCAAGAAAGAAATGGTTGAGGCCAACTTGCGTTTGGTTATTTCCATCGCAAAAAAATACACCAACCGTGGTTTGCAATTCCTGGATTTGATTCAGGAAGGGAACATTGGCCTCATGAAAGCAGTCGATAAATTTGAATACCGTCGTGGTTACAAATTCTCTACCTATGCAACCTGGTGGATTAGACAGGCAATCACCCGCTCGATCGCTGACCAAGCTCGTACCATCCGTATTCCGGTACACATGATCGAAACGATCAATAAGCTCAACCGCATTTCCAGACAAATTCTTCAAGAAACTGGGCGTGAAGCCACCCCTGAAGAACTCGCGGAAAAAATGGAATTGAGCGAAGACAAGATTCGCAAAGTTTTAAAAATAGCCAAAGAACCTATTTCCATGGAGACCCCAGTCGGTGACGATGACGATTCGCACTTAGGTGACTTCATCGAAGACAACAACATCGAATCGCCAATTGATATGGCAACCGCCGAAGGTTTACGTGAAGCCACTCTGGAAATCCTGGAAACCTTAACCCCAAGAGAAGCCAAAGTACTGCGTATGCGTTTTGGTATCGAAATGAATACCGACCATACCCTGGAAGAAGTGGGCAAACAATTTGACGTAACTCGCGAGAGAATTCGTCAAATCGAAGCCAAAGCGCTCCGCAAACTGCGCCACCCTTCTCGCTCAGAAAAACTGAGAAGCTTCCTAGAAGGCGATGAAGGTTAAAGCTTATCAAGAACCGTAGCCCGCATTAGCGCAAGCGTAATGCGGGTTTCTTCCTATCCCCAAAGATAAAAAAATTTCATCCCCCTTTCCTCAAACACACAGAAAAATCTCTAAAAAAACTCAAAAAAAACTGGCACATTAAGCCAATTAAGTTTAAAATGACCCCCTCTCCGGGCCCATAGCTCAGTTGGTCAGAGCAGCGGACTCATAATCCGTTGGTCCTAGGTTCAAGTCCTAGTGGGCCCACCAATTAAATCAAGTAGTTACGGCAGTTTTCAGAAAGTTCGAAAAAGTCATCTAGTCGCAATGTAGACAGTTTTCAAGGAAGAGGCCAATGAACACAAACCATTAAATAGCTAACCAATTAATGATACAAATTTATCTTATAGGAGCATGGTGTGTATTTGTTTCGTTTAAATCTACCTTATATTGTCTTAACCATTACGTTATTTCTATTTTTTTGCATTCCTTTTACTATGCATGGATTGTCAAGTGATGGACGATTATATGCTTGTTTTGCATTAGACATTGCAAATCACTTAAGTACCGTCTGGCAACCTTTAAGTTCAGTTTGGTCCGTTTCTTCAATATTCCATGAACATCCTCCTTTATCTTTTTATACTCATTCATTATTCATTCAATTATTTGGTGAGGGAGTTTTTGTAGATAAATTTTATTTTTTCTTGATGGGATTATTATCTTTATTTTTAGTTACATTGTTTTGGCGCAAACGTCATCCCCAGCTACAACATACGTTTTTATGGATCCCCATCCTTTCATGGTTATTAACAGTTGGGACTTTTCATCCAGCATGGGAGGGAAATATAGAGGCTACATTAGTTGTATTCACAACAACAGCTTCTCTTTTTATTTTAAACGCATGTGTAACCTCCGATTTATCAAAGCGGTTTGCATTCCTCTTGCTTGGGTCAATATTTATTATCGCAGGATTTCTTACTAAAGGTATTCAAGCTCTTTTCCCTGTTACAATACCAATCATTTACTCATTAACAATTCCTTCATCGTTCATATTAAAGAAAGGAATACAATCAAGTCTGTTAACTACTTTCTTAGCAGTTAGTCTTTTTGCACTTATAGTATTTTTTTATCCAGTGATATTAGAAAATATCATCGCTTATTTTCAACAACAAATAGTAGGAACATTTAAAGGAGCTTATGGTGTTAACATCCATGTTCCAAGATTTATACATATTTTCTGGTTGATCTTTAAAAATCAAATATTGATCATTGCACTCACTTTATTTATGTACAAAATTATAAAAAGAGAGAGCATTTCTTTTACAAACATCGCATGGTTCAAAAATATCCTTTTAAAACTGCGTGACTACCCCTGGGTCTGTTTTTTTCTCCTACTTGCCTTAGTTTCTTCCGTACCCGTGGCGATTTCTCCTCGACAATCTAGCCGTTATATTGCGCAATCCTTCCCTTTTTGGGCTTTGTTTTTTGCAGAGATATTAACACCACTATTTCAAGTTCATATTGCAGCAATAGATTTACAATCTACTAAATATAAACGTTTCATTCGTATAAGTTTTGCTTGTCTTGCAGGTGTGGTTCTGCTTGGTTTTTGTTGCTTTGGGGGAATTTTCAGAACTAATAAACTCATTAAAGATACGTTACTTTTACAGCAAGTTCTACCACGGTCCTCCATTATATCCATTAATAAGCAGGTGGATGAAAGACTAATCCATTTACTGTATAGATATCATCACGTCAGAGTTTCGTTTGAACCTAATCATAGGTATTATGTTCAGCGAAAAGATGAGACTCATGTCCC
The DNA here is from genome assembly GCF_026191115.1 of Legionella sp. PATHC035. Lineage (NCBI taxonomy): Bacteria > Pseudomonadati > Pseudomonadota > Gammaproteobacteria > Legionellales > Legionellaceae > Legionella > Legionella sp. PATHC035. The sequence continues at coordinate 2,685,155 of NZ_JAPHOT010000001.1, read as the reverse complement.
CTCGTCTGAATATAAGCCGGTTGAACTTCCTTTTGAATCCATTTCATTATTCAAAAAATGACAGCGAGGTAGGTTGGGTTAGACGCTAGCAAGCGTAGGTCGGGCGCCTCGCCCGACATTTCCTTTTCTTCTTGCATACTACAATCAAAAACTGTGATACACACTGCCATCACGGAATAGAAAAACAATCCAACATGCGCTATCGAAGAATGATAAATCCCGGAGGGACTTATTTCTTTACAGTAAATCTGCAACATAGAAAAAGTAACTTACTCGTTGAATACATTGATCAACTGCGTTTGGCTTTTCGTCATGCAAAATATCATTATCCCTTTACAATTGATGCTCTTGTCATATTGCCTGATCACCTGCATATGATCATGACCTTACCGGAACATGATGGGAATTTTTCATTGCGTTGGAATTTAATAAAAGGCATCTTTTCACCGCAGTTGCTTATATGGGAATCCAGATCACCAATACAAAAAAATAGGCGGGAACGGGGCATTTGGCAAAAACGTTTTTGGGAGCATCTCATTCGTGATGAATTAGACTTTGAACATCATGTCAATTATATTCATTACAATCCGGTGAAACACGGGCATGTTGAGCATCCAGTAGATTGGCCTTATTCAAGCATCCATCGATTTATTCGAGATGGGATTATTCCTTCTCATTGGACGTGTCAAATACAACCTTCATTTGTATTTGGGGAATAATGAAATGTCGGGCGAGGCGCCCGACCTACGCGTGCTGGAAATCGATTGGATACTATCCTGATATAAATAAACTTGTTTCTTATTTGACCGGAATTAAAGTAGAGGTGATTCATAACCACCTCTTAATCAAATTGTTAAGAGAACATATTTTCCAAAGGAGTTGCCTGTTCATCAGGCTCTTTGGGCTTGGCCTTAAAGAAGATGTTTTTTTCTAAAAAAACCAGACTTTTTCTTTTACCTGCATCTCTTGATGGTTTCTCCTTTAGGGTTTTTGGAGAATTCTTGGACGTATTTAAGTCTGAAAATTCTTCTGAGGTGTCCAATTGCTTATGTAAGTTATCCAATAAATTGATGAATAAGACCGGATTTTTTTTGTCGGATAATTTTAATTCATGATAGTACTGATTATTTACTTCTATAATTTTCAAAACAGCCAATTTTAATTTTTTAAAACAGCGTTCAAAAAGAATTGACTCTTGTTCGATTTCCTCTCTTGTCTTGCCTTGCTGTTTATCTGCTTTAAATCGCTTAAGATGTAAACTAAATAAATCAATAAGTACCTCAGCGGTCTGAGTGGGTTTGTTTATCTTTTTATTGATCACAATACATGGAAGTATGTTGTTGGGTAAAAAGTTCTTGTGGAGCGTATCGAGCAGCGATTCGATTGCGGCCATATTATTTTCCAAATCGAATAAATCAGCTTTTCTAGGCTGTATTCTGACAGAAGCCCAATATTGACTGTCTTCATCGACGGGTCTGAACTCCTGAATAAATGTGGTCATATTGGTTTGATAGGCAGTTATTTCAAAGTTAATCAATAACTTAACCTCTAGTATTTTTTTAAAAACAATACCTAAGGCTTCTGCTCTCGATAATGGATTCGGATTTCCATCAGTTGCAAAGGTAGCTTCAGTTAAAAGAAGTCCTAAGAAGGGGAGCGCACTTCTAAATGCACCATATACTTCACGCATGTATTTTGAGTTTTTTTCGGAGGAAATTAATTTATTGATTTCCTCGATGTAATCAAGATCCTTGGTTGACAACCCCCTGAAAGCGCTCGGTAACCGAAAAGCATCCTTATCATACAAGCGAGAGATTTGTTGGTTATTAAGAATCCCTGCGATAAGCATCATATGGTTTAGATCCGGATAGTTCTCTCCTTTAAGCGGGCATAATGCCTGTGCCAAATCAATGATAAACTGAAGCGCATTTTTTAAATTTTCCGGCGGCTGGCTTAAAATTTTAAAACAGAAGTAACTGCTCAATAGGTTAAAGCTGTCCGTCAATTCCTTGATATTGGGGGAAAGGTTGTCTTTATCGGATTTTAGCCAATTTCCATCATTTAATTCTGTAATTGATACCTTCTGATAAAATGCAATGGTCAGCTGTCTTAATTCGTGCGCGATTAACAAAACCTCCTCTACTCTGTTCTCACGGTTTTTAGTTAGTGCCTGGTTAACTAACTCATCAAAGGATTGATTCACACCAATTAATGCAGGGCAACGCAACTGTTGGTTTAAGATGAGAAAATTATGTAATAAAGGACAATTGGTGTAAACAGAAGTCAATTCAAAGACTTCCTTTAAATGCTGGTTCAGTTGGCTTCCAAGCTCACCCAACCCTTTATCCTTGTCACCGTTGATGTTACAAAAAAAACGTAACTGCATAGAGAGTGTCGGAACCTCTGTGATCCGGTCAACGGCACTGTAAAATAGCAGTTGCATTACAATAAGATTCGCAATTAATTTCTGATCCGCATCAAAGTGAACATATAGTGTTCTTAGGTTGATCAAAACTTCAATTAACGGTGTCGATCCCAACAAACCCAAGGCCTGGTTAGTGATTTGCTCCAGGTTAAACTCCCTTTTGGATTCAGGGGCTTGCTGACAGGCAGTTAAGAGCCATAACAGATTCAACGTTTGCTTTTTTTGTGGCGTGGCTTCAGGAAATAAGGGGATTTCCCGAGGTTTAGAATCTTCAAGTGAAATATTAGGTAGCAGCAATACTATGAACTGACTCATTAAAATATTAATTTTTTCCTGAGACTGGGTATAAATGCTATCGACGCTTGGATAGAGGATGCCTATTGCGTCCGAGACCACTTCTTGAAATTCAGGTTCTGTAATCAGCTTGGGCGCGAAGATGAACTCTTCAGGAAAAAAGTTTGTTTTGCACAACCCATGAAATTTTTTTTGGGCTTTTAAATATTCAGCGGAATGCTTATTGACTCGGTATTTACCCACCAATTCCTGCACATGTAAATTGATCTGTTCACTGCTGACAACTGCAGCATTCTCCTGAGCCGATACCATTTTCAAGTTTGAAAGATCTCGTTCTGGAGATTCCCCCTGAAGTCTTAATGAGGAATGAAAGGAATCATAACTGGTGGAGGGCGATGAGGAGGGATCTGACCCACTCCTTGAGGAAAGCAAGGGGAATGATTCTCCCAATTTCTCTGCAGAACCAGGACTAGATTTCCGATAGCGCAAATCCAGTGACTTGATGCGGCTTAAATCAATCGATAATAAAGCCTTCCTTAATTCAAGGTTATTTCCCGCCATATCAAGCGGTGTTTTTTCCTGTTCGTTTTTGAGCGCACGATGACATTTTTGTGTACTGACCAGAGTATGTATGGCCCAAACATTATGGTGTAAAACAGCCTCATGCAAGGGAGTATTTCCCAGGTTATTGGTATGATTAATGAGTTCGGGAATAAATTCCAAAAGCACCTTTAACGTTTCAGTGTCTTCTTCACTTCGTACAGCATAATGTAAAACAGTAGCATTTTGCCGATCACCCAGAACAGCGATGTCCCGCCACGGCCTACCCTGCATTAAAGACAATGTTGTATCGCTGAATAGGGATTCCAATACCTTCGCTTTATTTTTTAAAACCAAAAGATGAAAAACAGTCCTATCGAAGAGATACCTTTCTTGAATAAGCTCAGGATTTTTGGTAAACCATTTTATTAGCTTTGCTGCTATTTCTTTTTCATCTTTATCAGAAAATATGAGTTCTTGTATTTTTTCCTTATTCATGTACTTGTTCCTTTCAGAATGAAATCCTCTCCTCTTAAAGTGATTGGAGATATTTTGTAGTAACAAAATAACTTTAAGCCCTTTTTGGAGTTTTATTTTCGGATTAGTTGCTCAAAAATTAGAATCTTGGGTTTAAAAAAGGCTTAATACATCAAAAAATGTAGTGTCGATATTAGGGAAAACCATGGGATACTGAATAAGCTACAATTAATCAATTGGTTATCGATGACTTAATTGTGTGCAGGAGTGTCAATGGCTTGCTTACCTGGTTTTTCCTATTAGCCTGATTTTATCACCCGCGAAAAAGAGCAACAGTTAATTCAGGAACTACAAAGCGTCACATAGAACCCTGGGGCTTTATTTGGTCCAATGGATTATTCTTATAAATGTAGAGAGACCGACTTGCAGAACTACGAGGTATTAGAGTAATAAATTTCAGATTATTGTGTCTCACTATCTATGGATTTAGATACGGTACACAATGAAATTGACGCGAAAAATCGTGTCTTTTGACATGGGTGTATTTAGGACTTGACCTATTGGTACGCCAGCCAACATCAGCGAAAAGTGGTTCACAAATTTCGTTTGTTTATAGCAGGTATTGAGGTTGTTATCACCGCAAAGCGACGCTGGCTCACTAATTAAGTCAGCGACTTCTTTTTGCTGCGGATTTAATCCTATGAGTCGATAATGCTATAAAAATGCCCTTCCTAGAAAATTGATATTATAAAACTCGATTCATTTCTTCACTGCCACAGCAAGTTTACAGTGGATCCTTGAGCCCTCGGCCGCGCGAAGAATTTGATTAAAAATAGGCTTTAAATTGCGAGAGATTGGATTCGGTGTTTTAATAAAAATCAAAATGAAGTACAATTAAGCAAAAAATTATGGGGAGTATATAAGTCATGTTTGTAAAACAATTTCCTGAAAATTCACTTATTAAAAAAATTAAAATTAGCGGCCCTTTTATTAGCGTTTATGTACCTAAAGATCAATTAGAAAATTTTCAAAAAAAATATGAAAAGCTATTAAGCAAATCCAGAGTTTTATCGATTGGCGAAGGATTAATGCATGACTTTGCTCATTATACTCATAACAAACACATCTCGTCTCTTTTTGGGGGCAAATCGAAGAAGGAAGAAGAGAAGGAACATTTCCATTTCATTTTACCTGCAACGGTCACTAGCGCTAACTTAACAGCATTTTTAAATTTTTTTAAAGATGAGGACTTAAGTAAAGAGCAAAAACAACAACTCTTAAAAGAATTCAATGATCATTCCGCTACAGTGACTCTAGAAACATTATCAGAGCAAATTAATTCTTATAATTATTTGATATCCGCGTGGTTACATGAAGACCCATACCTTACACAGATGATGCCATTATTTACTGAAATGGCTCGTAACTTAGGGCCTTATTTGAATGGTAATGCAGATGAGCCTATTGATATATCTCCCTCGATTAGGATCAAGGTCGGTGACCATCAAGTATCTGCGCGAGAGGCTTCGAATAACCTTACTGCATTATTAACCCACTTAGGATTTTTATCATCCTTCGAAAAGATTATTGACCAATTGAAAAAAGATGGGAAAAAGTCTGTTACACCTGAGACCATAAAGGAACTAAATAGACTCTTCAATTCTGCATCTACAACTCCATTTCCCAATTTTAGTACATCACCTTATCTATTCAATGAATTGGTAGCACATTTCCCCTTTATTGATGCAAATTTAAACAATCTATATGGAATGCTGAAACAACAACTCGAAAGATTCTTAGAAACAGAAGAAATTATTTTTGCCCCACAAATAACTCAGCTTCCTCCTGAGGAGGTTTCTTATAATGATGCGATACTTTTCTTAAGTAAGCAGGGAAATATAGGATTAAAAATCATGGAAACTATGGCTCGCTTACACGAAGGAAAAACGAGCTTGAATCCCTACTGGATGAACAGTGGTACAAAACTTCAGGGGATAGTGGATGCCGTATTAAAGCTTAAAAAGGGAGAGGATGTTCTAGGTGAAGTAGTTCAAAAACCAGATTCCGAGCTTTATTTGGCCCTTAATAAACCTCGCCTTTTACCTTTAACTTTCTTCGGAGGTTTTGCTGTTAACAAATCACAAACAATGGTCAAGGTTGAAGCCGAAATTTCAAATTCACTGACCTACTGATAAGCATTCAAACAAGTAAGTTGGGGCATTTTGACCCAACTTACGTTTGCTAAATAGGAGCAAAGGTATTTATAGAGGGATCTCTCTCATGTGTGCGGTATATTTATCCTATATCAATATCTAACTTCTCCTGATTGTAAGGTCTCTAATAGAGAAGGCTTCGCAAGAACATTTCTGTGACCTCCCCCAGTCAAATAATATACGTCCTCACCTTTAGTTTTAGAAATACCAAAATCTTGCAGTTTAAATTCTCTGGGTTTGTGAACGAGGGCGAGAGCCGGGAAATTTCTAATTTCCATAGTAAATAGCTTCGAAAACTTTAGTCATTAATCAAAGTTCGGTTTGGGGAGGAGCTATAGAGTGCCTCCCTCAAGAAGGACTCCTCACCATATACATCGAACTTCCACATCTATATTCATCATCCAGAATTCTAATCCTCATTATTAATTTTTTATTAAGAATTTTAAGAAAAGGCTAATTTTCCATCGATAAAATATGAAAAATCAACTCAATAAGCTTAAAAGTTAGTCATATTGAGGTGATGAATTTATTAAACAATGGTCAATTAGGAGTAGTCCATGCGTAGCAAAACAGAAAAATTAAGCAGTAAACGTTCAGTTATCAATCACGATCACTTAATCTCTAATGAGACTTTCATGATAGGAATTTATAGAGAAGCTGGTGATTTATCAATTTATGCTGAGTCATCTGAAGGAATCGAACATTTCTCTATAAATCGAGGAAACAGTCTTGATACAGTACTATTGACTGATACTTTAGTTGGAACCTGGATGCATAATCAATTACCACGTACGGTAGATCAAGCAGCCCAGATTCGAGCCTTAAGAATGAGATCACATGAGTACATCGAACAATCAGTCACCCGAAAGGAATTCGAGCAATTCAAAGAAGTATTTATGATCGCTTGCGAAGAGAAAATAAGCAATCAACCTGAAATTGACGATTATCTACAAACAGCTTTGGGTAAGTTATATGGAGAACCTGAAATGACTTACAACCCTAAGTACTCAGAGCAATGCAGTATTCTCTAATTTTTATTAGGATTAACAAAGAAAAAGCTCGCGGTTCAAAACCTGCGAGCTTTTTTTATGTCTTTTATCATTCCGATTGGTATCAAGCTTATTTGCAAACTCTATCGTTCTCGACTATACCTCAAACAAGAAGCCGGTATAAATAGAAGTTCAAAGCCTATTAGGTCCGCTATTTATGGATAAACTTAATCTCAATTTACTTCGCGCACTGCATGCATTATTAACCTGTCGTCATCTAACTCTTGCCAGTAAAAAACTGGGTATAAGCCAGTCCTCAATGAGTGTTTATTTGAAGCAACTGCGTGAGCAGTTCCATGATGATTTACTGGTTCGCGGCCAGGGTAATATCATGCAATTGACTCCCTTAGCGCACTCGTTAATCGGCAAAACCCGACAAGCACTCTCACTGATTGAAACACTATTTAACACTACCGAACTCTTTAATCCTCTAATTTCAGAACGAAGTTTCTCAATTGGTATGACTGATTTGACGTCTATTTTATTGACTCCAAGCTTGATTCAACGATTGGAGCAAGAGGCTCCTGGAGTAAAATTGAATATCAAACATCCGAGTTATTTAAATACCGTGGAAGTGTTTGAGTCGGGCGATATTGATTTAATGATTGGTATGTTTGAAGGAGTTCCAGAAAACTTAAAGCAACAAAAATTGTTTCAGGATGAAGCCGTCATCGTTGGGGGCAGAAACCATCCAGGAATCAAAAAAGGCAAAATTTGCATGGAAGAGCTATTTAAGTACCCATTAATTCAATTTTCATTAAGAGAAACTCCTTTTTACAATTATTTCGATCGCTATTTACGTCAACTAGGACATGACAAACGGGTTTCTATTACCTTAGGACAGGGGATCATGCCTTTACTTGTTTTAAATGACTCGCTTTATCTGACCTTAAGTATTCGCCAAGTAGCTGAAAAGCTGGCTCAGTTGATACCATTAAGTATTGCTTCAGTACCCTTTGAGGTTGACCGTTTTAATTGCTATCAATATTGGCACCAAAAAGATGATGTTGATCCTGGGCATCGTTGGTTACGGGAAATGGTTCGCAGTATCGCCAAGCACAGGTGATTGCTAGAATTAATGATCGTACTCACCTGATGCTGCTGGCCTATTGAACCCACTTCAAAACTGGGAACTTCTCTGGAGAAAGGTAAAAATGTGAACTGCAAGTATTTATATCGCTGTTTTTGTTTGCACGTTAACTATTATTCACTACAGTACTCTGTTAATTTATTCAAAAGATTAATTTGTATGTTTTTACAGGATGTTAATTTGAGAAGCGTTATTTTTTTAGAAGTGTTCTTTTATCTCATTTTGGCTACAACTACCCCCTCAGTCTGGGCAAAAGATAGAACAATACCCGATCAAACCCCATCAAAATGTAACCCTTATAATAACTATACGTGTTTGGATAGCTATTTAGGGGAAGATTTTTTTACACGTTTATTTCGTTATTATAAGTTGGAAATCGGACATGCAACAGCACCCTCTGATCCTCATGCCCCCTCCTCTCATAGAGTAGGTTGGCCTGCAACCCCACAGTCCACACCACCAATGCCTTTTACAGAGTGGCCTTATGGTGCTACCACGACTTTAGGCGTAAGCCTACCTAATGCCGTTGATAGTCCATTTATGGTTGGCATTGCTAATACCTCGACTGGAAAATGGTTACAAAAAAACCACATTCAAGCATACGGTTGGGTCAATGGCGGAGGCAATATTAGCACCAATACAGTAAAGCCAGGTGGTAATGCACCTATGGCTTATATGTACACGCCTAATACAGTACAGCTGGATCAAGCAGTGCTTTATATTGAGCGTGTTCCCAATACGGTTCAAACAAGCCATATTGATTGGGGTTTTAGGCTATCGGGAATTTATGGGGAAAACTACCGCTATACCACAGCCTATGGAATTGCCAGTTATCAGCTTTTAAATAACAACTCGGTTTATGGCTATGACTTTCCTATGGTTTATGGTGAGTTATATATCCCTAATGTAGCTCAAGGATTACTCTTTCGAGTTGGACGTTATATCTCAATCCCTGATATTGAAGCGCAACTTGCACCAAATAATTACCTGTACTCACACTCCATGACTTACACTTTTGATAACTATACCAACGAAGGGCTTGTTGCGAGTTTAGCGGTAGCCAAAAATGTCATTTTCCAGTTAGGTCTAGTCGGAGGAACTGATACCGCGATTTGGAATATAGGGAAGAAAGTAAAGAATCCTGCTCCCAATCCTTTATATCCAGATTCAACTTTTCTCAAAGATCCAGGAGCTAGAGTATCAGCTGTTGCTTGTGCTCGCATTACCTGGAATGATGGCAAAGATACGTTCTATCCTTGTATGGATGGTATTAATAATGGCGTATGGGGTTACAATAATCTACAGTGGTATGGATTCACTTTTTATCATAAATTCAATGATCGTTGGCATATTGCCTATGAGCTTTACACACTCCATCAACATAAGGTGGCTAACATTAACAATCCTATTGCAGCTGCCGCCATTGCCGCTGGAGGAACCCCTTTTTCGCCAGAATATATTCCTTTTAACGCACCCAATGCAGCACAATGTAATAACACTAATGCGCTTACTTGTACGGCTTCAGTATTGGCTACCGTAGCCTACATTAATTATCAATTCTCCCCTCTCGATAATATTTCATTGAGACCTGAATTTTATGACGACAAACAGGGACAACGTACTGGTGTAAAAACTCGTTATCTTAACTTTGGACTTGGTTGGCAACATTGGCTATCACCACAAATCGAACTGCGTCCAGAAATTGATTACGATTATGCACTGGATAGGAATGCATTTAATGGCAATGTGAATGCAGGGATTCCTCCAAGCAAACGTTATACTGTTTTAGGTGCAATGGATATTATTGCTCATTTCTGATGCCTAAGTTTTTGCCATATTCACGATAAGGGACTAGAGAACAGGGATACGAATGTAAATCAGCCCGATTCATCTCTGATGCAGCAATCCCAAATAATGCGATTGGAGTATTCACCCATTTGGGAACATGCTTGCACTTGAAGCGAGTTAAATGCAAACAAAGACTGGGCTTTTCAGCCCAGACTACGCTTGCTACAATTTCAGTGAAGTGATTACGGGCAAGGAGCCATTATCATGTATCAGAATATTATGCTAGCACTTGATGGGAGCAAGGTATCTGACACCTTAGTAGACGAAGTGATTAAACTCACTAAAGACCAGAGCCCTAAGCTGCGGATTATCCATGTTATTGATGAAAGCAGTATTCGTTATGGTGGACCTTCTTTTGACTATCTTTCAATTATTGCTGCTTGGAAGAAAGATGGGGAAAAGATATTAGCAAATGCTGCAAAAAAAATAGCGAAGCAATCATCTATCAAACCTGAAACATTCATTTTGGAATTAAAGCCATTTCAGGGAAGAGTAGCTGAGGTAATTGTTGACGCAGCAAAAGAATGGCCTGCTGATTTATTAATGATCGGCACGCATGGCCGGCGTGGCTTTAGTCGTCTCTTTATGGGTAGCGTGGCGGAGAATGTTGTTCGAATTGCCACAACACCAGTACTTCTTGTGCGCGGCACTGATGCCTAAGCAAAATCATAGGAATAGATACTCCTATGCATCGTTCACCATCCATTGTGCTTTGTATGTAACCAGAGCCCCAATCAGGGAAAGTGAGGCAAGGACAGCGGTGGCTCAGCAATGACACGGGTGCCCCACGAGTTGCTTTTGTCCCTGCATTTTGTCTTTTCTGGCTCTATAGCTTTGTACCAGTTTATGATACGTTACAATACCCATTCACTAATTAGTTCTATGAGAGTTTAACTCATGAATACAAGTTTGCATGTTGTTTGTCCTCATTGTAATACAATTAACCGAGTACCTTCCTCGCGTTTGAGTCAACATCCAAATTGTGGGAAGTGCCAACAGTCGCTTTTTAATGGTAAACCGATAAGTTTGGAACAGGATCAATTTGATCGCCATATCGAACGGAATGATATCCCTGTGCTCATTGATTTTTGGGCTCAATGGTGTGGCCCATGCAAAATGATGGCACCACAATTCGAATCTGCAGCACGCCTTCTGGAACCCAGGGTAAGGCTCGCCAAAGTTGATACTGAAGCACAACCCTATCTAGCCTCACGTTTTACGATTCAGAGCATTCCCATGCTCGTTCTTTTCCGTCACGGCAAAGAAATTGCGAGAAATGCCGGTCTCATAAGTTCACAAGATTTAGTAAAGTGGGTAAACAAACACCTCGATTGAGTATGAGGTGAAAATTCATCGTATAAGGTATCATACTCATGGAACATGAGCTGATACCAATACGCAGTGCAAATAAAGGGAGAGTGAGTATGAAATTTTCAGCAAAAGTTGTCTTGGTTTTTACTTCAATTTGCCTTTTCAGCATATCAACATCCTATGCCATGCCATTGAATATCCATGGTAAGCAAGCAAAAAAACTCTACAATGAACTCACAGGTTCTAAGGTGCAGGAAGAAGGGGCTGCAGGGCATTTATACCGCAAGGGAAAAAGCATTCTTTGCCGTTATACCAATGCCGATATGACCAGGAATGGGAAAGAAGTTCCTAAAAAATCAGCATATCGTTATGCTTGCTCCATCCATTTTGACCACAATGGATTCGCCTCTCCTGGACAAAATCCCCAGTAAATTGGGACAAACCAGCATGTCCCGGATCTCGTTTTACTTGATTCGGGCTACGCTTGCTTATACCGCTTGATGATGGAAAAAATCGGATTTTCTAAACCTGTCCATTTAATTCACATCAGGGAAACGACCCCATTCACCACTCTGCGCATCTCGCTTTTTTTACAACGAGCCCCATCCATGCTTCATTTTTATAGGAATCACGCCGTCGCTAAGTCCCCCAAACTCTAATATTGAAAGTGTTTTTTATTATTTATTGTGCGATCGGATATTGATTTATAGCCATTATTACGGGTTTATACCATACTGAATAGAAGCAGCCCCTGAAAAAGATTATGGCTATGCAAAAAATTATTGACAGGAGTCAGAAAATGAAATGGCTACGTTGGTGTGCACTTGTTGTTTTTTGTTTCTCATCCATGGCTTTCGCAGTGAATGATCAGGAGCTATCTCCTAAGCTTATCTTGAATCAAATTAAAATGATAAAAAAGGGAGAGTGGTTGGGCGATGATTTATATTTTGATATTAGTGTATTACGAGCCCAACAGCCAATGAAATATATTCGAATCCCAGAGTTTCCACTGCATTTGCCACCCTCAAAAATCAATGCTCTTAAGCCAACTCCTCTATGGTCTGAACCCATCAAGAACGAAGAAAAAGTTGTTTTGATTGTATCTCTGATGGATCAAGACTCCAAACCTTTAAATCCTGATGATATTATTGGATCAATTCGTATTGAATTAAAAAATGAAAATGGAATTTTACATTCGCAATGGAGTATACCTAATCAAAAATCAGCACCAGTGACTTGGGATATCAACACAACTCAAAAATTCTTACTCGGCAATACCCATGGTCAATACGAACTGTATTTATCCGTTGTAAAGTAAGGAACCATCCCATCCACTGAGTTGGAAAATCGTTGATAGTCACTTAGTATGCGACATGGGAAATTTGAAACTGAACGAGAGGTTCACCAATGAATATGAGAGTCTTAGGCATGGACATAGCGATGCTGTAAAATAATTCAAAAGCATCGATTGATTCAACAACGCCACCAAGCCGGATACTATAAATTACCCACTTGGTGGGGGGGATGATTCATTCCATTAGAACCCCCAAGCCTCTGTAATTACTTTTGCGACTGACGTTGTTGCATAGGATAAAATTCCGGATTGTTTACTTTTTGTATACTATCTTCCACAATAGCATCTAATGTTTTAGCTAACTCCAAGTATTCGCCAGCGATTTTTTCCATTTCGAGATAAGTATTCTCAGCCGGTTTTAAAGAATCATTGTAGATGTCTTTGAGTGATCTATTCTTTACACTCAACTGCGTGGACAATTGTCTGAACTGCTCATTGGCTTTGGCAAACAGTTTCTCAACCTTTATCATTTGCACGTCAAGATTATAAGTAGTACTTGACTTTGCTGTGGCAATTTTTTGTTGCACATTCTCGTGCATAGGATCATATTGATCATCTGCCTGGGGATGATTTTTTCTTTTTAGCTCCATGATAATATCATGATTTTTTTTAAACATGTCTTCTAACTCATGAAACATTCCAAGACATAAATTGACCCTAGTAATTAACGGTGATTCGAGTTGATCCTTATCCTCCTTATCTGGAAAATAGGTTGAATGAAATTCTTCTTTATCGATTACATGAGCCATGGTTTCTTTTAATTTTGAAAGTAAACCTTGAGTTTGTACTACTTGAGTAGATAACTTATCTAACATAGGGGGTACAGTTTCTAAATAATATTTAATCGCTTTTTCTTTTTGGATTTTTTGGAGCTGCATCCTCTGATATTCAGATTGTGAAAACAGTCCCGGCTTTTGTTCTTTTTTCTCAATGGATTCTTCTTGTTTTTTTTCTTGTTTCTTCTCGTTTGGAAATTGACTCCATTGATCCATTAATTTATCTAAATACTCATCAGTTAAACTGACCTCTTCGAAGCCCGTATCAAAATTCATCTGAATTGCTAATAAATGATGCAGAATAGCGCATAGTTCATCTTTATCTTTTAAACTGTTTTCGTCTAATTTCGTTTCTTTAAGAGTAATACGAAAATCATTAATAAGTTTTATCAAATGATCTACTGCCTTAACGTCATTCATATCGGTTCTACTAACTAAATTTCGGCAAATCATTGTCTTGATTTCGATTGAAGCTTCTGATGAATTAAGTAACGATTCCAGTTCTTTTTTATTCATTAACTCAACTAAGGGTTGGTACACTTTCAGAATCATTACCCTTTTTTCTTTAATGTCCGCTTGATACCATAATGTATCCGCTTGCATCGCTAAATTTTGCAGTATCTTTTGTCTTTCCTCATTGGTTAGCTTCAACCCATCCAAAAGATTGCATTTCATTCCCAGAGATATATTTTTTGCGTTAAAAAACATGTTAGCCAATGATGCTGATTGAGAACTTTTGATCTGATTTACCACCTCTTGGCATAATTGTTCCAGTTTGGCTGATTCGTTTAGGAAGTCGGAGCTAACTTGTCCAAATTTATCTTTATAAATTTCCTTCATTTTTTCTAAAAAAACATCACGGAAAATACTCGCTGCTTCTAAAATTTTAATGCATTCAACTGTATTCTTGTTTTTTTCTCTGCTGGCCAGCAAATTCATCGTTGCCAACATCGGAGAGACGATGTATGCCAAATGCATACTGACATTGCCACCAGAGAAATAAAATTTATTAAACGCAAAAACCGCTTTGGCAAAAAATTGTTTTGCTGTATGGTAATCCTCGTCAGTGACATTTTCTTGAGTCAGCAAATGATAGGCAATTTCGAGGTTACCATAGGCAGAAAGAAGCTTTTTCTCTTCCTCACTATTTTCTATGTAAAATCCTGGTTGCCAAGATGCAACAGAAAAATGACCATTAAAAATAGTTTGAAACCCACTGAGATTGTATTCTTTTAAAAAATTTTCTCGATACGCCTCCATTTCTTCCTCATCGTCCCAATCTGCATAAGGCATTGCCAGTTTCGGGGTGATGATTTGCTTGACCATTAATCCCAATAGGCTTACATCGGCAATTTCTAGTTGAAAATTGTCTTCACCTGGGCACTGGATAGCCAGTACAAAGCGAGCGGGTTGACTGACATCAGTGCCTAAAATTTTTTCGATCCGTATGTTGGTGGCTTTCTTAATAATTTTTTCCAGTTCTTGTATATTTTTTTCACCTGATAGTTTAATTCCTGCCTCATTCAAAAAGCTGGTTAACGTAAGCGGCTCAAGCTTAGAACTATTTTTAAGTACAATAAGCTTATGAAAATTTCCAAGCAGCATCGCTTTAAACAAAAAGTTTGCTCTTAAAATTGGGTTGTCGATGCTATCAAATTCCCTGCTCACATCTGCTAATAATTTGTTTGGGCCGACTATAACCTTTCGCATGATTAATGCTGCTTGAGCAGAGGAAACATACCCAGACATTAAATTTACTGTATTTTTAATAAGGTCAACTTCGAAGAATTGATTGGCTGGTGATGATTCTGCTTGTTTCGATTTCCTTACTTCTTGTTTGATAAACATGATTCATACCTGTTTTATGAATAATGTGATAATTGTAGCATATTTGGGCAAAATGAAGGCAATAAACAAGGCCTTAGGCACCGTCCATGAATTAAGCCGCCCAGAATGAATTAGTTTTGGTTTAACGTAGGCTGGGCTGAAAAGCCCCGCGATTATTTCTATTTTCTAATGGATTTCTCTTGAACATTGCATTTAAATAACCAATTGAAATGAGTTGAAGATGCTGGGCTTTTCAGCCCAGCCTACGTTGAGTTGCTCCATCCTTTGTTGGTGCTTGGCTCACCTGGGCAGGCGCATCACGAAGCAAAGTCAGATGTTCCTGAAAAGTCTGATTTACGAACCCTTGGATGTGATTTCACGTGCCAGAGTGGAAGCATCATAAAAAATGGAATCAGGCAGCAAATAAATAATGTAAGGAAGAAATTATCCCAGCCGTAGTTTTTAATAATCGCTCCTAAAGGAGCACCAGCGAGGACCGCCCCTAAACAATAGGCAAAAAATCCCGCAAAGCCGGTTGACGTTGCCGCCGCTTTTTTATGGGTCAACTCCGCACAGGCCATACCAATCATCATTTGGGGACCAAAGATAAAAAAACCAAAGAAAAAGAGAAATAATGAATCGAGAAATGGGGTATATGCCTTGGTCAATGAAAATAACAACAAAGTAACAAATACACCTGCAGTAAAGAGAATATTAATCGGGTTGCGTTTCCCTTGATATACTCTATCAGAAAGCCAGCCGGCAACCAGATTTCCAAAAAAGCCACCAACCTCAAACCAGATGACACAACTACCGGCTGTAATCAAGGAATAATCCTTCACTTCCGTTAAATACAACATGCTCCAGTCATTCAGTGCCGTGCGAACAATATAAATAAACAAATAAGAAACGGACAGTATCCAAATATAAGGATTACTTAACACATAATTCCAAAGAATTTCCTTGACTGAAAGTTCTGTTTTTTCTGAGTGGTGGCTTGATGAGCCAGAAAAATCCTCTCGATATTCCTCTATCGCAGGTAAACCAAGTGATTGCGGGGTATCTCTTAAACGATTAATTAAAAAAATACCGCCCAAAATGCAGATGATTCCAGGCACAAACATGGCTGAACGCCAGCCGAAATATTGCGCACACACAGCAACAACCAATGGAATTAAGGCACCACCCACGTTATGTGATGTATTCCAAATACTCCACCAACGGCCACGTTCGGATTGAGAATACCAATGGGTTAATAATTTAGTACATCCAGGCCATCCCCAGCCTTGAAACCAACCATTCAATCCCCAAAAAATAGCAAATAACCACCAGGTAGAAGACAATCCAAATAAGATGTTACAAATACCCGTCAAAATGAGTCCAATCGCCATTAAATAACGAGGGTTTGACTTATCACCGAGAATTCCACTCAAAAATTTGCTGATGCCGTAACTTAAACTCAAAATACTCGCAATCATTCCCAGTTCTGTTTTGGTCATCCCCAAAGTACTTTGTAATGCAGGCATCGCGAAGGTAAAACTTTTGCGCGTAAAGTAAAACAAAGCATACCCTATATACATTGCATAAAAGGTACGAATACGCCAATAGCGATACTGCTGTTTCACAATGGTTTTATCTTGTATTTCATGAAGATAAGGTGCAGGTTTTAGAAATTTCAAAAAGCCCATGATTGTCCATATCATGATAAAAAATACGATTAGAATTTAACTTGGACAGTATGTCAAATCCTTTCTAACAAAAATGATAAAGGTTCATACCTATTGATAATTAATTTTTTAAAAATTTAAATGGAATTCTTGTGAAATTATAAATAAGCTACGCAGCCTGTATTAAAAAAGGATTTGTCGAAATGAATGAAATACTTGATATATTAGAACAAGATCAAATCGATTCTACGCTTTATAAACCCGAAGTCATAATGGTTTTAAAAAGAAAATTTCGTACTCAAAAAGATTGGATTATTGCCTCGTTCAACCAATATCAATTTAACCCCAAAGAATCGGCTAAAGTCCAAAAAGCCATTCTCAATGGGGATCTTCGCGTAACAGATATTCTAATACGTCCTTTTTCCCACTATTTTTGGAGTTTCCTGACCTTTAAGTGGGGAGAAATCCTTTCGGGGGGAAAAAGATTATCCAAGCAAGAGGTCTTACAAATTGCTACCTGCTCTTGGAATGGCCAAGAATTTACGAGAACCCCCGAGCAAAATAAAAATCGGTTGATAAAAGGTGTGCCATTAGTGATTGGTAAGGTGGTTACCTCCATGGCGCTGTGTATGGTATTTTGCCTTGGATTATTAAGCACTTTAGGAGCTCCTTTTGGCTTTAGCCTCGGCTTAGCAATAGTACTTTCCTTATGTAACGGAATAGTCTGTTTATTAAGTCGTGGGCAAGCGATGCTGGATAGTGCGGGCTTTCAACCGAGCAAACAGAAAACATTTAAGACGCCTGAAGAAAATGCACAGGAAAAAACAATACTCGACAGAGGTCAGAAATTATTGTTTGGTATGGTGACCTTGTTGGCGTGCATTTCTGCCGGGATTACTGGATATGCTGGTCTTGTAGGACTTCTCACTTTTTTGGGGGCAGGCCTGCTCATCTCTAATCCTTTAGTTATGGCAGCTACAATCGGATTGTCGGTGATCGCAGCGATTTCTTTTTATTCGTTTCAAGCGGTAGGTATACGTGAAAATTATACCAAATTTAAAAATCTTTTTATTGAAGATTATAAAAAACCCTATGGTCTTCTGCGATGTATCTTATTAGGACTCGTCAGTACGATCTTTTTAGCAGTTTATGCGACGTTAACCTGGTTTACCACTGTATCAGGGGTTAATAAGTTTTTTAACGCTGTAGGTGCCACTCCTGACACTCTTTTAGCCTATGTTATTGCGATGATATGTACTTCGACAACCATGTTTGTTAATACTTTTTCTCAAGTATATAAAGTCTTTAACCCCAAAACGTATGTCGATCTCAAAGAAAAATTTGAATCAATTTATCAACCACCAGAAGAGGACCAAACAGACGCACAAAAGTTAAAACAGGGATTTCTCAATATACTCAAGCTATGTGCATTGATAGGCGATTCTCTTGCTTATTCTGTTGCTGGTGGCATCCGAAGCGGAATTCATGTTGGAGAAACCCTGGGAGAAGCAATGGGGGCAAAATTTGCATTAACCGTTACCATGGCAATATTGTCTCCAGTCATTTTAGTATTCGTATCAATCGCTTTTACTTGGCCTACCGTTTTTAATAGAAAAAAATCAACTCAAGATTCTTCGCCGAGCGAGAAGCCATCCACAGAGAAAATGCGTCAAAGCGATACTCCAGATGCATTTCCAACTAAAACGGTATGGCCAAGCTTAGAAAAAACTTCCAAACCTAATCCTAAAACCAGGCAAACTGGGCCAGGTTTCTTTGATAAAGGGTTGAGTGAAGGGCTCCATGGTGACCCTACATTAGAGAGCAGAACAGTTTTCACAACCTCTTCGTGTGATTGGTGAGGTTTTTGAATCGAGGAGGTAGGTATCGATTGATTAAAGTCTGGAGAAAAATAAAATCAATCGATACTTTTTTAACAATCGGTTTTGCAACCAGGATTCGGGACACCACGCCTATTTTAAGAATTTGAATCCCTCACCAGGAGTCATATAATTAAAAGAATACTACCTACTCACTTTTAAAAATGATTACTCTTATCACTGGTGCTTCACGAGGAATTGGTCAAGCGTTAGCTTTTGAGTTTGCACGCCACGGCCATGATTTAATTTTAACCGCACGGAATCAGCATTTATTGGAAGAGCTCGCTGTGCAAATCAAGGAAAAATATTCAGTCAAAGTACGTGTCATCGCATTAGATCTAAGTAGTCCCGGAGCAGCTGCTGATTTATTCAAGCAAGTCGAGGCCCTCAACATAGAAATTGATTGTTTAGTGAATAATGCAGGCGTAGGTTACCTTGGTCACTTCGTCTCTATGGATGCAGAGTATTTAAATTCGTTGATACAACTCAATATGACGACATTGACGATGCTTACTTATTATTTTGCTAAAAAATTTGTTCACAAAGGCCAAGGCAAAATACTCCAAGTCGCTTCTACTGCAGGCTTTCAACCAGGTCCCTTTATGGCAGCATATTATGCCTCCAAAAGTTATGTTGTCTCTTTTTCGGAAGCACTGGCTTATGAATTAAAAGGAACAGGAGTTACCCTTTCCATTCTCTGCCCAGGTCCTACTCAGTCCGATTTTTTTAAAGAAGCGGGAATGGAAAATAGCTATTTAGCTAGAGGTTTTATTGGGATAAAATCTACAGAACAAATCGCCACAACTGCCTATCGAGGCTTCAAGAAAAACAAACTGTTTATTATTCCCGGGATTGTAAATAAAATGCTCGCTTGTTCTGCTAAATTTACTCCTGATGCACTAAGTATCAGAATTACCGCTTTCCTTCACAGACGCAATCAGCAAGAGTAGCGAAAGTATAATAAATCTTAAAAATCGAACTCAAAGTAAACAGGATGATTACCTTAACAAATTAGAAGAAATGAAAGATAGCCTGCCTTCGTATTTTAGCAAGAACAATACCAGACCAACGTTACAATTGGAATATGATGACATCCTTTCTCCCTGAGCTAGGTGATTTCAAAGGCCAAATAGTGACTCATTGCAGCACTCCATCCCCTTCTGCTATGGATGATGATGAGAGGTAAAAAAATATCGGGATAACAATGGAATGCTGTCTCAAAATTGAGGCCAAGTATTGATTTAAACTCAGTATGCCAGAGGCGATATTTTAAAAAAATTTCAAGTCGCGGCACGAAGGCAGTGAGGATGAATTGTCAACATGACCTAATTTTGAAGATTATTTTTTTCTTGTTCAAGCCACTCCAAAAAAGCTTCGCGATCTGCTTGAGACAAATTAAAAAATTTATTTTTTATTGTTTCAATAGGTTGTTGTTGTTTTCTGGGAACTCGGCTCCAAGCCTCGTTTATCTTCATTTTTCCTTGTATCACTTGTTCATAGGCAAGAGGATCTTTCTTTTTTAACTTCATAAGTTGCCCATCAATCGATCGCGAATGTGAGGGTAAATAGGTAATATTGTTTTCCTGATGCAGATTAGGATTGGTATTATCTTGCTCCCTTAGATCATGATTCAACTCTTTAATCGAGATTTTATTTTCCTTCGCATAAACCCTGACACTGTGATCTACCATATTAAGAACATCACCCCAATGAGCGACATGCTGGGTATTTACATCCATAGTCGACCGCAATAACCACAACATTTCGTTGTTAATAATACCCAGGCCATCTGATGATTTCTCAAGGGCATATTCGCCAAAATTTTTATAGGGATTATTTCTTTTTTTCCAAACTTCCCGTTCAATGATCTGGGATATGACTGAGGGAAGACTCTGAAAGATAAGTTGTTTAAATTCATCGATATACTGATTTGCTTGAGCATGCAGTGCTTCATCAGAGAGAGTTGGCCTCTCTTCATTGGGTATTTTATTTATTATTTCTTCTGATTGCATGATAAATCCACTTATTAATCAATATCTGTTCGGCATTTTAAAACGACTAAATGGTTATCTTAAGCTGATAAGCTTGTTGAACTCAATAAAACAATATCGCTGGATGCAAAAAAAAAAATGATTTAGACGAGCAAGCAATACCCCTTAATACCCTCTTAATGCTGTTCATTTATAATACACTATGTGCTTTTAAAAACTTACGGTGTGTGTTATGCAAGAGAAAAATGAACTTGAGGTGGATCAAACCTCTTCAAAGGTAGTGATTAATTATCACAAGCATCCCGAAGTTGGTGGTACCGGACATGTTTCTGTAGAAGCCACTCATGAGGGTAAAAAACACGTAATTAGTGTTTATCCCAGTCAGGAGTTATCTCCATTTACGCCTCTTGTTATTAGCTCGATGTACATTTTTCCTACAAAAGCAGTAAATCATAGTTCCCCCTCAACGTCAGACAGTCCTGTATATGCATCTTACGACATTACTGACCAGATAGAAGATATGGGTGCAGTTATTGAAAAGATAGACGAATTAAACGAATTAATGAATTCAGGCCGTGCCAGCTTTAGCTTAGCTCCAGGTTCTGTAACAAAAGCTGCAACAGCACTTTTAAATATTAATTCTTCTACCTCAAGCATGTTGCTGGGATTGAAGATGCTCGATAGAGAGATCATTGAATCTGAAATTGACAAAGTTGACGTAATTAATTGTGCGGAAGCAGTGAGTAGAATCCTAGAGGCAGGAGGTATAAAAAGACCTGAAGGCATAATGTCCTTTCCTGCACCATCATGCATCAATAGTCATTTTGCTGCTCAGTTTAACAAAACAGAAGATGCTGTTACAGCTACAGAGCAAAGTAAAACGAGTTCAACTGAGGAAGCACCTGGCTTGCTTCGAAGCATGTTCAATTCTGTAAGAAATTTTTTTACCTGGCCGGCAACTTCGGAAGAAACGCCCTCCAACACGAGACCAATCCAGCAAAGCTCCAGTAGCTACGATTATGATTGGTCTACGTATGATAGTCGGTCTGTAGAGGAGCCTGAACAAGTAGATGCGCCGGTTGAAATACATTCACCAGCAGCAGAGCCAACATCTAGAAGTGACGATCCCCCCTCTTCAAGACCGTCAGAATGTTCTGAATCATTTTTTAGTAGTGAACCGATTACCACACAAAGAGACGATGAATCGGATCTCGATTACTGCTCAAGATATGAGTCGATGGTCAACTAACAGGACGTGTAACCTAATTAAACCTACCTCTCGTTCAACGGGCAGTAGGTTTGTGTATTGCGAATATCTTTCATTGTATTCAAGGAAGCTTAGCCAAATTACTGCTAGCAATAACCTTGCAACCAGCTCATTTGTTCCATATAATCACCTGAACAATTTTTAACAAAGATGTTCTTCACATCAACAGCATCGGTTTGGTTTGCTGTTAAATAACCAATAAAGGGAGGAATCCTTTATGTTAGCTAAAAAGGAAAGCGTTAGTATAGAACCAGTCCCATTTGAAGACGATTCAGTCACCATTTATGTTTGGTCAAGCGGATTTAATAGCCTTGGTCATGTCGCAATGAAATTTAGCGATGATCAGTATTGGAGTATTTGGCCCAAATCAACCCCTGCTGGAGGTCTTACGTCAATATGGCCATTAAGAGCCACTTTAGCAACAAAATTAGCAGATGATTGTATGCAAGAAGCGATTAGGCCAAGGGAAGATTTCGCAAATCTCATGCAGCCTGATGAAATTTTGCCAGTAGATCCCGATAAAGTATTTGTAGTACATGGCGTCGACAAGCAAAAAATGATCAATGAGTTCACTCGGATAAAAGAAGGATTGGATACGGGTGAGGTGTGCTACCAACTTCTCCCCGGAGTAAAAGCTTCTGGCTTTGTTCACCGCCTGCTCTCAGGGACTCCTACGAACGCTGAAGTATATAACTGCGTTACCCTTACAGGGCATTTATTAGAGGTTGGAGGCAAGTCTTTAACGAACGACCCTTGGGCAACTCCCTCTAATTTTGCAGCGCAACTAGGCAATCTAGAGCAAGTAAAACTTATTACTCCTCCTGCAACGGACACTGAAAAGCCAAGTTTGAGTAGACAACAAGATGCTCCTAATCCTGAATCAGCATCTACCTCTATTAGTAAGAGGTTGACTAGCCGTTGGTTTAGCGATGATTATTTTGATGATGATACCAATGGTCAAGAGACAACCGATACAAGTTCTGCAGAGCAAGAATTTATATCGAGGAGGCAAGATACTCCCAGTCCAAGAGCCTCAGAAACTTTATGTTCTTTTTTTGCCAATGAACCTAGTTCTCGGTCTTTTTTGCAACAAAGGGATGAAGAGTCTGACTCAAAATATATACAAAGAATGGATTACATGCTCAATTAGAAATCCATGACGGGCCTCCAAAAGTGACCGCATTAAGCCCCTCAAAATCATTCGATTGATTGGAGTGGTTTGATCTCATTTGGAACAGAGATTGCTGCCCTTTTCTGGAATACAATGGTACGATGGCATCAACTATAGAACAACATGAACTAAAAGAGAGACTCTTGCAATGAAAATGGCGGCGGAACTGTTAGTCGAATATTTAGAGTATGTATCCCAAGCTCTAAAAAATAGCCCTGTTGGTGGTCAAGATCTGGGGGAGCTTTTAAATAGATTAAATGGAAGGCTATTTTTTACACCGTCGCAGGGCAATATCCAGATAAAAGAACCCACGGCACTATTAGAAATATTATGTGAGGACAAAGTACTCGAAACATTTGGCGAACTCTTCGATAAATGGAAGCCTCGCGTGAATGAAACGAATCTAAATCACACCAAAGCAATTTTTTATAAAATTTTTTTCGAGCCTCTTCAAGAGAGCGAAGCGTGGCGTAACTTTTGGGAGAAGCAAGTTCAATTAATCGGAGAGCGGCTTCAGACTGAACGAGGCGAAGCCACAAAAGAAGAGATAAGTAAAGAAATCCAAAAGATACAGGATCAAATCGCCAGTGCCATTATTTATAGAATACAACAGAGTTGGTTAAACAAACAAAACAAAAAGATTTCTGATGATCTCTTGCATGCATTCACTGAATCGGAACGGGCTGAAGTATTGCGACGAAGAAACCTATTGACTGCTAAGGTAGCGGTATTTACTACGATAATTAATAATGCCTGGAATACTCTAGAACATTTTTTAGGTTCAGAAAGTAATCCAGAACAAGGAACCATTTATTTTGATTTTCGTAATGAAATGAGCACTTTAGTAAAAGGCTTGGAAACGCGTAGCTTAGAAATAGCAACAATGAAAAAAGGGCCAAAAAAAGAAGAGATAATAAGTAATTTAGCAGCTCAAATTCATAGTGCAAGACAAGGAAAAGGGTATCGTAATCTTGGTGAAGAGGTCAATGAACAAAAATTACAACATGCGTTGCGGGTTTTTGTTACTCAATTAATGGAGAGCACTTCCGGAACCGGAAAAGGTTCACTAATTCTTGAGGTCATAGCGAAAGGAATATTAGAAGATATTAAAAAAAATCTTACACAACGCGTTGATGCGGATAATGTAGCAGAATATTTAACGACGATAGATGTGTTAGGTACTATCGAAAATAAAGAGATTAAGAAACAGTGTAACGATTTATTGCTTTTATGCACTATCAAAAAGGATAACGTGAAATTAGATGATAAATCTGAGAAGAGTGAGCTATCCCCTTCTCATAGCTACGGTCGAGAACGTACTGAGACCATTTCAGAACCCTCAACATACAGTCCCCCCTCATCCCCGCGTCCAACGCGCAGTTATACGATGCAGCAAACGCCAGTCAAAGAAAAGAAACCGAATCTATTGGAACGATTTTTTATGAAAAAAGAATCCGCTCAGAGTAGACCTATTCTTAAAAAAAATAATTCTTTTATGCTTCCACAAGGGATGAAAGATAAAGAGTTAAGCAAAATAAAAAGATCGGCAAGCTCTTTTTTTCAAACTCACGATGATGAGGACAATCCATTGCTTTCCCCAAAAACTAATTTAAACTCAGGATTAAATTAAGTCCAGATGAAATCCAATAAGGCGGGTCGATAAGGACCCCACCTTATTGGAGAAGCGCCACAAAATCTTAGAAGAGTGAAATCAAACCGAATCAGAATCTCCTTATAATCAAATCATACCGGAGTTGTTCGAAGTACCAATTGAGAAGGACAGTTCCGCACTTAGCGCCGATCTCTATATCAAATAGAGTGACCTACAAAGATCTTAATCATCAGGCCAATCACTGAGCACATCGTTAAAGAGAAATAGGGACTAAAGCAAATAATATCTTCGGATCCGGAGTAATACGGATGGCTCTATTTCATTGCTTTGGATAAATCCCGATTGCAAGCAACCAGGATTTTAACTTAAATGCCAAGTCGCTTACCCCTATGGGAAGCCACTAATCTCTTATCGAATGAATCAGGCGTTACTTTTTATTATTATCTGCAGGTGCGTTACTATTTTTCGGTTCGCCACATTTGCAGACCGCTTTATTATCTTCATTGCACCAACAACCACAACCTTTACCTGGGCAATCAATTTCTTTTTTCTCACCTTTACAGTCCACCGCACAATCATCAGCAAATACAGTCATAGGAGTTAATGATAAAAAGGAAAAAAAAGCAAAAGTTGAAATAAGAGTTCTTAAAATTTTCATTTTGATGCCTCCTTTCAAATCGTTGAGTTTTTATCGCATTCCATGCGATGTTATTTTGTTACAGATAAATAATAGTTGATTAACTCGTACTTCTCAATTTTGATCATTTAAAACCACATACAGATAGAATAAAAAATAAGCAAGAAGCAATTAGCTGCGTTCACCTTGTTCACTGTTAGTAATGGTTGATGGTATTTTGCAAGGGATAATATGTATTAATGTTTACTTATAGTACAATTGCATTTTTTTTAGTATATCGTGAGGTTTTTTTATGTTCGATCTTATTCGTTTGTGGGAAAAAACTGTATCTCAACACACCAGTACCGATCAATTATCTCGTTCTTATGCTACTGATACAAAACAAGCCGCAATTAATTTTGATACGAATACAACGCAATCAAGTTTTGAATTTAAAAAGAGCCCGAAGGTTATTTTTGTAAAAAATAGTTCCACTTTAGAACCTGCTGATTTTTATGATGATTTACCAGAGATTAATCTGAGTCAGGAAGAGGAAGATGCTCGATTAAAAGTAGTTGCAGAACAAAAAAGCAAAAATCCACGTTTTTATGATGGCAAACAAATGGTTATCACTGGCGTAACCTACAATGAAAGCACGAATACGCTTTATTTGGAGGCTAAAAAAGTACCTTATTCTTTTATTGTCGCGCTCAGTAATAAAAAATTCCCTGAGTACAGTACTCTTTATCAACATAATTTTTTCAAGACCGGTGTTCTTTCCCCATTGGTCACTCGCAACGGCATGTCGATGTTATTACAAAGGGCAGCTCTTGGATTATATTCAGTTCCCGGTGGTTTTCTAGAAGCTCATGATGAAGAAAAAAGACTAAATTTCTATAATGGAAGTAATTTGGTAGTTGAAACGGCTGCCACTGAATTAGAGGAAGAGCTCGTAGGAATTAAAGGGACCAATAAATTACGCTTCAACTTTTCTAAACCACAAATAACCTCGATTTCATTTAGAAAGACCGGTACAAATCCAATCGGAACGGTCGAGTTTGTTGCTCCTTCTTATGCCGATTGTCATAGTAGTTATTTACAGCAGGTTTTTCTTTCCAATCAGGCTAAAGATGCATGTGAACATACGACCCAACATGAATTAATCCCTTTAGATTCTCAAGAGCGAAATACTCTTCTGGAGAAGCTGTTAACTGGACCCGTTAAATTACCTGGGGCAAGCTTATATCTACCTGTAGCGTTGAGTTTAACTCGTCTTGAGAATCAGGCTTCCATGATGGCTTTGCCTAGGGCTATTCCCAACAGTTCATCCATTGCCTGGCCATTAAGTATCTTTGCAGCTAAGCCAATGAAATCTTTACCTACACCCAAGGTTGAATTAGATAGTGAAGCAGATGATGAAGTACGCAACGAAAGATTCGACCTCGTTTCTTGATGCCATTGATCTGCTTAATAAATAAGGAAGCTTATTTCATAACCTTCCTTATTTATGAGTCAAAATACGGTCTATTTGATTCCACTGAGATACAAACCAAGATTTTATTTTTCCCACATCACTCACTCTAAAGTTCGGGTGTGGGGTGTGGATCTTTTTTAAAAAAATCAATTTTGATCATACAAACCATTCCACATTCTTCCAATGACCCATCTCTATTTTTTTAGCTGCAATTCTGGTTTGATAGTTGCCAGCATGAATCTCGAGTTTATGTCCATCTGGATCCAGAAAATAAAGTGAGTCACCTGGCGAAGTGTTGTCCTTGAATCGATATGCCCCTGATTCAGTAATCTTTTTAGCCAGAGATTGAAAGTCTTCGCTGCTGACACTAAAAGCATAGTGAGTATAACAAGGCTGAGGTTTCCTGGCTAAATCAACATTGAGACAGAACCAAAAATCTCCTACAAGAAAATAGGCTCCCTTATCCCATTTTACGAGAGGCTTAAACCCCAGAATATCCTTGTAAAACAAGAAGGACCGATTAATGTCAGCGCATGCAAGCGTAATGTGATTAATATTTGTGATACTCATACTCTGGTTATCATCATAAGAAGAACTCTAGTTTGAACTATGGCTTACGTTTAGTCATCATTTTTGCGACCTAAGAGCCCCAAATTTTTTTAATTAGGCGAATAGGCCAATTAATCAAATGATTATTGGTTTGCAGGCACTTGGCGGTCCGGTGATATTGGCTGATACCGACATCATCTATCACATCCATGATGATATGAATGCGATCCTCGTTGCCATGGTTGTATGCTCTGTGCAAGCAATTAACCGCAACCAGATAGCAATAGCCGTCTGCTGGCATGTGAAATGCACCTTCTTCAGTTTCGAATTTACACTCAGGATTGGTGATCACAGGAATATGCAATCGAACTTTATAGGAGTTTTCCCATGTATCTCGATGCCAAATAGTGGTTCCTTGGGGCGAAATCCGTGTCCAACGGGCATGGTGGGGTTGTAATCCTAATTTGTGAATCGTCTCAATGATGTCAGCAATATATCCAGTAGCCACTTGAGTTGGATTAACATGCATCCTCGGCCATGTATAACCAATTTCACGATGGGCTCTTTCATAGTCAAACTGATATTCGCCACTAGCCTGATCAACAAAGTAGAAACGCTTTTCTGTTTGTTGAAAACCATCTCGATAATCACCACTTGTACTCAATATACTCCAACCACCGAACATCTCATTTTGTTGCACGGGCTGCAGGTGTTTGACGTATTGATTAAAATAATTTTGAATACGCTCAATATCAAACTTGATGTTTAACTTTTCTGCGATCATGAGAATAATTCCTCTCTTTGGATACTGCCAAGATCCGTTTAATGCGAATATCCCGTGAACTCTTTTTGGGTGTCATAACTTAATCAAGTTGATATTTTATGATTAACCTCTAAAAACATGATAGACCTATTTAATTATTTTACTAAATGTTTTATAACAAATCTATTTTTGCAAATAAAAACCAATTAAACCTATAAAAATGAGCTGATTTTGATATTTTAATAAGCAAGCGTCGGTTGGTCATTTGACCCCAACAATACACTCAATACAAGATTTATTGATTTAATAAAACCATTAACGAAGCAGAAATTCTTCTTTGGATCAAAATTAGAGGTTAGGTTGGGCCAAATGACCCAATCCAGTTGCTAAAAATCAAATTGAACAACTTGATTCTGGGGCTGTTTTACTTACAATTTGGGAGTCAGGATTTGAGTGGCCAAATAGGGTTTGAGGTGTAGATGTAAGAAGAGCCGCTGATTTTGCATGATTCAACTTTTTTTCTTCGTCGGCAATAGAAGCATCCTCAGGTGCGAATTTCTTAGCGTCACTCAGTGCCTTTGCCGCCTCATCCCACTCTTGCTCCAATCGATAGGTACAAGCAATGTTTAAATAAGCATCCGCAATTTCTTGTTTATCCTCTGTTTTTAGCAAAATCGAAGAAAAATAGTGTCGTGCCTCTAAGTATTGCTCCTGTTTCGAAAGGGCCATTCCAATTTGATTCATCACAACAAGATGTTCTGGATCAAGAGAAAGTGCTTCCAAATAAGTCTCTTGCGCCTTTCTATACTCTTTATTTTGATACAAATGATGGCCATATTGCGCGAGACATTCGGTGAGGTTAGATAAAATAATGTTTCTCAATGCCAACTCTTGTTCGGAACATGCTGATAATGCTTTTCGGTAATAATCGATCGCATCATTAAAACTGCTAGCTATATTCTTCTGAACAGTTTCTTCGTCTTCAACCACTCGTCCAAGAACTTCAACGTATTGTTCATACCAACTGGCTAGACTGTGTAAAAATACTGGGTTATTACTGCATAGTTCCAAGGCTTTTTTGATAAATGCATATGCACCTTTAAACAGCCTCCCGCTATTGGTCAAGTCTGCTTCAAGATAATGCTGCGCGGATTTCATGTAAAACAAACCCATGTTATTCCAGGCAGAGGCGCCGGAGGGATAAATTTTGGTTGCCGTCTCGTAACATTTGAGTGCGGGCGAGTTCCTATTTTCCGTTTCATAACATTGGCCTAATAAGTCGAATGCATAAGCAACATTGGCTACTTCATCTGAATTAGTTTGTCTCAATTCAATGAATTTTTTTAAAGCAGGAATCGCTTGTTGTTTTTTATCACCAAAAAAGAAACATTGTCCTAAATAAAAATAGCTTTCCGCTACTTCTGGATTTTTATTAATTGCTTGCAGAAAAAAATCTTTAGCTAATCCATAGTTTTTTTGATCAAATGCCTTTACTCCAGCACTATGAAATGTATTAAACATCCTCAAACCTCATTGATAACCATTAAAAAATGATCATTATTTTATCATAGGAGATCACTTATGTTTAAGTAGCTTTCAAAAATAAGTACTTGCCCAAGACAAGATCTGTGAAGATTATTCTTTGTATTGATGCTCTCAGAGTTAGCTGGGCTTATCGGACCTAATTGTGCTCAAATTTTTCGGCAGCACTATGAATTTCGTTAACCATTCTGATTTTGTCATCATAGTTCTTTGTTTTAGCAAGATACAAAATAGCAACGAAGCTAAGACTTATTGCGCTCATTAAATAATAAGTAAAAAACATTGGGTTGTTACTTTGTTCAATTAATGCAGTAACAATAAAAAGTAATCTGGTGGGAAAATCCATTTTCTTGAGATTCATCCAACGTAGGCTGAGCTACAAAAAGCCAGCATCCCATCTTGAGCATACTTAGAAATTGCTAATTAACTGATCTCGCATTGAGAATATGGGCAACAATTAAAGCACGAACCGAGCACGAAACTAATAACCTAGAGCGTCAGAGTTAAGTAGTTTTATTTTAGAGCTTTGGTAAACCATAAAATTAAATCATCATCTAGGGGGTATGCCTGCCCGGGAACAGTTGGCTTGTAGTTATAAGTTACCCCTAAACCATCAGGAATGTAACCCCGATTTACATAAAGACGTTGGGCTTGTCCATATCCGCCATCAGAGCCGCCATATAATCCAACACCAATGCCAACTCGATCATACCGATTCGCTGCCTGTTCTTCAGCAACAGTGAGTAGAGCACTTCCTATTCCATGCCTGCGAAAAGAAGGTAATACATTCAAATCCATAATTTCCGGGATTTTTTGCTGAGCAAAAGGCTGATATTGTGATATCCATTTTAGAGTAGCGTAGCCTGCAATCTGGTCTTGAAAATAAGCGAGCCATATCACTCGCTCAGAGTGTTGTTGTTCTTGATAATACGTCTTAAACAATGATGCAGGTTTTTGCCAATTTGCCTTTTGAAAGGCATCGACGAGAATAGGAATATCAGAGATCTCCAGTGTCTTAATAACAATTGAGTGTTGCTTTACTGATAAAGGCTTAAGCTTTTTCACCATATACACCCTATTCCATTCATATTCTAGGTTCAATATTTTTATGAATCATAACACAATTCAGGAATGGCGAATTTTTAAGGAGAAAATGCTCTGAAAAACAAGCAGCGAGGGGCCATAAAAACACAATCAATGAGAAAATTACCGGATAAAATGTTCAATTCAAATTGATTTGTTTTTATACAATCCCCTTGGATTGTGCTTTAATATAAATAATAGGAGCTTTATCCAGTTGCTTAGATATTTTTAACCTTTGCGCCTATCTCTGCAAGGAATGGAAAAACCATCTAATCTTTATCTAATTTGCATTATAAGAGGTTTGTAAATGAATCCGTACAAAATATTGGGTATTGATCCATCTGCAAAACGAGGAGAAATAAGAGGAGCGTATAAAGCGCTTATTTTGAAGTATCATCCCGATAAACAGGCTGGTAAGAGCCAGAAAGAGAGAGAAGATGCGGCGCGTCAATTTACATTGGTTCGAGAAGCTTATGACCGACTTATGGGCAGCGGACCTGAAATTGCATCCAATCCACATGATTCGCTCAAGTCAATTGAGCCGGCTCCCGAGCTAATTCGCATTGAGGATGAACGTGTAGAGTCAATAAATCCATTTGTTCTCGATGATTTAAATCATCTTAAAAACAGGTTATTTGATTTAAAAAATCAGATTGAGGCGAATTTTAAAGAAAGTGACTCAGAAAAATCCCAAAACATTTTTTTAGACGACTCCTTATCGGATCAATTAATGGAGCAAGAAAGCATTAGTAAAAAAATGGATGAAGCTGAAAATAGATACACCGATTGTCCTGAGCTTGTGAACGATGTTGCATTTTTATGGAAAGCTGAGAAGGAGGGATGTCCACCAATTTATTTATTCAGTACCTGTCATGAGTTCCTGTTGGATACAAAAGATTATTTTGCTGATGTATGTGAAGGGGTGGTAGATAAAGTCGATGAAGTAATGGTTGAAGTAGTCTCAGAGGTAAGAGTGGAAACTTCTGTTGATGATTTAATTCAAGAAAAGGCGATTGAATTAAACAAAAATCTCAAGTCTCTTGAAAATCGGACTGTTATCGCTGCGTCAGGTTTTGTCAAGTCTGAAACTACAAGCACAAAAGATGAACCGACACAATCTGACAAAGAAGATTTCAACAAGCAATATTTAACGTCAATAGCCCCTTTAAAACTTGATGACCGTAGTAAAGCAAATCCTCTCTTACATTCGGCAATAAGACGGAACCTATATTGGTTAGATGATATTCTTTCTCAGAAAAAATCAACGCTAGTAGCCTGTGGTTCAATGCATAATTCGGGTAAATATGGATTACCTAACCTGCTTGCTTTGGAAGGGTATACGCTAACACCACTGATGAAAAAAGCGCCCACGCCAAAAAGTGTCCAACTGCGGGAGTTGGTATACCAATCAAGACAGTCTTTTTTAAAAATCGATCAACCAGATCCTGACGAATCTCCTTCAGGCCCATCTAAACGGGGTAACTAAGTGTAATCGAATAAATAACCACTTTATAAGAAGTTGTTTGATCCAGACTTGCTATAATTAAAATATTAGGACGTATTTTGGCATGGAGCTTAATCATGGACACCAAAAACGATTATAAAATACTTCGGGTTGTTTTGTTTATCATAGGTCTGCTTTTTATTTTCGCTCTCTATCCGTTAACCCTTTTATGGCCTTCTGGATGGGCTTGGCATCAAGTTGGCCAAAACGTCTATTTACAAATGATATTGGGAATTTATGCAACATTAGGCGTGTTTTTAATCCTGGCGGCAAAAAATCCAACTCAGCATTTAAGTTTAATTTGGTTTACCGTTTGGTCTAGTGTGGTCCATGGATTCATCATGACCCTCCAAGCGTTGTACTACCCCAACCATTTTGCTCATCTATATGGTGATGTCCCGGTTTTGTTTCTCGTTGCGTTTGTTTTAGCAGTTTTAACGCCACGAAATAAAAAAAGTGATTGATGTTGCTCTAGAACGGTGGCTTAAATCGATTGTGACCACAGCACAGTCGTTGCAAGAACATTTTAATCGTGATTATTTCTATTAAAAATAATTTCTTAAATAAAATGGTTTTATTGATCAGGCAACAAATCGTGACCTTGAGAAGCAAGTGCAAAGACAGTATCTACCTGGGCTGCTTTAATAAGCTCTTCAAAAACAAGAACAATTTTTAGGCCGCGTTGGTTCAACCCACCTAAGTTTTTCCTGCAGCTCTGCAAGTTCCTCTGTTCTTACTTTATCAAGCTGCTCTAACGCTGCCAAATCAATGTCTATGCGCTCCGCCAGTTCCAGATCAAACCAATTAGGTGAAAGACAGATGGTGTTACTATTTCGTATCAAAAAAGTATTATTAAAATTGGAAAACCAAGAACCGTTGCTTTCACTCCCTGTGTGATAAATTTTTAGCTTTCGTGGCAAGGTATCTTCCTTAAATGTAGGGGTAGGATAAAATGAACGATCCTTACGGCAATATTCATTCGCCACATGGACTGGTACATCGCGTTGGGCTTGAACGATTAGAAGGTCTGCTGCAAGCATCACTTGGAGACCCCACAATGTACTCCAGTTATTATGCCTGTCTCTAAAATTTTTTAATGCACTTAGGAGTGGCGTCATATCATAATGCTTAGAGCCCTTAACCTCGACTCCATGTTGCTCATAGGTCAATCCATTTTTTTCTATGGCTTCACAACGTTTGAGCATTGCCAATTTAGTCTCTCTATCCATGTGTCGTTCCAGCATTCGACACATATGGGTGTCCTTTGCCCAATAGGCGTACTCATACGCCGTTATGTTTTTAAAGGTTCTACCCGAATAGTCTGTTATTGTACCGGGCTTCAGTTGCAACTCAGGATGCATATCGACTAGCCTTTCTGCTTTATCTTGTTGCCCAGTTACCGTATTACACAGCAACTGCTGGGTTAAATCGCCAAGTCGTGTGGGTTGAAATAAGGTATGCATCCTTTTATGCGTCGCGACTAAGGTGCTAATCGCTTTTTCGTCTCTTGCTCCATCCTTCCTGAGACGAGTGATAATTTCCATCACAAGCTCTTCGGGAAGCTTATTAAAATAAGGAGTGCGACACATCATATCAGACAGTAAATTATAGAAATCCCAAAGTTGTCTTTTAATTGTATTGGATAAGGGCGTAGAAGAATCTTTTTTTTGAATCTGTTCTAGACTTGTCTCATCAAGCGACTTCAAAGGGATACTCAGCTTTGGCCTTTCTATTTTAGATTCTGACATATCCCAGTTAATTGAGGTGATTTAATTAAAGCAGATTATATTATATTCTCAATAAATTGATCAACACCAATCCAATTGATCAATTATTTGAACATTAAATTCCTTGGGCATAGGGCAAGCTCAGAGTTGAAAGTCCTATGAATCCCTGCCTACGCTTGCTATTTGTCCACAAGCGAATAAAGTGATGATTACGTCGGCTAGCAAAATACATTCAACTTTGTACTAGAAAGTGCAAGGACATGCTATAAATAAGATTAAAAATTTAGGGAGAATCATAATGGACTCACGAATTGATTTTTATAAAGCAGCACCTGATGCGGTTAAGACTATGTTAGGCGTTGAACAGTACGTTAATCGTTGTGGATTAGAAAAGACCCTTCTTAATCTGGTTAAGCTACGTGCCTCTCAAATTAATGGCTGTGTCTATTGTGTCGATCTACACAGTACTGAAGCAAAAAAAGAAGGTGAATCTGAACGCCGTCTCCATTCAGTGGTCGTATGGAGAGAATCTCCGTTTTTCACCACTCGTGAGCGAGCCGCTTTAGCTTGGACTGAAGCCGTGACTTTATTATCAGAAACTCATGTTCCTGATCCTGTTTATCAGGAAGCCCTGACTTGTTTCGGTGAAAAAGAGCTCATTGATCTTACTATGGCAATTATTGCGATTAATAGTTGGAACCGCTTATCCGTTAGCTTCCGTAAATTACCAAACTGAAAAAAGGCGTATTAGGGTGTCTCATCGGCGTTCGATCACGTGTAGAAGGTTAACGTGTGCAGGATCTGCATGAGTTCAGGATGATTTTTTCGCTAAGCCAGGAAAAATTACTCCGCAAAACATTCAGAACACCTTTTAAAAATCGGAGTTTTCGATGAAACAAAACATCTCCCATCTACCAAGAGAACTCGGTCATATGGTTTCTTGGTCCCTTACTCGTTTAGGGAACGCCATTGCAGAAGTTTATGGAAAAGAAACATTCGAACGAATTGAGCATATCCGACTCTCCATGCAAAACACCATTGGGAATGAAACCTATTCACTTAGAACTGCTCTTGCTAGTCTTCAAATGGAGCTTTCCGAGCTTGATGGTACTCAGCTTTATCACATTGCTCATGGTTTTTCTCTCATGATGGAGCTCATTAATGCCTGCGAGAATGCCTACCGCATTTTTCGTATTAATCAAAGAAAAGAAAAAATCTACGCGGACAAACCTCAGGGAATTCATTATGTCCTAACAGCGCATCCGACAGAAGCTCGCACCAATGAATTTTTAACCCTGTTTAAAGCAATTCGTGACTATCTTGTCGAAGTGCTGAAATCCCCTTATTTGATGAATGAGTCTTATCTTGATCAAATGCTTAGAATTGCACTGCAGATTAATATTTCCTTTTATGAAAAACCAAGCGTCGAAGATGAGGCTCAATACATCTATCAATACGCACTCAATCCATACAACATCAAACTGTATCATTCTTTTTTATCTAAGGGTGCCCCTATTCAATTACGCACCTGGGTAGGAGGTGATAAAGATGGGCATTCAGGGGTTAATGAAAAAATCATGGTTAAAAGTCTCGAACTTTCCCGATCTTTTTTTATCAATTATATCCAGGAATGTCTCAAAGAAGTATTAGAAACTGTCAAACTCTCAACCGCATTAAGTGAAAATAAAGTCTTAGAAAATAAGCTCCATCAGTTTATTAAAAAAGCGAACCATCTTAAGAAAATAAAACCAAGAGATCATGAAACAGTAGCGGCATTCAAAAACGAATTAACTGGGTTACAAACAGACACCTTTCAGTTTTTAAATTTCGAGCTCGAGCAATTTTCCATAATCTCCAGTATTTTTCAGCTCTACCCCACTCTGGTGATACCATTAGAGCTCAGAGAAGATTCAGCTGTAGTAAAAGAAAGCTTAAGCAGCATCAAAAAAACAACGATTAGCAAAATGCTTGAGCAAGTCTACTCGATCACTCAGGGGACGGATCCCAAAAACTATATACGCGGTTTTATTCTCAGCATGGTTGAATCTGCTGAGGATATAAAAAATGGAATTAGCCTGGTGAAGCAAGTTTTTAAAAGTTACGCCTTACCTGTTGTGCCTTTGTTTGAAAATCAACTCGCGCTTACTCGCGCAGATACCATATTAAATGATTCAATCACTGAAGACATTCGACAGAAGCATCTAAAACAGTGGGATGGAAATTATGAGGTCATGCTGGGCTATTCCGACTCGTCTAAAGAAAACGGAGTATTGCCTTCCCGACTGATGATAGCAAAAAGTCTAGGACGTATTCAGACCACCCTGGAAAATAAGAATCTTCGCCCCATCTTTTTTCATGGATCAGGTGGCAGCATTGAACGAGGAGGTGGGGATATCAAGGAACAAACTGCTTCCTGGTCCAAGGAGATGATGAGTAATTACAAAGTGACCATTCAAGGTGAAATGGTCGCTAGACTTTTTGGTTCCAGTTCCATACTTAAAAGTCAGATTGATAAATTTCTTGATATCTATTCACACAAAGAGAAGAACACGGATAATGATTATCCCGAAGAATTATTATTATTTTCCGCAAAAGTCAGTGAGAAATATAAAGAACTGATACAAAGCGAATGGTTTTGGCCAACCATTGAGCAGGCATCGCCTTATCATTTTTTAAACGAACTAAAGATTGGATCTCGTCCGACCAAACGAAAAGCAGGGCCCGATCAAAGAAAACTTCGAGCCATCCCATGGATCCTATGCTGGACTCAAACCCGACTGCTGTTCCCAACTTGGTGGGGTATTGGTTCCACTTGGTTAGAGCTCAATGCATCTGGAAAAAATAGACTTAAGGTGCTTTATAGAGAAAATGCTCTTTTAGCAGCTTTTGTAAAACAATTAGGCGTAACGCTTTCTAAAGTGTACCTCCCTATCTGGGAACAATACCTGGTCCAATTGACTGGCTCCAATGAATACCTAAAGCCGTTTCAATCTGAACTCAAGTCAACCACCTTATTCTTCCATCAGATAACGGGTGAACAAGATTTTTGTTTTCATCAACCCTGGCTTGGGGAAAGCATTCAATTAAGATCAACTCTGGTTCATCCTTTAAATCTCATTCAAATCGAGGCGATGAAAAGAAAGGATTTACCTCTTTTAAGAAAAACGGTCACCGGCATTTCTTGTGGCATGTTGACAACAGGATAATCTAGATTAAAAATCCTCTGCTTGTGTTGTACTATTAACACGTGTTAGCGGAGTAGGCTAGTTCGTTTCCCTGACTTACCCTGTTTGGATATTTAAATATAAGGAGTTACTAATGAAACATGATGTAGAAATGCGATTATCCAAATATTGGTTTTTGAAACCCCAAAAAAAGAAAAAAGATACTCTAGATCTCAAGAAAATCGCAAAACGTGGTGCCAATATCATCGATCAATGTCAAATTATCCTTGCATTAACCGATGACGCTTATACCAAGGAACAGTTAAATCTGATCATTCGCAATACCACAAACCTCATGTCATTAGTTGCAGAAGCTCCAGCAAAAGAGTCATCCGATCATGAAAAAAAAATTTCAGAGGCATGCAAAGAACTACAAACTAATGCGTTGAGCATCCCCGCTACAATCCATACCCCTACTGATTTACCCAGCGCAAATTATAAGCTTGCCCTGGTGTGTATGTACATCTTGTTATTCAGTCTCGCATTGACCATCGGCGCCTCATTCGGTGCCTGGTATTTTGGGTTTCTTACTGCAAGTTACTTTACCGATTACCTTGCAGTCGCTCTCGCAAGTATTGGAATTCCTGCTCTATGTGTTGGTGGTTTTTCTTATGGAATCTATTCTTCACAAAAAAATCCTATGACGGAACAATTAAATAATTTAGGTAAAAATATTGATCAGTTCTGTGATGAAATTACGCCCATTGAAGAGGAAGAACTTTTATTGGCCTTCAATTAAAAATTGCGGTGCTGATGCATCAAGCAAGGAACAACTGGCTTGAACCGATTATTTACGTATTCAAGCAGTTGCATCACCATTTAATTGACAACATCAATTTTAAAGGTACTATAGCAAATCTTGGCCAAAGCGAGCTCTATTGATTCATTGACGCACAGCGAGGCCAACATACTTTATGAAGTGTGATTCAATTAACGAATCATGGAATACAATTCGTGTCTGATTTTAAAGGAGTAATTTTCATGTATAGCCATTTAGATCAATTTAATAATTCTGATGAGTCTGCTTCAAGTGCTTATACTATATTGTTCCTACTCACTGGTCTTGCTGTAGCAACGTATGCACTTGCACGATATGCTGAGTCAAATAATCGCCTTAACTTTGACAATCGTTTTGCTCGTATAATAGCCGGTCTGTTGGTACTCATGATGCGTATGATGCATACAAAAAGTGGTGATCTGGAAATTACGAATAATGAAAATGAAAAGAAACTCATTGCGATAGGCCCACATCGAACGGGTTGGGAAGCCGTTGTTGTTGCCTCCAAGATGAAGGGGACTCCAC
This sequence comes from Legionella sp. PATHC035, assembly GCF_026191115.1. Lineage (NCBI taxonomy): Bacteria > Pseudomonadati > Pseudomonadota > Gammaproteobacteria > Legionellales > Legionellaceae > Legionella > Legionella sp. PATHC035. The sequence goes on along the minus strand of NZ_JAPHOT010000001.1, from coordinate 2,646,581 downwards.
CTCGATTTTTTGCTACCACCTCTTTTAATTCGGTACCGGGTGTTGCTTCTTTTTTGAAAATGTTTAACACGATACCAGTGGATGCAAACGCTAAAGGCAATAATGGACGCTCTGCTAATGCTGGCTCGCTCGAACTGGCAAGTAAAGCACTTGATGAAAATGGATGCGTCGCTCTTTTCCCTCAAGGTAACTTTGCCAGAATAGGCCAAGAACCACCTAGAGTCTACACCGGGGCAGCCAAACTGGCATTGATGAATAAAACCCCGATTCATGTTATCAGACTTGATGGTTTCTCAAGTTTAGAAAACTCCCTTATTCCTTTATTTGTTCGCAACAGCGCTGCTTATCGTGCATTTTTATCAGGGCTTCATTTTAACAAGGTGCGTGCCACATTATGTTGTGTGATTGATTTTCATCTACAACCTGAGAATGAACAATTAGGTGATGAGGAAAAAATTGAGGAGATATGTGCCCAACTTTACGCTTACTATCGTCATACCGGGGAACTTACTAAAGAACAAATTGGTGTGATTAAAAAGGAAATAGATAATGGAACTCATCGCAAAATTTGGGATCTTAAAGTTCAGCGCGATAAATTAGGAAAGGAGCTTTTAAGTCTAAAAAAAGAAGAGGCTCAATTGGAAGAACTCACTTTATCCTCAATGAAATTAGCATAACCTGTAAGGACAACTGTCTTAGATTAAACGATTTAAGACAGTTGCTGTATTCGAATAATCCATGATGGATTTTATGGCATTATACTGGATAGGATAATGCTGAGCCCTCATAAGAAGCTCCGGTTTCTGCAATGAAAAAAACGACACTCCATACCTTTTTGTCATGCAATATCGCCATCGAATAAATGTATTACAGTGTTACTGCGCATACCAATGCATTAGCATAAGTATTGCCAGTAGTTAAATTATCGAGATATTGATCATTAACCGCATTTAAATGACCTTTACCTAAATAAAAGAAACGATAACCGCATTCCACTGGCATTGGACCAATAATATTGTTTAAACGAATACCGGCTCCAGCCATTACAGAAAAATGGGTTGTGGAGGTCCCTTCAAATGCATTATCAGGGATTGCAAAGTCTTCTAATGGTGTTTCATGATAGCCAGAAGTCCACATAAAGTTTGGACCTATTCCTGCGTCAACCGTAATATTGTACTTTGGGTTGTTCGTCGGTATAAGGGCCTTAGCGGCGGCATAGACAGGGACGTTCTGAATACTGTATTGATAAGAAAAGTTAGTAAACAAGTCCTCTTGAATAATATCACCTCGGACTTTAGTTTGCCCTAAATAAAAAGCGTCGACTCCATATGAAAGCTGAAACCAATGGTTAGAAGGACCATTAAAATAAAGCCCAACACCAACAAGTCCGCTAATTTGAGAATTGCTATCCAAGGTATATTCGTTACCTATCAACCCATCAATATCAATATGTTGCTCTTTGCCCTGAGATGCTCCAAAAAAACCTCCTTGAATAGGGACAGACCAGAGTTTAGAAGGACTTACATTGCCCATTGTCCCTGCAGAACAAACAAGAGGTAATGCCAAGCTAATACAGAGTATTTTAGGTAAGCGCATAATTATCCTTAACAAGTTGCTCCATGGTGTTATGCAGCTGGAATACCCTATTATATATTTTTATAAAGGTCAATTAACTCAAAACGATTGCATTGAATCGTGTAAGGACCGTGATTTTTACCCGTGGAGCACCGCAGTTGGTGTTCAATAAATGCTTTTTGTTGAAATCAAGAGTAGGATAATAAGATCCTACTCTGATTGCCTCAAATCAAAATTGGGAAAAAGAAGATCTTAGTTCTTCTAGCGGTTTTACGGATGGATTTGATTTAAGTTGTTCCTCCATAAACTCAAGAAGAGCCGGTGTGTCACCAGGTTTAATATGACTTGGAAGTGAAGCGACTTTCATGGTCTCAGTAGTACCATAAATCCCTTCCCATACTTCTAATTGATTCGAACGCATCACCGCACAGGCATCTTCAAGAGTCGGTAATCGAAATCCTTTAGGCATCAGTTGCATGTCTACTGCTTTAGCATTCATTTCTTCAAATTCTTCAGGAGTATCAGCAAACACGATATCCAATGCAAAAAGTTCAGGAGAAAAATCTTCATTGGTCCACTGTCTTACATGGGCGGGCTCATTAGAGCTCATAAACTTAGATGCGATTCGCCCAGGACCACACACTTCGATAACGCTATGCACTCGCCTGTCCACATCAGAGCGCCAATCGTCCTTTAACGAGGCACCAATAATCCCGGTAATTTCATTATTATTTTTTGTCATCGTGACGATGCTTTGATATCCTCGAGCTTCATCCAGAGGCATCGACTCAATCATTCTTTTATCGTAACGCTCAAACATTTTTTCATTTAAAAGGAGAAGCTTTTGTGGGGTCGTATAAACTTTCGGTAGTGCAGTTACAAAAATATAACCCTTTTTAGGAATTAATGATAAGCCTACTGTGTAAGGTTTTACAGTTTCTTTGCAGGGAGTGAAGGAGAGGAAAAAACTACTGTCATTATCACGAACATATCCTATGATATTGTGTGTGGGTGTCTTTCTGCTCTCTTCAGCTTTTCTGCCTAACCGCTTTGATTTCATTGTAGCGAGAACCTCTGTAGAACCTTCTGAACCTCGATATATCAAACTGGGCCCAGTCGGTATTTTATCCCGAAGCAATTGTATCCCTTCAGTTCTTTGTTTGGCCTGAAGTCGAAGGTAGGTTGCATCCAGTGGCAAAGGGAGTCTCTTTGATTGTGATGCAGCTGATACTTCATAATGCACATAATGAGAAAACCCGAGTCGCGCAATTCTTCCTCTCATGGATGCCTCCGCAATAAATTCAAAAATCATTTTGATGTATATATTTTTATCATAGTGCATATAAATAATAATTCAACAATCAACCTAAGTGACTGTTTTTTATACATTAAACCGTGTGATTTTTGATTAATGATGGATTATGGGTTCAATTTCTTTGTAGTAATTGGCCTTAGTTCATCGGTGATTAGAGGTTTTCTTGATGAGATTTGCTGAATTGATGTCGGTTAGGCCTTAGCCAACCTAGAACTTATTTATTTAGATTCCTGGTTAAGATAAAGTTACATGGTGCAAGCAGCGCTTGATGATCTCTTGATGAAGAGTATAGTAATATCGTAACTCATGATTTTAAGGAAAAAACATGCCCAGATTTTTTAGTGGTTCGAAACCGACTTCAACCGTTCACCATAATGTACAAGTTTCTAATAGCATCATTCAGATACTTACAACAACCGTGGAATCCTATGCCCCCTCAGTGGTTATACCCGGCACCGTGGCACAAACAATAGGCTCAATTTATGCGGTTTCCCATAGTGACTCCCATGTTTCAGAAAAGCTTTTGCATGTACTGCAGGGTCTTATCGCTTTAGCTCGATTTGGACTCGCAATTGCCTTAATGTTTGATAAGCAAGAATGCGATGTTTCTTCTCAAGAAAATAAGTGTATAGCTTCGTTTTTACTTTTGTTGATCTATTCAGGTATTGTTTCAGTCGGATTGGCATCCAGTGCCTTGTCAAAAGACATAAATTCCTCGCAAGCATCTCATGAGGAGGCAGAGCAACAAAGACTAATTCAAAATGTATAGGAAATAGGTGCCCCCAGCAATGGTTTAAAAAGTGATGATTCAATGCAAAAATAGTAGTTCTGCTTACCTTGTAACCTAGTTTCAAATAATCGACCTGGCTAATGCCCCCTTCCCCCTTGCAATCAATTGAGTTGCCATTTATTTTAGAAAGGTTGTCTGGTTCTGTAGGGCGATGTTTCAAATTTTGAAAAAAACTTAAAGGAGAAAATATGGGAAGCTATGGATGTGCTCAAGGCGAATGCCATTGTCCTTGTCATTATATGCATGAAGAACACCATCATGGAGATCATGGCCATTGTGATCATGCCCATGGAGAAGAAATGCCATCAGATTACTTTTTAGAGCTTGCTGATGAGGCATGGGAAGAGCTATTAATAGACAAAATTAAAGCATATATTTTAAAAACTCAAAATGATCGTATGGAGAAATTGGCTAAATTAGTTGCCGAAGGAAATCATCACCGTTGGAAAAATAAAATGGAGAAAAAACAAGTGCATCAAGCATTTATGGACGAAATCAGCAATTTTTTTCATGAATCAAAAAAATAAGTGAGCGCTCCACTTTTATTCATAAAGTCACCGGATCGGTACTATGACTGATCCGGCATACTCAATTTATGCGCTCAGGGGATTTAAAGACGCAGAGCCCTTCAAACGCCAGGTTGAAAACCTACCTTGCATAGACTAGTACTAAGGCATCAATTTTTAAGGATTGATGATACTTTTAAGCCAGGCTTTTGCCTCTGGAGTCACCTCATCGTCCTTAAATAGAAGGTCATATATGGCTGTTTGGCGCGAAGTCTCATCTCCATACATATCAACCAACACTTCATTCCAAAGTGTTAACAGAGTTGAAGAAGAGGTTTTTCCTACCTGTTGTAGAATGCCATAAATCCGTTCTCGCCAGTACGCATCCATCGCTTTATCCATCCATGATACGATTTCTGGTGTCAAACCCACCTCATCAAGACCTTTGCCTTCCCCAAAACCTTTTTCAAATTTTTTGGTTCTTAAATGGGCATATTTTGTACCGTACACTCCATTAACCCAATCCATCAGTTTTTTTCCTAACTCAACCCCTATTTTTGAATTGGGATCGTGCTTAAGATGATTGCTCACCTCATCCACCAATTGATTCCAATTCTTTTCAAAAGCGGCTTGTTGTTCTGGTGACACATTGGCTTTTATTTCTTGTTCAAACGCCACATACTGCTTTAATTCATCGGGTGTGAATATTTCTTTAACCCAATTATGCTCAAGATGCGCTGTCATTCTATATACCTCAATAAGTTGAATAATGGTTTCCCAAGGAATCGATTGATGGTTGTCAACAGAGTCAATTATGCTTCTCAAAGTTTTGGCACCCTCAAGTAAAGCAGCGGCTTTTTGTTCCAAGACTTGGGCTTGGCTGTTAAAATGTTTCAGCACGCTATGCTCTTCATTGAGTAAGGTTTTTATTTGTGACAACTCAAAACCAAAAAATTTCAAAGCAATAATTTGTTGCAACCTCAATAAATCCTTCTCGGAGTAAACACGATACCCATTGGCACGTCGCAATGAAGGCTTAAGTAAGCCGGTGCGGTCGTAATGATGCAAGGTTTGCACCGAAACACCGGTTAATTTGCTTAGGTCTTTAACGAACCATTGGGTCATAATGTTCCCTCCTTAAATCCAAAGGTAAGGTATATAGCAACAATAGGGTCAAGCATTTTTTTCAAATTTTTTGAGTCACTCGATCTCTTTTGAAACTCGCTGCGCGGAAACCAATGTGCCGAGGAACGGAGCTTAGAACCGGAGTGTCGTCTCGTGCGGATTCGGGCACTACGGACAAGTCAGGTGTCCCCTGCAATAGCGTTTCCACAGAGTTCAATTATTTTTCCAGCTCATTAATCAAGTAATGTAATTTAATCAGTGCGTCATTTCGCGCTCTAAAACTCGCAAAGGTCGTTTCTTCTTTACTGTCAGCGATATGGTTCACAAAAGTAACTACACGGCCATTCTTTTCAATCCAGCCGATGAACCATCCATGTTGTAAAGGAAGCTTCTTGCTTTTATCTGCCGTTAATTGTCGACCAGTTCCTGTTTTCCCATACAGTTTCCAACCACCAGCTAATTCCTGAATATAGAGAATGTCTTTAGTCATAGTGAATGCTTTTTTGTTCACTGGAAGTTTTTTATAGACTATTTTTTGTAGAAACTTATTTTGCTCTGTGGGCGAAATGGCAAGCGAACTGGAAAGCCAGGCATGAGTTAGTCCATTGTCCTGACCTTTATCGCCGGATACATCTTGGTTACCGTATTGAAATGCCGCTACATAATTTTTAAATCGCTTCATACCTAGATGGCGTGTCAATACCTGTGAATACCAAACACAAGAATCTCTTATCCAAGTGCGCGGGTTATGAGGGTATTTCCATACATTGAGATAAAGTTCATATTCTTTCTTATAAGGCCATTCGGGATGAAGGGTATCTTTTAATATCCCTGAATCAAAACCCATTAGACTTAATGCAATTTTAAAGGTCGATTCAGGTGCATAACGCTGATTACACTCATCCCCTTCATGTTTTAACACGGTTTGATTTTCATAGGCCAAGAAGCAGGTGCCTTGAGCCCAAATCGAAGCACAGAAGAACAACCCCATACATAGTAATACACTATTTTTTTTCATCACCACCTCAAAATTGTTTTAATTAGACTAGGAAATTTTCTCCTCTCTCAAGAGAAAGAGGCACTCACCGGATAAGGGATTTGTAACCCTAATGTCCCCTCACCCCTACCCCTCTCCCACAAGTGGGAGAGGGGATTTGCGTTTTAATTGAAATCCCATGACCTCAACTCTCATTGCTATTTCCCTTCTCCCCCTAGGGGAGAAGGTGCCCGACAGGGCGGATGAGGGATTCATTAAGCCCCCCTCACCCCTACACCTCTCCCACAAGCGAGAGAGGAATTTTAGTGATTTTGATTTGTCCCTACAGACTATTGATCGCGACATTATGAAATACAGGAGCAGCTAATTCCCCGCCCGAGGTCAATGTCTTGCCCTTCATGTTTAAATGACCGTCTTCAATCACGATTAACATGACATAACGGGGTTTATCAGCCGGCGCATACCCAGCAAATAAAGCAAGATGCTTATTCCCATTCTCGATAACAGTTCCGGTCTTACCAGCCACAGCAACACCAGGAATCACTGCACGCTTCCCTGTACCATTAACGACAGCATACTGAAGCATATGATTCACTGCATTGGTCGTGGTTTCTGAGATAACAGGTTTATCGCCTCGAGCAAATGGACGTCCCTTGTTCGCAAGAACAGCATAGGATTTTGTTAACGACTCCATGGTGACAGGGATATTCTCACCCAGTGAAGCCATTGCCAGTTGCACTTCGTCGCCTTGATCAGCTTGCCACCACGAATTCATATCAAAACCAAATTCAGCAAGTTTTTTTCGGATAATTGGTGCCCCAGTCTCTTGCGACACCTTAATCAGGCAAACATTAATCGACTGTGCAATCGCCTCTGTTAAAGAAGCAGAGCCTACATCAGAAGTGTGATTTGCAAATGTTTTCCCTTTTAGGGAATAAGGTGAATGACAATCATAGTTTTTGGTTGCAGAACTTGTACCAGAGTCAATTGCCGCGGCTGCAATAAAAGGTTTTATTGTCGATCCAGGTGAAAAAACACGCGACCTCCAACTGTTTTGCCCCTGCTGATTTGATTCAGCAAATGCAATGATATCGCCGGTACTGGGATCAGCAATAGCAATAACCCCAGATTTTGCGTGATAGCGTTTGACCGCTGCGCTAATTTCTTTCTCTGCGATGTTTTGCAGTCTAGGATCTAAATGAGTTGTATCCACTGCGTTCGTCTTAGGACTGTTTAAGGATCCTACCGCTGAATAAGCCACACACATGGGTGCCAAAATAGATAACCCAACCAATGCAATCCCTAAGCAAAAAGGCCTAGATGCATGAAACGGATAAGTTGATAACATTGAAATTCTCCTTATGATGAAAGTACAGTCTTCGTTTTCATTGTTCAGAGCCATGCCCACCGCGCATGCAAATTCTCGATTAGATGGCTGAGAACTTTGAGATACTGTCTGGATCACTTGGAACAGACAGTGGCCATAGTCATGTGCCGAAATTTTTGGGTGGCCAACCAGTACTTCATCACATGAAAATTCTTGTAATTCATTTAAAACGTTATGCCATCGAGTTACACCTGGATTTCCAAAGAAGATAATACGCAAGGTCTCAATAAAATAGGACCATAGGCAATCTCCATTACGATGGTGTTGCCCTTCATGCGCAATCGCAATGTTCACATTCTTGGGAGAAGAGAATAAGGATACGGGCAAAACAATATAAGCTTTGTTTAATAAAAACACTGAGAAAGGAATGTAGCAGCGATCAGAGACTTTAATGATCAGTTTTCCAGCGCGTCGATAAGAGATTGCCTCATCCAACAATAGGCGTAAGCAACCCAAACCGGATAGCAGGTGGTAACCACGAAATAAGATAATGAAAGCCAATATGAAATAAATGAGCTGGCAATAACTGACATTTCCCAGAGTTAATGCAGCTGCTGATTCGTTGACGGATTTTGTAGGTTCTTGCTTTAAAATCGGCTGATTCATATATTCTTGCAGCGTATCCAATGAAACTGAGCTCGGGCGCTCCGGCATTGGATTAAAGTTCACACAATGAACAATTAATGGAGAAACCACACAGCTGACTAATAAAAAACGGGCCAGTTTCAGTTTAAAAGAAGGCTGATTTGCTAACCAACGTCCCCCGATAAAGTATGAGCTGATCAAAAGTAAGCAATGGATACTCAGAAAAATTTCTATGAATAACATTATTCCACCCCCTCTTTTTGGGGGGCAGTCGCTAATTGTTTCAATGCCTCCTCTATGGCTTGCAGGTCATCGTGTTGTAATTTTTTGGCCATCAAGAGTCTTTGGACAAGAGCAACAGGCTCTCCATCAAAAACATTAGCAACCAGATGATCAAGACAGGTATTTTCGTAGTCAGATTTTGTAACAATTGGCACAAACACATGGGCGTAGGAGTTTTTTTGGCATTCAAGAAACCCTTTTTGTTCAAGCACTTTGACCACCGTCGCCACTGTGGTATAGGCTAAAGGCCGTTCTTGTGACAGATGAGCAACAACCTCTTTAATTGTTACTCTATTAAGACTCCAAATAATATTCATTAACTCAAGCTCTACTTCTGTAAGCAGACGATCATGGGCTGACGATACTTTTTTGACGGACATTTTCCTCTCCAGTAACGAAATAGAGCATTCTCTACTATTTTTTTAGTAGATGCTACTATAAAAATAGTAGGATTGAAATAACCAAACGAAAATTATTACCCTGAATGTCGATTTAAAGCGGTTTAATCCGAAAAGAAGGGTGAACTGGTACTCCTTGAACGCTGCTCGGAGTGTGCGGAGACGCGAAGCGCTGGGTTAAGACTGAAATTGCTCCATTTTGTGGGGAACCTTCCGATAGAAACCGCCCACTTCTGTGAGCGGCTAATACGCTGGGAGCATCGGATAACTACTATCTATCTGTTTTTTAAAAAGGAGGAACAAGTTTCTTGGGCAATGTTATGTTCGGTTGCCCTTTCCAACACATGGTTAGATGTATATTGAGCAATTTTTACTAAAACCTCCTTGTGTGCTTCCTCGACAGTCTTACCACGCTTCGTTTCGAAATCCTTTCTCTGCTCAGAAGACATTCCTGTGGAAAAAAGTCCTTGTCGATAACCTTGACACAATATTAAGGTGTTTCTACGAATAGTGGCGAAATCCTGAGCTCCGGGGTTTTTGAGGGAAGGTTTGTCTTTAGGATAAAGTTTCCCCCCTAAATTTCCTGCCAAAGCAATTGCATTAATAGGATCAGAAACCAATGAATCAAAATTCAATGCATTTAATTGATTGCCATTCGCCAGACACTGCGCCCCATGATGCAAAGTTTTAACCCAAGCTAATCTTGGCAAGAGAATATCTAAACTGTCCTGATTTAGAATTTTTGCTTCAAGCATAAGATTCAGCAAATTAAGTAACGCGTTACTCGTTAATTTTGCTTTACACACAGCAATAATATTCTTTTCATCATGAAGTTTATGTTCTTGTAAAAATTCGATCACTTCAGCAGTGTAGGAGGCACATTGAGGTTGTTTCAACATCGCGGCACGACAGGATAAATCGACGCATCCTGCATTCGAGAATTGAATCCAAAATTGCGCCAAACCCAAAGCATATTCCGGACTAAGACTAATATAAACTTTTGTGGCCTCATTAAAACATTTTGCTTTTTGCAGCATCACAAGGGCTGCCGCAAGCTCGGTGGAAAATTTAGGTATTGCAAATGCGATTTTAAGAAAACCTTCATCTAAACCCTCTTTATGCAGTGTTTTCAACGCCTCCATTAATTGCGCACTTTCGTGAGAGTTGTTAAAAATAGGGGGCAGGATTAGGGGTAAAAGCTCAGGGTTTATTTTCAATTCAATTAATTCTGTTATGGCTTTGTTCACGGCCACGCCATTGATTTTCCCACTTAGAATGATCCCTAAATAGGGGTGAAAGTCCCAACTTGCGTTTTTAAATTGGGCAACGAGGTCTCCGATCCAATAATATTGTCCCAAGGTATAGTTATCGCCTGATTGAAATAAGCTATCCAGGGTTTCCTGATCTGGCAGCAGGATTTTTAATAGAGCATGGAAATCATAATGGTGTTTTATTTTTAAAATATTAGCCAGATTAGGTAGCGTAATCAGCGATGGATTTATTTCGGCCAAGGTAACAAGTATTTGATTAATAATTATAAAATGTTGTTCAGATCCTTTTAATAAGGGCATTACCTCATCTGTATTAAGATTGTGTTGATTTAACAGGAATAAAATATTAATGGTGTAATAAGAGTGTGCAACTAATGCCAACTCTTTAAAGACAGCCATTAATTCGTGTGGATTTTTTAATTTTTCGGCTATAGAAAGTGTCTTCTTTAAATCGGAACCCATTGGGTTCTTAGCGATAGATACGATGAGAGGGGCTAAAGCTTTGGCTTCATTGGGGTGTCTTTCCAAAAATACGACATTATCTTCAGTTAATTGTTTTGCAGCGTATAAGGTGTCGAGTGCTTCATATCCTCCCAGTTTATTAACCAAGCCTTTGAATGTTTTGCCGCTTGCGCTCTCTTCAGTTCGTGTGTTTTTGCCAATTAAAATCAGCGCTAATTTCACTAACGACGAAGGAGATAAATCATCCTCCTGCAAGTTTTCATAAAAGCTTCGCAATTCTTTAATATGGGGCTCTTCCTTGATATAGGTTCTTCTATGACCCTTATTATCATCATAGTTATCTAGGGCTTCTTTTAAAGTGATTTTTTTCATTTACTACTCCTATAGTCTATATAGCTCCTGCCATAAATAGTTACTGCGCGTTTTCGGTAATTTTCACCGTCAGTACTATTACTTTTAGCAACATGAAAATATGTAAAATTTGTTCCTACTTTTAAAAGCCTCCAACATTACCAATAATTTTGACAAACGTCACATATTAAAATTTATTTAATTGCTCAGCCCGAAGATCAGATAAATCTAAACACCACTAGCCGCAGTATACTCTCTAAAAAAACCTGCGAGTCGATTAGGCCTGTCCGCGTAAAACAACTTAAAGGACTCTTGATCCACGCTATGTAGGATACGATAAAAAACGAGCGCGGAATAAATAGGCCATAATTTTTTGGCTAACATCAATCCTTCAATTAGCTGTTCTTTTGATGCCAAGTCCAGCCAGTTTTCGAAACACGTTTCTTGAAGTTGATGATAGGTTTGATCCAGCTCGTTTAGGCCATGGTGCGTGATGGATTGACGCAGAAAAGTATGTAAGGAAAAAAATGGATGGGTGATCACTATCTCTCCCAAATCAATGAAGGTTAATTTTTTGGTTTTCGGATCAATCAAAATATTGTTCGTGTGAAAATCAGATTGAACTAGAGTTTCAGGAATCTGAAACCGCGATAAACAGTCAATTTCCGATGCGATTTGTGGTCTTAAATCGTGCAAAGTTTGTAGTTCGTTGTCGTTCATACCCTCAGCTTTTAAAAAGGCCATCTGGTTGATCAAGTAATCATAGATTTGGGGTAATTTATCTAATCGCCAATCAGGGACTCCCAGGGCAAATAAAGATTCTATATGATTTTCCGTCGATCGCTGCATCGCGGTATATTGCTGAATGGCTTGGCGTAATAGGACCGGCTGAAATTCATTTTGAAGATATTCACGCAGTGATTGCCCAGCATCATTCATCAAAAAACAATGCAATTCCTCGTTCGTTGCGATCACCATCGGTACATTGGCGTGAAATTGCGCGGCCAATAATTGTGTGATTTTTGCTTCTTGGGCTATTAAGGGTGCTGGCTGCTTTAAATAGACGTTGCCTTTTGAAGTTGGAAATCGAATCACATTTGACCAAGGTGTTTCTAATACAATTTCGGGTGAATGGGGTAACAAATACCCTTTAGAGAGTAGGTAATCAGTGGCCCAATTGAGAATCTGTGTATGATTTTTCATTTTTTAACCCATTGAAAAAAAAGTATTTTCATCCCTCTATTTTTATTGATCTCTATTCAGTATTCAATTTAAGATAAAGTCCACTAAAAATGTACCTGAAAATGGATTTGAAGATGCAACGAGTTAAAATGACTTTGCCCCAGCTTTTGATCGCTGTGATTGCTTTTTTGTTCTTGACACTAAGTCATGCAGTGAAACCCGTATGGACTTTCACCCCTGATCCTAATTATCCACCAACCGTTTCGGTCACATCAATTGGATCGGCAACGATTAAATATACGATTACCAATCAATCTCGGCGAACACATACCTTGTCTATGAAGCCCATTACTGGGATTACCCAGGTTACTTCAGCGGGAAATTGTCCCAATCCATTTACATTGCAAGGTCATCAATCCTGTACGCTTAATTTGTTCGTCAATGGGAGCGCATTACAAAATAATATTAAAGAGGGCCCTGTTGTCTGTGAGCAAGGAAGGATACTGGAGTGTTATCAACCTGCTTTAGCTAACATTTTAAACATTACTCTCATTCCAGTCACAACCTATATGATTACACCAAGTGCTGGTGCAAATGGGACTATTAATCCCAATACCCCACAAACCGTTATTGCAGGAAGCAGTCTGACTTTTACAGCAACCCCTAACAGCGGCTATCAAGTGGATGAATGGGTAGTCGACGGGGGCAGAGCCCAAAAAGGGGGAACGACATTTACTTTCGCCAATATTGATGACAATCATACCGTAGAAGTCACTTTTACCCGCGTCGGCACAATATATTCAGGAACTGCAAAAGGTTTCGTTTACTTTTCTACTGATAATGGTCTAACTTGGACTGCGACCTCTGTGCCATCACCAGGTAATGCGGTGAATAGTGTCTTTGCAACACCAAGCGCCTTATATGTAGGCAGCGCAGATGGTAAAGTATATTACTCAACCAATAATGGTACTTCCTGGACTGCGACCAATGCACCAGGGACGTCATCAGTAAATAGTGTTTTTGTCACCGCTGCTTCCATAATTTATACCGGAACCCAAGAAGGAACCGTTTATTATTCAGCTAACAATGGCGTGTCGTGGACTGCAACCACAACAAATCCAGGTACCGGTCCCATAAACAGCATATTCCTGAGCACTTCTTCGATTTATGTAGGAAGTAATGATGGGAATGTCTATTATTCAACGAATAATGGAACGAACTGGAATCAAATCCGTGGTCCCGAAGCAAGTGTTTCGGTGCCAGTCCAAAATGTTTTTGCAGTAAATGGTCAACTTTATGTCAATACACGACAAACCTCAACGAACAGTACTTTACCCCCTGGAACCATCAATTTCGAATATGCCTATTTCGCCAATAGCTTGACGGATCCAAATCCAACCTGGACTCTTTTATCCCAAATAACGTACACCTTGTTTGTTAATTCCGATGCAAGCTTGATGCACGCCGGGACACAAAACGGTCATGTTTTCTCCTTGACCACTGGCGATGACTTGGGATTCATCACATCCAGCCCAATCACTAGTTTATTTTTCTTCGGGTAACATAGGGAGATCATTATGTTGAAACTTAAAAAAGCAGTAGTTCTTATATTGTCATTGAATTTTGTCACATCAACTCCCTATGCAAAACCAGAGCATGATTTATTGAATTTGCCCAATCCGGGGTTAAATTTACTCAATCAGGCAACCTGGATAAAACCAGTGCCCTCTGAGAAAAAGATTTCATTTATTGTCTGGTTAAAATTACGGAACAAGGCAGAATTAGATAGGCTTGTCCAAGAGGTTTATGATCCCAACAGCCCCCGTTATCATCAATTTTTAACTGCAAAACTTTATGAACAGGAGTTTGCACCGAGCAAAGAAGCAGAAAAGACGGTACAACAATTTTTTTCTTCTCAAGGGATGCAAACCAAAATAGTTAACCACAGCGTGCGTGTCACAGGGACCGTGGCGCAAATTGAGCAAGCACTTTATGTACAAATGAACTATTATCAGTATCAAAACGAAACCGTTCATGCGAATACAACCCCTCCCCAACTCAATCGGGAGATTGCTCAATATGTTACCGAAATTACTGGCCTTAGCACGATCCCACAATTTCACTCAAACATAGAAAATCTTCAACATGACGCGACAGAAGTTCATGATTTAAATTTTATCTGGAATTCTTTTGTTCCCTTTGCAGTTCCTACAGACATTTCATTGCAAGGCTTTACAGGAGCCAATTTGCAAAAGACCTATAATTTGAAAAACATCCCCCGCATTAATGGCAAACATCTCGATGGAACCGGGCAAACATTAGTGATCGTTGATGCATGTGGCACGAATACGCCCCAGCAAATTTTACATGATGCCAATAAATATTTTAATGCGAATAATATCAAGCCTTTTGTGACCTCAGGACCATTGAAAAATTTTGCGATCATTAATCCTGATGGCACCCCCTTTAGAACATGCCCCAATGCATCCTCTTTTAGTAATGAGATCGACCTAGACATTGAATCATCGCATACGATAGCCCCTGGGGATAACACTGTTTTGGTGTTAGGTAAGGATCAAAAGACCCTATTAACCGAAGTGATTTATACGCTGATTCACAATAACTTTTCCATTGCCGGGTTTTCTAATGCTTATGTCATTTCTAACAGTTGGAGTGGCCAAGAAACTTTAGATACTTCGTTTGAACAAACCTTGGAATTGGCTGCGGCGGCAGGAATCAGTGTTAACTTTTCTTCTGGCGATTGTGGTGACAACACCTACGTCACGCAAAAAAAATGCACTCCACCCCGCCCTTCCTCACCAACAGTTGAATATCCTTCCAGCTCGGCTTACGTCACAGCGGTTGGGGCGACTGCTTTATTTGTCGACACAAATTACCGTTATGCCTTTGAAACAGTCTGGGGTTCAGTGAAAAACGACAGTGGGAGCTATGCCTTTGATGGGGGTACCGGTGGGGGCATTAGCCGCTTTTATGGACCAGTGACTTGGCAGAGCTCCATTAGCAACTATACGGCTGGTGGTTATGGAGTAATTAATAATTACGGAAGGCATCGTGCACTGCCTGATATCGCCATGCTGGGCGATCCGCAAACAGGATTACTGATTATTGCCGATGACGTAACCGTGCAGGATGGAGGCACCAGCTTGGCGTGTCCTTTATTTTCGGCAACTTTAATTTTAGTCAATCAAGCCCGAAGCCTACTGAATAAAGGAACACCCATAGGGCATGCAGCACCTTATTTGTACCAGATGAATGATGTTTTACTTTCAAGTAGGGCAATTAACCTGATTATTCCACCATCGCTTATTATAAGTGGCGCCACTCCTCCACCATCAACAACCATCCAGGGGATTCCTGCTCCCGCATCGGCATTTAGCATTAAGAATAAAACTTTTGGCTGGGATTCAGCGCTTACTCTTGAGCCTGAAGATCAATTTTGGAATGATGGCGTAGGAGTTGGTTCGCCTAATATTCCGAATTTTGTGGTCACCATGGCGAATATGTAACAATCCTCAACCTGGCGTTCACTGCCATTTAGAAACTCCCCTTCTCCCCATGGGGAGAAGGTGCCCGCCAGGGCGGATGAGGGTAATGATGGTAGCTAATGAACCCTCCCCCCTATCCCTCTCCCACGGATGGGAGAGGGGATCTTAAACTGAATTTTAATCTACTTTTTTGCCGCATCAGAATATTTTGTGTATAATTTGAATAAATATCAATCGGTATGCAAATTATGAAAGCATTCAAAGAACTCCTTAAAAAATTTTCCTCGAAAAAAAAAAGTGAATTAACCTCTGATGAACTGAGTTCTCCCAAAGAAGTACCGATGAGTAAGCCACTGTTTACACCCCCACCCTCTTATGACTTTTTCTCCCATCCAGAAATGAGCGATTTAGCTCAGGTTGGAGCAACAAAAGCATTGGGATATTTGCCACTGGAGACCATTCGTGGTTCTGGGTTTGACTCATTTCAAGTTTTTCAACTATTGAAAAAAAAGGGGCTCAAAGTTTTCATGATTCCAAATGCGACCAATGAAGAGCTATATGCTTATAATCCCACTAAAAATATATACGTGCATGTAGCAGATAATAAGGAATACAAAGTAATTCCCAAGGGTGGTTTTGCAAGTATACGTTCAGGAGCCCTTGTAGCGTATGATGAAGAAGCTGTAAATGCATTTTTAAAAGCAAATGAAGCACTTATCGATGAGGAAAATAAAAAAGAGCCGAATCCTGAAGATCATTGGCCGCTTGTAGCCGAAGATTTTGTTAATATGTTGTTTAGAAAAAAAGCTGAATCAGGAAAAATGGATTATTTTGTGCATCAAGTTTTCCAAGAAATGCCACAACAACCGCAACTGAGCCCTAATATAAAATAGAAATCGCTCGCGATTGAGTTGTAAAATCCTGACTGTCTTTGGCCATATCACATCTGAGAACGTAGTATCAATGACCACCGTAAGTGTAGGTTGGGCCTTGGCCCAACATGTCCTTGCCAATGCATGATGGCTCATACAAATGGATTCAGCTGTACTTAAAAAAGATACTGCATGCCCAGCGCGACAGTATAATTTTTGTTGGATAAACCCGCTGAATTGCTTTCATAGCCGTGTTGCCCTGTATCGTTATCCATTATTTCAGTATCAGCACGTCCATTCGAATAATGATTGTATGAGGCTTCAACAAAAATTTTCGCATTTTGTGTTAAGAAGTAGCCTGAATTGAGGGTTGCAGCATAATAAGTGAAGTTATTCCCATGCTCATTGAACGTTAAGTTGCGGGCATAATGCTCATCATGATCGCGCGCTGACACCCAATCGCTAAATTTTAAAAGCGCATTAAACTCAAAATGATTGACCGAATATTTTCCGGCCAGACCCACATAGGGCGTACTGAATTTTTGCCGGTATCCAATTCCAGGCTGATCGCTGGAAAAACAACCGGTATATGCGCCATTGTTATATTGGTAACACCCTCCCTTTGCACGCCAACTAAAGGAGTTCCATTGATAGCCAGCCGCCAGCCCTAGCTTATAATCTGGTTGTTGCATCAACCAGGCTCTTAAGCTCAGGTCCAATTCATTCGCATAATTTAGATGTGTATTTTCATGATGTGACCAGTCAGTCCAGGTTTCTTGATTTGGATTGAACCAATCATAGTCATCCATGGGCGCCTTATTTTTTGCCAGAGTTGTCCATCCTCTGCCATTGATGCTCAACCAAGTGAGAAAATCATAATTGAATTCCCCGTTGATTATTGCGGCATTTTTTATACGCCAGTCCAGCTGGCTTAACTTACTCTCTGTATCTGGATAATAAACATATTCGTGGGCCTTACCTGACAGAATTCCTACTGAAGTACTTAACGACAAACCATTCAAGCGGTACTCAGCAGCATAAGTATCGAGAGAAAAAGTTAGGGGTAAGGAGGTTAGTGCCAACATAACTATTTTATTTTTCATATTTTTTCCTAGTTAGAGCCGGCAATCCGTGCAGCAAACTGAATTTTCGACAAATCAATCGAATTATTGTGATTCATAATGACGGTGTCAAGAACAGCATAGAGAAAAATTGAGCACCACGGGAGGGAGTAGTCAAAGCGTTTTTCTGGGTACTGCGCATCAAAAAAAATAGGGACAGGGCTTAAACAGCCCTGCCTAGTTAATCAAATAACGAGAGTCTCTCTGGGTTGACAGTCTCTCAGACTACACCTGCTCGTTCAATCGTTCCTTCGCATAGATTTTCATTGCTTCAACTAAAAATACCACTAAATCAGGATGAAATTGATTGTAGAAGTTTTTAAAATCCGGATGCTCAAGATACATCTGGCCTAGTCCAATATAACTTTCTCGGGTAGGTGTCCAGAAGTGTTTTACCCAATTATAATGTCTGTGGATTAAATCCTGAACCTTCTTGGCCGTTGGCTTATCATTATTCAGAATGCAGTTCACCAGGCCGAGGTTAATTTCCTCCCCCTCTTTGGCATGTTCGTCCCAGTTCTCTTTCTTCCAATGACGAATATTTTTCCAGCTATCATTAATTTCTTTTTGGGTGATGTTACCGCGTTCAACGAGATACTTTTCGTATTCCTGTTGCTTTTTAGGATCAAATCCTTCATACATTTCAATGTCACTCATGATTAAATTTCCTCTAATATGTGAAATAGTTTTATCAATGGTCTTAATAAGCACTTTCGCTCTTTCAAGACTTTCCAAGAGGATTGATTTATGAGTTGTCAATGTTTCAATTTTATCAAACCCATCACTACTAATAATCCTCTGTATGTCATTGAGAGGAAAACCCAGTTCACGGAAAAATAAAATTTGCTGTAACATCAAAAGTTGCTCTTCCTCGTAGTAACGATATTGATTCTCTCCATAATAAGCAGGCTTCAATAAACCAATCTGATCATAAAAACGGAGAGTTCGTGAGCTCACTCCTGAAATTTTAGCTAATTTATTTACTGTGTAAGGCATCTCATCTTCCTCTAAATGAACAGTTCACACGATAAGGGATTACGTAACGGCAAGGTCAAGAGTCAAATTATCCTATTAAGCAACGAATTTTACCTTCATATTGTGCTGCGTGCTTGATGATCAGGAAAAATAACATGAGATATTGTTGTTAAATCGAGCCCCTGATGTAAAAATTCTGCAATTTGTTGTTCAAAATGTTTACCTTTAAGCTATTTGACTTTAAAATATTCAAAATGATCCTTTTGGTTTACAATGAATAGCCCATATCGTTTTATGCGAATGTAGTGACATGGTGATAGGCATGGGACCTTTTTCTAGGGCCATAGTAATGTGATTGACGCTGATATCTTGGAGAAATTCAGAATAAATAGTCAAATATAATTCAGCCTAATTTGTTAGCAACATACTAGAGGAAGAGTGGAATGGCATTAAGTTCAGAAGTGCAACAATCTAGCTTAGAACAATTAACGAAACGTTGCAAAAAAAAGTTAACCGAGCCAAAGAAAAAACTTTTGACAGCTCTCAATGCTTTTGCTGCTGCTCACGATGAACCCTTAGGTTTTCAAAGTGATGAAGTCATTGCTCTGATTAGTAAAAGCCTTGACATTCCCTTTGAAGACTCTTCACTCCCAGAGGTGGTTGTTTCTATTTATTCTCAGATCACCGATCAATTTGACCGCGAAACCGCTGAAATTCAACGTAGGCATCGCGAGCAAGGACATTTCGATAAAAAATATATTGATCAACGTGCTATGCACGATCAATTGCAAGACCATGATATGGACCGGTTAATGCCTCAATCTTATGGGAATATTGAAGTACTGGCCGCAGCAGATCGCTACGATCCAACCTCTCTCGACGTACAAGAATATTTAATGGCAGCCTTAAAAAATGAAGGGATTCAGCATATTTTCATTCCAGTAGGTCCAGGCCATTGGCGAGGCATTTATTTAACGAAACCTTATGCGGCTGAAGGAAAATATCAGCTTGAACTGTTTGACCCTTTTGGCCCCAGCGGTGCGGAGGGAATCAAAGCCTTTACGCTGAATTTATTAGCGAAATGTGGAATCAAAGAGAATCAACTTACCATTACCCTCACAGGCCCCACTTATCCACAACGCGATGTCTATGCCTGCGGTGATTTTACCTGTGCATACAGCCATAAAAAAATGAAAGCACTAGGCGCTCCCAGTAGCGCGTACAATCAGGATTATATCAATGTGTTGGATACTCAGGGTAATAAAAATGATGAGTTGCGCAAAAAAAGTCGAGCGCTATCCAAGACATTAGAAATCAGCCCCCTAGCACCGGTACCACGTGAAGAAATTGAGCGAGGAGATCTTCAGTTTTCAGAAATGGACAAACGTGAATTTTGGGTGCAATTAGCGAAACAACTTTCCAATCCTGGTAGGGTAGACAAAGTCGTTCTTGACAAAGAAATTGCCAAAATAAAAAGTACATTCGGAACATATAAGTTCGCATCCTTGCGTGAACTTGAGGCTTATAAAGTATTTAATGCAGACGGTTCTGTAAACAAAAGCATTGCCGCCCAATATGAGATTCAATTTGAAGAAAATCGAATTAAAAAACGACTGGAATCTTATGGACTGAAACATCTCTCCTTTCGAGAAATGATAATTTTTGAATCGGTTATTAGTTCGGTAATTCACGATCTCACTACCGCTAACAGTAAAAAAGAGATGATGCTCGAAGATGAGCTTAAGTCTTTGGCAAATGATTGGGGCCCGAACTCACGAAGCAGAAAAGAAGCAATTAAAAAAGAACTAGACTATGTCCGATCGCATACGCCCAAGAAGGGATTAGCTAAAGAGTGCTTTGCTGAATTTGGGGAAGCGGCGAAAGAATTTAAACTGACAGACCCCTTAAGCATGGAATTAGCAATTCCCGCCAAACAAATGGTGGGTATGGGTTATTTTAAATTGAAAGACATCAACGTTTCAATTTCACCAGGCCCTTATTCCGCCCGCTCACTTATTCCTGCAAAGAGTTCCGAAGTTTACGAACCACAACGTGACATTGCAAGATTTTTAAACAACTTATTAACCAATAATGTGACTCATGTTTTTGCGATGGGCCGGGTGTTTCCCTATGCTCAAATGCAAGGGGGTTTAGATAAAGATTTTATTGACTATTTCATACCTGATGCCAACGGGCGAGTGACACTTCCTCATCTTCCCGAACTAAAGGACACCCACATTACTTCACGTCCCATTGAAAAAGTCGGACGATTTATAACTTATGAAATCAGCATCAATGGCAGTAAGCCCATCCAAGTACATCATTTTCCAATTCAAGAGAAACAACCTTTGAAGTTCACTCGAGAAGAGTTAGCCTATGTTGAAAAAGTAGGCAAGAATACTCTTCCTGAACAAAATATTCATACCCATTGCCGAGACGGGAAAGGAAGTAGCACCCAAATCGCCGATCTTTTACGCGCTTTAAATCCTCAACAGCAAAAAGTAAATCGGGAGCAATTAATTGCCCAGATGACGGCAGAGGAAGCTGACGCCTCTCTTGAATTCGAAAATCCCGAGCTTTATATCATTTATGGCACTTTATTAAAGCAAGATATTGATCATTACCTGAAGCAGATTAGTCCATCTCAAAAACTGGTAAAAGAAGAGCATAAGGAACTTCTTGCCCTGGTGGAGCTCCATCAAGAGTTAAACGCCACTCCTTTTCCACAATTAGCAGATTGGGTGTTAAAAGTTAGCCAAAACTCAATTCCTTCGAGCAGAACAAAAACATTATTGTCTACAATTAAAAGTTCTACTGATTTACTAGTGCACGCATTTAAAGAGAGATGGAACCCTGATGAGCTGGAGGTGTTCTTTGATTTACAGGCACGCAGTGGAGGTTATCAGGTTCTTCTTGATGAAATTACCAAGGTAACTCAAAGTGAGGCAGTCTCTGAACAGGCTCAAGCAAAACAAGAACAATTAAAAGCATATGAATCTTTATTCGTTGCACGCCTACAAAACGCTTATTTAAAAAACTGGGATAAGATATCTAAAGAAGATCAAAAAGCATGTATTGCAGTAAATGAGCAGGTTGCACAAACACTGACTGGAATATTAGATGCGATTATTCATCACAATCCCAAAAATTTCTCCAGAGCAGCATTTGAAAATTTACAAAACGAGTACGAGCGCTGCAAACAACGCATTGAGCTTTTAGAAAAGGTAGATGGAGCAGACTATAAAGTGCTTGACGACAGCTTGCTCCAACGCAGCGAAGTCATAGAGCAGTTGTTCGTTTTAGGTTATGACCATCTTGAAGTAGATCCAAAACATATCATTACAAAAATGCATTTGATTTATCAGCGTTTAGGTGAATTAAATGTCACTAACGAGCTCAGTCCGCAAAAGTGGGACGAGTTAAAAAAACAGTTTACTGCTCTGAAAACAGTATTTCATTTTGTTAATCCCGTTAAAAAACAACCCGATTTACTCCTCACTTTGGATAACTTATTCCAAGGAAAAAGAGAACACATCACGCATCCCTTTAGAATGGCTGTTTTACAAAAGCAAATCAAAACAGCATACCTCGAAAATTTTGTAGGTGAAATAGGTTTTGCCTTGTTAGAAGCCGGGTTCAAAGAACTTCCCAAAGAGTATTTCGGTGAGAGTGCCGACGGTGCTTATTCTAAAGAAATTCAGCGATTATTAAGCGCGATAGAGCATTTAGCTGACAGCTATAAAAAACCCGCGCCAGAAAAAGTTGATTTACTTCATGAACCCAAACCTTTAACTGAAACGGAATGTGAGCAAGCGCGACAGCAAGTTCTGCAGTTAATTGCAAAACATGTTCCTTTTTTAATTACCTCATCAGATGCTCTGAGAGTAAGGCTTGAAAATTTAGATAAAGATTTTTCACGCTTGGAGAAGCTTTCTCAATTGAGAACTCGTGAGTTTCAGGAATTGAAAACTCGCTTTGCTGAATTGAGATTAGAATATCTAGGCAGCCACCAACAGGATGTGGTGATAAAGCAATTGATGGAAAAAATGGAAGTGCAAATCCAAAAAGGGGTTGATCTCGATGAGGAAGAACAGTTACGTCTCGAATCCGCAACAGAAAAATACAGCAAATCGGTGGACAATCTCCTAAGAATCAAAGCCATTAAATCTGGCGCTTCCCAAACTACCCTCGATGAAATTGATTATTTTGAATCACGCATTGAAAAGCACATCCCTAAATCGATTCAATATCCTAAACGGCCCAAACTCATTGTGTTTGATATCGATGATGTTCTTATGGATATGAGTAGCGGACAAGAGAAACGCGTACGTGAACTAATCAATGTCCTACAATATGCTGAGAAACAAGAGATAAAAGTGGTTCTTACCACAAATCACAGTTCATGTCCAGATGCTGAGGCTCAAGTACTCATTACCAATTTAAGAAAGCGAATCGCGAAAGAAACAAAGATTGATATTTCGAATCTGGTGACTTACTTAGACTCTGTTCCTTTGCGCCACGAAAATGAAACCATAGTTAAATATCTTCAAAACAAAACCGCTTCGTTGCAAAAAGAAATTGAACGCTTAAAGGCTCAAATCCCGACAGCAGAAGATAGGAATAAATTAGAAGCCATTATCAAAAAGTTACAACTGAAACTTGATTCTTTAAACGAGAAATCAGCGCCCGTTAGATTAAGCTCAGGGACGCTTTTAAATTTAGACGCCATCAGACACTCTCATGGGTTTCAAAACTTAGAAAGTTATTATCTAGCAGTTGAAGCAGGTGTTTTAAAGGATTTTAAAAATACTGAGTTAACAAAAACTATAGGAATTCCTGATTTTGTTGAAAAAGGAAAAGCTTGGGCCGATTTATTTGAATTAGCAAAAGAGATAATGGAATCTCCGTCGCTAGAAAAACCCAAGCCTTCACTACAAACTATATTAAAAGATCTTATTTTTGATGCCGGTAGACCCAAGGTATTGCAAAATAAATACGCTAAACTAGAGTCTCAGGCGATAGAGCAAATTAATGAAAATAGAGAATATTTCCTCCAATATATTGCTCAAATCGACTCATTCTATCAAAAACGTCTTGCCATCCAAAAATCGAAGTATGAAAGCGACGCGATGTTGCATGAGGAAGAAATCGTATTTTTTAAGGCCGAGCAAGATCTTATCGATCAGGCGCATCAACTCAGTAATTATCGGGCCATTAAATTAAATGATTATGATAAAGACTCATTGCAATACCTGATTGATTTGAATTATGAGATGGGTTTCTATAATGGTGTCATTGCTTACTTAAACGATGATAAAAAACATGCCCCTATAGGCTATGGGCCAAAGGGCATCAACAAAACATTAGAACCGTACCTAAAGTCCATCCCCAATTTTAGCACACACGAATTTCAGCATTCTCCTGTGGTATTGCAGGTAAAAATGTCAACAATCGTGGCCAAACTATCTGAATTAAGTACAAAAGAAGCCGTACAAAAACGCTTTATGGAGCAATTTTTTGAGGCTGCCATTGAGCGTTTTGCTCAATTACCTTCAGAGTTGCAAGATGATTTCTTGACGCATTATTATGAAGATGCAAATCGTGCTTTAGGAGGAGTCAATCAAAAATTCAGAGACTTAATCGAATCTGCTCCTAAACTGAAAGTGTCAGAATTCATGGATGAGTTAAATAAGCTCAAAGCACCTCTCCTTGAAATTATTAAAAAGGATGCGAAATTTGCACAAGGAGTTTCACCAACGTTTATAGGTTCTGAGGCAAAGCTATTAGGCTCGATGATTGAGGGGATGCTTACCGGCAAGGTCGTTGCCGATGATTTAGATACAGCAACGCAGCAAGTACGGTTTAAACAAGGCCATGATAAAATTCGAGCAAAGTTTTATAAGGAAGCAATAGCCAATCAACCGCGTGTTTATTTGAAAGCGATTCATCCGACCGTGGAAAAAATGGAGTTTTTTAATAAAGCGTTTGTCGGTGAGCAATACGCATCATTGGTTGAGCAAGAGTTAGCACAGATTATTAAAAAATATAAGCTCAAGAACGTCGCGCCTACTTTACCCGCTCTTTTAAATGCTCTTCAGGAATTTATGATCAAAAATGATCCTAAAAAGAATGATCCATTCAAATTTAAAATCCTGAGTCAATTACCTATTGTGAAAAAACTATGTGGTGAATTAACCCAAGTTGTTCCATACCAAGATAGAGCACATCATTTAAAGGGAGAAGAAGCTGGGGTTGATTATAGTCAATCCATCACCACCCTATTGAACCAAGTCACGGCTTACACCAAAACAATTGAATCCTCGGAAGAATATAAAGCCAAAGTCTTTTTGGATAACGCGGAACAGTATCTGCTTGCTAAAGATTGGAACGTTGGATTCCAATGGACGCCCCATATCGTAAAAGTAGGCGGTAAAGAGAAGAAAATTCCGGCAACGGTTGCACAACAATTAGAGGTGATACAACGCGCCCGAGAAAATGGTAATTATGTCGAGGCTAAAAAGGCCTTTTTACAGATAGGCCAAGAGAAGGAGCTTTCTTGGACCTCTTCAAACAAAGCAAGAAAATACTATTCTCTGTTTAAATATGAGGAAAGCGAAAGTGATGACTTTTTGCAGAAAGAATTTTCAAAAAGTATAAAGCCTCGCTAATACCGAATTGACTCATGTTGGTTTTCTCCCCTCACTCTAACCCTCTCCCCAAGTTGGAGAGGGAATGGTAGGTTAAGTACGATTCAGGGTCACTTAAAATGTTCTTGGTACGCAGCAAAACTTTTTCAGTTACAAGCCCCATCCAGAGTACTCCTTAATAATTTCTTAATCTTATTCCAATATAATGTTGCTCAATTATTAATCTTTTTGTGTGATTGGGAGCAACAGCACCTTGAAACGAAAATATGAATTAAATAAGCACGAACAGCACTATTACAAAGAAGTGAACAAGAAAATTGTGGTTATAGACGACAAAAAGGAGCAACAAAAAATTGATGCCTTTATGAAAACGCATCATTCAACCACTCCTGCAAATACGGCCCGTGAATCAGGTTATTCCGCTTATTTGTTCAAGGGTAGGCAAGTTGAAGTCAATCCGTCCATGGTAAAAAAACGAAAAATAGATAAAGAGCATTATTTGATTTCACGCGATCCCAACGCCCCCAAACTACCCGTTTCTTGTTTGGCGTCAACAGAGCATGTTGTTGCGATGAAGGATGAAGTGACAGATTTTGAGTCGGAGCTGGAACCTAAAGAAAAACAGAATGTGATGTATCTGATTGCCCTATCGAGTAATTCAAAGCGAGTAAATGTCCGCCTTGAAACAAAAGCCATTTTAAGTCTCATCCACCAACACGATAATACGTTAAATCAAAATAATGTCAGCATTACCTACAATAAGGAAAAAAAGGTCTTTGAGATTAAGGTAAGTACCCAAGTTGCAGACATCCAATTACTTGTTCGTGCATTGAGCAGTGCAGAAAAGTACCAAATTGTTGATTGCGATTTTGCCGAAATTGGGTTAAATGAAGGCGTGTGTCTGGTTAAGAGGGATGCCTCCAATCCCATTCATGCCCTGGTTAATATTGCAGATTCTACTAATGAGAAAGGATTTCTCGAACGGGATGCAGGCACCACATCTGGACGGAGTACAGCAGCCTATCAAGATCGCAATTGGACATTTAATTTCTTTAAGAGTTTGCAAGATATGCGTGAAAAAACGGAATATCCTCCAAGTGCTCTTGCCATAAAAATTATGAATAACAACTAGAATCTCATGGTGCTAGAACACATGACATTTCAATATCCCTCCTTGTTGCATAAACTTTAATTCAGATTTTTAGCCTCATTAAGCGCGCAACTGACTCATTAACCGATAAATCCCCTTGTCATTGAGACTATAAACCTTTAGTGATAAAATTGCTCACTAAGATCAAAAATTGAATTCATGCGGATAAGTTGCTGATTAATCCGCTTTTTTAATTAACTTAAGGAATAAGAAGACTCATGAGTAAGTCTATAAAACAGTTATTTGCCGCAATTGCAGAGCTCAAGAATGAAAAACAAAAAGAAACGCAATTAAAAAAAATCGAGGAACTCGCACAGAAGGTTCTAAAAAAACACAATACACTTAATGTCTTCCAAGAGGATTCTGATTACGTGCATACTCCGCTTGAAGCGGCAATTGCAGCTGGCTCTATCCGCGTATTTCAATTACTAGTACGACTCGGGGCTGATCCATTTTGGAAGCCCAAACCTGACCGGCCATCGGCAATCGACTTTTTTATAAACCATTATTTTTCTCGAGACCATTACCATGAAAGAGGCGAATTATTTGAATGGGTGCTAACGGACAAAGGGAGTCCCCTTTTCACCTGGGCAAAGCTAAAAACAAATCAGAAGCTGGATGAAGCGTTTAAAAAAGCAAATTTAAAAAAACCGTATCTCAATGAGCTCCCCATACACGTAGCAATTCAGGCAGGCAGTATGGATTTGGTTCAGCAGGTGGTAGACGCTGCGGGAGGCCTGCAAAGGGCTGGCGATATCAGTCGAATGAGTGTTCTTAGCACCGCGCTCGACGCCGTGCTTGAGGGGCAAAAGAACTCGCTGGAGATATTAAAGTACTTACTGGAACAAGGTTCCAGTCCCCAAACATCGGATGTAGAGGATGCACCGCAACTAATTCACCTACTAACGAGGATGACAGGCAGCAATATCGAAGAATTCATTGCATTGGTGGCAGTCAATTTACTGCTTCATCATGGTGCCTCTCTTGATGTGACTGATGCTCGTGGTTGTACACCCTTGATGCTTGCTATGGAAGTAGGCATGCCCAAACTGTTTGTTCTCCTTTTAGATAAGGCAGATGCAAGAACCTTGAATGAACAGGCTCAAATACTGCTTAATTACTTGCTCTTTCAATTACTGGACAAAGAAGAGAGTCGATTGAGTACATCGGATGTTCTAATAGCATTGCGCCAATTGAAAGAGAAGGGTTTAAAGTTTGATCAAACCATTGACTATCATTCTCCTGCAGATCCCTTCGAAAATGCTACACATAGCCCATGGAGAGAAATAGCTGTACAAAACATGTCGTTATTGCATTTCTATGTTGAAAATATGACTCGTACAGGGGGGGATCCATTTCAAGCGATCGATCACCATCTTGAGGTCATACAAGCCTTAATTGCCCATGGGGCAAATCCTCATGCTAAAGCTATTTTTAGCATGCAGAAAAATCCCTATTCTTATGGAACAGATAGCCAATCCAGCATGGAACTTACCGCTTCTCAGTATGCTAGAAATATCGTTGAGCGAATGCTTGGTCACTATTATTTGAATTATGGGGCTTATTGGATCAAAACCTATGAAGAGGAACATCACTTTTTAAGTGTGATCTCGCATGAAACCCACGAAACCCAAATCAGTCTACACAAAAAATTTCATCAACTCAGGAACCTGGAACGTGTTTTATCAGGGAATAAACCTTTGCCTTATTCCGGATTACCGGACTTAAGAAAACTGGAAAAATTGGCTTTGAATAAACCAAATCAATCCAAATCAGCGACAGTAGCGATTGAACTCGATCCAATACACAGTCAGGATGAATTACTCTCGGCACGAAACCAAAAAAATCAAGGTAATTGGCAAGCGCGAAAAAAAGCCCTAGTCAACTACGTTAAAGAGGCAGAATCATTGGAAGATTTTTTAGCACGGGTCGATCGATTTAAAGCACCATTACAACTGCATTTCAATATCAGCACCGACGCAAAAGGAGCAACGACCTATGGTTCCACACTGTATCGCTTCTTCCACTTTTTTGATGCGCATCAATTCCCAAATTCCTGGGAAACGTTAAGAAAATTTGGGCAAGAGACCTATGGCGTAGACATCAATACGCCATACGATGAGGTATCGACCGACTTAAAAATAAATTAGTCTCTAGCTGAGCTTCTTGCAAACGATCCATGCTAAGCCTGGCGGCAGCCAGGCCAGCCGCTGTTCCAGTAGTCTCATTACTTACTCGTTTTACAATTTATGAAAATCCTGTTGCTGATTCTGAATATGATCACGACGAATTTACTTTAGGAACGAGTTTATCTCTCTAATTTATTTGCCCCTAAATATGGCAACTCAGGGGCGAAAACCATCCTAACCCGTTTAGCAAGTACCAAGCGAAACCCTTTTAGCCCTTTAAAAAGAGTATCATTTTATAAAAACACCGTTTTACGGCTTCTTTCTACGCCCTTTGGCCTTATGTCGCTTTTTTCCTTTTCAATATTTTAAATTTATCGCAAATTTGGTTTCATTGAGCATTCTAATTTTTGATGCTAAAATGAGCACCTAGATCCAATTTTAACCTTTCAAGATTCTGATTAATCTTACTTTTTCATTAAACTTAAAGAATTAGGGGTGCTCGTGGGCAAGTCCGTGAAAGAATTATTAAATGCAATTGAAGCGCTTAAATATCAAAAAGAGATCGGTGAGCAATTAAAAAAAATAGAGGAGCTGGCTAATAAAGTCCTAGAAAAACACCATACCCTTAATTTAGTCCAAGAAGATGCTCTTAGAAAAACTCCTCTTGAAGCAGCGATATTCGCAGCCTCTCTACCTGCATTTCAATTATTATTGGGACTCGGCGCTGATCTATTTTTTAAATCAAAGCCAGATATGATGTCTGCAATAGACATTCTTGCCTATATGTCCTTGCGCTTGCCTTACACAAGCAAAAAACCATTATTTGAATGGATAATGACGGCCAAAGAAAGCCCTGTATTTAACTGGACCAGACTCAATGATAATCCGACGTTGTTTGCAGCGTTTCAACAAGCAGGTTTAATTCCCCAAAAACCGACGCTTAATGAATTACCGATACATGTAGCCATTCAAGCGGGTCAAATTGATTTGATTCAGCAAGTAGTCAAGGCTGCGGGCAGCATTCAAAAAGCCGGCGATTTCTGTCAGATGAGTATTCTTAAGCCAGCGATCCTTGCTGTTCTTAAGGGACAAAAACACTCACTAGCGATATTAAGGTATCTATTACAGCAGGGCGCCAGTAACCAAACATGGGATACGAACAATTTACCTGCACTCATGCAAGCCATCTTAACTGAGAATCCAGCTCATTTTTATGATGGAAACCAAGAAGCGGTAGTTGACATAGTCAACCTGCTGTTTGAATATGGCGCGACTCTTGATGTAACCGAACCGACTAAAAATAATACACCCTTGATGTCCGCAATGGAAAGAGGGCATAAAAACTTGTTTTATTGCCTATTAGAGAAGGCAGATGCAAAGGTTCTAAATCATTGTGCTGCACTGCCCCCCCATTATTTAATCTTTCAATTATTTAATAAATTTGCAAATCGATTACGTCGAATTGATGTTTTAAAACTTTTAGCCGAACTGAAAGAAAAAGGTTTGGAGTTTGATAAAACCATTGATTGTTCATACCAAATAGATCCCTTCAACGAGAAGTCATTAAGCGAGACACGAGCAGTAAGCGCACAGAATATGTCTGTATTGCATTACTATATTCAAAATATGAAGATCTCAACGGATGATCCTCTTGAATCGATGGATGAACATCTTAAAATAATTCAAGCGCTAATTGCGCATGGAGTTAATTTTAAAACTAAAGCTACTTTTACGCTGACTCCAAATGTTATGACAGCTGATTCTGGAGCTCAAAAAGTGCAATCCCGTATGGAGCTTACAGCGTCTGAGTATGCGAGAAAAATCGCATACCACATCCTCAATCACTACCATGCTTCTTTGATTAAGGAGCATCAAGATGAAAACGCCTTCTTAAGAGACATTACCGATCAATCGCGCGAAGAACAAACAAGATTACACAAAATATTTCACCAATTCAGGAATCTGGAGCGGGTTTTATCCGGAGAAAAGTCTTTGCCTTATTGCGGTTTACCGAATATAAAAAAACGAGAACAATGCGCTTTGCAAAAGCCCAAAGCAGAATCCAAACCAATTCCAGCTCTATACCAATTAGTACTGGAAGCTGACTTCGAGCCAACACGATTTAAAAGCTTATTAATCAATGCAAGAACCCAACACATTCATAGCAGTTGGCAAGCCCTTAAAACATCCCTCGTGGACTATGTTAAAGAGACTGACTCATTGCAAGATTTTTTAGCGCGACTCGAGCAATTTAAAGAGTCGTTACAGCTTCATTTCAATGTCACTACCAACTCAAAAGGAGAAGTGATTTATGGTTCAAGAATCTATCGCTTCTTTCACTATTTTGATCCCCATAAATTTCCAAATTCCTGGGAAACGTTAAGAAAATATGGTCAAGAGACCTATGGCATAGACATCAATACGCCATACGATGGGGTATCGACCGACTTAAAAATGAACTAGTCTCTAGCTGGGCTTCTTCCAAACGATTCATGCTAAGCCTGGCTGCAAGGAGCCAGGCCCCCCACTGCTTCAGGCTTTTCTGGTTAAAAAATAATCTTGGAGCTCTTTCAAAAGTTACATCCTAAAAATAGTATTTGTTCATAGAAAAAGCGTTTTAGATAATTTTATGCTAATATGTGCCCATTCTTTAACCCACATGAGCGAATAATCATGTTTGAAATTTTTAAAAATGAACAATTTGTTTTGTATTATAAAAACGAAAACAAATCTTCTGGTTTTACCCATCTACTCGAGGTAAAGGATTTATCAAAAGGGAAGACAACGGGGATGTGGATCGATCCAACGGGCACCAGCACTTGTTCCAATTTTTTGGATAAAGTTCTGAAGCTCCAATCGTTAAAAGGCTCTCTTGATCAGCAAGCGTATGACCATGAAGTGGCCTGTTTTATTGAGCGCCTTATTGCAAATGGTGGCTACTCCAGCCTGCAAATTTCAAGCTTAATGAAAGATGCATTAAAACATCATAAAGACCCTCAGCATTTATTGGACACCATTAAAAACGTGGATTTATCTTACCTTCGACATGAAGATAAGGAACGATTCCAAAGTATTGATGAAATGAGAACTTCAGTTGCTGGATTCATCAAAACACTTACCGATTTTGTTTGTGAGCTCTTGTCGATACCCTCTGATGTCTCAGTAGCGTCATTACTCACTCGTTTCACAATTTATCAAAATCCTGTTTCTGATTCTGAAAATGATCAAGAAGAATTAACTTCAGGAAAGAGTTTATCTCTCTAATTCATTCGCCCCTAAGTGTGACAACTCAGGGGCGAGAACCATCCTAACCCATTTAGCAAGTACCAAGCGAAACCCTTTTAGTCCTTTAAAAAGAGTATCATTTTATAAAACATCGTCTTACGGCTTCTCTCTACGCCCTTTCACCTTATGTCGCTCTTTTCTTTTTGAGTATTTTAAATTTACCTATTCATGGTTACACCACTTAACGGCGTCACCTCTGGATTCGCCTGTTGAGCCTGATACTGCATCTGTTTAATATAATGAATTCTGCGTGCCAAAGATCCTGTGTGATTAAAATCTTTTTGGCTCTCTATCTCTTGAAGCTTATTCAATAAATCCTCGAGGCCGGTACTTTTTTGCACTATTTCATTTACTTTATCCACATGATGCCGATTCCAGTGACCTGTAAAAAAAAGGGCAACACCAGGGAAGCAATTGCTATTTTTGGTGTAATCATTCAAAAGATCCTTTGCACTATCAAATAAATTATCTGAGGTAAATTCTTCATAACTCTTTGGGAAGTACTCTTTTTTTCTGTATGCATCCAGGTTTATTGTTCTTTCTGCCCCATTATCGAACATGCTCATCTCTTTAGGAACCTTG
The DNA here is from genome assembly GCF_026191115.1 of Legionella sp. PATHC035. Taxonomy (NCBI): domain Bacteria; kingdom Pseudomonadati; phylum Pseudomonadota; class Gammaproteobacteria; order Legionellales; family Legionellaceae; genus Legionella; species Legionella sp. PATHC035. The sequence goes on along the minus strand of NZ_JAPHOT010000001.1, from coordinate 2,614,088 downwards.
AGCGTTTTTACAGAAATAGGTAATCGAATAATCAAATCACGTAAGACCTTATCACCAATAACGAGGTTTTTTGTGTCACTCCCTAAAAGAGAAATTTCTTTTACATGATTTGGGAAACTGCTAAAAAATGAACTCAGTTCCTGATGAGTGCAATTTTCAATGACGTCTGCATTAATCGTGAAATGAGTGACCTGTTTTGGAATAGCCTTTATTACTTCTTCTGGATTGTTCCATTTATGGCAGACATTAAAATGAACCTTAGTAATAAAATCAGGAAGTTGTCTCAGATACTTGATGCAATCGTGCCTGGACTGCTCAGCCTTTCCAGATGGAGTAGGAGCGTTAAACACTGAATGAAAAAACATGATCGATGAGAATCTGGGGGGAAACAGATCCAATTTTTCAGCCATTTCCGGACTTGTTATAATGATATCCGGTTTTTTGATCTGCAAGTCCTCGACCAAATCAAATGCTTCATCGAGAAGCTCTTTTGTTATTGAGGTCTCTTCCTCTACAAGACAATCAATCCAATTTCTACCCCATCGATCAGGTATCATTTTTAGATTTGCAGTTTGTTTTTGAGGGGTACCTTTAGTACCTTGCACTTTGAATAGTAAGGAATTGCCCATTGTTATAGCTCCAATCGCTCAAACCAATATAAAACGTAATCAGAGGCAGGTGAGAAATTCTTCGAATGGGTCTTTACAGGATTTGCTTCGCCGCATTAAAGTCTCAAGAAAAAGCCTTTTGCTTTTTCTTATTCTTTGCCTCAGCGACAAACCCGTTTAATGATTAAAACTAAGTGAAGTACCAGTCCTCTAGCTTTCCCTAAGGAGAGGATATGTCGTATCTTTATTATAACTACCGTATATTAAGAAAATATTAAGTCAACCTAGGTGGGGCCTTGACCCGCCAAACTCTTATTCATTTACGAGAACTGTTGATTGCAATCGAAAACCCACTGGCATTAGCCCATCTTGTTGCGGATAATCCTCTATTGCGTAACTTCATTAGCTTGACCAGCATGACCAATGCAACCAATATGTCGTCTGCAGAATTCACTCATCAATTAAATTCAATGTTAAATGAGTTAATCCCCCTATTACCCCCTCCTAGCTCAATACAAAAAAATTCATTCCCCCAAGAGCTCAACACCAACATTGAAAAGTTGTATGCGCTATTAAAATCGCCGCAATATCAGGAATTAACATCATTGCCACCTATAAATTATGGCCTCGAATCTGAAATAGCCCCTGGCAAAGAGAGCGGCAATACTCCGATTAGGATTTCTGAAACCAGGTTGGGAATATTTTCAACAATCAATCAAAGCAAAAGCCCATCAACAGAACCGCAATCAAAAAATACAGATACACCTGATGCTACGTCATGGAATAAAGATTTCAATTAAGCATCTCATAGTCCGCAAACCCATCTTTTCGCGGAAAAGAATGTTAATTAATTCTCAAAACACCAAGCACTACTCCCAGGTAACGCGGTATGAGTAATCACCCCATTGTAATTCCGCTGTCGTGCCTTTTGATATTGAGGTCACTCCTGCAGGGGTTCCTGTATAGATAATGTCCCCTGATTTTAAGGGAAAAAACTGGCTGATATACACTAATAAATCTTCAGGCCGCATCATCATGTCTGCTCCTTGAGCACGTTGCTTAGGCGCGCCATCAATCAGCAGTTGAAATTCAGTATTCATATAATCCTGAAACTGATGAGAGGCAATCCATGGACCCAGGACAGCCGCATCTTTAAATACCTTGGCCGTAGTCCAGGGATGACCTTGTTTTTTCAGTTCAGATTGACGTGCTCTTAACGTCATATCCAGACCAAGGGTGATGTCCGCAATTGCGTTGCGAGCCTCTTCATGGGTCATTTTATAGCCATCACAGGCTATGCGTAGAACAATTTCACATTCAGGTTGTACGGCGTTGTCTTCATTGGGAAAATCAACATGGAGATGCGCACCCCAGCTAGAGGCTTGTTTGAGGACACTGGGTGGTTTTAAAAACAATACCGGTTTTTCTGGTATTGGGTCGCCAAGCTCCTTGGCATGCTCCAGATAATTTTTTCCTACACAAACGATTTTGTCTATGGGCATATGATTTTATACCTTATGGTTTAAGTATTCGGTTGTTCGTCCCATAATTTTTAAGGATATCCATGGCCGTTGCAACAGTACTGGCTGAGATCAATCAACTATTTTTGCAACCTCCTGATTCAGAACACACTTAAATTAGTAGAAATTTCCTCTCCCAAGATATTTTTAAATGTTTGCTTCATGATGCGCATTTCACTATAGTTGAACCACCTTGAAATCCGATTTTATCGTGCACCATGTCTGAGAAAAGCTATTGGGTTTACATTTTGCAGTGCAACAACCAAAGTTATTACACAGGATATACCGATAATCTCGAAAGACGTTTTCAAGAGCACCTCTCAGGTAAAGGCAGTAAATATACGCGAAGCTTTAAACCGCTCGCCATTGCTCAAAGCTGGGAGATAAAAGGAGGCAAACTCATCGCCATGCGCATCGAACGCTACATTAAAAAACTTTCTAAACACCAAAAAGAGCAACTGGTGCTCAATCCTTATTCTGATACGCTAATCAATAGTTTATCCCTTGAAGTTTCAGGGTAATCAATTGAAGTAATATAATGACTCTGTTTCTGCTGAGGAAGTCCATTGCTCTATCGAGGGAATGCGCCAATCGCGCAACGACTGACATGCAGTTTGGATACTTGCTTGGACCAATTAATCCCAGAAGCTCTGGAGCCAGCTGGTTTAAAATAACTCGGTTTCTAAGTATCATGTCTTTGCATTCGATAAAAATGCCCCTTATTTTGCAAGGGGAAGTTGCCCCAATGATTCAAGGAAGAGCTACTCTGGTCGCCCAAGCTTGGGGAGTCCATAAAAGGAGTGTATAGACCTAGGAACCTGCTAGGTAAATCACTCTTTTAATCTATGCCTATTTTCTTCAAGGAGATTGAGTGAAAAACGCACCATTATCGAGCCGTAGTTTGCTTGCATTAAGCCTGATGATATTTTTCATTGCCGATATCCAAGGGGGCATTGGTCCTATTCTCTCCATTTATTTACGCTCCAATTTAGGATGGGACACTAGCCAGGTCGGTATCGCGCTCGCTACAACCGGTATTGTTGGCGTATTGTTTCAAATTCCAAGTGGCATGCTGGTTGATGCGCTTCGATTTAAGCGATCGCTGATAGCCTTTGCCTGTACTTGTATTATTTTAAGCTGCGTCATTTTGTTAAGCCAAACTTCTTTATATTTCATTATTGCCGCGCAATCCCTTGTTGGCTTGGCCTCCAGCCTGATCCCTCCGTCAATTGCAGCGATATCATTGGGCTTGGTGGGTAAAGACTTATTTCCCCAAAGAGTCAGTATGAATGAATCCATCGTTCATGCAGGAACCGTTATTGCTATGATCATCATCGGATTATTGGCCCAATTATATGGGCACTCTTGGATAGTATATGGCACCATCATGTTTTCAGTCCTGGCATTAATGCCAATCCCATTTATCAATGCAAATGAAATAAACTATTCTGCAGCCAGGGAACTGCCCCTGATACAAAATAGCAATAATGAACCACAAGCCGAACCGGTTAACTTGTTAGAACTTGCACAATCAAAATCAATTCTTATCTTTTTTAGCGCAGTAATTGTTTTTCATTTTGCGAATGCAGCGCAATTACCGTTGGTTGGCCAAGAGCTGGCAAAAATTAATCCTGATAGTGATTCGCTCTTTATGGCAGGTTGCATTGTCTTAGCACAAGTCGTTATGGTAGTAGTTGCCTTTTCCTTGGGATTCATAATCGATAAAATAGGCCGTAAGCCCATTTTTTTATGTTCATTTATCTTTTTAATCGTACGCTCCCTTTTATTTTCAATCACAGAAAGTTCCTTTTATTTACTGATTATCCAGTTGTTAGATGGCATTAGCGCCGGGATTTTTGGCGTAGTGGCCGTGGTTATCGTTTCTGATTTAGCAAGTGGAACCGGGCGATTTAATTTTTTATTGGGTACTCTTGGATTATGCGTAGGCATCGGTTCATCACTGAGTAACATTATTGCAGGATTCATTGCAAAAAGTTACGGATTTCATGTGGGATTTATTTCACTATCTTTTGTTGCCGCAATGGGATTGATCCTCTATACCTTTACCATGCAAGAAACCAAGGCACTGCGTGATAATGATTGAGCATGCCTTTTGATGTGCGAGTTTAATTATCTCTCATTGCGAGCACACATCGATCGAGCCTTGGCCCGACCATTGCGTAATTTCCCCTCATCCCAAACGCTACGGAGGAAGTGAATTGTCTCATTGATGCAGTGCTCAAATCGTTTAGGTACTTGCCAGCTAGACTCACCTCCACGCTCACCACCCCTCACCCTTCATTTCTCTTTGTGAATTTGGAAAGGGGGATCAATGAAAATAGGAGCTTAAAAAGAATTTACTGATAAACACAATGAACCCGATTCAAAGCAGCATCTGCTAAATCGATTGCCATTTCAAAGGTGTCTCCCTCGGTGATCACGGCACATAACAAATGATCATATCCTTGCGGCGGAACCGTAACCAACTCATTGACCTGTCGCAAAATTTTAAAATCCCTTACCCCAGGTTGATGAGTCATTTCGTCAACATGCTTCCAATCCATAATGGTCCCCTTCTCGGTGGCGAATAAATTTCGTTCACATGCAAATTTATTTTTAGTCGCTTTTAACTCAATCGGTTCACCAAGTGCGGTTTGGATACTTGCTTGCGCTAAATTAATTCCGGAGGCTAGTGGAACAAGGTGGCTTGAAACAAAGCCACCAGCCATTCGGGAGTTCACTTCAACAATTTTAGGCCCTTCGGAGGTCAACATGACTTCAATATGAAAGGCACAATTGTTGATGCCAACGGCTTGAATGGCTTTTTCAACCACCCTATAAATTGAAGAACAAATCTCTGGTTCCGGCTCATATGGGAAACAATGCATCCATTCTGTGAAACCAGGTTTTTCTACAAATTTTTTGGTAATCCCCGCAAAATGAACTTGAGATTGATTAATAATCCCTTCTACACTAACTTCCTGCCCAGCCATAAACTCCTCAGCAATATACTCATCAGCATACAACCAAAAAGATACACGTTCACAACTGCTCATCAGCGCAAAAGCATCCTCGAGTTCAGCTTGGTTGTTCAATTTAAAAACCGCGACACTTGTTGATGCAGCTACGGGTTTGAATATTAATGGGAATCCGATAGTGCTTGCTGCATTTTGCAAGTCCTTGAATGTTTTCACCAATTGAAATTTTGGATGGGGAACCTCGCCCATCTTCAGCGCTTCTCGCATCTTGTATTTATGTTTCACTGTAGTCGCTGCTGCAAGTGAGCTGCCAGGTAACTTAAATTCTTCAGCGATTGCGGCAACCAACTCAACACTCTTATCCAGTATGGTAATAACACCATCAAAAGGTGTCTCTTTATACTCTTCCTTTAAAACAGAAATAGTCTCTGCAAAATTGGTGGTATCTGCCTGAATAAATTTATCAACTGTATCTTTTGCCCAATCAGGTAAATGAGGAGCTATCAAAAAAACCTTTACCCCTAGATTTTTTGCAGCCTCTATTTTTACCAAATTATGCTCATCAGAAACATTCACAAATAAAATCGCTCTACTCATATTTACTCCATATTATTAAACGCTCTTCCTAAAGACTGTTTCATAAGAAGGTTTCCCGTACTCACCTAAATAAACAAAAAAATATGAAATCAAAGACAACACTCCTATTATGATAAATAGGATCTGACCTCCAAAAGATTCAAGGATAGCCCCACCTAAAACTGGGCCTAAAGCCAAGCCCAATTCTCTAAAAGCTAATGCTCCAAAATAAGAGCCTTTCAAATGCGAAGGAGCCATCTCATCTACAAACAAGAATGCAAAAGGAAATATGAACAACTCACCTACAGTGATAATTAAAATAGAATAGTAAAAATAGCTTGCTTTATTACTACAATAAGAAAAACCCAAACAGCCAAGGGAAAATAAAAGGCAACCATAAAAAATGGCTTGATGCTTCGGTATCCCTCTGCACAATAGAAAAATAGGAAGCTGTCCAATCAGCACAAACAATGCATTTAATGCAATCGTTAAGGAATAAACACGTATACCATCATCGATTTGTTGGGATATGAATTGAGCTAATGTTGAATCGATTTGCGAGTAGCATAAGGCAAATATTATATTAAAAAGAATGAAATTTAATAACCTACGATCTAAAGAAATGGCACGTAAGCTTTCAGATAAAGAAACATTATTTTGTTTGTTTCTACAAATTTGCTTGGGTTCTTTTAGCCGGACGGCATATAAGAAGCAGCCAAAACTAAAATACATGAATCCTGCGGTATAAAACGCAATGGGAGATAAAGTAACTCCTAGATATACTGCTAATAAAGGCCCCAAAACAGCACCAATATTCATTGCCGCGTAACGTAAGTTAAAAAATAACTCTCTATGTTCTTTATCAACTAATTCGCTGATTAATGCGAGTGCGACCGGCTGAAAGAAAGAAGAGAATAACCCAAACATTCCATTAAGTATGCTTATCAGTATTAATTGAAGATAGCGAGAATTAATTTGCCAACTTAAACCTAATAATATGAAGATACAGGCTGATGTGAAAATCGAAATATATAATAAAGGAATTCGTCCATATTTATCCGATAATTGTCCACCGAGAAAACCACCAAATATTGAACAAAATGGAGCAATTCCGCAGACTAAACCACTTATCCATAATGAAAAATGAGTATTATGATTAAGAAATAAGATTAAAAAAGGGAGGCACATAAATTTTGCTGAGTTCACGCAAACAATGCCAAATAGCAAACACCAAATCAGCTTTAAATTAGGGTTAAGTGATCTCATTATTATACCCCTAATTAAGTTGTTCGATTTTTGTTATAATTGCATTTACATGTATTTCAATCGTATCAAAAAGTGGGATATTAACATCCGCTTTTGATACCAATAGAGGCAGCTCCGTACAACCAAGTATGACCCCATCTAAATGGTAGCTTGAGGCTAATTTATTAATAATATTTAGAACGATCTCTTTTGATCTACTCGTAACAATACCGTGACATAGTTCATGATAAATGATCTGATGAAGCAACTCCCGATCATAAGCATCGGGAGTTACGACTTGAAGTCCTTTTTTAAACAGTTTATTTTTATAAAAATCTTGCTCCATTGTATAACGAGTGCCAATTAAGCCCACTTTTTGAGTGCCTAAATGATGTAAATAATCACCGGTTGCATCAATGATATTAATTAATTTTTTGTGGATCTCAGCATCCAATTGATTCGCCAACTTATTCGTGGTGTTGGAACAAATTGCGATTACATCTGAACCCGCCTTATCCAGCAAAATCACTTTTTCTTGAAGTAATCTTAATTCCATCGCTTCATTTTGCTTTTTTTGATGCTCCAGAATTTCTTCGAAATCAAAACTATACATTACTATTTTGGCTGAGTGATTTTTTCCTTTTGCTCTATTAATGGTTAAATTAAGTCGCTTATAGTATTCCATCGTAGAAGCCCAGCTAACACCACCCAGTAGACCAATGCACTTCATGCTGCACCTCGTAAGTCCATTTCTTCATTATAATTATTTGTTTTATTCTTCCTGTTAAGACTGTTTTTAAATGTCAACTGAATAAAATCAGACATTGAGATATTGATTTCTCTAAGCATTTTCGGAAAAAAGCTAGCATGACTTAATCCAGGCAATGAATTAACTTCAAGAAAATAAATCTTCCCTTCTGAAACGATAAAATCAAGTCGAAACATGTTTTCAAACATTAAATCAGAGAAAATTCGTCTAGAGATATCAGCAATTTGAGTTGTAAATTTATTATAAGACTGGGGGATAATTCGCTCACTCACTCCAAACTTACATAGTTTTTCTCTACGACCAAAAAATCTATTTCGGGTTCTCACTAAAATTAGAGGCAACACCTCAATACTTCCCAGATTTTCAATGCAGCCACAAGAGTATTCCTCACCAGGTATATACTTTTGTAAAAGAGCAATATTATCTATCTTTAAGATATCTATGATTAAGTTTACCGCGGCATCAATTGAATTTTCATTAAGCAACATACGCTCAGTAAACATACTTGTGCCAAGTGAATTAGGTTTAATCACTACTTCTTGATTATAAAAGAGCAATAACTTTGACTTGATATGTGAGATGTTTGCATCTCTGATAGAGAGCATCGGTATTGGCTCTAGCTCGGGATACATTGATTCAATATATTTTGAGCAGTGAAATTTACTTTTGGTTAGGCTAGAAGAAAGTACTGAGCCAAATGAATTTTTTATATCGAATATTTTTCCTAGACCTTGAATATGTCCATCCTCACCAAACTGCCCATATAATAAAGAAAATACATATTCGTTATTTTTTTTAATCTGCTGGAATGCTTCGATAATTGAGATTGGAGCTTTTTTGCTCGTCATGTAATAGTCAGGATCTTTTTCGAAATCAAATGGTTTTCTAATAACCAAACCTCCTTCAGTGACATAGTAGACATATTGATATAGGTTTGTATCTTTTACTTGATGTTGTAACTCAGAATAAATGCTGTGAAAAGTTCTCAAAGAAAGATCTCGTTCAACAGAAACACCACCAAAGATAAAGCTAATTTTGGGATTTACAGTATTGTCCATAATAATTCTCCAATTGATGCAATTTGGTTATCTTGAAAGATAACGATTTAGTCTAAATTTCTTGTTATTTGAATTTCTGAATTGAGCTAATTTACAAATAAGGTATTAGGAATTTCCTGGTCTGAACGACTGTGGATGGTATTATCTTCATTCATAAAAACAACTTTGGGGATATGTTTTGATACCTGATTTTCATTAAGATTGCAGTAACAAATAATTATAATTTTATCACCTTCATGAACAAGCCTTGCCGCCGCTCCATTCACACAAATCTCCCCACTTCCTTTGCGCCCTTTTATTACATAAGTTTCAAATCGTGAACCGTTATTTATATCCACAATTTGAACTTTTTCATTTTCCTGTATTCCAGTTTCTAGTAGTAAATTTTCATCAATAGTGATACTTCCTATATAATTCAGATTTGCCTGAGTTATTGTTGCTCGGTGAATTTTTGCTTTTAACATTGTAACTAACATGATTGCTCCTTTTATTATTAATTCCTTATCGATGAGCAATTTAGTCGTAATTAAACAATGAAAAAATTTTTTTTTTTACATGTAAATTTTTAATGGAAAATAAAAGTCTTATTGATATTTTTATGAACAACTTAATTAAACTTATCTTGACAGTTCTATTTTTAGGAAACTAGAATGCAACATTTTTTTAGGGTCATATACGAAGGGAATTGTATTAATGTTCACTGCTATTGATGAACGAAATGGACTAGTAAAAGTATTTTGGACTGATGTTCGTCAGCGAGTTACAGAAATAGAACCAGCCTTCGCAGCAATTATTGATGAGTTAAATCCTGATCAATCGTACCCTCTTTATTTAGCATATTATCCATATGGTGCAACAGATGCAGATACACAAAGTTCGCTTTTCCCCAATATAAATGGCGGATATTATCGAATAACTGATCCGGAAGTTCCAAAAGATATAATAAAAAATCTTGGATATAGTGCAAATAATACACCATTAGGAATAGTTCTTGATAAAGAAATTGAATGTTATATTGATTTGAAAAATGATAATATCACCATTCCCTGGCTTATATATAAGCCAGGGGATATTTTTCCTCTCTCTACTGTTTTAAGTAAAGTTAATGATAGAGTTTATGCTCCTAACGGTCTACTATCATCGACCGCTGGTGTTAGATCTGCATTTATGCTACCCAACATTGGAGCCACAACAAATCACTCGAATTTACAACGTGACTTTAATATTAAGAGTCGAGTGCCAAAGTCATTATATGAACATTGGCAAGTTTTTAGAGAGATAGTTAATAGCAAAATAATTAACTCAGATTGGCGTTGTTGTGTAATGTACTTCTCTGAAAAATGGTTAATTAGCTTACATAATGATGTTAAGTGGAAAAATTTAAAGCAGTATTTACATGAGTTAGCATGGTATCGATATGAATACGAGAGAAATAGAGTCTTTTATGATATTACATTTTCAATTATCCAGAAAAATCGAAATTTGAAACCTAACCCATATTTAGCTGATACCGCTAAGCATTTATTTGCAACCGCTCTAGGAGCTGCACCTGGGTACGTCCCATCGATAGATAATAGTGCTTTACCTTTAGATATCTTGCAGTATGTTTTTATAGAGTCATACGGCTTAAAAAAATATATCCCAACAATTATGCAACCCAAACATTTTAACTTTGAGAAAGATTTTTTTCCAATATATTACTCATTACAGCATCCAGCGACACATGTATTTTCACCAAGGTCAAGACAGGTTACAAGTACAATTTATGAAATGCGTGAATTAGAGCATATAATGAGTATTTTTATTCAAGAGTTGTCAAAAAATAATGCTTTGTCTTCTGATACCATTATTGGAAAAATAGCAAAATCAGTTGAGTTTAGCTACTTTCATAACACTCAAGACATACACCATGTCATGCAAAGTTCCCTTGAAATATTAAATATTGATAGTCGATTTAATAACTCTCAATTCGCAAAAGAACAACCGGGAGCTATCTTTGCTGCAGATGCTTCGTTTTTACGAGGCTGTGTCAGCATAAAAACGGCTAAAATACCAACAAAGCAGGAAGCTAAATATGCCAATGATTGTGCTGCAATACCATAATATATTTCCACCACAATATTGATAAATGAAGCTTCCCAGAGAAGGGCCAACTACGTTACTAAAAGCAAAAGTAGATTGAAAAAGCCCTAAGTTTTGCCCTTTTCTCTTATTATCACTGTTTTCATAACAAATCAGTTGGGCAGTAGATATAAAAAGCATTTCACCCGTTGTCCAAACAATACATGATAGAATAGCAAACGCAAATATGAATGAAAAACTCAGAATTAACATCCCTAAGCCCATAAATAAAGCACCTAGCCCAGTAATTAGCAGTTTATTTTGTTTACTGACTAATACAGTCAGTGGTGCTTGGAATAGCACAATTAAAGTGGTATCTAAAAGAAATAAAACACTAACAGCTAATTCTTTCAATTTGGGAAATGCCCCTTGAACATATAGTGGATAAGTAGAACTCAACTGCGCTATGATAAGCCCTACAAGAAAGACGCAGGAAAGAATTAATATATAAATTTTTGCTGACTTTTTTATTTGATTTGAATGGTGTTCTACAGTGTCTTTTGGGGGTATGAAATTTGTTATATTGCCATGTATTACAAGATAAATTGCTGAAACAAATAAAATTAAACTTGATAGGCCAAAAATAACAAGAAATCCATATGTTCCAACTCCGGCAATAAAAATACCTGATAGCCCAAGTCCTAAATTTGATGCTACATGAGAGATACTGATGGTTCTATAGCGTAAATCCAAGTCATTAGCACACAAACTTAGCAAACTCATGTTATTTGATGTTTTAAAGCCATAAGCAGATAAACCAAGGAAGAACTGATCTATCAGTAAAGTCGGAAAAGAATGCAGATACATTAAAAAGAAAAAACTTGCAGATTGAATGCAAAGACTGATGATTGAAACAAAATATGGTGTAATTTTGTCTGAGAGTTTCCCCCCTACGAAACCACCGATCACCGTGCCTAAGCCATAAGAAGAAATTAGAAGACCTGCTGTTGGAATACTCAATTGTTGTTCATTAACAAAATACAAAGATAGAAAAAAACAAATGCCAATAGTAGATGCATTGATACAAATTAAGCTTATTATCGGCCAACAAAATTTGGGTAGTCCTAAATAATTTTCAGAATAATCTTTGATGAAAGTTATAAAATAATTGTACATTTTTATGCGAGTTCAAGAGCTTTTAAAATGGCTTGATCACAAGCAGCAATTTTAGTAGGTGGTATATACAGAGTTGAAAGATTGGATAATTGAATATCAGGCAAATATTTTAACTGATTATGTTTGATTGTTGGTTCAAATCCAGGATATTGCGCTGCTTCATAAATAATAATCTTATCTGTAACTTTATAATATTTTATCAAATAATCTAATAGTAACAAAATTCCTATTTTCTTATTGTTTGTTGTTTCATGATTTAGAATTCCTATAGCGTTAATTTGCCAGAGAATTAAATGAGAACTTATATCAACTTGCCGTTGATGAATCAAAAAATCACTAGCTTCAAATGATTGAGAACCTGATGAGCCAGGATCGATTAATAGATCTGCAAAAAGACAAGCTTCAGCTGAAATTGCAGGTAGGATTTTTGCATAATATCCTTCTTTCTTTGCTTTTTTTACAGCATCTATACCTGGTTTAGCATACACACTAGGATGTCCATAAAGAACAAAGCATATATGCTTATTTTGATATAAATGTTCTAAAACATAATCTGTTATCAGGCAATAAGAATCGGCTCGATTTGGGCATGAAAAATATAATTCATCTAATGACTCTGTGTATTGATTTTGCTGTTGAATCCATAATTTTAGAATAGGATCATTCACCAAATAAAGTACAATATCAGATTGTTTGATATATGCTATTACTTCATTCGTAAGATGAGCAAAAAATTTAATACCGCAACCAACAACGATCAATGAAGCTTTATGAGACATATCATACATTAAATTTAAATTTAAATTTCAAAAATTGTAGTTCGATCAGCTAATGCTTTATCCTCATTTAAATTATTTTTAAAATATGCAGCATCGTTATAAAGGAATGCTTTTTGAATTGTAGAAGGTTCATCTTTTAATAATAAATCAAGATTGATTTTATGATGCACTGTACTAGCTAATTGTTCTAGAAGTGTTACGATGCTCATGACTTAACTCCCTTCAAGTTTAAACTTAACTCAAGCATATCATATTGATTACTCAAGTTTAAGATAAAGATTATTAAACCGATTATTCTTTCAACATATATTATTTTAAGAATTGATTGGATATCTTGAGATCATCTAGAACTTTATGCACCTGATCTACAGAAAGCCCATACAAAACACAGTGGTACCAATTGGGATAGCAACCATAGCGGTCAATTTAAGGATTATATATCTACAAGGAGTACTTGCTATATAACAAGCTTACCTATATCAATAGAACATTCGCCCTACCTAATGTTCAAAATGTTGACAATTGTCAACGAAATTTACTATACTCAATATAAAAAATGAAGTTATGGTGAGACCTAAACATCCCAATAAAGATATCGAGTTAGCTATAAAATATGCTGAAAGGAAAGGCTGGCGATATCAATCATCAGGAAATTCTGCTCATGCATGGGGTCGATTACTCTGTCCGCTTGCTAGTCGCGAAGGACATTCTATGAGCATCTGGTCTACACCAAAAGTTCCTGAAAATCATGCAAAACAAATTAAACGTAATGTTGATGCTTGTGAACATCAAGGAGAAGAAAATGAGTAACTTATATCAGTTTACCTTAATTCTTGATGGTGTTGATGAGAATACACCTGGTTTGGAAGATACCCTATTTGAATCAGGTTGTGATGATGCTTTAGTTAATTACAAAAATGGTACCGTCTATCTAGATTTCGATAGAGAGGGTGAAAGTCTTGAGCATACTATTATATCTGCTATAAAAAATATCGAATCAACAAATTTAGGTGCAAGAATTATAAGCGTTGCGCCAGAACATTTAGTAAGTCTATCGGATATTGCCAAGCGAGTTTCAATGACGAGACAAGCTGTTTCTTTACTAATACAAGGTGCTCGTGGTTTAGGAGATTTTCCAAAACCTATTTTAAAGATATCCAACAAAAGTCCATTATGGCGCTGGAGCACTGTTGCCGAGTGGTTTTATAAACAAGGAAAAATAAGCGATCATAATCTAATAGATTCTGCACATATTATTGAAGATATCAATGCAGCTCTTGAGCTCAGAAATACTCTATCACTTGAGGATAAAACAAGAATTCTAAGAGAGTTAGAAGATAAGGTAGTTTTTCAAACAGCAGCTCATTGATCTTTAATGTAGAAATTTATTTGCTAAATCAAATGGGCCGAGTCTAGATGGATCATTTGAACGCAGTCAGAGGGTCAGGCCTTGAATTGTGAATTTTCAATTCGATGTTGATTCATAATTCAAGGCCTGACCCCATATGTGCTGCGAACAAAAACTATAGAGTTTTGGCACGACAAACATTTGGAGGAAATAATGTACTAGACTTATCTATATTAACGGATGAACTAGGTTGAAAATGAAAAGGATTGCATTAGAAGAAGCTATTGTTGTTCCTGGCCGAGACCTAATTTTAGAGCACAAAAGCCATCCCGAGTTTAGTCAAAACTTAGTTCGTTTAAAAGATATACATAAGCTAAGAATTGATAGTATGGATGAAGCAGGGATTGATTTATCAGTACTCTCCGTAACAACTCCAGGACTACAATCATTAGCTCTAGCATCACAACTAGAATCTTGTGCCCAAAAGTGGAATGACTACTTAATAGACTGTGTCACTCAATCCCCAAGTAGATTTCGTGCCTTTGCATGCATACCTACTTATGCTCCAGAGCTTGCAATCAATGAGCTTGAACGCCTTAAAGGTGTTCAAGAAATCGTTGGCTGCCTAATTAATGGATATGATAGCAGTGGCTATACCTCTGCAAAATACCTGGATGACAATGCTTATGACGAATTTTGGGGCTACATTAATGATAACAACATTCCAGTTTATATTCACCCCAGAGGGATTCCTGAGGGAAGAGTAGCTACTTATTCACCATATCAAGCATTACATGGCTCAACATGGGGATTTCATATTGAAACGGCCGAACATGTTTTGCGTTTAATGCTGTCAGGGCTTTTTGATAGGTATCAAAACCTTAAAATCATCATTGGACACATGGGGGAAATGTTAGCATTTTGGGCTTGGCGACTCGATCATCGACTAGAAGAAGAAGGTTGGCTTGAAAAATTACAATGCAATAAAACAATTACAGAGTACCTAAATTCCAATATATTCTTAACAACAAGTGGTTTTTTTGATACTCCATCTTTGATGCATGCAATTGCTACAGTTAGCATAGATAGAATCATGTTCTCAGTTGACTACCCTTATGAAGAGAACTTGAAGGCAAGCCAATGGTTAGATTCACTACAATTGGATGATGAAGATAAAATGAAAATAAGTTACTTAAATGCTGCTAAATTATTAAATATATAAATTTCACGAGTCCTTTGTAATGCGACAACCATAATCCTCATTGCGATAGGGCATCTCGATATCATGTGGTTTAGGAGCTAGGATATTACAACTTAATTAATAAGTTTTTTCGAATAAATTTATCTTGAGCCAAATTAGTTGTACAGTCAGAGGGTCAGGCCTTGAATTGTGAATTTTCAATTACAAGTTGATTCACAATTCAAGGCCTGCCCCCCAGATGTGCGGACCGTCCCCGTGTTGTGTCTGTCAAACCACTTCCTATCTGGATTAGGTATCCTATAGCGGCAAATTAGATTGAGAATTTCCCCGACAAATCATATTCTGGTCATTAGGTATTGATACTAGAGGTTTGAAAAGGTTTGGCATTTTAACAACTATCCCAGGGATGCCTTTTTTTTCAAGCACTTCATTACACGCTGCGATTAATTTGAGATCACAGTGACCATTATTAAAGATTAGCGCTTTACGCACAAACTCTTTTATGTGCTCAGCATATTTAGATAATTTTCCAATGCTATCCATATAATCAATAATAACTGAAGCATGATCTTTTTTATTCTTTTTTAATGCATAGAAAAATGGGTCAAGCCGATTTTTTTTATGACGTTGGAAATTAGTAACAGAAGGTTTAATTTTCTGCAGTAGATGCTTTAAATAATTGGGGGAACCATTATCAATCAATGTAAAAATAGGCGTTCTATGATTCCTATCTTTGAAATCTAAGCCCGGTTTTTCTATAAGCAGATCTAGAGCAGCTAATCGATTTTTTATGTCTCGAGGTGTTCTATCTAGGGAGGTACCCAAGCACGCAAGATGTAATGCGGTACGGCCCGACATTGATTGCTGAATCGTTGTATCCATTTTAGGATTCTGGAGTAATTTCTTCAATACCGTTACGTTACCCAGAAAAGCGGCCATCAAAAGTAAAGTGATACGCTCCTGCTGCCACAGCGGCATGAATTGCCCATCTTTTACTTTTAAAATTGGCAACGGCAAATGAGAAATAGAATCATATTTTCTGATATTTCTATTTTGTAGCATTTCGTAAACAGGTTTAGGTAGAAAAGCAGTATCTTCTTTGGTAATACCTAAGGGGCTAAGATCATACGTACAGTTTGCAAAATTGTAAGGAACCGGATGATAGTGATCCCGATACTCTTCAAAAATTTCCTGAGCACATCTAAAATTATCCGAAGGGTGTAAAAAGAGAGGTTTAAAGCAAAAATAATAATCTTTACCATAATCAACTAATAATTGCTCATCTTCATAAATATCTCTGGCGGCAATAACCAACATTCTCTTTTTCTTTTCTATAAATTCGACATTTTCCTGAATGGTTGAAGCATTAATAAAACGAGAGACATTTCCTCGGTATTTTGCATCAAGTATTTTGTTTCTGTTTTTCAAAAACATAAAATAATCTCTGTCTTTCTTTTCATCCTGATTTTCCTCATCGGAAACTTTTTCACCAGTGTACTCGAATAAAACAGTTCCCTTTTTGATGAAACGCCTGGCGTAAACACCATAGTGAATTTGCTGTGATGAAATGAGATTCAGAGGAGCTATGTAAACCAGATCGGGTTGGTCTTTTTTGCCACTTTTGTATTGAAAGTTAACCTGGGAACCATTGACTGATAAGTGAATTGAATTCTCTAGCTCTTGAATGGATTTATTATCATCAAGATAGAATATTGGTCTGTGACTTTGTGCAGGAGTAGTTGTAGGAAAACGGTTGTCGTCTGTCACCAACTCTTTCTCTCTTCCCTTGTCTTCATCATCAATAGTAAGGATCTGTACCCCTTCATTATTCCCCTCCACTGTTTGAGTCATAACCTCTGTTTGTTGTGGCTCATTAAGTGGGGAAAATATGGATGAATATGAATTAGGATTCAGTGGTTGGGGTGTTAAGACTTCCGGTTGAGAAAACATCAATTTCAGTAGCTCTTCCATGATTGTAGGAGGTAGCAATTCAGTAGAGCTGCTATCAGTGATCTCTTTTTGCCTTTTAGGCGCTTTTTGCTGATAGAATTCTGCTTCCCCTATTTCCATTATCCCATCTACCTCAAGGCTTCCCGACCCATCTAATTGGACTTGTTCTATTGCGCTTGCTTTTCTTTTGAGAGAAATATTTTCATCTTTAGATTTCATGGAGGTCTATCATTAGCCAGTAAAGAACAAAATTTTAACATCTATTTATTAAAGGAAGCTTAATGAGTTAGAGGATCAGGCCTTGAATTGTGAATTTTCAATTAGAAGTTGATTCATAATTCAAGGCCTGACCCCAGGTGTATTATAAAAAGTAGCTATAGTAGATAGGGATTGGATTTATAAGATAATTAAGGCTTAGGCGTGTTTTTTAAAAATTCTTCTAAATCGTCAGCTACTTGACTAGTTCTAAACGCCTTCTTAAAAAGAATAAAATCATGAACTTGTTGATCCTTGGATGTTTTTATCACATTAGCAATCGGTTGACTTAAATATTTTTGAACTTCGTCTAGTGTTTTCATATCCTTGGCATCTTCTATCTTGTCTTTTAAATCTCTGATTGCTTTGTATTTGGGATCATCCTTTTTTTTACGTTTGGGGTCTTCTGGATTTCCATTAAATAAATCTTTCCAATGTTGTTTTTTAAAACTATTTTTTAAACCAGTTAAATAGTTTTGAATTTTAATAGATTCTTCATATTCTTTTTGAAATAAAATTTGAAATGTGCTCTCTTTAGGATTTTGTGTAATGACTAAATCACCTTTTAATTCAACGTCGCCTACTTTATAACTCGAATTTAATCTCATTCCACTTATTTTATTATGAGTTCCTGTATCCAATATTTGCACGCTTCTAGCACCTGTCAATTCTGCGACACCAGGAACATCTTTAAAAGAATGAACATGTGTGTTGCCCATCAATGCACACCACTTTACCCCTGAGCCAGCTTCCTTTTTTATAATTTCATGAGCAGTAAAGTTCATGTATCTCTGTCTTTTATCATCTAATTGTTCATTGTTATAGTCAATCTTTTGTGCTTTATAAGTCGTACTAACATCAATTCCAACAACTCTTATACCCGCCTCACGCGCTGCATATAAAACATCGGTGAAACTATACTTTACCACTTCATCACCTATGATTAGCTGATGTCTTTCCATTTCCCTTAATCTTGCTTGAAGTGTACCTGATAAAGGAGCATCTTTTGTTTGAAAAAATTTATCTAAATCAATTTGATCGGTATCATAAAAAAAATGTTCCATAAATAAAATTTCAAAGCCTTCTTTTTTTAACATCTTCATGTTTTCAATTAAAAATCGTTTAGAACTAACATGCTGATGGGCTTCGCCAATGATAAAGGAGGATTTTTTTAAATCTTCAGCATCTTTTAAAGGCTCGTTTGCTTTTTTAACTGGCGGGTTACTTATAAATTCAGCAACAGTTTTGTCCATCTCTTTCGAATCTAAAGTATATTCATAAGTTGAATCAAATTCCTTTCCTCGGGTATGAACAAATTGTTGACAAAACTCTATATTTTTCTTGTTTTCTTTGTAATGACTTAAAGTGACAGAAGTATAAGTGTCCCCGCCACTGGATACAAATGCTACATTATTATCACCCTTTGACCTCATGAGCGCTAAACCAATTCAAAATGTATTGATTTTAATTATATAGCATATTTATAATTTTATTTTTGTATAATTTATACAATTATAGTTTTTTTATATCAAATTTTTTTACCATTGCTTTTAATATCATTTAAAAATTGGGATTGAATACACTGTTTTGTTAAACCTTTTTCTCTTGTATTGAAATCAATACCAAAATCAACCACAACCACTTTTTATGAAATACAAAAATTCATCAATAGACTCAACCTTTTTTGTTTCTATAATTAACTCCAAAATGGTAAAAATTTTTTAATTATTGAGCCTTGTATAAAATTTAAGACATAGACAATGACATGCAAAGTTCTCTTGAAATAGTAAATATTGATTCAAACAGTCAGAGGGTCAGGCCTTGAATTGTGAATTTTCAATTAGAAGTTGCTTCATCATTCAAGGCCTGACCCCAGATGTACGTAGGGTTGGTTTTCTAAGCATCATTGTTTTTCATTTGTATATGGTTTATTACCATCTCAATTAATTCGACTTTAGACTTAGCACCCATTTTATTTCTAATATTATTAAGATATTCTTCCACTGTCCGCGAAGATAATTTTAATTGTTGTCCTATTTGTTTTGCCGTTTTCCGCTTTATAGTCAATGCTAAACATTCCATTTCTCGTTTAGATAAATAAACTGAATTAATTTCTGCACCTATAGGTAAATGTGGAAAAGAACTACTGCTCAAAAGATTTAGTTTGGTGAGTTGTAATAATGAATCAGCTAGAGGTTGATTGCCTAAATCAATCGTACAGCCAAATAATCCAATTACTTTGTTCTCATTGCTATACCAGGGCATTTTAATAGAAAGAGTATGAAGTGGCTTGTCATCATTGAGGTTGGCATGTTCCTCTACTATTTTATATTGCTGTTTTTTCATGACCTCATTGTTATTTTCTACAGAGGGTTTAATAGAGGTGGATTTGAATAATTTGTACCAAGGATTGCCTATGCTCTCTTCTCTGGAGCTAAATCCACAATGAATAGCCGCAATTCCATTGCAGTTTTGAGTGATCATTTCTGTATTTTCTAAATAAACAGAAAAGGGAAGCGCCAATAAATTCTGCAGACTCTGCTTAGTATTGTGTTCGCATAAAAAATAGTCAACATCTCGATGGTCTGGCCGCTGTAATTTAATACCACTGCCAAATCGATAAATAATAAGCTCTTCGCTGGTGTCTAAAGCTTTTTTAGTCATTATAGTTGGAATTGAATAACAATTATTTTCCCAATTATATAATTTTAATACAAATTATTAAAATATTAATAACCATCATGGTACATACAATAAAAGAAGATATCTGCTTATCCTCTATGTTTTCCCGTAATCGATACGGGTTTTAATCAGTATTCAAAACGAGTAAAATCTCGGCCCGATAATTCATACTAGGAGAAAAAAATGTTTTCTAAGCGTTTTAACGGCAGCTATCTAAATAAAGATAAATTTAAAAAAATAGATGAAGAGTGTAAAAAAGAAACAGATGCAATGATTGATCAATGTTTTGAAGATTATGAGCGTAATGAAAATTCAGCCGCTTTAAGCATATGTTGTTTAGAAAGAGACGCAATGAACGAAATGTGTATTAAAGATCGTGTTAATAAAGAAGAGGTAAAAGAATTATTAGATCGAGTAGAAAGTATGGGTGATAAATTGGGTCATGAGTGTATCGCTCCCGCTACGTCGTTTATTGTGGGTGAACATAGGCTCAATAATGCATGGAGATTGCTTCTGAATGCACCAAAATGTTATGGCATAGGCAAAGAAATAGAAAAATTATCCGAAGAAGATTCTATCCTCAGCGAACCCAAAATAAATAATGCATTGGGAGAGCTATTTCAAGCAGCAGGAAATACAGGTTCATGCCGTTTTTGGCAGCGTGGCGGTAAGGAACTTGCAGAATGTAAAGAGGTCACTAACAAACAATCTCAAGCAAGAAAAAATGCACAAGAAGAAATTATTCATAGGTTGAGTAAATAATAGTGATTAACCAATAAATTTGCTTCCAATAATGATGGACTAAATAAGGAAAATATTAGTGTTTAGTAGCTCGAAAAAAGATCCTGTCAATAAAAAAATTAATTTAGATGAATTAATTAAACTCTTACTCGAAAAGGAAATGAAAACTAGGCAGAAATTGTATCCTCCTCCACCAATCTCCGATAAAAATTTCTTAGATGCTAAACATGTCATTGAAAATTTTTATCTAAAGGGCTTGCGTGCGGATAATTTCTGTATCGATTTAACGGATGCCGGCTTGGAGAATTGGAGTAAAGAACAATCCAGAGCTTTTGCCAAGCTGTTTGTAGCATTTTCTAACGAAGTTGAAGATCAGTTAAAAATGAAACAAGAGAAAAAATTAGATATAAAGGAAGACGTTCAGCTTTTGTGGATAAAGTTCCCTACACAAAATGATGAAAATAAAAAAGTAGTTAATGGTATTATCAAATCGTTACTTAATCACGGTTATAAAGATCATACAGGAAATGATGGTAGTATTACTTTGTTCAAATACATTAACTCCCAAAGAGCAAATCCTATTGTGCCTTTCTCACGAACCAGCAAATCAATCTCGCTCGTGATTGTGACAGACACTAGCAAAGTATTATTGCTAAAGCGTGGTGGTCTATCTGGTAGGGCAGGAACATGGGGAACGTTGACAGGTACGATTGAAAATAGTTCAAAAGAAAAAACGCTGATTAGAGAAGTCCATGAAGAAATTAATGTCCTTGTAGCAAATCGGTCTGTCCATTACCTTGGCTCTTTTCATACTGATAATATGTCTAAAGATCTGGTAATGAGTGGCCGTTCAGTCACTTATGCGGACGATTGTTGTTACTTATATGGCATGATAATACCTGAGGAAGACTTAGTTAAGTCAATTAAATTAGATGATGAAAATTCTTCTTGGCGTTTGTTTACTAAAGAAGAATTAAATGCTGAATTAAAGATACCTTGCTCAGAGGGGGAGAAAGAAACAAATAAAGACGAATTGCATGTGGCCTTAGCCAAAGCATCGTTAGTCTTAGAAACAGCAAAGAATAATTTTGCAAATGTTGAGCAAAAAAGATTTAATTACCCTTATACCAATAGTCCTGGTTTTTTTGCACATATCAAAGTCAATCCAGATATCGATGATAAAGTCGGCCAATCTATGACCGCTTCCATAGGGAGTTATTTTGGATGAAAATTAAACTTTTTATTTTAAAATAGTCATTGTCAAGAACCAAGTGAGGTCGCGGGAGTGGCCAATAATCGCGGTTCCCCTGCATAAAAGCTAGGTTAGGTTTTATTTAAGAATAACGTTGAATTTATTGAACAGATCGTTAGAAGAGTCAGAGGGTCAGGGCCTGACCCCATATGTGCATCTGTGGGTGTTGCGGCGTTAGCAAATCCTGGCCTACTAATTGAAGTCACTTGCATTGCAGCCTTAGCAAGAGAGGGGTGAAAGAACAGCCGATTTTAATTCATGATGCTCTATTATTTGCAAATTTTACACTAAATGAAATTTTATGATACGTGAAATTTGGCCAATATTCTCTAATTTTATGATGGATGTGACTTTATTCGTTGAGATTTTTTTGTCAGGGCTTTAGTTTACTATTGGTGAGCTTAAGTTAAAATTATGGGATATTTTTTACAAAAATTGTTCCAACTATACCATTCAATTTTGTCTGTTAGACAGTATTCCTCTGCAATTTCTTTTGGTATTGGTAAGCCCAAAGCGGCTGCATCAAAGGTTTTTTGTGAGTGATTTACTAACCATTGCGCTTTTTGTTGTTGATATTTCTCTATCATTAAGCGAGCACAATAATAGCTATTAGAAAATAATCCCGGCCAGATAAGATCGAAATTATCAAAATTTAAATTATCCGTATAATAATCATTTAACTTTTTGAAATCATTAATAGTCTTAAATTCTTTACTATCAACAGGATAGTCGATCTTGGGGCCTGTATAATAACCAAATTCAAAATTACCACTTTCAAGCTTTAACTTAGGGAATAGGGCTTTCAATTGGGTAATACACCGTTTGACTAAGAGTGGATCATCAGCCAATTCTTCGTCTAAAGGAACGGAGCTTCGGGTTACTTCTAACCCTTTGAGATAACTCATGATGGTATAAACCTCTCCCTTAATCTTTCTTGAAGCCATTGTGATATCGTAGGGTAGGTAAGCACCTGTGAGAATAGGCATTTTGCCCTTAAAGACTAACATTGGAATGAGTCTGACACTATTTTGGGGACAGACAGCTTTCAATTGATTATCTTTATAGAGATTTTCTAAAAGAGCTTGCGTGTTTCTGCCGGTACAAAGAAAATACTGCTTAGCTCTAAATTCAATCGGTCCTTCTTGAGTATCTATTTCTACCTTTTTAATAGAGGTTTTAGATTCATTACAAATGAATTTCCGCAAAGAACCGTGAATTAATTGATTATAATTATCCTTAGCGAGTGCCGTGATGATCCCATGCCCATTAATATAACCTTCAGCAACAGTGAATAATTTTTCATTAGCCCTGAGCTTATAGCCTAGATCCACTAAATCAGAAGGTGGTTCTTTTACTTCATGATAGCTAAAAGCTCTTAATTGCCAGGATTGGATTAATAATTGCGCATCTAATTCATTGGCAAGTGCATAGGTTTGAGCGATTGATCCGCATTCGCTGCCATGAAGTTTGAAAAAATTATCCCACCATGCATTACTTTCAATTGTCGCATCAAGGCTATTAAAATAGCCTCTATTGTAGTAGCCGTGACTGTGGGTTGTTTCACCTTCACCCAATTGTTTATCGGTAACCAAAGCAAGAGATTGAACTCCCGCTTGTTTGAGAAGATAAAAAAGAACAAAACCTTGAACTCCACCACCAATAATTAAGCAATCACAGGTAAATTTTCTCATATTTTTCTCCAACTTTAGTTACCTTGAGCCAGAATTATGTTAAGCCTCTCGAGACCTCATTACCTCCGATAATCACGCGATGAGCAAGGGCCGTTACATTCATTGCGCCAGTACTATTTGCAGAGATTGAATCCAATATAATGCGGCCGTTTCCAACAGCTTATCTAAGATTTCCTAGGCAAGCGCTCCATATACTCTTCCTCTTTGAAGCGCTATGCTCGGTAGTTAAGGCCATTTTCCATGCTCCTATCCGTAGAGTTTAACTTTCATTAAGTCTTAACATTTACTTTTCATACTTTTTATTAAGTTAACTCTGGGTGCTATCTATAGGTATAGCATAATTTAAATCTAGGTATAGGTATTTCCAACCCACCTATTTCCCGTTTTCAGAATACTTTTCTGCGTCATTGCAAATCCTGGCAGTGACGACGAGAAACAATTAAAAAATTAAATATTTAAGTCAATAAATTAAACTAATAAATTCAATCCCACACCACAGGATTTAACAAAATATTCCACCAAAACCTGTTACTTCCTGACTCACCTTTGCTAAATTTTTCGTCCGCATAACTGATGAACCTGTGTAACTCAAGCGAAACCTTTGGGTCTTATGCCAAGTCACTCTCATTCCCCAACCTGTGGCTGGACGTCTCATCGGAATCTGTAGTTCTAGGATAGGCTACCATCGGGTAGATAAGTTAATAATCACTTTTTTATTAATCATGGTTCAGCGGCAATGCTGTTGGATTGCCGATTGCGTTTTTGCATTTAACGATAAGGAGATAAACCACTAAAAACCGTTGTAAAGCAATAATCATTAACCTTTGATTTGCCCCACCATTGCGAGCCTTGCGCGCAAGCTGAATATACTAGACTGAAGGCAGCAAATGAGAAAATTAATTTGGCACTACCACGAAAACTGGACTGTTTCGAAAATAAACTTTAATTATGCTGCCTATGGTCATACATCCATAAATATGGCGTAATCTATCAACAGCACCGCCTTCGAAGGCTATAGCAATCAATGGAGCCAGATCGTTGCTGTGATGTGAAGGGGGTTCTGCATAATCTCTGATTTAATGAGTAAGCTATTTGATTTGTGTCCGATCAACTAAATTTTTTCCTTGACGTTGATTAATCAAATCATAATCAAATAACAATACCCCCTAAACCATCACCGCATAACCAATTCACTATGGGACTTTGCTCATCAATTGAGCCACCAGCAAAGCTCATGGCAAGCATTTGTACAATTTGATGCCTAAATAGAGAGCAGCAGAAGATCGGCTACTTTCGAACACTCTTCAACGCCTGCCCCCAGCTAATTACCTGATCTAGCATCGTGTGTACTTCTTTTTCATGATGTGGACTCGGTTTGAAAGTTGAAAAATTTTCGAAATCGGTGAACAAAGATAGCATCACCTGCGCGCGAACAGTAGCGATCATAAGTTCCGCCATGACAAGCCTAAGATGTTCTACAGCACGCGCACCGCCTATACCACCGTAGCTCACAAAACCAGCAACCTTGTTGTTCCATTCCTTATAGAGATAGTCAATAGCGTTTTTTAGTGCACCTGAGGTACCATGATTGTATTCTGGAGTTACAAATACAAAAGCATCAAAGCGAGCGATTGTTGCCGCCCATTTTTTTGTATGCTCATGGCTATACTGGCATAGGGACGGCGGCATTGCCTCGTCTAACAACGGGAGTTGATATTCTGCAATATCTATTAATTCGAATTCCGCATCATTGCGCCCATTCGCCAGATCATAGACCCAACGCGCAACAGATTCATTTTTGCGGCCTGGTCGCGTACTTCCTGTGATTATGGCGATTTTTAGATGTGCTTTCTTTTCGTCTATAGTTGCGTCCACATTGCTATCCTTTTCAAGTTGCTATTTTAAACCTATTTATCATAAGGATAGGAAAATTAAATATCAAGAACTGGTGCCAAAAAGCTAAGCTACTCGAGTTAGAGGGTCAGACCCTGACCCCACATGTGCATACAAGCTTTTTCTTATATCAGTAATTAAGTATTAAATTGGGAAAATTATGATTGTAAAAATTATGACAGGATCGTTCCAGGCCTGCCCCATATGTATTGGCTAAATTGGACTTTAAGTGTGGCGTTTAAAGAAGCCCCTTCATGGTAATTTCATTAAAGGATTGCTATATTTATTGCAATCCTTCATAGGAGTAGTGGATGAAAGTCTTTG
This sequence comes from Legionella sp. PATHC035, assembly GCF_026191115.1. Classification (NCBI taxonomy): domain Bacteria; kingdom Pseudomonadati; phylum Pseudomonadota; class Gammaproteobacteria; order Legionellales; family Legionellaceae; genus Legionella; species Legionella sp. PATHC035. The sequence continues at coordinate 2,587,981 of NZ_JAPHOT010000001.1, read as the reverse complement.
TCACAGGTGGCTCTGGGTTTGTCGGTGGGCATTGCATCAAGCGGTTACTGGCAGATGAGCATTCGGTGGTCGCGCCCGCTAGGCATGAGGTGGCCTGTAAACGGCTGCGCGCACTTGGAGCATCGTCGACTGTGCTCGAATATGCAGATCCGGCCGCACTTAAGCAAGCAATGGCTGGGTGTGATGCTGCCGTTCATATTGCTGCGCACCTGAAGATGTGGGGGGCGTGGGAGGACTTCGAAGTCAGTAATGTGACCTTGACAGATCAAGTGCTTAAAGCAGCGACAGCATGCAGCATCAAGCGCTTTGTTCACGTTAGTGCCGCTTCCGTAGTGATGCAGGAGGCGATGCCGATTACCCATGCCGATGAGTCTTGGCCATTGACTGAGTTGCGCCATCTGCCTTACTCATCAACGAAGGCAATCGCCGAGTCGCATGTTCTAGCCGCGCATTCCGATGGTTTCAGTACCGTGGCTTTGCGTCCGCCTCTCATTTGGGGGCCAGGCGATATGGTCGATGGTGACTTCGGCGACCGAGTCCGTAAACGACAGTTTGCGTGGATCAGCCGAGGGGAGTACCCCTACGCCACCTGTCATGTTCAAAACCTGTGCCAGGCTATCGCGCTCGCATTGCGTTCCGAGGTGACCGGAGCGTACTTCTTGACAGATGACGAAGATATCACCTTACGCGAATTCATCACCCAACGCCTGCATGCGAGTGGGCTGGAGACACCACGGATGTCGGTACCTGCTCCGGTTGCCTGGTTGATGGGAAAAGGAATGGAAAAGCTTTGGGCGACCGGTTGGTTGCCTGGAGAGCCACCGCTGACGCGAGAGTTGGTTCGGCTGATTGGCTACCCGTTTACGCTGGACATAAGTCGCGCTAAGACAGTTCTGGGTTACAAGCCGGAAATCACTATCCGCGAAGGAATGTCTAGAGTTAGAGGGTCAGGCCTTGAATTGTGAATTTTCAAATAGAAGTTGATTCACAATTCAAAGCCTGCCCCCCATATGTGGATACTTAGGTTTTATGGTGAAGTACGGCTGCAATGCAGGTGACTTCAACCAACAATCCGGGATTAGCCAATGCCGCAACGCCAACTGAGGTGCTCGTGTAGGACGAGACGGGCATGCATTCTTTTCTGGTAGTAAAATAAGCTAAACCATTTTTTTCTATATCAACTACATAGGAGGTCATGGCCAGAATCTGTGTTAAATCGGAGTTCGCAGCATGTAACGCAAATTCGATGTTTTTGAATAATTGTCGGGTTTGAGACTCTATATCCTTACCCACCAATCTTCCGTCCCTATCTTCTCCCGCTTGTCCGGTCACAAAAATCAAATCATTGAATTGAACACATTGTGTAAAACCATACTTATCATAAGAGAGAAGTTCAGGTACCTGAATCACCTTTTTGTGCATAGTCCTATCTCCTTCAGCCTTTAATGCATTTCATTTTTATTATTATAGACCACCTGGTTGCTCATTGGCTTAGCACTTTAGAAATTGCGTCCCGATACAAAAACTTAAAATTTAAGAACGAAAAAACTCTTATGGAATTCATTAAAAAAATAATTTTTTTAAAAAACAATATCTTATGTCGAAAAATAAGGAGCCAGTTATTTATTAAACGCACACCGTGCAGGATTAATTCTTTTTGAAAATGGACCATACAACTGATTTGAGCGTTATCGCTACAGTCTGTTTTCCGCCAACATGAGAAGCAAAATAATTTTGGTGACCAATGTGCTCTGTATCAGAGGCTTTAGAGTGAGCGTGAAAATAAATCCCGCTCGCTATAAACTATGCTGAAATGAACCAACAAAATTTTATTGGCACGTCGCGGTTCCTTTACCTACTGCAGCAACCTCCTAGAATCGAACAATCAAAGACATAAGAAGGTCATTGCCCTTGCTTTTGACGCTTTTTAACTCAAAAGCTACAATCGCGCAATTTTTGACAATTTAAAAAATTTAGGGAGCTTCTGAAGTACATACAGCAAGGAAGGTTTTTCAATTTAAAACAAAACCAATTGGAGTACATTTTGAAAGTAAATCTGACTGATTATATAAGTACTTTTGCGGCATTCGACCCAACTTTTGATGCAATAAAATCAAACCCTCTGGTTCAAGTTAAAAATTGTTATCAAACGACAAAATCCTTTCTGACGTCTTTAGAGAAGTTCGCGCATAATTTTCCACAATTATAAGAAATTAGAGCAAAATTAGCAGCTCTCAATGAGTTTTTTGCCGATATGCTGTTAGAGCAAACTAATGGTACATTACAACTCGTTGAGGGAGCAAATCTGCAGGTTGCAAAAAGTCGGAATAAGCTGAGCCACGCGTTAGCAAAAAAGATTATTCAAGACCCAGACGAATTATTAGCACAAATCGAAGAGTTTCTTGAGGATATTAAGAAACAAGTTAGCCTATCCAAGCAAGTAACACTTGATGAAAAGAAAAAACTAGACGATGTTGATTTAAATCTTCTGACTCACTCCATGCTCTCTCTAGGATTCCAGGACAGATTTTTTGGTGGTGCTACTGATATCAATGCAAAAACACAACGTTCTAACGAATCTTTATTTGCAAATAAAGATTTCAGCAATTTAGCTAGCCCTACAACAAAAACTCCAGTTCAAGATGAGTTGTTAGACATAGCCTCAACGTTGCAACAATTCATAGATAGAACGAATGTCATAGAAAATAAATTCGGATTTATGCCGGAGGAATCAACCAGCTTCACCCCCGCCCTATAAATCGAACTTGAGCCAAGGAAGGCTAATTGCTAAATCAATACCTCCCAAGACAATTACGATGCACAAAGATTAAAGTTGAGTCAATCCTCCATCGACAAAAAGCTCACTTCCTGTAATATAAGAAGATTCCGAGGCAAGTAAGAAAGCGACTGCCGCGGCAACTTCTTCTGCTGATCCAAAGCGTTTCATCGGATTGGCAGCCTTGATATCCTCTAAAACCTTATGCACCTGATCTGCGGAAAGCCCTCCTTCTAAGAACCACAGTGGGGTATCAATCGGTCCTGGGCTGACGGCATTGACCCGAATTTTTCGCTCCAAAAGACTGGCTGCAAAAGTACGCGCCATGGAGCGCACTGCCGCTTTAGTGGCACTATAAACTGAAGCGGTTGCGCCACCGGTACTCCCAGCAACAGAGGCATTCACCACAATGGATGCCCCCTCCGCCAAATGCGGAATTGCTTTTTGCAGAGTAAAAAAGACACTTTTCACATTGGTATTCATGAGATAATCGAAATGCTCTTCCGTCACTGCGTCTACCGGTTCAAAGAGTACCGTGCCTGCATTGGCAAAAAGTCCATCGATAAGACCCACTTCTTTGTTAATGGAAGAAAACAAGGCTTCGATATCACTGAGGCGACTGGCATCAGAAACAAGGTAGTGCCCCTTTGTTCCAAGGGCTTTTACAGCAGCTTCCAGTTTCGGTTGATTGCGGCCGGTGATGATCACGCGTCCACCTTCATCAGTAATTCGTTTTGCTACAGCAAAACCGATACCGCTGCTTCCACCAGTAACTACTACCGTCTTTCCCTGAAATCGCATGATATTCTCCCAATGTGTGTTTGGTACATTCCAACGGCTGCTCGGCATGGAAAATAATCCTGTCGCAACGAGACGAAACTTACTTTGCCCTGCTGTTATTTATCCACGTTTAATGTAAATTATTAGCCTAAATTCCCTCGAGATACAATCTGAGTCGATGAACAACGAACGATTGACCACAGCCCTTATACCCGAATTATATTGTTCTGATATAGACCTTAGCTTGTCTTTTTATACGGAGGTATTAGGATTTACTATCCAATATCAACGTGCCGAAGAACAATTTGCGATGCTCGAGCGTCAAGGAGCACGCTTAATGTTGGAGGAAATAAAGCACGTGGGTCGAATATGGGTAACTGCTCCACTCGAGGCCCCTTTTGGTCGGGGGATAAATTTACAAATAAAAACGACTGAGGTCGAACAATTATACCGCCACATTCAACGCTATAAGATCAATCTCTTCATGCCTATCGAAGACCGATGGTATCAAGCGGGTGATCTTAAGATTGGCCAACGCCAATTCATTATTTTGGATCCCGATGGTTATATGTTGCGCTTTGCTGAAGATTTAGGTGACAAAATATGAGCTATGTCGCATTGCTGCGTGGGATTAATGTAGGTGGACACAAAAAAATTGCGATGCGTGATTTGTGTCTTTTGTTTGAGACCCTGGGCTTCAAGCAAGTAAAATCCATTCTGCAAACCGGGAATATTGTGTTCGAGGCAACGTCTCACATGTCGGAAACACACCTTGAGAAGCAGATTGGCTCTGCCATTGAGCACCAATTGCAATTAGAAACTGCCGTATTGGTGCGCCGCAAAGAATCGCTCGTTGAAATAATCCGCAACAACCCATTTTCTGAAATGGCGGTTTCCGACCCCAGCCATTTGCTGGTCCTGTTTGTTGATGCAAATCCTTCATCTTCAGCCCTGGAAGCGCTCATCAAAAGCATCCAGGGACGAGAACAAATCATTGGTGGTCATCAATGTCTCTATTTGGCTTATCCTGATGGGATAGGCCGTTCCAAATTAACCCATCAATTGATAGAGAAAAAACTTGGCCTACAAGGCACTGCACGAAATTGGACAACGCTTGCCAAGATCAAGGCGTCCATGCCCTAAATCTGGATATCTGACAATTATCTTATTGATTAAGAAACAGCTCGGTTGAGGGTTTCTTTGGCTAAAGTCAGGCGACGCTCGACTTCCCCTAACTCTGCTTTTAAATGCAAGATCGCATTGGCATTCGGATTATGCCTCAGATGTTCCAAAGCTTTAGTCATTGCTTGCTGTTGTTCTTCTAAGGTTTTGACTTCCGTCTCGAGATCATTAATCCATTGCCGCCGAGTACTTAACATCTTAATACCAAATGAAGGCTTTTCCTCTGGCTTACTCTTACCTTGATGCATTTGACATAAAACAACCAGAACATTAATTTTTTGTCGAATTCGCTCTGCCAAATAAAACGCACTGCGCTTATTTTGTTGCTTACCTAAAGCGTGGATGTCTGCTTTAATTTCCGCAATACATGCAGCACCACTGATCTCTGCATCAAGACGGAATAAGCCTTTAGGCAAGCGTTGACTTGAAAAAAAAGGACCAAGCTCGCTAATCTTCCATTCCAATTCGGGTAACCTTGCCATTAACTGGCTTAGTAATTCATTAGATTCTGCTGGTCTATCCATTTGCTTTGGCCATCATGCTTTGGTCCATAAATGCCCCTGCTTACTGAGGACAAGAAAGGTATCCAAGGATCGTTAATCTGGAACAGCCTCCAAGACCGCTGCTTTTTCTTGCGACCAAGAACTGATAAATGGGGGTAAACACATTAAAATTAAGCCACCAATCAAGGTCATTTCATAACGGACAATACCGCCAACGTTGATCCCTTCGGGTGGAATAAAACTCACCGCTAAGGTAGCACATACCCCAACGATGCCAATGCCTGCGACAAATAACATCCCTGCTATTCCGCCTGGGATTGCAAAAGGTCGATGATGGTGCGGCTCAGAAAAGCGCAATTTAATTGCTGCAGCAAACATGATGAAATACATCAACATATACAATTGCGCTGCTAAAGCAGTTAATAACCAATAAGAACCATTCACACTCGGCATAAATAAGAATAAGGCGGATAAGACGGTGACAATACTCGCCTGAGTATAAAGCATCACCACTGGGGCACCTTTTGCATTCGTACGTTGGAAGTAATCTGGCAAATTACCATCCTCTGCAGCGACCAATAATCCTTTTGTGGGGGCAATGATCCAGTTACTTACACCACCCAGACCTCCGAGCACCAGCATTAAAGCAACTACAGGCATCATCCAGTACATTTGATAGCTGGAGAAGAACGCCTCGAATGCTTGCATAATACCCGCTACTAAATTGATATCTTTTCCAGGTAAAACAATCGCAATGGCTAAAGATCCAAGAATTAAAGTACTTAAAATAATCCCTACCGAATAGATTAAAACCTTGGGAAAAGCATGTTGTGGGTTGTTGACATCATTCGCATGGACTGTGGCAATCTCGATACCACAAAAGGACATAATAATCGCGGTTAAGGATACCCACATCGATTTATCAGACAAATGAGGCACGATACTGGGAATATCAAATTGAATCTGTAAGGGATTCCCTTGGGTCATCCATACAACCCCAAGACCAATAATTAATGACATAGGTAACAATAAACCCGCAAGAGAACACAAATTACTGAATGCGGCAGAAGATTTCATTCCGCGCAGGTTCAAAATGGTAGCGCCCCAAAAACAACTGACGATGATTGCCCATAGAAAAACAGGATTACTGGTTAACTCGGGATTGATTAAATAGCCTATAGTTCCGGCGACAAAAGATAAAATCGTGGGATACCAAATGACATTTTCTATCCATTGCAACCAAATGGCCAAGAACCCCATTTTTTTGCCAAAAGCCTGTTTTACCCAGATATAAATCCCACCTTGACGAGCCCATCCTGAAGCCAACTCTGCTGAAACCAAGGCGGTGGGAATTAGAAAAAATAAAGCACCCAAAACAAAATAAAAGATTAATTGACTACCAAATAAGGCTGTAGCAGGCAAATTGCGTATGCTGTCTACCGAGCCAACGGTTATCATAGTCAGACTGAAAATTGTCAGTGAATGTTTTTTATCGATCATCGCATTCCTTCAGTGCAGTTTTGGGCATGCAGAAGCTTAATTATATAGAAATTAGCTTAAGAAACCCTTAATAATAGGGTAATTATTAAACAAAATGTTCCTTAATTTTGTTTGGTAACCCGCGAATTTTTAATACGCACTGTAAAATAACATGATTTAATCAGAAAATCTCTGCCTTTTTTCCTGTCTTTGTGCACAAAATCACTCGCCACCGCAAGAGAAGTGGACAATACTATTATTTATAGAGAGCGCATATCAGCCGGCGTGGGAATGTGGTCTTAATCGCGGATTACGGCATGGTCTAATCCGAGCGGCATCCCCTTAACTTGAGACGATATTCCCAACAGTTTCATATCATGGCTTCTCTGTGCTATAGTTTCAATTTTTTTCGGGCACCACATCATGTTTGAAACCTTAACCGAACGTTTGACTCGCACCTTTAAAAATTTACGGGGACAGGGTCGATTAACTGAAGAGAATGTACAACACGCCCTGCGCGAAGTCAGGCTTTCACTGCTTGAAGCAGACGTTGCATTGCCTGTTATTAAAGAATTTATTGAACAAGTCAAACAAAAAGCATTAGGGCAAGAAGTCCTCACGGAATTAAATCCTGATCAAGCCTTTATTAAAATAGTTCATGATGAATTAATCCATATCATGGGCGATGAGCGTGCCGAGCTTAATTTTAAAACCCAACCCCCTGCAGTTTTTTTAATGGCAGGATTGCAAGGCTCTGGTAAGACAACCAGTACGGCGAAATTAGCTCGTTATTTAAAAGAGTCTGAGAATAAAAAAGTCATGGTAACCAGCGTCGACGTCTATCGACCTGCAGCAATACAACAGCTTAAAGTATTGGCCGATCAAATAGGTGTCACCTTTTTCCCAGCAGAATCCAATGAACAGCCACTTGCCATTGCAAAAAAATCGCTTGATGCTGCAAAAAAACAATATATGGATGTTTTGCTGATTGATACAGCAGGCCGCTTGCATATCGATGCGGATATGATGGCTGAAATTAAAGGCCTCCACAAAGAAATTAATCCGATTGAAACCCTGTTTGTTGTCGACAGCATGACCGGGCAAGATGCTGCAAATACCGCAAAAGCTTTTCATGAAGCCCTGCCGCTGACCGGGGTCATTCTGACCAAAACCGATGGTGATGCACGAGGGGGGGCTGCTCTTTCTGTAAAACAAATTACCGGCCAACCGATTAAATTTATTGGTAGCGGTGAAAAAGTAGAGGCGTTGGAGCCGTTTCATCCTGAGCGAATTGCCTCAAGAATTCTTGGCATGGGAGATATTCTCACGCTGATTGAAGAAGTTGAACGCAAAGCAGACAAACAAGCCAGTGAAAAACTTGCTAAAAAACTGAAAAAAGGCAAAAGCTTTGATCTGGAAGACTTTAAACAACAGCTTCTGCAAATGAATAATATGGGTGGTATTGCAGGAATGATGAGCAAACTACCCGGTGTCAGTCAAATGATGCCACAACAGGCAATGAAACAAGTGAGCGATAAAGCCATGGCGCAAACCATTGCCATAATTAACTCCATGACGCCCAAAGAACGTCGTATACCCAAGCTTATAGTGGGTTCACGCAAAAAACGTATTGCTTTGGGATCGGGAACGCAAATACAGGATGTGAACAAGTTATTGAAGCAATTTGAACAAATGCAAAAAATGATGAAAAAATTTACCAAACCTGGTGGAATGCAAAAAATGATGCGTGGACTTGGTGGAATGGCCGGTTTAAAAGGCATATTACCCGATGATTTTAAATAATTCGCAAGAATTACTTCACATGCTGAATTAATTTTCGTACAATACACGGCATTTTTACGTAACCACTCTAAAGTAGAGGAAAACAATGGTCGTTATACGTTTATCAAGAGGTGGCGCCAAAAAGCGTCCGTTTTATCATATGGTCGTTACTGACAGTCGCAAACGCCGCGATGGCAGTTATATTGAGCGTATCGGTTATTTTAACCCTGTAGCGCGTGGGCAAGAAGTACGTTTGCACATTGATGCAGAAAAATTAAGCCAATGGCAAAAAGTAGGCGCACAATTGTCTGATCGCGTCAGCGCTTTAGTCAAAGAGTTTAATAAGAAAGGCCAAGCTGCTTAATAACGTGAATAATCAGGAAAACTGGATAGTAATAGCCCGTTTTGGGCGGCCACATGGTATTAAAGGTTTTGTTACGGTTCACTCCTTTACAGAGCCTCGAGATAATGTGCTGAAGTATACAAATTGGCATGCCTTTATTAACAATAAATGGCAGCCAATAAAATTATTGCGTGCTGAAGTACAAACTAAATCCATCATAGCCCAAATTGAAGGTTATCCTGAACGCGAGTCAGTAGCTCACCTCACTAATATAGAAATTGCAGTTCAACAGGAACAACTGGAAACACTAAAACCTGGTGAATATTATTGGCATCAACTTATAGGAATGAACGTGATAAACCAAAAAGGTGAATCTTTTGGGACTGTCACCGAAATAATTCCTACAGGTGCAAATGATGTCCTGGTTGTAGAAGGTACTAAAAGACATTTAATACCTTACCTACTCGACCAGTTTATATTAGATATTGATACCAACCAGCAATTAATTACTGTTGATTGGGATATGGATTTTTAAGTGGTACTTCATCTCGGAGTAATCAGCTTAATACCCGAAATACTGAATGCATTAAATTATGGCATTACGGGTAGAGCAATTGAACAGAAATTAGTCAAAATTGATTACTGGAACCCAAGAGATTGGTCGTCCAGGCCCTATAGGCAAGTCGATGATAAGCCTTATGGTGGCGGTCCGGGAATGGTTATGATGTATGAGCCCTTAAAAGGGGCAATTATGCAGGCGCGCAGTCAAATGCCGAGTCATTGTAAAACGGTTTACTTGAGTCCTCAAGGTAAAGTAATTCGACAAAATGACTTAAATCAAGTGGCACGTGACAAACAACCCTTGCTGTTTATTGCCGGGCGATATGAAGGAATTGATGAGCGTATTCTTCAACAATATGTAGATGAAGAATGGTCTCTCGGGGATTTTGTTTTAAGTGGCGGTGAGCTGGCTGCTACGGTATTTATCGATGCAATAATTCGTTTAATACCAGGGAGTCTAGGGCATCTTGGTTCAGCAGAACAAGATTCTTTTATGAATGGTTTACTGGATTGCCCTCATTATACTCGACCAGCAACCGTTGACGGGTTAGAGGTGCCACCCGTTTTGATAGGTGGTAATCACAGAGATATAGAACTGTGGCGAAGAAAGCAATCTCTGGGTAAAACTTGGCTTAAACGTCCAGATTTACTTGAAAAAATACAGTTAAGTGAAACAGATAAGCAATTGCTTGCTGAGTTTATGTATGAACACGGTGATTCCTAAAGGATGAACCAATTTGAGGAGTAGTCCATGACTAATATTATTGACCAACTGAATGCTGAGCAAATGCAAGGTAAAGAGATCCCTGTTTTCAACCCAGGTGATACTGTTTTGGTTCAAGTGAAAGTAATTGAAGGTAACCGTGAGCGTTTACAAGCATTTGAAGGTGTTGTTATCGCAAAACGTAACCGCGGTTTGAATTCTGCATTCACTGTTCGTAAAATCTCTCACGGTGTTGGTGTAGAGCGTGTGTTCCAAACGTACAGTCCTATTGTTGATAGCATTACCGTTAAAAGACGTGGTGATGTGCGTCGTGCTAAACTTTATTACCTCCGTAACTTAGCTGGTCGTGCAGCACGCATCAAAGAAAAGTTAACAGGTAAAAAAGCAGATTAATACCTAATTCCCTGGACATGAATTATCCCCGTGCATACGGGGATTTTTTATTTATAATAAGGATTCGCCCCCTATTCACGAAAAGTCTTGTGTTAAAATTAAGCCCCACGATTCAAACTGCCCCCCTAAACTTTTTATACGAACAAATTTTGCTTTGAAAGTAAAATAATCCTAATCCAAAGTTTTTCTAAAAAGTAAAATTGCTGAAAAAACCATAACAACCATAAAGAGTAGAATAGGCCAAATATCAGGCCAGAGAATGCTAAAATCCGCCCCCTTCAACATGATATTGCGGGTAATTCTTAAAAAGTGCGTTAAGGGGATCAATTGACCTATGTATTGCGCCCACATCGGCATTCCGCTGAATGGAAACAAAAAACCCGAAATCATGATGACAATTAACATATAGGCATTAGTTGAAGCAACCGCCTGAAATTGGGTTTTTGCGAAGGCGGACATAGCTAAGCCCATTGCCAAACTGCCAATAGAGTATGGTGCCATGATCAGAAGATACAGAAGAAAACTTCCATGAAAAGGCACAGAGAAAACAAAATAAGAAATAAATAAGAGCATAAATAAGATCAGATAACCCACTATAAAATGGGGAATAACTTTACCCAAAATAATATTTGCTGCGCTCAGTGGCGTGATTAATAGTGTTTCGAAAGTACCTACCTCATATTCAGCTGTAATAGACATCGCGGTTAGAAGGGTCAGTGTGGTAAGCATCAATACGGCTATTAATCCAGGAACAATATTATATTGTGAGAACCCTTCAGGATTAAACTTGGGATGTATATCCAATTCAAAAGGTGTCTGTTGTGACGAAAGATAAGCAAGAGAACCACGCAGATCATGATCAAATAATTGAGCCGGGAGAGCGGCCGCTGCTCGAAATGCATTTGAAATTGCAACCGGGTCGGAGGCATCCGCTTCAATGAGTACATGCGGTTTTCTTCCTCTCAATAAATCCCTTGAAAAATTGGGCGGTATATTAATGACAAAAAGGCCTCTTCCGCTAAGCAATAATTTATCGGCCTCCTTTTCTGTTCGAGCAATGGAGTCTAAGGAAAAGTATTCTGTATGTTTAAGACCTTCCAATAAAGTGCGGGTAAATGAATTAATTTCAGAGGATATAACGGTCGTTGGTAAAAATTTGGGATTGGTATTAATCATAAAACCAAATAATAATATTTGCAGTACAGGAACTAAGAATAGGAACATAAACGTAGAAATGTTGCGTTTAATCTGGATAAATTCCTTTTTAGCAACCGATATGACACGACAAAAATCTGTTTTTATCATTTATAATCTCTGATCACCATACGTAGAGAGCCAAACAAAAACATCATCTAAAGTCGAATCAATTATTTTCCCATAAAAACAGTCGCTTTCGATATAGGGCTGGATGGCTTTAGACAATTCCTCCTGATTTTTACTGCTTACATGCAGTGAATTATGAAATCGTAAAACTTGATCGACTCCCTCGGTAGACTCTAATTGATGAGAGAGCATCGCAATATTTTTTCCTTTTATTTCCCAGGTGGTCAAATTTACAGAGTGTAAAATTTCGTCAATCGTTCCCGACATAAGAGTTCGTCCATAACACATGTAGGCAATTTTATTGCATTTATCTACTTCATCTAAATTATGAGAGCTCAATAAAATGGTAATTCCCTCTCTTGATAATTGATGCATCAAATCCCAAAACTCTCTTCTTGCTTTGGGATCAATATTCGCGGTGGGTTCATCTAACAATAACAATAAGGGATCATGCAATAAAGAAACAGCCAATGATAAGCGTTGTTTCCACCCCCCAGATAAAGTGCCTGCAATTTGATCTTTGTATTTTTCTAAATCAAATTTGTGCAAGTACTTTTCTATTTGATTCTTTCTGTCCACTACGCCATAAACCTCAGAGAAAAAAAGCATATTTTCGTAGACAGTAAGATCTTTATAGAGACCAAAACTCTGCGACATATAGCCCACAAGTGCTTTGATCCGACGAGATTCAGTTAAGATATCAAAGCCAACACACTCACCAGTACCCGAATCAGGAATGATCAGACCGCATAGCATTCTTATAGAAGTAGTTTTTCCAGCGCCATTAGGTCCAAGAAAGCCATATATATCTCCATATTCAACTTTAAGATTAAGATTGCTAACTGCCTGATAGGTATTGAATTTTTTAGTTAAATTTCTTACATCGATAATATAATTGCTTTTATCCATAAAAAACCTTATTTCTTTCCAGAAAATTTCAACCAAAGCTGTTGAAATAAAGATGGTTGATGCATGGTTATAAATTTTTTAACAAGCTCTGTTTCTATAACTAATAACTCACTATCAATTTTTGCAAACGCGGCTTCAGTTCTCTTTATATCCTTCATAAATTCTGCATCCCCAAACATTTGATTTATTTTAATTACAGTAGGACTGCTTGCTTTTTTACTGAGAAGAACAACCTCACCTTTGAGGAGATAATAACACGCATCAGCAGCATCCCCCTCTCGATACAAATAGGTACCTGCAGTAACCTGAATATTTATTGCTGTTTTCACCATGGTCTGTATTTTCTCATGGGAAAAATTACTAAACAGATGATGCGCACGAATAAACTGAATTAAAAGAAATTCTTCACTTAACTTTTTCAAATTAGGATATTTTATCTCTGGCTGCTCCAAAAAACTGAGAAAATCATAAAGACTAATTTTTAGTAATTGCATAGGGGTAAGTGCTATCACTGTAGCCGTACGAAGACCTGTCTGAGAAACAAACCCCTCTGAGGATAAACCTATAATTTCGCCTTTTGTTAATTCAGCTATACGCATAGACTGTCTTGTTCCCTGCGCATGCACCGCTCTTCTTACTGCGGCACTTCCTGAAACAATTAAAAAAATACAATCAATCGGTTCACCCTCAACAACAATAACTTGATCTGCTTCAACATGCTCAGGTTTCGCATATCCAATTAATTGATGCGCATTTGAACGATTGAGAAGACAGAAAAGAGGATGCTGTAAAATAAGCTCCTCATAATGTTCAGCGTTCTTTTTCATAAACTATCTGTTCTCTCATCAGCATAACATGATTATCATAATCAATTAGTCTAAGGTTCTTCTAAAAAGTACGATTCCCAAAAAAATAATAACTATGGAAAATAAAATTATAGGCCAGGTATCAGGCCATAAAATATCCCAACCGGCGCCTTTTAACATACTGTTTCGCGTGATCCTTAAAAAATGCGTCAGCGGTATCGTTTGACTGATTGATTGTGCCCAATGGGGTACGCCAGTAAATGGAAATAAAAAACCCGAGACCATAATTGCCACTAGACCATAGGCATTCGTTAAACCTACAGCCGCAAATTGTGTTCGAGTAACCGCCGAGATGGCGAGTCCTGTTCCTAAGCTGGAAATAGAGTAAGGGGCTAAAAGTAATAAATACAGGAAAAAGCTGCCATGAAAAGGAATCGAAAAAATAAAATAAGCGATTGCCAACAATATAAATAAAAGTAAATACCCTAAAATGAAATAGGGTATCACCTTACCAAAAATAATATTAACTGGAGTTAAAGGCGTTATTAATAAGGTCTCGAACGTTCCTCGTTCAAATTCTGAGTTTATAGATACCGCCGTTAAAACGGTTAACGTGGAAAAGATCAACAATGCAATTAATCCAGGTATGGTATTGTATTGTGGAATACTTTCAGGATTGTATTTAGCTTGAATATCAAAAATGAATGGAGCATCCGTGGACGCTAAATAACTCAGTGGGCCCTGTAAATCATGTTCAAAAACTTTAGGAGGTAATTCAGATGCAGCACGAAACGCATTTGAAACCGCTACAGGGTCTGAAGCATCAGCCTCGATCAATACATGCGGGTGCTTTCCACGAATTAAATCCCGGGTAAAATTCGGAGGAATATTAATCACAAAAAGCACCTTTCCACTCAGTAATAAGCGCTCGGCTTTTTTTTCATCCGCAGTTATTGTTTCAATTGAAAAATAACTCGTGTTTTTTAGACCCTCTAATAAAGTTCGGGTAAAAGGAGTATCCTCAGAGGTAATCACTACGGTTGGAAGATTTTTGGGATTGGTATTTATAATCGCCCCAAACAATAGTATCTGCGTCACTGGGATGATAATTAACCATGAGAAAATCAAAAAATCGCGTTTGATTTGAATAATTTCTTTTTTTGCAATCGACCAGATACGAAGAAATTCATTTTTTATCATTTATCATCCTTGAATGAGAATTAGAATGACTTAATTTTTCTCAAAACAATGTCTGAATTTTCCCAGAAAATGTCCAAATATCCATAAAGATGATTTTGTTGATACGGGGCATTATGGTCTATGGTATCGTAATATGATCATCACTGACAGTCTATTTTTCAATGTGATTTCTTTCATTAAAGAACAACAGTCACGAAATCGATGGTCAGCAAGCAGACATCGAGCAACCTGTTAAGGTTCCTGGCATTACTTTTTGGCGCCCATCTAAAATGAATCACTAAAAAATTTTTCATTTTATTAGAGATACTTATATCGGTGTATTGTCAGGTACTGCCATTTGGTGGTAAGTTTTTTTATTTCCTTCAATTTATTTGATGAATTCGTTTGAGATCAAAATAATATGCGCAAATTCACTCAGCGATGGTTGTTTCTATTAATAATTTGCACACTTACAGTGAGTTGCAAAAAAGAGAACAATTCATTGCAGGGATATATCGATGCTGATTATACTTATATCTCAAGCAATTTTGCTGGTAATCTTATCAGTCTTGATGCCTCCAAAGGCACTGTAGTGCATAAAGGAGATAGGCTATTCACCCTGGATGTACAGCCCCAAAAATCCCAGCTCAACAGAGCCCGGGCAAATCTTACCCAAGCTTTAGCACAAGTCGAAGTCAAACAAGCCGAACTGGATTACCAGAGTCAATTATTAACTCGTTATCAAAGACTGGTAAAGTCAGGCGGGGTTAGCCTTGAAGAACTTGAAGAAGTAAAAAATAATTACCTTAATGCGAAAGCATCATTAATCTCCCAACACGCCTTGGTCGAATCGTCCCGGGCAGATTTAACTGAGGCAAAATGGAACAAATCCAATAAAGAAGTCTATTCTTCAATTTCAGGCTATGTTTACAACACCTATTTCACTGTTGGTGAATTAGTATTATCTGGACGTCCAGTATTATCTCTCGTTGCACCTGAAAATCTAAAGGTTGTTTTTTATGTTCCTGAGCCTTTATTAGCTCAGTTAAAATTAAAAAACCAAATTACCATCAGCTGTGATGGGTGCAAAGAAAATTACCCTGCGACGATAAACTATATTTCTTCAAAAACAGAATATACGCCTCCTTATATTTTTAGTGAAAGCTCAAGAACCAAATTCGTTTATCGAGTCGAGGCAAAACCAATCAAATCAGCATTCAATAATTTACATCCAGGACAGCCGGTCAGCATCAACTTAATTTTATGATCGTTTAAACGAATTGGTTTTGTTCTAATGGTTAATACATCTATTTAGATAAGAAGATCAAATGCAAAGAATTTATTTATTTTTAGGCACATTACTCCTTACAAGTTGTAAAGTTGGGCCTAATTTTCATTCACCAGATGCCCCTAAAGCTACCCACTATAATTCCGGGCCGGTGAAAAATAGAACAGTTAGCGCGAAGAGCCGAGCGGGTCAACCACAACACTTTAATTTTAAAAAGAAGATATCCGCATCATGGTGGGAGATATTTCATTCCAAAGAATTAAATTCATTCATTGAAAAAGGATTAAAAAATAATCCATCAATAGAAATGAGTAAGGCTAATTTGCGTAAAGCACAGGCCAATTTACTCGCTGAGGCAGGACACAACTTATTTCCTACAGTGGATACTCAATTTCTGGCGAGTCGTGAAAGAAATAGTTTACTTGCCACGGGAATTAATATTACACCAATTCCAGGAGCTAAACTTCCATTTTCCTCAGTCAACACATTCGACCTGTACAATACCTCGATCAGCGTCCGCTATAATTTAGACTTATTTGGCGGTACTCGTCGTCAATTAGAGTCCCTAAGAGCCGCAATTGATTATCAACGTTTTGAATTGGAAGCGACTTATTTAACTCTAACAGCGAATATAGTCACAACAGGCATCACGATTGCATCATTGCAAGAACAGATTAAAACAACCAAAGAACTTATAGCGTGTCAAAAGGAATTGGTAAAATTAGAAAATAACAACTATGTGCAAGGACATATTTCCAAGCTTACTCTACTCGATAGTGACAATCGGCTTAGGGAAACTCAAGCACAACTCCCTGCCCTCAAAAATGATTTAGCTAAAAAATATAATGCTCTTGCAATACTGATAGGATCATTGCCGAGCGAAACCGAATTTTTTGATTTTACACTGCAAAATATCCGTTTACCCACCGATCTTCCGGTTACTCTGCCTTCACTCCTTGTCAAACAACGACCCGATATAAAATCCTCTGAATCATTACTGCATAAAGCGAGCGCAGAAATTGGCGTTGCCACCGCTAATCTCTACCCTCAATTAAATATAGGTGCTACCTATGCCTGGTACTCAACTGCACTAAGTACCTTGTTCAATCCTGCAAATAATGTGTGGAATTATGGCGGTCAAATATTCCAAACACTGCTGAAAGGTGGTGAATTACGTGCTAAACGCCAACTCGCTATTGCGGTGTATGATTATGAACTTGCACGATATAAGAAAGTGGTACTTGATGCCTTTCAACAAGTTGCAGATGCCCTACATGCTCTTGAGTTCGATGCTGAGTTATTGCGTGAACAAGTGGGCTCGGAAACAAACACACGGGAACACTTTAAAATAGTGAGGATGCAATACCAACTCGGTAAAGCGAACTATTTAGCCGTTTTAAAGGCGAAAGAATCCTATTTAAAAATACACTTAAAAGTAATCCAAGCTGAAGCAGCTCGTTATAATGATACTGCCGCCCTCTTTCAATCACTCGGCGGAGGATGGTGGAATAATGGGTAGGTCCTGTTTACAAATCTACTGTACTGTCTAGGCCAAAATACGTGCAAACAGAGCCTAGTGTTTCTGAAGTTCGTATCCCACTCCTTTTCTTTCCACAGTTGCAGTGGTACGAAGCTTCGCCAAATTTAATTTCATTAACATCTTGATATAAAACCAACCTAGATCAAATTCATTATCCAACAACGATAGTTTTGCTGAGGTAGGATTGTTATGATGGTTGTTATGTAATTCTTCCCCATTCAACAAAATACCAATACGCATTAGATTATGCGAATTATCCTTTGTATTGAAGTTTCGATAACCATATACATGAGTCAAAGCAGCAAATGCTCCGAATAAGACCATAGTAATCGCAATAATATTGATATCCCACATAACCATACCCCACAAGCCAAAGAGTAGAATGTAAAGAGATAAAAAGATGACTAAACCTAACGACTTAAATTTGTTAAAGAGCAATTTTTCAAGTGCATCGTTATCAGAAATACTTCCATATTTTTCTATAAGTGATGACGGGTTACATTCAGCACAAATTTCAAACCCGCTCACAAATAGATTTAATGTCCCTTTATATAACGGGCTGTGCGGATCATTGGGCAAATCTGGGTTTTGATGGTGTAATCTATGGATTGCTACCCACTCTGCTCTGCTTAGTCCCGTAGCAAACCAAAGCCAAAAACGGCTAAAATATCTTATTGAAGGTGCGAGCTCAATTGACCTATGAGTTTCGCTTCGATGTAAATAAATACTGAATACAACAATCGTTATGTGGTAAATAATAAGACAAAATATGACTTTTCCTTTCCATCCCAGATTCACTATCCCGTAAATAAGAATTTCATTGTTGAAAATCAGACAAGAAAACAAATAAATAATCAGAAAAAAGGATACTAATAAAACATCTTTAGATAAAATTCTTTGATTTTGAATTTTCATTACAACCTCACTTCCCTAAAACTTAGATAAATCCAATAGAGTCATCGCCGATACATTAAAAAACTCTATTCCGCATTTAACTTATTAAAGTTTTTTTCATCCAAAGATTTGATTGCCCCATTCGATTTCCTTAACTCCAGGGGAACTCTATTAAGATCATGAACAACTTTAATTTTCTCTAAAAAGCATAATAAATAATAAGTTATATCTATTTGCCACCAGCGAAATCCCTGGCTTGTTGACCTCTGATAGTAGTGATGATTATTGTGCCACCCTTCACCCAGAGTAATTAAAGCCAGTAGGAAATTATTGCGACTCTCATCTCCTGTATCAAACGGTTTTGTGCCCCATACATGACAGAGAGAATTGATAGAAAAAGTAACATGGAAGAGAATAATTGTTGAAATGATGCCCCAAACAGCTAACTGTAGACCACTAGTATGCAGGTTAGGATAATGATGTTCCAAAAAATTACCCATAAAATAGAGTAAGAACAGTGTACAAATTGGTACCACATTATCATAGCGATTCAACCAGCGTAATTCAGGATATTTTACAAAATCCCGTACTGCCGAATAGTCTGTTTTAAAATTGTTTGAATAAAAAATCCATCCCACATGGCTCCACAATAAGCCATGTTTCACCGGAGAATGAGGATCTTTTATTTGATCTGTATGTCGATGATGAATACGGTGATGGCTTGCCCACCAAAGTGGTCCTCTTTGCACGGAAGCATTAGCCAATACCGCAAAAATAAATTGCCAAAAACGATTTGTTTTAAAAGTCTTGTGTGAAAAATAGCGATGGTAAAAACCGGTTATTGCAAACATTCTAAGGAAATAGAGCACAGCAGCAGTAAAAACTGATGTAAAACTCCATCCAACCCAAAACACCCCCAAACAACACAAATGAAGTAATATAAAGATGAAAACACGAGCCCAATGTATCGTGTCTTGTTGTACATTACTTTCTTTTAATTCGGTATCCAACCACCCATATATAGAGAGAACTAAAGACTTGAGTTTCATTTTTACCATCTACAAAAAACAAATGAAAATGAACTGAGTGAAAGGTTTTATATCTTCTCTGAGTCAAGCATCTTGATTTTTTAAATAAGCTTGTTGTTTTTTACATCTTTTGAAAATACAACGCTCCCACTAACATTAACCCAGCATCTGTCTATGTTGCAGGCAGAAAACCATGATTTTAAAAGTGTAGCAGATAGTAAAAATTTGGTATTAAATATGGGCTAATCAGCGAAAAAATTACTGAAATTTAACAAAACTAAAGCTTAAGGCCTTCATCCTTGCCCGAAATTAACTCGCCAATTGATTTTTCATGTAAGACCAAGCTGAAAAAGCCAATTCCTATCCCAGTAAACCAACGCCAGGTATTTTCAAGGGCTGAAAGTGGGCAAATCTTATCCAAACACGCCAATTCTTCTTGACCCGGACGCAACTCACGAAGCGAGTTCACATAAGTAGCAATTACCTCAGCTACTTCAGACGTCAACTCGGTTTGTTCATATAAATAACCGAGAAAGCGCTTTGCCATGCTTAAGCGTGTGGCATAGAGTTCATCGTCTTTTATTTTGATGCGTTCTAAATGCAAAATGTAATTTTCAAGACGGTATCTGGGCTTAGTAATCGCTCTGATTTTTTTATAAGCATCAAGCACCTCTTTTTGATCAGCACCTTTCACGTACAGATAAAACTGTGTTTGCATGTCTTCTAATCGCTTCTTATAAGTAAATGAGTTGAGCTGAGCAAGATTTTGTGTAATCAGCAACTCTGCTTCACGTGGTTTTAATTTTTTTTGCTGGGGTACGGACACATTGATATCTGAAATCCGGAAAACCATACATATAAATAATGCAGTGGTGATCGTTTGAAGTGAATAGTCCAATTTACCTTGTAAAGTTTTAGAATCCAAATCATATACGGCTTGTAAGACCGCTATTTTTTTGGCATCTTCTTCTGAATAATCACTGCTTAGCCATTCAAGAATCAAAAAATTTACGGTGTCTTCTGCACCCATCAGCTCATACTTCTGGGTGACAAAATCGACCCACTCCAAAAAAAGGAGGTACTTTCCTTCATGTAGCGCTTTAATGTATTCAGAACTAGATAAAAGCATAATGGTCCCTTGACTGCTTTTTTCGAATCTTATCCTATACTTAAAAAACATAAACATGCAAATGGTGCACACTATGAAAAGGAAGTGGTATGTAACTATTGCTGTATCTCTTTTGCCCTTGAGTTTAGCACTTGCCAATTCCGCAAATTGTGATTTAACACAATTTCGTTGGGAATGTGATTTGCCGGTGCAGGTTAAACCCAAGCCTGGAGCAACATCACTGGTGTATTGTGGTAACTCTTATGGCTATCTCACCAAACAAGAGTACGACATATTGGCTCGCTATCAACGCGCCAATGTGAATATGGTTTTAAATATTAATGGTGAATATATAGACAGTCCTTGTATCGGCGCGCAAAGATAGTACAATAGCCCTCATTCTTATCCCGATTATAGATTTGGGAACTATCGTAGCCTGGGTCCAGCGCAGCGAATCCCAGGCTTTTCTATATTTAATTTTCCGAATAAGTAGATTAATGAGATGATCATTGAACTCGATGGTATTCCTATAGAAATATCAAGAAAAAAAATTAAAAACATGCACTTACGTATTTATCCCCCTGATGGATTAGTTAAGGTGAGTGCCCCTTTGCGGTTCAGTGAACAGCTGATAAGACAAAATCTTGAATCTAAAACTGCATGGATACATCAACAAAGAGAACGCATCCGTAATCGGGCCGTCGCTGAAGAATGTACCTTTACGACGGGAGCCACTGTACCGTTCAAAGGGAAAAAGTATTTACTAGTCATTGAAGAACATCATGGCCCTACACAGATTAAAATTAATGATGAGCTGATGTATTGTTTTACTCAGCCCAATAGTTCTCCTCCACAAATACAAACCATTGTAGAACGTTGGTATAAACATCAAATGCAGATCTTATTGCCTGATCTCATTCAACATTGGGAAACGATTATTGGGGTCAAAGTCAGCGAATGGGGAATAAGAAAAATGAAAACCCGCTGGGGTTCATGTAATACTAAAGCTGCACGTATCTGGTTAAATCTCAACCTCATCAAAAAACCTACGATTTGTCTGGAGTATGTTCTTGTTCATGAATTAATTCATCTGCTAGAACCAAGCCATAATAAACGCTTTTATGAACTTATGAGCCAATTCATGCCACAATGGCGTGAATATGAATACCAACTTGAAGGACGAATGCTTTGATTGATTCAGAACAACTTATTCAGAACCTTTGCACTCAAGGGTTTTATATTATCGAAGGTTTTTTAGAAGCCAACCAATGCCGCTCATTACGTCAAATAGCACAAGAACTGTATGAGCAAGGGCTATTCCGAGGGGCTAAAATTGGCCGTAGATTGGATTCGCACCATAATGAGATCATCCGCGCTGATGAAATTTTTTGGTTGGATGAGTATGAGGGCAATCCGACAATACAAATCTTTTTAAAGCAAATGCAGCATTTAGCTCAAATATTGAATCAGTCACTCTTTTTAGGTTTACATGAATTTGAAACCCATTTTGCTGCCTATCAACCAGGTACCTTTTATAAAAAGCATGTCGATCAGTTTGCTACACAAAAAACACGAAAAATCTCTTGTGTCTATTATTTAAATGATAATTGGCAACCTGAATATGGTGGTGAGTTAAAACTCTATAACACAGAAGATCAATTGCTTAAAAAGGTTTTACCCTCCGAAAATCGCCTCATCTGTTTTAACAGTGAATTACCTCATGAGGTTTGCGTGACGCATCAGCCTCGATACAGCATTACTGGTTGGATGAAAACTCAATCGTCTTGTTTATTGAATCGGAGCGAGTTCTCCAATTCACTCACCTCATTCCAAGGATAGAAACTCAACGCGGCGGCATCGTGTGACGATGGGAGCTCCCTCTGCATTTGGAGGAGGGAGTAATGACTCGCGAAATAATAGGATTATTGTGTATAATAATCTTTTTATTTTCACTAAATATCTATGCACGCCTTAGACATTAAACAGTTATATAAAACCTATGCAAATGGGGTACAAGCCGTAAAGGGCATTGATTTAACCATAAAGCAGGGTGATTTTTTTGCTTTATTGGGTGCTAACGGCGCGGGAAAATCAACTACCATTGGCTTAATTACCACATTACTTAATAAGACATCTGGTAGCATCAGTATTCATGGTTATGATTTAGAAAAGGAGGCGGAGAAAGCCAAATCGTGTTTAGGACTCGTCCCCCAAGAAATCAATCTCAATATTTTTGAAACCTGTGAACAAACCCTCCTCAATCAAGCCGGCTACTATGGAATTTCACGAACATGCGCACAACCCCGAGTTGAGTCCCTTCTTCAGCAATTGGGCCTCTGGGAAAAAAGAAACTCAATAGCACGCCATTTATCGGGAGGAATGAAACGTCGACTCATGATCGCCAGAGCCTTAGTTCACCAACCTAAGGTATTGATTCTTGATGAGCCTACGGCGGGTGTCGATATAGAAATTCGTCACAGTATGTGGGAATTCCTAACTCGAACCAATGCAGAAGGGACAACCATTATTCTCACCACTCATTATCTGGAAGAAGCAGAACAACTGTGTAAAAACATTGCCATCATTGATCAAGGGGAGATAATAAAAAATACCTCCATGAAGGCTTTGTTACAAACCCTTCGCCATCAAACATTTATTTTCAACACAGAAAACCGTATCGATGTTTTACCCGATTTACATCCCTTTCAACCGACTTTGCTCGATAGCACAACAATAGAGCTCCGAGTCGATAACCATTTAAATTTAAACGATGCATTCGCCCTGTTCACAAAAAACGGCATAAAAATTCATAGTATGCGTAATAAAACGAATCGCTTAGAAGAACTCTTTTTGGATCTGATAAAAAATGGCCATTAAAAAACAAATCATCGCATTATATACTTTGGTTCGACGCGAATTAGTTCGTATGTTTCGCATTTCAACTCAAGTTTTTTTGCCACCAGTGATTACGACAACACTTTATTTTCTCATCTTCGGTAGTTTGATTGGTCCTCGCATCGGCTCGATTCAAGGGGTCAGTTATCCAATGTTCATTGCTCCTGGATTGATTATGATGTCAGTCATTGTCAATTCCTATGGAAATGTATCTTCCTCACTCTATAGCGTTCGCTTTCAAAAAAGTATTGAGGAAATGCTCGTAAGTCCAATGCATAACAGTCTCTTGCTGCTTGGGTACGTTTTGGGAGGAGTATTTAGAGGATTAATCGTTGCTGCATTGGTCTATATTATTGCGAGTCTTTTCTTAACTATTGAGCTAGGCCATTTGCCGATGACGCTGCTGGTTGTATTGCTGGTATCTGCTGTATTTTCCCTGGCGGGTTTTACCAATGCCATGGTGGCTCGAAACTTTGATGATATTATGATTATTCCAACCTTTGTGCTCACTCCCCTCACCTATTTAGGTGGCGTATTCTACAGTATCAACATGCTTCCTGAATTCTGGCAAAAAATTTCTTGGCTTAATCCTATTCTCTATATGGTCAATGCGCTTAGGAATGCGATGATTGGTCAAAGTGAAGTCAATACCTCTTTAGCCATGGCAATTATTGTCCTCATGTTGGCATTACTCACGCTACTCAACATGATTTTATTAAAAAAAGGGGTGGGGTTTCGCGAATAATCATCTCCAGCTTTCGCCGGAGTTGCCCGCAGAATCAGGAGAATACGTTAAAACACAGCCCCCCGCGAACAAGCACCAGGAGTAGGCAGAGTGGAAACAAAAGACTGGTGTTACAAACGTTCCCTCTCCAATAGGAAGACGTAGGTTGAGCCTTGGCCCAACCGCATTCTGCTCCTGAGTAACCCATTAAAGACTGGTCGGGCCAAGGCCCAACCGTGCAACCGGGATGAGACTTCAAATCACGCCTCCTTTTGCAACCAATCAGGCTTCACCCGAGACTTCCCGGATTCAGGCAAATTATGGAAATATCTGCTATTGCAGCAGCTTGAGCAGCTTGTGTTGCCGTAGAAGTTGACGTTGCGGTTACTTGCGCTGTAGAAAGATAGGATACACTGTCAATACCACTCCCAGCATCATTAGTGACAGTCTTCCCTGCCCCAGTGGTAACTGATACCACATCAGCGGTCGTTGTGACCTCTCCCTCTTTAGGGAAAGGGGCATTAACAATCTTATCTGCAGTAACGCGCACACTTGCTCCTGGTCGAAGGTATTCATTTCTGGCCAAAACAAGTCCTTCAATCACCTCGATATAAGTCATACTGTGCGAAGGGACGTAGATACGCACATCGGTTCCAAGAATTGCAAGAGATAAAATTGGCGTTTTAAGTGACTCTTTAATTTTTTCCGGAGTTTTTATTTCTGCCTTTCCCTTACTCAATTCCGCCTTAATTTGTACAGACTCCTTGGGCGAATACGCCAGAATTTTATAATTTGAATTGTTGCCAATGTTAACTAATGCGCCATTTGTATATTGGAGGCTCGCTGCCGCACCATCACCTGTAATCACTTCATCACCAGGATCCAAAGCCGAGCCACGAGTCAACACCCGCTCAACACCATTATGATTGGCGAGTACTTTTTTCTGGGTGAACAAAACAGTAGCCGCAGATTGCGCAAATACTTGACTGGCCAACATGAATAACCCTGTAATTATTATTTTTTTCATATAGATTCCTGTACAATTTTTCCATTAAAAATAGTTATGGGTACTAAGCATAAGCCTATCCTTATTCATTTATGCAGATGCGTATAGACTCCATCCCAGTCGCCAGGAGGAGGCGTTTTCATGAACGCTTTACTGCGTTCATGATACATCTGATATAAATAAACATCGGGAAATTTATTTTTTAGCAAGGCAAATTTTTTTTCTGCAGCCTTCCAGTTCTGTGCGGAATACTCACCCAAAGCTTGATGGTACTCTTTGAGCTCCGTTAAAACCTCCTCAGAAACTTCATTCACCCTGCCCAGAGGCTGATAGATAACCAACCCACTTTTTCTTCCCTTAACTGTAATTTTATCGATGATTCGCCAAACAAATTGATTTTGTCCAGTACGTGTTCCATCACTCACTAAAATACTCACCTGATAAAATTTCGTTAAATCTTGTAATCGAGAGGCAAGATTCACTGTATCGCCAATGACAGTATACGCCCGGCGAAACTCCGAACCCATGTCACCCACATTCATCATTCCTGTTGCTAAGCCAATACCGATATTCACTGCTGGCAAGTCTTTTTCTTGCATTGATACATTAATTTCGGGTAATTTTTGGGCTACAGTTAACGCGCAACTAATGGCATGCAAGGCATGTTCCTCATCATGTATAGGCGCCCCCCAAAACGCGACAATCATATCACCTACATATTTATCAATTGTTCCTCTAAAACTAAAAATGATCTCCGTGACTGGCGTAAAAAAAGCATTTAATAACCGCTTCACATGAGATGCATCTAAAGTTTCACTTACTCCTGTAAAATTACGTATGTCACTAAATAGAACCGTCATGTTACGTTCTTGTCCTTCCATACTGTATTGATCAGGAGATTCGATGAGTTCTTTAACATAGGCCTCTGGGACATATTGGCCAAACAACTGATTTATTTTTCTTTTTTGTTTTCTTTCAATGATAAACAAATAAGCATAATTCGTTACGGTAATCAGTACGATTAAGGTTAACATAAGTGCTATTGGGAGGTAGAAACTTTTGGATACAAAGAGATAGATTGATAAAACCCGAATACCGATAATACTAATCACTGCAAGAATCAACATTCCGGAAACACTCAGGAAAGAGATTAAAAAGGTAAACAGTAATCCAATCAATACTAAATACACTCTGCCTTGAGTAGTCCTCCAATCAAATTCTGAAACCAATTGCTGTCCAACAATACCTTGAACCATGTTCCCTACCATCTCAACACCAGGAAACGATTGGGCAACGGGGGATTGGTGCAAATCGGCCAAAAGGATGATTGTTGAACCAATGATAGCAATGGCTCCCTGCAATTCGTCTGGGTTAATTTTGCCTTGTATCACATCTGTCGCAGAATAATAATTAAGTGTCCCAATTTGTCCCCAAAATGGAATAAGAATTTGTCCGTGCGAGTTTGTAGGGATAAACACATTCCCCATTTGTATTCCATATAATTGATGATCATGAATTTTAAGTGCAATGTGCTGTACCATTAAATAATTCATGGCCGTTGCAAGAGCTAAAGTCGGGTAGAGCTTGTTATCATAACTGGCTAACATAAGTCCATGTCGCACCGTCCCATCCAGATCGGGTACGTTGGTCACCGCACCCGCTTGGGTGGATGCATTCAGAAATAAAGGTAAGCACCCGTTATATCCAGAGAATTGATGAAGAGGCAGATGCTCTCTGCATAACTCTTGATTCTCTGGATTAGTTAAAGGAGGAGGTAACACCCCTTTCCTAATTTGCGTGTCATTATGAAATAGAAAGCCTAATACCACATTATGATCCATCAATGCCTGAGCCAATATGCGATCATTGTCTACTTTCGGCGCAATCTGCTCGAGCAAATTAGGTAATTGCTTTTGTTCCAGGGACAACTGAGGCATTAATTTATTTAATTCATTTTTTAAACCAATCGCATAATTAACCTCTGCCTCAGCCATTACAATATCTGTTGCAATCGTAACGACCCCATTTTTCTTTAGTTGATTAATTAAATCAGCCATCTTGTCGCGAGACCAAGGCCATCGGCCTTCTTGTTGTACTGATTTATTATCAATATCAATAATAACCACTCGAGGAATTGTTTGATGCGGACGCCAGTTTAATTGAGCCACCTGGTCATAAGTTCGATAGTCTAATTGAGTAATAAATGAACTTAGAAGCGGGATTTGCATGACATCCGTGCAAAAAATCAGAGCCACCCAGAAGAGACCTAAAAGGATTTGTATCCATTTAGATTTCAAAGTTTTCGGCGAAAAATAATCTTTCTTTTTCACGAGATATCGTCCTTAATACGCTTCGCCACAACACTGAAAGGAAGCAAAGATATAGAGCCCTATAACCTCTTTGCCTCATTTTTTTGCGCCTTGTCTTAATCATAAGGGTTGATGCTATCAAGTTCTATCCTAGGGCCGGGTTTCAAAAAATCAACAGGTTTTGGTCAAGAGAGTCTCGTTGAAACTCGTCCTAACCAAATTGATATTCCAATGCGGCCAGAGTTTGATAGCTCTGAAACACGCCACTAGCATTATAATATTTTTCTTCAATTCGGATGGTTGCATTTTTATAGGTTATGGCGATCCCCCCCCCTACGCGAAAACCACTTTTATCCATGTTCAATTGGGGGAGCGAACCATTAATGACGCTTGCAGGATTTATTAATGAGCGACTATTGGAAAATTGTGCTACTTGAATTAATCCACCACTCAGAAAAGGCATCACCGTAGGCTTAATATAATAACCTAATTCAATATTTTCCAAAATTAAAGTTGCTTTATTCGTCAAAGGTTCAATCACTTGAAAGGTATCAGTCGCCGGGAAAAAATAATTATATCGTCCAGTATCAATTTGGCTGTACAACACTCCGGCATTGGCTCTCAACAGAAATTTTTTCCAGATTTTTCTATAAATTCCATTAAAGCTAATAAACCAGTTGTTGTTATTATTCGTTGCTTGAGCGATTAATGGCACAGGCTCTGTGGCTATCTCCGTTGAGGTAATAAACTTATTAAAACCATATCCCCCACCCAAATCAGCATAAATTTCGGGAGTAAAAATTTTAAACAAATGGCCAAAAATTGTATGATTATGTATGGTCTGTTCTGAGGTAGTTACCGAGCCGGGAGTGAGTAAAAATTGAGAAGAAAGTTCTGTATCAATTCCAAAATAATAAACACCCACCATCATAGTCTGACCTAGAGAAACATGATCTGCTCCTGCTGAATAAAGATTTGAATGTCCATTATATCGGTTAAAATTGGTCCCTGAAGTCGAATCGAAATTAAAATCGGTATACCCATACAGAAATTCTGGCGTTATTTTTCTAAGAAATTCTGAATTATTTAATTGATTGCTTGTACCATCCTTTGACAGCGTATTTGCATTGAGACCAAATCCGCTAAATACCAAAAAAACAGATAAAACTAATGACTGAATTTTCATCACATCCAAATTCCTTTTTAGAGAAGGTATAAACTTTTAGACCCTAAGTAATCTTTCACGACCCCTGTCATCCTGAGTTCTACGATTAATGATCTCCGAATTTCAGCATCATATCATAATGCTGATACTACATAACTAGAGAACACGCACTAAGTTCGGGTTGACATAGTCCAGTGTAGGTTTCGTGTATAATCATATGCTTAAACATAAAATTGCACAAGAACTGAGGCATACAGAGATAAAGGACACGATGTTACCCTGGTACTTTTTTACTTACGCTTAAATCCCAAAGCGCGTAAACGAGCATCAATTGAGGGATGTGTTGCAAAAGCACTGCTTAAAGATTTAACCGGTTGCATATCAGAAGGATCAAAAAGATAGGATGCCTGCCTGACCTGTTCGTGAGGGGTATTACCGTATTCTTGGGTATACTCTTCCACATGTTGCGCATGATCATCACTAATTTTGAGGAGCGCCCGCGCTAAAGGCTCATTGTCACGCATTAATTCCACGCAACCCGCATCCGCCATGTATTCACGTGTTCGACTTAAGAATAAAGTTAACAGGACAGTAATTAAAGGTAAAACATAACGAAGGACTACTATAACCAGTAACAGGCGGTTATCTTCACGTCTGTCGTTGCGCCTAAATAATGCCGAATAAAACAAAATATCGACTACAATCAAAAGAATATTACTTAAAACCGCCACCATCAAAGTTAATTTAATATCATAATGACGAATGTGGCTTAATTCATGAGCCATCACCGCTTGCAATTCTGCCCTGTCTAATTTTCCTATTAAACCTCGAGTAATTGCTACCATTGCCGATTTTTCACTGTAGCCACTTGCAAAAGCATTCATATAATCTGCTTCGATAATAAAAACCTTGGGCATGTACTGCAAGCCGGCAGCAACTTTCATTTCCTCGACCACATTATATAACTGTTGCTCGAGTAAATTCTGGGCTGTTTTGGGGGTTATTTCACGATATTCCGTACCTAATAGCATGATGCGATCGTAAAATGCGTACGTTATCATTAATGACACCACCGCAAAACCCACCATAAGAATGGTCGCATAAGGAATCACTTTTAGCTGAATCAATGCGAAGAAACATTGCTCAAGAGTAACTTGCGGGTAAGTTGTATGCAAAATAAATAAATCGGCAATCAAGCCTACAGCAAAATAAATCGCAATGAACATAGCAATCACTGATCGTGTCTTGCGTTTATTTAACCGTATTTGCTCGCGCCAATTACCTACGCCGCCATGATACTCTTCAAGCCCCATATCCTATACTCAAAATTTTACGGTATAGTTTTCTTTTGCCTGGATCTGCTCTTCAGGAAGTCCCCAATAAACAAAATCTTTATCTAAAGAGGATGCAAAAAAAGAGACCACCATCGATTCAAAGAACGATTTCTTTTTGGCATTATAACGCTCTATACCATCGTTATAAGCTTGCTTAGAATAAGCTAACTTATTTTCAGTATTGACAATTTCTTCCTGCAATTGCATGACATTCTGACTTGCTTTTAAATCAGGGTATTGTTCGAATACTACATTAAGTCCAGAAGCAATCTGGGAAATTTGATTCTCTGCAGCAATACGCCCTTGTTCATCCCCAGCAGCTTTGGCTACTTGAGCCTGGTTACGCAAAGCAACCACGTCTTTTAGTGTAGTTTGTTCGTAATCCATGTATTTTTTTACGGCTTCGATCAAAGATTCAAATACCTTAAAACGACGATCTAACTGGATATCGATTTGTTTTTTGTCGTTATTAATCGCTTCGATTAAGTGAATTAAGGTATTGTAGACACCAATAGCCCATATGAATAAAAGTACTACAATAATGATAAGAACAATAAAAAAAGTACCCATTTTTCTTCCTATGCAAAATTTCCTACAATTTAGTTATAGATCGAAAATTTAAAAAAGAACAGTACGCGCTTTTTAAATAATGCGAGGTTGAACAAAAGCGTATGCTTTTTGAGCATCGAAGCGGGATGGACAAATATCAATCCTTCCGAATATTCGGATCCGTGCTGTAGCACGGTGTTCACCGGAATAGGAGAGCCCTCGCGGCACTTGGGATGATGTGCCTATTGGCAAAGGAGACGTTTTTGCCCCAAACATAAGAGTAGAACTAATGAGCAAAAGTAGGATTGGATGGTGTATCCATTTTTCATCGTATTATTTGTGCTGGATAGCCTGTTTCTATTTTGCAGCACAAAACAATGTATATCTTGGGCCAATTATTGGCATTTTAATAATTGCCGTGCAAATCGGATGGCAATTAATTAATCGATTGCCTTATTTAAATGCCCTTTTTTTTGCATTTCTTATTGCATTTATTGGTTCGCTTACAGACACAATTTGGCTTCATCAAAACTACATTTATTTTAAAGCAAATCCTTTCAGTTCTTATTTTACAGCCCCATGGATGATTTGTATTTGGTTAAGTTTCGGATTAAATCTGATTATTCTTAATGAAAAATTCACACGCTACTATTTCATTTGGTTTCTACTGATTCTTTTTTTGATGCCTTTTGCTTATAAAATTGGGGAATCATGCAATATTGTAGTCATTGAAAAAAGCTATCCCTTTTATCTTTCTGTGGGTATTACCTGGGCATTACTCCTGCCAATCAGCTTTTATGCATATAATTATTTAAAAAAAACGAATCGCATTGATGCATAATCCGGTTGCGGGTCATCCCGAACGCAGCAAGAGGTCTCCACAATACAGCACCGTGTTACTCTGGGAAACCACTCGCTTACTTTGAGATGAGACAGGGGTAGTAAAAATCAGCGTGTAGCTAAAATAGGCTTCAAAAATTGCCCTGTATAGGAATGCTCGCATTCGGCAACCTGTTCAGGCGTCCCCGTTGCCACGATACGCCCACCTTTACTACCCCCTTCTGGCCCCAAATCAATAATCCAATCGGCCGTTTTAATCACATCCAAATTATGTTCGATAATCACGATGGTATTGCCTTGTTCTCGCAAACGAAACAATACGGATAACAACTGTTTGGTATCATGAAAATGTAATCCGGTTGTTGGTTCATCGAGTATATATAATGTGCTTCCTGTATCGCGCTTTGACAGCTCACGCGACAATTTGATTCGCTGTGCCTCCCCACCAGAAAGTGTAGTCGCACTTTGCCCTAATTTGATATAAGATAAGCCCACATCCATCAGGGTCTGACATTTTCTGGCTAATACCGGAATCGCTGCAAAAAAATGGCTGGCATCTTCAACCGTCATTTCTAAAACTTCATGAATGTTTTTGCCTTTGTATTGAATATCAAGCGTTTCCCGATTGTAACGTTTGCCTTTGCATACATCACATGACACATAAATATCAGGCAAAAAGTGCATCTCGACTTTAATCAGTCCATCACCCTGACACGCTTCACAGCGCCCCCCACGGACATTAAAGCTAAACCGTCCAGGCTGATAACCCCGTGCCCGAGACTCAGGAGTTGCGGCAAATAATTCGCGAATATGAGTAAATATTCCAGTATACGTAGCCGGATTAGAACGCGGAGTCCTCCCAATCGGACTCTGATCGATATCAATCACCTTATCGCATAGATTTAAACCCGTGATCTCTTTAACGGAACCAGGAGTATATAAACTTGCCCTATTTAATAAATTTGCGGCACTCGGATATAAAGTATCATTGATTAAACTGGATTTCCCGGAACCAGAAACCCCCGTAATACAAGTAAGTAAGCCCAAAGGAATACTGACATCGACATCGTATAAATTATTACAAACCACCCCTTTTAAATGAATCATTTTTTCGGGATTAATTGGCCGGCGGTTGTCAGGAATTGCGATGGATTGTTTCCCAGATAAATATTGACCCGTCAATGAAGCTGGAGATTGCATGATTTCTTGAGGTGTCCCACGAGCCACAATTTCCCCACCATGGACCCCAGCGCCAGGACCTATATCGAGAACAAAATCAGCACTGCGAATCGCGTCTTCATCATGTTCCACTACAATCACTGTATTTCCCAGATTCCTTAAGTGCATTAATGTTTTTAATAAGCGATCGTTATCTCTTTGATGCAAACCAATGGAGGGCTCATCCAAAATGTACATCACCCCCACTAATCCCGAGCCAATTTGACTGGCTAAACGAATACGTTGGGCTTCCCCGCCGGACAATGTTTCAGCACTACGTGTTAAGGAGAGATAATCCAGGCCTACATTGACCAAAAACCCTAATCGCTCAACAATTTCTTTGTTAATCTTTGCTGCAATCTCACCTTTATAGCCGGTCATATGCAAATTTTTAAAAAATAGATAGGCTTTTTCGATCGAATAAGCGGTAACTTCAGGTAAATTTTTGTTATCAATAAACACATTGCGGGCGGATTCACGCAATCGTGTTCCTTGGCAACTCTGACATGGACGCGATGATAAATATTTAGCAAGTTCTTCACGTATCATTCCCGAATCGGACTCCCGATAACGTCGTTGCATGTTTGGAATGATGCCTTCAAAAGCATGTCGCTTCACCATATACCCACCATTGGGCCTGTGATAATGGAAATCGATAACCTCATTTCCCCCATATAAGACAATTTGGCGCACTTCTTCAGGCAAATCACAAAATGCGGTATGAATATCAAAACCATAATGTTGTGCAAGCGATTCGAGCATTGAAAAATAATAAGTCGTTTTTTTATCCCAACCACGAATAGCACCTTCGGCCAAACTGGCTGTTTGATCATGAACAACACGATCTGGATCAAAAAACTGATCAACACCCAACCCATCACAAGAGGGACAGGCACCAACTGGGTTATTAAATGAAAAAAGTCTGGGCTCTAATTCACTTAGGCTGTATCCACATTCTGGGCAAGCAAATTTGGAAGAAAAAACCAAATCATCAAATTGATTTTCCATAGAAGCAACAATTGCAAGGCCCTCTGCCAAATTTAAAGCATTTTCAAAGGACTCGCTTAAGCGCTGCGCAATGTCAGGCCTGACTTTAAAACGATCGACCACGACTTCAATCGTATGCTTAGTACGTAAACCCAGCTTAGGAGGAGAATCCAACTCATAGAGTTCTCCATCAATTCGAGCGCGTACATAGCCTTGCGCTTGTAACTGCTGTAAAAGCTGGACCTGCTCTCCCTTACGTTCACGCACAACCGGAGCCAAAATCATCACTTTGCTGTCCGTAGGTAAGGCAAGTACTTGATCTACCATTTGACTGATCGTTTGCGCATGCAAACTGACGTGATGCGTAGGGCACCGAGGCTCGCCCACTCGTGCGTAGAGTAACCGTAAATAATCATATATTTCAGTAATAGTCCCGACAGTCGAGCGAGGATTGTGCGAGGTTGCTTTTTGCTCAATGGAAATTGCCGGTGATAAACCCTCGA
The DNA here is from genome assembly GCF_026191115.1 of Legionella sp. PATHC035. NCBI lineage: Bacteria > Pseudomonadati > Pseudomonadota > Gammaproteobacteria > Legionellales > Legionellaceae > Legionella > Legionella sp. PATHC035. The sequence continues at coordinate 2,553,853 of NZ_JAPHOT010000001.1, read as the reverse complement.
TTGAATCCACATCAGGCTTTTCCATCATCGATAAAAATTGTCGTGCATAAGCGGAGAGCGATTCGACATAGCGACGCTGCCCCTCCGCATACAATGTATCAAAGGCTAACGAGGATTTCCCTGAACCGGATAACCCCGTAATGACAATGAGTTGATCGCGGGGTAAATCCAGGTCAAGATTTTTAAGGTTGTGGGTTCGTGCACCACGTATGGTGATAGTATGCATAAAATTCGATAATTTTGGTTAAGACAGATTAGTTATGGTTTAATTATTTGCGGCTTCAAAAAAATTTAATTATACGTCAAAAAAATAGATCGTATAGATCAAATAAGCATTTTTACTTTGGAAACAGATCAAAAATAATTTTTTATTTTAGCATGTTTTTGCAGAGAAAAAATGAAATTGTTCGATTCCTGTTTCTATTAGACAGGTTGTACTACAATAAAAAGACTTAACCTCTTCATTTTAAAAACTTAAAAGGATTTTAAATATGAATACGCTCTTGCAAAGGATATTGCTATGGCTCGTTCTTTTCATATCTCCATATGCTCTTTATGCTCAAAATGAATATACACAAAATGATGCAGCAGTATGTCAATGGGTGAAAAAAATTCTATTGAATACTTTATCCGTAGATTACAATTATGACTCTAGTAATGATGCAGAATTACATAAAAATTATACGGGGAATGCCTGGAATGCCTTAACCGACTTCCTGGGCAATTATCTTGAGGTGATCAAAAGCCAACAGCTCACACTTCATCCAGTATTTGTTACAGAGCCCTATATTGCTGAAAAAGGTATCGCTTTAAATATTCATTATTGGCGGGTTAATGAAGTGGTCTCAATTCCTGAATTAAATCTCACGATTGCTTTTTCCCTCATAGTTATTGAGGCAAATCCACTGCCCCAGGGACGTTTGCTCATTCAAAGTATGGATATGGTAAAAAAGGAAAGCCAATGAACATGTTGACTCGTTTTAAATTCTTTCTTTGGAAGTTTAGTCATTTTCAAGTACCCCTGATCGGCTACTTAAAACCCCGGCTCATAAAACTTACCGATACTGAAATCATTGTTTGCCTCCCTTTGAATCGGCGCAGTCGTAATCATTTAAATTCCATGTATTTCGGCGCACTCAGTGTTGGTGCTGATTTAGCGGGAGGGTTACATAGTTTTTATCATGCAAGCCAAAAAAAATTAAATGCTTCTATTGTTTTTAAATCATTTCAGGCCCAATTCCTACGTCGTCCTGAGTCGGATGTTTATTTCGTTTGTAGTGAAGGGGCAAAAGTCGAAGCTATGTTAGACGAGTCCCAAAAAACTGGGGAACGAATAACTCAACCCATCCAAATCAAAGCCTATACAGATTACCCTGGTTTCACCGAGCTGGCGGCAGAGTTTACTTTGGAATTATCCGTAAAAATACGTTCCAAATCCCTTGAGCCTAAATAATAGAGACTGAAGTTATTGTTGTTTTATCGAGAATTACAGTCGAAAATATTGCCAAATTGAGGTATTATTAGTACCGACTTAGTAATGCCCAATAAAATAATTAATGATTAGGCTACTGTAAATGATATTTGAAGAATATGTAAAATTATTAGAGTCATTTAAGAAAAACCAGATATCTAAAATACTGGAGCAAATTGACACTAAAATTTTTGACATTCTATACAGCAAACATGTGAGTCCTCTAATAGTTCCTTATTTTCCTCGCTACGGGCTTTGTTTCATGTCGGATGAAACCGAATTAAAAGAGAAACACATCTACATAAGGGAAAAAAATGGTAAAATTGCCTATTCAGTAATCACTCCCGGCGAAGAGCGGGTTAAAGATGTTGTTTTAACAGAGCTCGACGCACCAGTCCCTTTTAAATACAACATTGGCTTAATGACCAGCGGCTTAGTCCCTGAAAAAGGTTCTTTTTACGCCCGGATAATTGATGCCGGCCTGGAATATACCGTTATTGACCCACAAGGAAAATTGATCACATCGGTAATAAAAAAGGAAGAATTACAGATTAACTTACGCTCAGGTTTTGCACCCAAGGACCTTGAGCCTTATATGCCCGAAATTCTTAAAATTACATCAAGCAGAAATCACACCCTTCCTTTTACACTCGATGCATTTAGAGCTCGTGTATTATCAGCGGCCTCAAGGAATGGTCATCTCGAGTGGGCTCCTTTTAGCAACTATGATCTCGATCCTGATAATATTTCTCAAATTAAAAAACTTATCAATGCACTCTATCACGCGCGTCTTACTTTTTTAGATTTGGAAAATATTGATGTCAGAGATCTTAAGCGCAGCTATACTGATCTGAGTTTACTCTACAGTAAAACAATTAATTCAGCTTATGAAGCAAGCTATCTAGCGACTCATTTAGACGTTGATCTGAGAGACATGTTTAATGAGGAGTTAGCGCTTATTTTGCCTGTATTCAGTCAAATTCAAGCGTTTGCAGAGAACCATGCTAAAGAACAAAAGGCGTTTGTCAAAGCACTCAACCCTATGCCATTAGCATCGCAAATAGGGGAAGTAGCTGGAATCACCGTCGATCAACTGCGGCCCATTAGTAGTAATGTAGACTATAATTTTCTGACTCAGTTCAGTGCCGTGTTACCGAGTTATATTGATAAATTAACTCATTACATAGAACAATATTCTTCACAAATAAAAAAATCAGAACCTAAACTGAACCAGGAAAAGCTGGCTGAGCTGCAAAAAGCGGCACTAAGCCTTTTGAATGATATCGAAAATTTAAAAGGAAACCGCTTTTTTATTTCATTTAAATTCTTAAATTATATCCACATAATCAGTAATCTAATTACTTTATCGATGAGCACTTTAGAACAAATTGGAGAGCTCAGTGAATCATCTCAAGATCTAGTTCGCGATAAATTAGCGCAGCTAAAGTACAGCTTGTTACCCACTTTATTTGGTTTTGTTGATAAAATTGAAGACAACGCCATGCTAAAACCTGGCACTTTGTCTGTTCCTTTAATGGAAAAAATCAAAGTTTTATACGAAAAAATACTTTACCTGCCCCAAAAGGCAATTGATTTTAAAGAGAAAGGAGCAGATTTACTGGAAATAGAAGATCCGCGCTTTATCGAATTAAGATTAGAAATGACGTATAAAAGGATCGATAAAGACAATAAATCATTATATAAAATTAAAAAAGCAAATACCGCATGTAAAGAATTTTTTGAGCTGTTACAAGATCCTCGCTATAGCAATCTTCGTTTGTATCAACTCCCCCCAGAGGTTAAAGAAGAGCTCATAAAACACTATAAGCTTATTAAGCCTTATATGGCCCAACTCGACATCGATTTAAATGAACTCATAATCTCGAGATTAACAGGCCCTGAAAAAGAAGGTTGGTACTCTTTTATGGGCTCGAGCATACGCAAATTAAAAAGACAGCTTCCTTCAGACCATATCAGTTTTGTTCTGGAAAAAGAAAAGGCGTTAAAGAATTTAATTACTAAAGATGAAAACAGTAAGGTCTTTCATATTAAATTAAATAAAAACCTTATTGATTCGGTGCACAAAAAAGCCAATTTAGTTTTATTTCCTTATGGTGAAAAAGCGAATGTGTATACGGTCGATGAATCAATACCGTTACAAGTTGAGTCAGAGCAAGATAAAACATCAAAGATTGGTAAAAGAGGATTTATACAGATCCAATCTGCTTATTTGCGTTTTGTCCATCTAGTAAAAGAACAAATCGCCGCAAAACCAACGCTCTATGAAAAAAATTTGGATCTAAGCAAACTCGATGAAGCTGTAAAAGCAGAGTGTCAGCAATTATTTAAAGTGTTTCAACCGTACTTGGGCTCTATGACCTCCACTGAGTTTAAAGACTCAGCAAAAAATCTTGAACTCTATTTAGCCGATTTGTTTGCACAGAATCCGATTACCGATATCCCCCTAAAGAGTTCTTTTCTCAGTCTGGATAAAAATATCCAAAGCTTTTTTGATTACATCAATTTTGAGTGGTTCAATAAAGATGAGTTCCAGAAAATTCGTACCGCCTACACACAATTTTCTCAAATAGTAAAAAAACAGATCGAAGAAAAACCCCAGCTCTACGGTAATAACTTGCTGTTAACCAGTTTTGATGCCGAGACAAAAAGTAAGTGTCTCGAGTTATTTCAAGTCTTCCAGCCCTATTTTAAACTGGGTATACCCTCAGAGCTTAAAGAGGCTGCTCAAAATTTTGAAAAATATTTGGCTGCATTTCTTGCCAATAAGCCAGTCGAAATATTAGAAGCCCCCCCTGTATCCCTGTTTTTACAATTGGATAAACACACCCAGGACTCCTTGGCCAAATGGCAGGATAAAAGCCAAACTTATTATGATTTTGCTAAAGCTCGATTTCTTGATGAAAAAGAATCGGAGGCCCTGAAGAGTAAACGAGCAAAAGATGCAAAACTGCATTTTAAACAAGTAGAAGACGATAAATTGCTGCAAAATCTTGATCAATTAAATTCGGATCAAGCTCTTGAAATCTACCAATGGTATCAAAATAAGCATAATAAATTCCTAGTTGTGGCCAATGCGTATTCTCAATTTCTCGAGTTGCTTCATAAAGCAATAAAAGAGAACCCTAAAATTCGAAAAAATATATCGTTGTTAAGTTCTCTTGAGCCAGGAGTAAAAGCTCAACTCCGCAATTTATATAGTATTTTTCAACCTTACTTAATTTGTGCCCTCCCCCCCGAACAGAGAGAAGATGCGTTAAATTTTGATAAATATTTGGTTGCCAGTTTATCAAACAGAACGATATTTCGCAGGGATGCTCCACCTGTTCTAATGTTCTTGGGATTAAAAGACCATTTCAGGGAAACCTTTATTCGTGTCACTAAAGAATGGAAACGAAGAAAGGAACGTTTTTATAACTTAGCTGAAGAGAAATTTACTCTCGAAAATGATGCAGTAGAACTCAAACCCGATCCCAAAACAGGTAGAGAACACTTTGTTATCCAACATACTAATTACTCGAAATGCATTCATGCATTCAGACAATCTTTATTTGAGGTAACGAAACTATTTAACCATCCAATGCAGGCGGCATTAACTCTCTATGTACCCCCAAAAAACATGGATCTTTCACCCACAGCAATATTGAATGATGCCGTGCAGACTGTGTTCCCTCAGTCGGCAGTACCATTCCCTGAAATGGAGGATAATAACAAGAGATTGAGTCAAAGCAGACAAGTCTGTGCATTAAAAGACATTTTTAACAGTTTGTTTCATTTGGAAGGAATTGTTCATGAGTTAGAAAATTTAAATAATCAAAGTTTTAAAACTCAATACGTACGCTATTTATTACAGGCCTACGGGCATCTCAATGAAATCATTAAGTCAGCACAGCGTTTGGCTGAAGATCCGCACTTAGGATTCATAGCTCGTGATTTACTGAATAAGGCTCAGGATCTTTATGCTACATTCCAGGAGCATTCGGATGCATACCAAGTAGCACCGGAACAAGTCTCTTACGGACCTGATAAAGTCCAATACAACGCACTTTGGTATATTCTCAATGCCTTTTATATCAGCCCTAAACACATTCGCGCCTTAAATAATACCAATTATCTGACTACTGAAGAACTTGCTGAGTTACATTTTCGTGCGAAAAAATCAACTTTAATTATAGAAAGTTTGATTAATGATTCTAATTCCTATGTTAAATTGTTCCTACAATCAGCCAATATGATTTTTCTTTACCAGGAACTCACAGCAAAGCTTAATGAATTTACCAGCACTTCTCATGACGCCATAATGGATAACATGGAGAAGATCCGCTCAAGCATATTTACGCCCATGCTTCTAGAGGCAGATCACTGGGAAAACCGATTAGGACTCTCCCCAGGAATTTTATCCGGTCCCTTAAGGCAAATCACTAATGAATTTTTTAAAGGCTTACTGCATCCACTGCCACTGAGTAGTTTGGATTCCAAAACGCGTATCGGATTAATATATGATAAAGAGCCCCTAGAGAAAAGAATTAGTCTGGCTACAAAACAGATCAAGAGAAACCAAAAATATCTCAAGAAAATAGATAAAGACTACAAAGATATTGAAAATCTATACTACTGGTATCTTCAAGTTACTACCCCACTTGAGCTTTTTGATATTGCCCCTCACAAGCCCCAACTTGAGTCAACTCAAGCAAAAATTGAGTTATGTGCTGCTTATAAAAAAGCACTACCCAAACTAGCGCAACTGAAACGGAATAAAAAGGTCGAAATCGCTCCTAGCCCATACCCTGAACATCATACGCTAGATGGGCTATGTAATTCTGGACTTAAAGCGTATGATCCTCATTTTACTGAAATCGAAGCGTTAATCGTTGCTAGCCATCACTATTACCTGGGTTTAAAAGCAACGCATCAAATGCGGCTAGCTACATCAGAAGAGCATTTAGTTTATCTCAAGAGTTTAGAGCCAATCGAAGAGCAAGAAAAACTGGCTTTCATTGAAGAGTATACTACTGAATCATTCGACAAAAATCTGGAAGCAAAGTGTAATCCCATAGACTTACAATTTACTGATGAAGAATACATTGCTGAACTTAAAGCCTATTTAATGACACTCAAAGATGAAATAATCGCAAAAGCAAAAGTTTCTAAGAATATTGACCGAAGTATCGAAAAGCTGTTGGAAATAGAAATCAGTAAATTCGAGAAAAAATTCTACGCTGAATATTATCATCTTGATACGGTACAAGTGGCTTTGGCTCAATTTAAAACTTATTTCAAAGATTTAAAAGCGGCAACCCGCAATAGAACTTCAATATTTGAAAACAAAGAAACTTTATTTAAAAAATCAAAGTGCATTCGCCTTTTAGATGAAATTGCCCGGAATAAAACGTTAAAGGTACCAGAACGCATACAAAAAATAAGAGAACAGGTTGAAAATCCCAATTTTTCAAGAATAATGCTCGAGCATAAGCAAGTGGATACGTTTAGTTGGACTTACTTAAAAATGTGTTTTTTATCCCTGCTTGAAGCGTTGAATTTATATACACCAACTCGACAAAAACTCCTGGATAATATCCATGATGCTCTGCACAATCCACCTGAAACCAATGCGTTAACTCAACGACTTGGCCTATTTGCTGCAAAAACGGCTCAAGATGCCGATGCAAAAAGATATGAAGCGCCAGCAATGCCTGTCGCCACTCCCTCTGCTTGATTTGATTTAACCCAACGATTCTTCATCTTCTAAATGCTCTGCTGCAGCTATTTCTGTATGATCTGCCGCTAATAACACATACATTGAAGGCACCACAAAAAGCGTAAACAAGGTTCCTATCGAAATTCCCGTGGCGATGACTAGACCAATATTGTAACGGCTCTCAGCACCGGCCCCTGTAGCAAAAATCAATGGGATAACACCTAAAACCATTGCCGCGGTAGTCATCAAAATAGGGCGCAATCGAATTGCCGCTGCAGCTCTTATGGCATCTAATTTTTTTTGCCCACTTGCCTGCAAGTCATTGGCAAATTGTACAATTAAAATACCATGCTTGCTGATAAGCCCAATCAGGGTAACCAGTCCCACCTCACTGTAAATATTCAGTGTAGCATCACCGATCCCTAAACTGATAAAAATCATGGCTCCACAAATCGACATAGGCACACTAATCAAAACAATAAGAGGATCACGAAAACTTTCAAATAAGGCTGACAACGATAAAAAGATAATGATTAGAGCAAAGAAAAAAGTAACAATCAGACTGGAGCCTTCCTGAATGTATTGACGTGATTGAGCCGCATAATCGATGTAATAACCTTGAGGGAGAACTTGGTTGGCAATATTGGCAAGGGTACCCAACGCTTTGCCCATAGAGACACCCGGAAAGGCAACCGCAGAAATTGTGGCAGAATTAAGCTGTTGAAAATGGTTTAATGATTCAGGAACAACTTGTCTTTGCAAATTAGCAACCGTGGCAAGAGGTATTGAGGCTCCCGAAGAAGTTTTTATGTAATAATTCAATATTTGATCCGGGTTTAAACGTGTAGCCCGCATTACTTGCGGAATAACCTGATAGGAGCGGCCTGCTAAATCAAAATAATTGATGTAACCTTCACTTAAGGCGGATCCAAATACATCGCCAAGATCTTGCATGGTCAAACCAAACTGAGATATTTTATCCCGATCTAAATTGATTTTTGTCTGTATTTGGTCGATTTTGAGATCAGGATTAATATAAGCAAAAATACCGGCCTCATCCGCTTTCTCTAAAACACGCTGTAACACAATGTTTAATTTTTCAAACGTTTCTGTAGTTGTAATAACAAATTGAATGGGCAATCCACTTCCACCTCCAGGTAATGAAGGCAATTGAAACGCTGCTACCTTGGCTCCAGCAATTTTATTGAGCTCATTTTGCACCAGGGGCTCTAAATCATTGGAGGTTCGTGTGCGTTCATCCCAAGGCTTTAAAACCATACCAATGATGGATGTATTCAATCCTTGGTAACCATCAACTTGGAAAATATGGTCCGTTTCTGGAAATTTTCTAAAAATGTCATTCACTGCATTGGCAGAAAGTTGTGTTTGAGCAAGAGATGCGTTTGCTGATGCAGTCACCTGAGCAATCACAATACCCATATCTTCTTGGGGGGCCAGCTCAGTCTCTGAAGTAATAAAAAGAAAATAATTACTGAAGAGAATGATGATTGCAAAAACAATAACTACTGACAAGTGATTTAATGTAGCAGATAAAATTCGTTGATAAAAATGCTCAAGCTTTGCAAAGGAATCATCGACATACGTCATAAAACGCCCTTTAGCCGCTCCATCTCCCATTTTAAGCAATTTGGAACACATCATTGGCGATAAAGTTAATGCAATTATAGCCGAAACAGTAACCGCACCCGCGAGTGTAAAAGCAAACTCGGTAAATAAGGCACCGGTTAAGCCACCCATAAAACCAATGGGTAAATAAACAGCAATTAAAACTACCGTAATCGCAATAATAGGATTCGCTAACTCACGCGCGCCTAGTAGAGCGGCTTTAAACCGTGTTTGCCCTTCCTCTATATGGCGTTGGACGTTTTCAACAACAATAATTGCATCATCAACTACCAATCCTATAGCCAGAACTAAGGCCAGCAAAGTAAGTAAGTTAATTGAATACCCCAAAATGAGCATCATCCAAAATGCTCCGATCAAAGATAAGGGAATAGCAACTATAGGAATAGCCACCGAGCGAATTGAGCCAAGAAAAATAAAAATGACCGCAGTTACAATTAAAAAAGCCTCCAATAAGGAAAAGATTACTTCATTTATCGAAGAATTAACAAATAAACTGGCATCATATACTATTTTTCCCTGTAGACCTTGGGGGAATTGCTCCTGGATACTGGGAAATATTTTTTTAATCTCATTGATTACGGTCAAAAGATTCGCTGAAGGTGCTACAACAATCCCAATATATACTGCTGTTCGTCCATCAAAACTCACTGCAGAATTATAATTTTCTGCCCCTAGGCTGACATTAGCCACGTCTTCCAAACGAATAATCGCCCCATTTTGAGCTTTAATAACCATTTTCTTGAATTGGTTTACATCCGATAGATTAGTACCTGCTGTAAGATTTTGGATGAACATTTGCCCATCAGTACGGCCCACTGCAGAAATAAAGTTATTATTTGCCAGAGCAGTTCCAACTTCTGCTGCGGAAATTCCATATCCTGCAAGTTTAACGGGATCCAACCACGCGCGCAGGGCGAACGTTTGATTCCCCAGAATTTGGGCATTTTGAACCCCGTTAACTGCCTGTAATTTAGGCTGTACTACCCGAATGAGATAGTCGGTAATTTTATTAATCGGTAATTCATCGCTATAAAAGCCAATATACATAGAATCAATGGTTTGCCCTACTGAAACGGTGATCACGGGTGTTTGTGCGTTTTTGGGAAGTTGATTCAGTACCGCATTCACTTTAGTTGTAATGTCGGACAACGCTTTTAGAGGATCATAATTGAGAAGAAGGTTCACTGTAATCGTACTAGTACTCGGAGAGCTGATGGAAGTCATGTAATCAATTCCATTTGCTTGAGCAATGGAGTTCTCCAGTGGAGTAGTAATAAAACCAGCAATAATATCTGGGTCTGCACCGGTATAAGTGGTAGTTACAGTAACAATAGCATTTTCAGTAAATGGATATTGCATTACCGGTAAAGAACCAATAGAACGTAAGCCCATTGCTAAAAGCATCAAGCTAATCACCGTAGCCAGTACAGGTCTTCTAATAAAAATATCGGTAAACCGCATTCTCTAATCCTTAGATTATTCTTTATCTAAACTGCTCGTTTCATAGTTCATCGTAGCTTGGTGAAGACACCAGCCGGAACCAGGACTTGTAAGTTTATTTCATGTCTTCAGCACCCCGGATTAGGTTAGCTAAACTGGGACTGCATTGTTACCGCTCAGCGACTTTGGGCGATGCCTCATTACTTGGCTGTATCTTGTTATTAATAAGAACATGACTTCCATTTTTAAGTTTTAACTGGCCACTGGTTACCACAATATCACCCTCATGCAATCCTTTAAGCACAGCAATTTGATCTCCCCTCGTCTCGCCAACCGTAACAAAAACCTGTTTGACTACAAGGATTGGTTTATTATTCTTATCTTTTTGATCGCTTTGTTTCACCAAAAAAACAATATCACCATAGGGATTAAAACTAATCGCTGATTGCGGTAAGGTTAGATGGCTTTCTTTTGCCCCAGTTTCCACTTCAACACGTGTAAACATACCTGGCTTCAACAAATAATCAGGATTGGGGATAGTCGCCTCTACCTGTACATTACGAGTTGCACTATCGACAATAGGTTCTATCGTAGTAATTTTTCCCAAAAATACTTTCTCGGGAAACGTATCACTAACAACCTTCACAGTTTGACCCACTTTTAATTGGGCTAAATCTTGTTGTGGTAAATAAAAATCAGCATAAAGTGGATCTAGCGCCTGTAATGTGGTTACCGTGTCCCCTACGTTAAGATATTGTCCTGGATTAATGTTGTTGATACCTAATTGACCTGCAAAAGGTGCGCGAATTGTCTTTTTTTGAACCGTTGCGGCTTGTTGGGCAACTTGGGCCTCTAAATTCCTGAGATTCCACTCATCAGTATCTACCGTTTGCCTACTCACAGCACGAACCGCATATTGTGCCTTATCACGCTTATAGGTAATTTTTGCTAATTCAACCTGTGCTTGTAAGGACCGTAATTGCCCCTGTTCGGCATCTGCATTTAATTGCGCCAAAACCGCCCCCTTTTTGACTAGGGCACCTGGGGTAAACAAGATGGTTTGCACCATACCCGCGAGCTCGGTGGTCACATTCACACCGAGCCGTGCACGCATACTGCCCACTGATTTCAGAGTAGGCTGCCACAAGGAAGCTTCGACTTTCATCGTAGACACGGTAACTGCCGGTGATTTCATCTGCAGAAAATATTGGCTCATCATATAGTTACCAATTGCCTTCCAGCCAAAAATCAAGCCAAACAAAATGCCCACTGCAACCAACATAATAATCATTTGTTTTTTTAAAAATATCTCTTTCATCATAGACACTCTTTGACACACCAAGGTTTATGCCACCAGCCCCCGCCTAACGCCTGGAATAATGCGGCTGTATCACTGTAACGCGTAGCTTGGGCCTGAATACGATTAATTCGAGCCTGTTGGTACTGCTGTTGCGCGTTTAATAAATTGATGTAACTTACCCCACCTAACCGATATTGTTTGAGCGTGAGATTTAGGGAAGCGCGTGCTGCATCTTCAGCCTTAATTTGCGCTTGTAATGTGCGCGCATCGACTTCCAAACCTCGTAAAACATCGGCTACATTTTGAAAAGCCTGCAATACAGTTTGTCGGTACTGTGCCCAAGCTTGCTGATAGGCTGCGATCGCCGCACGTCGCTGTGCCAGTAATGCCCCTGCATGAAATAAAGGTTGCATCACCTGCGGCGCTACAGACCACACATTATTTTTTGCACTGTAAAGGCCTGAAAAGGTAGTACCAAGCCATCCCTCATTGGCATTTAGAGTAAATTGCGGAAATAAATTGGCTGTTGCTACGCCAATATTTGCGCAAGCCTGATGAAGCGATGCTTCCGATGCACGCACATCGGGCCGTTGACGAACAAGATTCGAAGGTAAGCTTACCGGTAACTCAACAGGCAATTTTAATCGGTCTAAACGAATAACGGGTAAGGGTTCATCGGGAAATGTGCCCACGAGTGTCGCTAAGGTATGTTTGGCTTGTGATAGACTTTTTTGTAATGGGGGTAATGTTGCTTTTGATTGTTCAAGCAAGGTTTGTTGTGTCAATATATTTTCTTGTGACACCCCTCCCAAACGATACTGCTTGTTTAAAATATCAAGAATCCCCTGCTCCGCCTTAATAAGGTCAAGAGTTGCATCAATTTGTGCTTGATAAGATGCGATAGCCACTGAAGTAGTAACGATATTAGCAGTCAGGGTCAAATAAGCAGCAATCACTTGAAATTGCTGATAATCAACCTGGGCACCTAATGCTTCAATTTGACGCCGCGCACCACCAAAAACATCCAAAGTATAAGACAAATTAAATGAAGTATAATAAATGGTAAATATGGCGGTTTCATTTGGGATACCAATTTGGGCACCGGAGTAGCGTTGTGTTTTCATGAGGTTAGTCACATCGACGGAAGGAAACATTGAATTGCCAATTTGTTCCTTTAAGTTTTCCTGAGCTTGACGCAAAGCAGCTGATGCTGCCGCTAAATTAGGGCTGTGTGCCAAGCCTTTACGAATGAGCTGATTAATCTCAGGGGAACGATACAATTCCCACCACAATAGAGGAATGTCCTCATTAGTGATAAAAGCTTGTGCTTGACCACCTGCACCGCGAGTACCTACCGTTTTTTTGGGTAGTGGTGTTTCCGTAAGTCTTTTGACTTTGGGTGGCGTGGGTGACTGAAAATTAGGGCCAACCTTACACGAGGTTTGCAAAACGGTACTCAGCAAAACCAAAATAAATACGATTACATGTTGTCTCAGGTTAAACACTAACCACAATCCTTTGCGAATCATTCCACGAATAATGGTTAATTTATCATGGATTGAAAAGGGTTGACAGTGTAAATTGTTACATCAATTTCAACATCCCATATTTGATTAACAAATAGCCACACAGTATAATGCCCCTCTATTATCTTCCATTTTTGTAACATTTCGAATTTCACAATGGAAGCAATGAAGGAATTGAGTATGCCTGCTGTAAAAATTACAGGAATGGGACGTTATTTACCCCGAAAAAAAGTTCTATCGTCAGAACTGGATAGCCAACTAAAATTACCCCCCGGAAGTGTACAAAAAAAATCTGGCTTGATTTCACGCCATTTTGCCTCCCCTGATGAAACAACTTCTTATATGGGAGCACAAGCTGCATTGATTGCAGTACAGCAAGCCAATATTCAACTCACAGAGCTTGATGCCATCATCAGTGCTTGTGGGGTGAGTGAGCAGGCAATTCCTTGTACCTCTGCGTTGATTCAAAAACAATTAGGACTGGGGCAAACGGGAATTGCTTGTTTTGATATCAACAGTACGTGCCTCAGCTTCATTAATGCCTTGGATATTGCCTCGTATCTGATTGAGGGGGGGCGATATAAACGAGTACTTATTGTGTCCAGTGACATTGCTTCAGCGGGGCTAAACTGGCAGGACATGGAAACATGCACCATTTTTGGTGATGGAGCAGCAGCATGTGTCCTTGAAAAAAGCGATGGAAGACATCGAATTTTATCATCACATCATGAAACGCACAGTATTGGTGCGACTTTTTGCCAAATTGAAGCAGGTGGTACACGTTTACCGGCAAAAAATCCACTGAAGAACTTAGATCAAGGTCTGTTTTATATGGATGGTAAAAAAGTATTTAAATTAGCCGCTAAATTAGTCGATAGCCTGGTGGAAAATCTTTTATGCAAAGCCAATTTAGCCCTCAGTGATATTGATTGGTTTATCCCTCATCAAGCAAGCTTGCTGGCGATGCGCCATATACAAAAAAGGGTGAATATTCCAACTGAAAAATTTGTCTCAATTTATTCCAATCATGGAAATCAAATTGCAGCATCCATCCCAACTGCATTAAGCACTTTAATTGACAGCAAACAATTACACCGTGGACAATTAGTACTCTTGATGGGTACCGGTGCTGGTTTAGCAGCTGGCGGCATAATTATGGAGTATTGAATATGGTCTGCGTTGTTACTGGTGCCACAGGTTGTTTGGGACTAAGCTTGACTCAGCGATTAGTAGCTGACGGCTATGAAGTCATCGCCCTGGGGCGCAACAAACAACTTGGCAAATTGATCACTCAATTCGGTGCTCAATTCATTGCTGTAGACTTACTCGATAAAGAAAAGTTAAAAAAAATCGCACAGAATGCCCAAACCATTTTTCACTGTGCCGCGCTGTCTAGCCCTTGGGGACGATATAATGACTTTTATAACGCCAATGTCCTCGGCACACAACATGTCATTGCAGCCACGCCCCCAAATGCCCGATTAGTTCATGTTTCATCACCAAGCATCTACTTCAATTTCACGGAACAACATAATATAAAGGAAGACTCTTCATTACCCCTGAAACCCGCCAATTATTACGTAAAAACCAAGTTACTCGCTGAATCCCTTATTGATAAAGCCTATAGAGAACGCGATCTGAATGTGATCACCTTACGGCCACGAGCTATTTTCGGCCCCTATGATCGCGCCATTTTACCCCGCATACTTCAAAATGAAAAAAATGGCATTCTACCCATTATTGGTACTGGACAAAATCTAATCGACATTACTTATGTCGAAAATGTAGTAGACAGTTTGCTGCTTGCAGCACAAGCAGATCGACGATTTTGTGGCAAGAAATACAATATAACTAATGCTGAGCCCCGCGCTCTAATCACGATTCTTTCTGAACTTTTTAGCGCATTACAAAAACCTTTTCGACCCAAATTTATTCCTTACTCGTTTGCAAAAATATATGCAGCCTCAATGGAAAAACTATATCACCTTTCATTGACTGGAAAAGAGCCTCGGCTGACTCGCTACAGTGCAGCAGTTTTATCTATGGGGCAAACTTTAAATATCGAAGCAGCACAAATGGATTTGGGCTATCAACCCAAGATCACTATTAATCAAGGCATAGAACGTTTTGCAACGTGGTATCAAAGAGCATGATAGAGTATCAATTATTCGAAGCCGGTTATTGCAGGCATTGTGAGCGAATGACCCTAAAAAAGGGGCGTTGGAAGCAACGCGAATATCCAGCAATTTGTGCCTTAATAAAACACCCAAAGCAAGGATACATCCTCTTTGATACAGGCTACAGCAATCGATTCTACACACTAACCCAAAAATTTCCTTATTCCATCTACAGACGGTTAACACCCGTGGCATTAAAAAAATCGCTTAAAGAACAATTAGCGGAAAAAAATATTCAAGCCGCGGAGATCAAGGGGATTGTGATTTCCCATTTCCATGCAGATCATATTGGTGGTTTAAAAGACTTCCCTAACGCACGCTTATTCTGTCATGCCGAAGCGGTAAACGACATACGCCATAAAACAGGAATCAAAGCGTTATTGCAGGGATTTTTACCCGGGCTCCTGCCAAAAGATTTTTATCAACGTTTAGTCGTATTAGAACACGAAGTACGACTCGAAACGAACCTAATGCCCTTTACCACTGGATTTGATCTGTTTGATGACGGACAACTTATTGCTATTCCTCTGCCGGGGCATGCCAAAGGTCAAATCGGCCTGTATTTTAAAGCGCCCCAAGAAACGTTCTTAGTAGCAGACAGTTGTTGGCATCAAGAAACGTTTAAGGACGGCGTTTTTCCAAGTGAGCTGACTTATTTAATTCATGATAATAAAGAAGCGTACCAGCAAACCATTAGAAAATTGCAGCAGCTTTTTAAGAACAATAATGAAATCGATATTATCCCTTCTCATTGTCAACACATCCGTGCTCGCCTTTTGGAGAATCAACCATGATACTGAGGCTGCTTTATTACTATTTTAAAACCCATTATCTTCGCAAACGGTTTAAATCGCGTGACCAATTGTCTGCCTATCAGGAAAAAAGATTTAAAAAATTAGTCAAGTCTACTTTGTACAAGTCTTCTTTTTATCAACCTTATCTGGATAAGCCCCTGAACGAGTGGCCAATTATCGATAAAAAAATAATGATGCAGCATTTTGATGAAATAAATACCGCAAACATTAAAAGAGACCACGCCTTGAAACTGGCATTAAAAGCAGAAAACACCCGCGATTTCTCCGCTTTAATCAATGGCATCGCAGTGGGACTTTCTTCCGGAACATCAGGAAATCGCGGTTTATTCCTAGCCAATGCGAAAGAACGCGATGCCTGGGCTGGGATTTTACTGGCTAAAGCCTTACCCGAAGGATTTAAGAAAAATGAGCGCATTGCTTTTTTTCTCAGGGCAAATAGCAAACTTTATACAACCCTGAGTAAAAGCAAAAAAATTCAATTTCATTTTTTTGATTTGCTTGAACATTTCGAAACACATCTGGATCGTTTGAATGAAATCCAACCTACCATTTTATCGGCACCAGCCTCTGTATTGCTGGCCTTGGCTAGGCAAAAGCATCGCTTATCAATTATCCCTGAAAAAATATTCGCGGTTGCGGAAGTATTAGAACCACGTGATGAAGCAATTATAAGCAAGGCCTTTAATTGTCAGGTAGCACAGGTCTATCAATGCACTGAAGGCTTTTTGGCTATCAGTGATAAAGAAAATAACCATTTATTAATGAACGAAGAATATTTAATTATTGAAAAAGAATGGCTGGATGAACGCCGATTTGTTCCTATCATTACTGATCTGCTGCGCACAACTCAACCCATAATTCGTTACCGCTTGGATGACGTGTTAATTGAAGAACCATCAAATGGCATTTTTACACGGCTGGCAGGAATCGAAGGTCGCGTCGGTGATATTTGTTATGCAACCCAAAATAACCAATTATTTCCCATTTTTGCTGATTTGATTCGTCAAAAAATGGCATCGTTTCCTTTTCAATTTGATGACTACACCATCCAGCAACAGGCTTTAAATCACTTCACCATTCAAATCACTCCTGATTTACCAGAAAAGCAGGCCTTGATTTCTCATTTAAATGAGTTATTTCAGGCACATGATTTTGATATTCCTGTATGGCACTGGCAACCATTTAGCAAGAGAGAAATGGGGGCAAAAAACCGAAGAATCCAAGCATCACCCGAAATCTCCCAAGCAGAATTATGAGTTTTTAAATCAATATATTCAGCCAATAATGAAAAATAATTGAAAAATGTGCTTTAATTAAAGACAAGAGTGTTTTTTTATAAATGGCTGTTTATGAAGATATCAGTAGGGCAGGCATTATTAATTCTCCTTGCAAAATATCACGATGATGAAGATAAATTTAACGAATTAAAGCACTTATATTTAGCGGGTGCTAAAAACGAAGACTCTCGATCTGCAATTGACCAGTATCTCAAAGACTCTGCATTGGCAGGCTTCCAGATCTCCAAATCCCCTGAGGACATTAATAATGACAGCTCCCGTCGATATTTTGAGACCCATTTGGCTTATGAAACTTTAAGTAGCCAACTGGGACAATTTACATTGAATGAAATGAGTCAACATTTAGACGCGATTAAGGGAACCGCATATAGTTCTTACGCAGATCTATATGAAGAAGTTTTGCAAGGAGGATACACTCCATCTGATGATACAGAGCATGAATATGCTGATTATCTAACAAAACTACGAAACAAGGAAATATTCGGTCAATTTTCTGATGAGCAAAGACAAAAAATCATTGAAATAGTCTCATCTGCTTACGTCGCGATGATTATTGCCTCACAGGGTCCCCATTTATTGCCTTTGGACATTTATGGTGAAGATATCTATCTGGAGAGAGGAAAAGTAGCCAAACAAAAGCAGTCTTCTACCCAAAAGACCGCGCGAGGCGTAGTACACAATACCACAACGACAAGTGCGCTTGGTATCCTACAAAATCGCGATCCAGTACCGGTAGATGATCCAGCACGTATGGCCAAAACCCAAGAGTTTTTGAAACCTTCCGATCAATCAACTTATGATACCAATGCTCAATGGGTACAAGATAATTTTTCTCGCTTAGTTCATCCATTCTCAAACTCTATATCAGGAACCATGCTCTGCCAATTGCGTGGTTTAGCGAAAATAAAAGAGCTTAAGAAATTAGCAGACTCTATGGATGTCCTGGCAAAACCTAATGATGATGGAGAGCAAAGCAAGCCGCTCGATGAAGCGACGAAAAAAAATCAAATAGATCTGGTTATCAGTATTATGGATTCCGGTAAAGTAACCAATGAGGTTCTAGAGCAAGCTGCTGAGCTTATCAAGGAAGGCCAAGTATCACCAGAAGTAATAAAGCACATCCAAAAAGCGACTGACGAGACTCTTTTAGCATCTAAAGAAAAATTGGGATCTTTTTTAAAACTCTATGTTTCTGCCTTATTGTTTAATTCTGGAGGACATAGCTTACATGAGTTTGTTGCCCCAATCGGTCTGCCTAAGACGCAACAAGAATTCGCTCACATCGATGGTTTTGACACTTTAGATTTAGAAGAATTATTTTTAAACACGAATCAGGATGCCTTCGATAAAGCATTGGATAAAGCAATAGCGTACAACGAACAAATGCTGAACAAAACTGCTGTCCTAGACGAATTAAAAGTTCTGAAAAAAGCTTTTGATAAAGAATCGATACCTGACTTAATCAACAGTTCCACACTGAGCCATGATTTAAAAGAGAATCTTTTGGCCGTTGCCAAAAAAGACGTACATCATGCAGCCGATTGTTTTAGGTTAGTGGAAAAACTACAGCAGATAATCACTATAAATGATGCTCGAGTTCAATCAGAATATTTTTCATTCTTTAGACAAGGTGCACAAAGACAAGTAGTACTCAATAAAAATCTCAACAATGCAATAACAGAACTCAGCAAAGGCGATTGGCAACAGGCAAAAGCAACTATTGAAGCGACACTAAAAGAACTCAAAAATTATAACTCCGCTCACAAACCTGAGTTAATATCTCTTCAGAGATTTTATGATTTAATGGAGGATCAAGTCGTTACTGAAAAACAAATGCAGGTTGGAAAAAGTTAAGTTGTTTTCTCTTAGCAAGATAGCTAAAATATTAACCGATCCACATGCTGATACCTATTATTTATGCCTATCCTGAATAAAATCGATGATCAAGGAAACTATCTGGAATTTCCCGGGGTTACCATTATTGCTGATGTAGGACAAACAAATCATAATCTATGGCACGAGATTTATCATTTTCTTAAAAACACCCCCGTGCTTTGCGACTATTTTTCTCCTCTGCCAGCTCAAAGTTATCATGTGACAACCTGTAATTTGTATACAAAAGAAGAAACAGAGGAAGATTGGGTTTCATTTATATCAAAAAAATTGCCATTTTTTCAAAAAATCAATAAAAAACTGTCTGAATTGAATTTTACCCCCTCAATTTCAGTTGAATCTATAGACTATTTTTCTGGGTTACAGCTCATTTTATCCATACCTGAAGAACAAAAAAAAGTGATTCAACAGATCGCCAAAGAATTAGGTCTGGAAAACAAAGTTCCTGGAGTATTTCATATTACTTTAGCTTATGGATATAAAGAAATTGAGGATGAGCAAGTTTTTAAGGAAATCCAAAATAAAATAGGAGAGCTGTTTCAAATTTGTAAAAAATACGATCAAAAAATTCTTTTATCTTCACCTAAATTATGTTTTTTTCAAAGTATGGAGCAATATACTCCTTGGGATGGGATTACCAATCCATTCGCGATGAAATCTACTTCTGTGCGTTTGGGGTTATTTAACACCGAAAATAAAACGCCCAAACCTAAAGTTCCAGAATCTTCTTTTTGCATCACAATGTAATTTTTAAGAAAAAACACGGACACTTCAAGATGACAGTTGAACTAAGCTAAAATTTTTTCACCATGCCCCAAATACGGCTTGGGAAGAATCAGTGCGCTTCAATTTGTGGGCGAAGAAGCAAAAGAATTTAACGAAATAATTTGTGGAGGCATAAACCATTTTTTAACGCGTGGCGAGCAATCCATTTCCGTCAGAGTAATACTCGCACCTAGGCGTGATCATAGAGCTCCTAGTACCGACGAAGATTTGGCGCCACAAGCACAAAACAAACTCCCTATAGGATTAGCTATAGGGAGTGAGAAAAAATGATTATCGTGAGGCTCTTTGAATGTCTTTACCCACATGCGATACGTCTTGTCCGAAACCATGAACAGTTCCACAGGAACTCAACATTCCAAGTGTGGAGAGACAAATGCTAACTATGATTATTTTTTTCAGCATGTTATTCCCCTTTTCTTATTTTAAAATTATTCTTTATGTAAATTATTCTAGACCATATTTTTATAAAATTAAAAATTAATACCAAAATTTTTAAATAAATTCATCAATGTATTTTCTCAAAAAATATTGATACAGTACTCAATTCCATCAAACCAAAAGGGATCTAAATTTTGCGCTCGTTTTTTGTAATTTGTGCATTAATCACACTCGCATTAACGGGCTGTTCCCTCTTTGGTGAAGTCCATACGAATACAGAACCTCTTCATGCAGCTGACTTAGCAGTAAAGCATCGTTATAAACTTCCTAAAAAAATAAAATCAACCCATTATCTTAAACCGCTTATCGATCCACAATTAAAACAACTCGTATCCGTGGCACTCGCTGATTCACCGGATATGCGCAGCGCAAAAGCTCGAGTTCAACAGGCGCAACAACTTGCAAAAATTGCCTATTCATCACTTTGGCCATTTATAGACTCAAGCGGTTATTTGGAAAAGGCATACTTTCCAATACATGGCAAAGTTCCCCCACCAATCAATTCTATCAAAGTCGATCAAGCGAACATTGCAGACATTGGCTTAAAATTTAATTATGAGCTGGATTTTTGGGGTAAAAATAGAGAAAACCTAGCAAGTAAAGTCAGTGAAGCATTTGCTGCACAGATGGATCTCGCTGAAACACGGCTCATTTTGAGTAGTGCCGTTGCTAGCACTTATTTCGACATCCAAAATAATATCATGCAACAACGGTTAGCTAAAGAAAATGCGCACTTGTTAAAACAGCTTGCTGATATCATCGTAGGTCGCGAACAGCAAGGCATTGAATCCAATATCCCAGTAAAAACCGCATTAGCCAATGCTCAAGCAGCGACACTATCAATAGAAGATTACAAACGCGCTGAATTGCAGTCACGCCATCAATTAGCCGTATTAATGGGAAAAAACCCTTTGAATACACAAATTGAGACAGCAGCTTTTGTTTATAATAAGAAACAACTCCTGTTGCCTGCAGTAATTCCTGCCAACATACTTGCCCAAAGACCGGATATCGCCTCAGCTCGGGCCTTAACTGAAGCTGCCGCACATCAAGTCAATGTAGCTAAAACAGCATTCTTCCCGAATATTAATTTGAAAGGTCTGTTAAGCCTGCAAAGTATCTATTTTACGAAAGCATTCAATATATGGCTGCAAAATGATAATGTAAGTGCTGCCTTTGAGTTACCTATTTTTGATGCGGGTGCACGCAAGGCAAATCTTGGGGCGAATTATGCGCAATACGAGCTCGCAGTGAACCAATACAATCAAACCATTTTAAATTCATTACAGCAAGTAAGTGACCAATTAGCTGCCCTGAAAACACTGGATGCTCAAATTACTGCGCAAAACCAGGCATTGAATTATACTGAATCGAATTACAAATTACTCCGAGCTCGTTATACTCAAGGAATTATTGATTACACCCAACTTATTGAATTAAAACAGTTATTAATCCAAGAAAAAGCTATTTTATATAATTTGCAAACGCGTCAAAAGCAAGCTTTTGTAGGCTTATTAGCAGCCTTAGGTGGAGAGCTATAAATTATGGCAGAAAAAAAAGAATCTGAAGCCCAATCCAAAGATCAGGGTGGTCCAACAGCTGAGACTTTACGTAAACGCAAGACTGCGATGCTCATTCTTGGCGGTCTTTTTCTACTTATTGCATTGATATGGTTTCTCTATTGGCTTATTTCGGGACGATTTAAACTGTCCACCGATAATGCCTATGTGAACGGGAATATGGTTCAACTTATGCCTCAAGTCCCCGGCACCGTCGTTAAAATTAAAACGGATGACACGCAACTGGTGACTGAAGGCCAGACCATAATTCAACTGGATCCCACGGATTATGCGGTCGCGCTACAACGAGCCAAAGCAGATTTAGCACAAACTGTACGTCAAGTACGCCAATATTTTGAAAATGCCGCACAAGCACAACAAAATGTCATTGTAGGTAAAGCAAATCTGATTCAAGCACAACTGGATTTGAAACGCCGGGAAGGTCTCGTTGGAAATCGAGCGGTATCTCGTGAAGAGATGCAACATTATAAAACGGCCTTAGAAGCAGCTCAGGCGAATTATGATCTTTCTTTACATCAACTTGATGCCGCACTTGCGTTAGTTGAAAATTCTCATCTTTACACTCACCCATTAGTTGAAACGGCCAAAACAAATTTAAAAACGGCGTACCTGAATTTTCGCAGAGCCACTATTGTTGCGCCTGCTACGGGTTATGTAGCGAAACGTAATGTTCATCCTGGGCAACAAGTGTCTATGAACTCCGCCATGTTAGCGATTATTCCCTTAAATGATACTTGGGTCGATGCCAATTACAAAGAAACTGAATTAAATGACATCCGTGTAGGCCAACCCGTTACGCTTTACGCTGATGCTTATCCCGGAATGACCTATCATGGACATGTGGTTGGCTTAAATGCAGGAACAGGCTCAGCCTTTGCCCTACTTCCGCCACAAAATGCTACAGGAAACTGGATTAAAATCGTACAACGACTGCCTGTGCGCATTAGTTTGGACCCCGAAGAATTGAAAAAAACGCCCTTGCAACTCGGCCTATCCATGCGGGTGACCATTGATATTCATAATTTAAAAGGAACTCGCTTGGCTCAAATAACAGAGCCTAAAGTTACATTTCAAACCAATGTTTATAAAAAACAGCTCGCGGAGGTAGAGTCGATTATTAATGAAATTTTACATGAAAACTCACCGAATATGTCCTTGCCAAGGAAAAAAGTATAATGACTGAGCGCCCGCCACTAACTGGCAGTAGATTGGCTCTAATGACCATTTCTTTATCACTAGCCATTTTTATGAATGTCCTTGATGTTTCTATTGCTAATGTGGCAATTCCTACTATTGCAGGAGATTTAGGTGTTAGCCCCGATAATGGAACTTGGGTTATTACCTCTTTTGCAGTCAGTCAAGCCATTATGCTGCCTCTTACCGGATGGCTTGCTAAACGTTTTGGCGAAGTGCGTTTATTTCTTTTTTCTACAGCTTTATTTACCATTGCTTCAGTGCTCTGCGGCCTATCCATAAATCTAGAAATGCTGGTTTTTTTCCGCGTTATTCAGGGTGCTGTTTCAGGCCCGATGATTCCTCTATCACAGAGTATTCTTCTTGCCAATTACCCTCCCGAAAAACGAGGATTGGCAACTGGAATATGGGCAATGACCGCTGTTGTAGGTCCAATATTTGGCCCTATCATGGGTGGAGTTATTACTGACAACTATACCTGGCCCTGGATTTTTTATATTAACGTTCCTGTTGGAATTTTTTCTGTAATCTTCACCATGATCACTCTTAGTGGAAGAGAAACCCCCATCACTAAATTACCTATTGATTACATAGGCTTGGTTTTATTATGCATAGGCATCGGGTGTTTGCAGGTTTTATTAGATAAAGGCAATGATCTCGATTGGTTTAAATCAGAATTTATTCTAACTTTGGCGATTATCTCAACGGTTACTTTAAGTTTTTTAATTATTTGGCTTTTGACCCAAGAGCACCCCATTATTGATTTATATTTATTTGCTCACCGTAATTTTACCATTGGAACGATTGGCCTGACTTTGGGTTTTATGGTCTATTTCGCTACTGTTGTTATTTTTCCTTTATGGTTGCAGACCCAAATGGGATATACCCCAACTTGGGCGGGGCTTGCAGTTGCACCCGTAGGCGTTTTGCCCTTTTTTTTAACCCCCATTGTGGGAAACTATATGGGGAAATTTGATTTACGCATTATTATCAGTTTAGGGTTTATTGTCTTCGTTCTTACCTGCTTATGGCAATCTACCTTTTATACTGAAGTGGGATTTATTCAACTGATTACCCCTCGATTTATTCAGGGAATTGCTCTTGCTTTTTTCTTTACCCCATTAATTGCCTTAATATTGGCCGATTTACCCCCTGAACGGTTAGCCAGTGCTTTAGGCCTTGGCAACTTTTTTCGAATTTTGGGAGGAAGCTTCGGAACTTCAATCAGCGTTACTATATGGAATCACAGAGAAGCCTTACACCAAAGCCATCTTGTAGAACAAATTACGGCATACAATCCTTTGGTCCAACAAGCAATCGATCACTTGCATTCATTAGGAATCTCGGGTCTAAAAAGTTTTGGTCTCCTATACACCCAAATAATTAATCAAGCATACATGCTCGCCACTAACGATATTTTCAGACTCTCCGCTTGGATTTTTATGATTTTACTTGCAATGATATGGCTTGCTGAACCAACCTATGCCCGCACCTCTGGAAGCATTGCAGCAGAGTGATTGTTTTATGCTCAATACTTCCCTATAATCCTATCGGTTTTAACAATAATAACAATAAAAGGTGTTCTGAAATGAAAAAATGGATGATATTAGCGACAACCAGCTTGATGATGATGAATGCTCATGCAGATAAATCTTGGTGCGGTTATAAAGATTATTTTCGTTTAAGCGATACTTCTCACCCAGGCATCCACATAGTAAGCGGATTTAACGATGCGGATGTGTTTCTCAACATCATTGGCCCACGTAGCTTTGAAATTTTAGATTCATACCAATGCCGCAGTGGCTATGCCCATGTTACCGTTGCTTATGACTCAGATAATTGGTGTGTGCTTGATATTAAAGATGGTCCATTAATGAATCACCCAACAGTTAGCGCTTCCTGTAACGGAATTCGTTATATTGATACAGTGTATGATGGAATGGGTAGCTACTCTTATACCATTAATCTCGATTAATACGGCTACGTTATTGCAAATGCAAGCTGGGCTGTTAAGCCCAGCCTCCCCTTGTCAGACCACCAGCTTGTGATTCGCATCAAGGATTAATTGCCACGATTTGGATTATTTCTTGCCTTTATCGATTGACGGGCTTTACTTTGCCTATCTAAAGACCAACCCCCACCTAAAGCTTTAATTAACTGAATACTGGCAATTTGTCGGCGCGTATGAATGTTTACTAATGAAAGTTTTGATTGCAATGCAGCATTTTCAACTACCACCACCTGCAGAAAAGTAACAAGACCGCCTTTATATCGATACAATTCCTGATCCCAAGCTCGCTTGGCTGCACGAGCCGCTGCTTTTTGACTTTGATACTCCTTATCGAGCTGATTGATTGCAACCAGATTATCCTCCACTTCCTGAAATGCAGTTAATACGCTTTGTCGGTAAGTAGCTACTGTTGCGAAATATTGTGCTTTAGCTTGATTGAGTAGACCTCGCAATCGTCCCCCATCAAAAAGAGTCACTTCAGCTACAGGTTGAGTCAAGGATAATAAACTCAAAGGGCCGAGTGACCAGAAAAGACTGGGTTTCGAAATGAGATTAGATAAGCTCCTGCTTTGATAACCTCCACTGCCAGTTAAATCAATCACAGGAAAAAAAGCAGCGCGCGCTACGCCAATATTTGCATTTGCAGCAATAACTCGAGATTCAGCAGCTACGATATCAGGTCTTCTCTCTAAAATAGTTGAAGGTAAATTAGGGGCTATCGCTAAGAAAACCCTAGGTGATTTCGCCGGAGCCAAGGAAAAATTACTCGGTATTTCGCCAACTAATACCGCAATCGCATGTTCCAGCTGAGCTCGCTGTAAGTGCATGTCGGCAGCCATTGTTTTGGCATTCTCAAGCTGAGTTTCAGCTTCGTCTACATCAGATATAGGTGCCGCCCCACCTTGATAACGTTTTTTGGTTAAGTAAAGGGCTTTTTGATAGGCAACAACGGTGGTATCTAAAATTTGTTGCGCCTCATCACTTCCCCTTAAAGCCAAATAATTGGAGGCAAGAGCAGCTTGTAAACTTAATCGAATCGAAGCCATATCCGCAGCACTTGCCTTGGCGTTACTTTCATTGGCAATGACTGTGTTGCGGACACTACCCCATGCATCCAGCTCATAACTAAGAAAACCACCTAATAAAAATTGATTATATACTGGAGTCGATGGAGGATTAGCAACGGTTCTTGAATTTTGTTGTCTATCTGCATTGAATAATCCTTGAACCGTAGGAAAATAATATGAACGGGCAACTTGAACTAATGAAATCGCTTCCTGAAAATGGGCATAGGCTAATTTCAAATCTTGGTTTGCCACACTCAGCTTTTGTTCCAAATCATTTAACACCGGATCGTGAAAGGCCAACCACCACCCATCAGGAGCAACAATTTGCGGTGCTGATTTAATTTTCACCCATTTTCCAGGTTCCTTAAACTGTTCAGGGATTGGCATCGGTGGGCGATGATAGGGGGGAGCTAAGGAACAACCCACCAACGCAAAAACAAGAACACCGGCAGTGATCAACTTTTTCATGAAACAACCCGTACGACTTCGCCGTTGATAATAGAATCAGGAGGATTAATCACAATGCGGTCACCTGGCGATACCCCAGTAGCAATTTCAACTTTGGCTCCAAAATCACGTCGGATGGTTACTGATTTCAAAACAATTTTATTGTCTTTACCTAAAGCAGCTACTTGTAATCCCTGTGCACGAAAGAGCAAGGTATTAACGGGCAAAATAACTGTCTTAGGAGGAACGGCTAAGGTAAACCATACTTCGGTGTAACCACCAGGTAATAATTCCCCCTTTTTATTTGGGGAAATAAATTGAGCGAGTAACGTTCGCGTCTTAGGGTCAATGGCCTGTGCTGTTTGATATAATTTTGCAGGAAAAACCTGTTTAGGATGCTCTGCAAAATGCAGTTTTACTGTCATATTGGGTTTGATACGCGCCGAATAATACTGAGGAATTTTGACGTAAATTCGCAAAGGACTTGTTTGCGCAATGCGGAATAATGGTTGTGCCGTTGAGCTACTTCCCGCATCAATTAAGTCACCGATGTCTGTCGCACGATCCGTGATGACTCCGTCAAAAGGTGCGGTAACCTGTTCAAATCCTACCAGCTCTTGTAACCGTTGCAAATTCGCCTTCGCTGAGAGCATCGCGGCCTCAAGAGCTGCAGCGGTGCTCACCTTTTCATCCGTTTCCTGTTGGGAAACAGATTCCGTTTTTAATAAATTAAGCCAACGTTTTGCTGTAATTTGTGCCAGTTGATTATTAGCAATTGCTGTATTTAAATCTGCCCTTGCCTGACGTTCCTGTGCATCAAGCTCTGGGGTTTCAATGACAGCAAGTAAATCCCCTTTTTTCACACGACTGCCAATATCGACATACCATTTTTTTACATATCCATTAGTCCGGGCAAAAATAGGTGATTCATGCCAAGCCTGAACATTACCGGGCAATATAATTTTATCAAGTCCTTTTTCTTGTTTTGCTTTCATCACGCGAACGATAGGAACTGCATCTGCAAGTGTCTCCTTGCGCAAGCTTATCGCGGCATAAACACGTAAAACAATAAGCACTAAGAGAAAGAATAAAAAAACAGTAAGCGCCATAAGAAGTCGCTTATGTTGGTGGTTCTGTATCTGCGACTTGATCGTTTTAAGCATGATCCTTCCTTTGCTTTTTCTTCAATTTGCGTTCATGAATGACATAAAAAACCGCAGGGACAAAAAAGAGTGTTGCTACTGTCGCAAAAGATAACCCTCCGATGACAGCCCGTCCTAGAGGAGCATTCTGTTCACCGCCATCCCCAAGCCCCAGCGCCATAGGAAACATACCAATTATCATCGCTAAGGCAGTCATCATTACCGGTCGTAAACGCGTTTTTCCTGCTTCAAGGGCTGCTTTCATTGGATCATTTTCAACCGCTAGATGATCACGAGCAAAACTAATAATCAGAATACTATTTGCTGTTGCAACCCCCATGCACATTATTGCTCCCGTTAAAGCAGGTACACTCAATGCCGTATGAGTAAGAAACAGCATCCAAGCAATTCCAGCAATCGTGGCAGGCAATGCTGTAATAATAATAAAAGGATCAGTCCAAGATTGAAAGTTAATAACAATTAATAAATAAACTAACAAGATTGAAAATGCTAATCCCCAATATAAGCCATTGAATGCATTTTCTTTGGTATCAATTTGTCCACGTATCGCCACAGATGATCCTTTAGGCAAATCTTTTTTGGTATCGTGAATAATTTTCTTGATATCTTTTGTCACCGAGCCTAAATCCCTGTCTTGTATCGAAGCAAAAATATCAATCACTGGTTGTACATTATAATGAGACTCAACCACAGAGGTCCAAGTACGTTTCAAAGTGGCAAAAGAACCTAAAATTTGTGCTTGGCTCGGCGTGGTCAAACTTCCGATTGGAATATTGAGCAAATCATTTAACGAAGTCATCACATATTGTGGTGCTTGCGTCACAATAGGATAGGAAACACCGCTTTTGG
Source organism: Legionella sp. PATHC035 (assembly GCF_026191115.1). NCBI lineage: Bacteria > Pseudomonadati > Pseudomonadota > Gammaproteobacteria > Legionellales > Legionellaceae > Legionella > Legionella sp. PATHC035. Next base: position 2,525,035 of record NZ_JAPHOT010000001.1, on the reverse strand, counting down.
GATCCAACCAAAATGTAGGGGTTGTCTGAAAACTACCAGATAACGTAATTAATAAATCAGAGGCAACGTTTAATTGAGTAAATCCAAGTTCATTGGCCAAACTGCGGTCGACGTCTACAAAAAATTCAGGATAGTTATTGGCCTGTCTTATTCGTACATCAGTTAAGCCAGGAACTCGTTTCAACTGACTCATCAATTGATTCGCATAATGTGCATTTTCCTCTTTTTTTAAGCCAATAACTTGAATATCAATTGGCGATGGCAAGCCAAAATTGATGATTTGATTTACAATATCGGCCGGTAAAAATGCAAAAGTCACTTGGGGAAAACGCTCTCTTAAAACCGATCTCAACTGGTGAACATAACCTGGGCTTGGGCGATGTCCATCTTTTAGAGAAATTAAGATATCGGCATCTTCCGGACCATTTGTTGCTGAATTACTGTACGATAAATTAATACCACTCACCGGCAAACCAATATTATCAACAATACTTTCCAAATCCTTAGGAGGTATCACCTGCCGAATCACCGTATCAATATTATCGACAAGTCGTGCCGTTTCCTCTACGCGCGTCCCTGTTGGCGCACTAATATGTAATTTAATTTGTCCCGCATCCACATTAGGGAAAAAATTTGAACCAAGCCATGGCCAGAGTAATAATATAGAGCCCCCAACAAAAGCTAAAAAACAAGGAATAAAAATTTTGGCATTGTCTAATGCCCATGATAATGACTCAGAATAACGGGAGCGGAGGCGTGTAAATTTGTTTTCGAATTGTGCATGGAGACGAGCCATGCGGCTTTTACTTTTCTCCTCGCCCATCAGTTCATGTTTGTGTAGCCAATATTTTGCGAGCGTAGCTACCAGTGTCCGTGATAACACATAAGACATCAGCATAGCAAAAATTACCGCCTCTGCTAAAGGTACGAATAAGTATTGAGCGACACCCCCTAAAAAAAACATCGGTACAAAAACAATACAAATACATAAGGTTGATACCAGCGCTGGTATTGCGATTTGTTTCGCACCATCAAGTATAGCCTGTTCTACTTCTTTCCCTTGCTCTAAATTCCAGTTAATGTTCTCGATTGCCACGGTCGCATCGTCAACTAAAATACCCACCGCAAGTGCTAACCCTCCCAAGGTCATAATATTAATCGTCTCGCCTAAAGCGGAAAGGATAGTAATCGATGCAATGATGGATAGTGGAATAGACAAGGTAATAATCAAGGTGCTACGCAGACTTCCTAAAAAAAGTAAAATCATGAGACCCGTTAAAGCTGCAGCGATGACGCCTTCAACAATAACCCCGCGAATGGCTGCAGTGACAAAAATGGATTGATCCGCAAAATTTGATAAATTAAGTCCTTCCGGAAGCATGTCCTTCACTACTGGCAATAAATCCTTTACCCGATGTACGATATCTAAAGTGGATGCATTTCCAGTTTTTTGTATGGACATCATGACCGCTCGCTTTCCATCGACCCGTACGATATTGGTTTGCGGCGCGAATCCATCACGTACGTGAGCCACATCACGAATATATAAAACTCGACCAGGCGTTGATTTAACAGGTACATCATTTAATTCAACAGCGGAAAGCGGACTGCCATTTAATTTGACAATATACTCATATTCGCCAATTTTCTGTGTTCCTGAGGGGATAATTAGGTTTTGTGCAAGAATTGCGTTATTAATGTCTTGTGCAGAGACACCATAGGTTTGCATAGCCTGTAAATCCAAATCGACTTGTATTTGCCGAATTTTACCTCCATAGGGGTATGGAACTGCCGCTCCTTGTACAGTTGCCAGTTGCGTACGAAGAAAATTATTGCCCAAATCATTTAATTTTTGTTCTGGGATGGTCGCACTGGAAAGCACAAGTTGTAAGACCGGGACTGTTGATGCTTTATAACTTAAGATCAATGGCGGTAAAGTTCCGGGGGGTAAATTGCGGAGTATGGTTTGTGCGATTGCCGTGACCTGGCTTAGAGCGATATCAACATTCACACCGTGTTGAAAGAATAATTTGACGACGCTGACGCCAATCAGTGATTCCGATTCGATATGCTCGATATCATTGACTGTGGTAGTTACAGCACGTTCAAACACACTCGTTATGCGGTTACCCATCTCATCGGGAGGCAAGCCGGTGTAATTCCATACCACACTCACAACGGGGATATTGATGTCAGGGAAAATATCTGTAGGAGTTCGCATTATTGCCAAAGGGCCAATAATGAGAAGCATTAGAGCCATTACAATAAACGTGTAAGGTCGCGAAAGTGCAATCCATACAATCCACATAAATATCCATATCCCCGATTGAAACAGTAAGTCATTATATCAATGCAATGAATTAGTCTTTAAGAATAAAACTCGAGTTTTTTTGATACTCGTGCTTGCTTGTTACTTTGAAAAAAGAAACGCCTAAGGATCTCTATCTTATAAAGATAATTTTGCAATGACATTGCTTTTGATTATATGTTTTTTTAATTGACTTAGATAGCTTTAACCAAGATCAAACTCTTGTCCGCGACGAACGAAACCGGCAAAACCATGAGATTTGGCGTCAGGTAACGTTCCATCATTGTAGTGATATAACCAAAGCTTGGCTTTGATCTTAGGATCCAATGTATCTAATTGATTGAAATGGGTATGCACCCCACTAGGCACATCTAATGTTTCGCAATCATGAAAAATTACTGTTGCGTCTCGAAAATAGTTTTTGAAACGATCTGGGGTAAATTGTGCATCAGTAGTGATAAAAAATGATTTTCCTTTATGGCCAATATTCAAACCATAGCTTGGCATCAATTCCTTATTTGAATGGATGTGAATTGTCTGAACTAAACTTAACTTCAAGCCCTCCCAATTGAAAATTTCACCATCTTTGACGATTTGAACCACAAAATAATCACTCAACGTTGCTTCTTTTTCATTAAGTGTTCTCAAGCCCCCACTTAAACTATGCTCCCATAATTGCTGCACCAAGTGTTCATGAATGATCAATTGAGGGGTTCCATTCTGAGCAGCAAATTTACGTTGAAAAGCGAGCCACTCGATTCCACCTATGTGATCAGCATGCAAATGGCTAACGTAAAGCGCATCTATATCTTGAGAACGATAACCGGCGTGAGTCAATGAAAAACGAATATCGGTGCCACAATCTATCAATAGTTTTTTACCATTATCGGCTATAAGTAACATATTGGATTGGAAGTTTCCAAAATCCGTTCCTATACCGCTGCCAGCCCCTAGAAATAACAATTTCATTAAATAATCCCTGAACTAAGTTAAGACTCGGCCTAAAATTCCTTAATAAAACAACCATCTTCTTCACTAAGAATAGCATTTAAAATGAGTTATTAGAAATAGCTCAACAATTATAAATGAGCTATTCTTCAAAGTAAGTTGACAAAGAACATGAGTCAAATGTGCTAAAAAAATTCCATCTTAAAAATACGCGCCTTTTAAACTATTTTTTCTTTTTTTTAGTAATCACGCTTGTGAGTTTGATCGTGTGTTTATTTGTATTAAAGTACATTGCTGTTCAAGAAGTTATTGATGGAAACGAGCGTTATCAACTGTATAAATTAGCCAATAAGCTCCGTCAGAGCTCCGATGACTTAACGGAGTTGTCTCGTCTTTATGTAATAACCGGTGAGAAAAAATACCGTGATTACTATTATGAAACTTTGGCCATACGTAATGGTACCTCCCCTCGCCCTGTAAATTATGACGAATTATACTGGGATTTAGTTATTGGTGATGATGTACCCCAATCCTATGGTCCAGCAAAATCATTAGCATCAATGATGTTAGAACATCATTTTACGCTCAAAGAGTTTTCCCTATTGACCAAAGCAGAAAATAAAAGCAATAAACTTGCAGAAACTGAAATTAAAGCGATGAATTTGGTCGATGGAACACATCAAGATAAATCAGGAATCGATAAACCTAATCCCGAATTAGCCAAACAAATGCTTTTTGATCAGGAGTATATGAAGGCAAAATTACAGGTGATGGAACCCTTACAGGAATTTTTTACCCTCGTTAATGACCGAACCTTCTTAACGAATGAAAGAATTGAAACCAAAATGTCCCAAATTATTGCTTTGGCACTCGCACTCTCATTTTTATCAACATTACTGATGCTCGTTTTTATTATTCATGCATTCAAAACATTATCAAGGGTCAATGAGGAAAATGATTTATTGCTATTGAATATCTTGCCTGAATCCATTGCCTCGCGCTTGAAAATGGGAGAGCAGGGTATTGCTGACGAATATCCGCAAGCCAGCGTGATGTTTGCAGACATTATTAATTTTACACAAATGACAGAACAATTAGGCGCCAAAAAGACCGTTGATCTCTTAAACCGCTTATTTGCTGAATTCGACAAACTCACAGAAAAATATTATGTAGAAAAAGTGAAAACCATTGGCGATAACTATATGGCTGTATCAGGCGTTCCGGAACAAACAACTCGACACGCGATCAATATTGCGAACTATGCTTTAGCTATCCAGGAAAGATTACTGACTTTTAATCAAGAAAATCAAATGAAACTCCAATTGCGCATTGGCATTACCTATGGTCCGGTAATCGCTGGGATCATAGGCCATAAAAAATTTGTTTACGACATATGGGGTAATGTGGTCAACTTAGCCAGTCGTTTAGAAGAATCCTCTCTTCCTAATAAAATCCATATTTCCGAAAAAATGGCTTTTATGCTTCAAGATGAATTCATTGTCGAACCACGAGGAACTGTGGATATGAAAGGGATCGGTGAAATAAAAACCTATTTCCTTTTGGGAAAAAAGGAAAAATAACGGCAGAAGTCTTTAGCAGTCTGAATGACAGCGTGGACATATCCCATATATATTTAATGCATGATCAGTCATCTTAAAATTGGCGCGTTCCGCTATAGTTTTTTGTCTCAGCTCAATAATTTCATCGACAAATTCCTCAACACAGCCGCATTTAATGCAGACGAGGTGATCGTGATGAGCTCCCTGACTCAATTCAAATACTGAATGTCCTCCTTCAAAATTATGTCGATTAACGAGTCCGGCAGCCTCAAACTGCGTTAATACACGATAAACCGTGGCAAGGCCTACATCTTCTCCAGTTTCCAATAAGGCCTTATAAACACCTTCCGCACTTAAATGATGATTTGGAGATTGTTCCAATATTTGCAATACTTTTAAACGTGGTAAAGTGATTTTTAATCCAGCATTCTTAAGTTGCTTGCTTTCTTCCATCAATGCCCTCTTCGCAGTTATGAACTTAGGTGTCTTTCAGTAAATGACGTGTTATTATGGCGAAATTTTTCACGATAGGCAAAAAAAATGAGAATAATAATCTTTCTACTAGGAATTGTATTTACTTTGACCCTAACTCAATGTACCACCTTTGACTTATCTCGACGCGTAGTACAGCAGGGAAATTTATTACCGCAATCTCGAATAGACCGACTTAAAGTAGGAATGAGCAAGAATGATGTTGCCATACTCATGGGTACCAGTCTGTTAAGCCCTACATTTAATAATAACCGCTGGGACTATGCATACACCTGGCGTAGAGGTCATGGGCCTATAACTATGTCTACATTAAGTTTATATTTCCACAACGACACCCTAACCCGTATAGAACGTGATCAATTTAAACCAGGAGCTGGACTCAATCACCCAGACATTAATCAGGAATAATAGAACTTATCAAGACATACTCATCCCGAGCATAGCGCATCCTTGAGACGCTCGGGATGAGGGCAAAAAAGCCCGGATCACGCTGCACTAATCCGGGCTACAAAGTATCCAGGCTACTTGCGTTGTCGAGCATGAGTCGCTTTTTGACGTCGTTTCTCTTTAGGATCCAGTATCAAAGGTCTGTATATTTCTACCCGGTCACCTTCCTGCAAAACCTGCTCCAAAGAAACTTGCTTTGCATAAATACCCACGGGCATATCTCGAGTTTCCGGGTAAGTTTGGTATATTCCTGAGGTACTCAATGCATCAGAAACAGTTGCTCCATGATGAAGATCGAGCGTCATATGAACTGTCTTTTTTTCCGCAGTCACGTATACCAGTTCCACTTTAACCATAAATAGCCTTGGCTCGTTCACAAAATGAATCAACCATTTTATCTGTTACTTGTTCAAATACTGGGCCAAGCAACATAGAAAACATACGCCCTGCAAATTCAAACTCTAAATCAAAAGAAACCTTGCATCCCTCTTCAACCTCATCAAAGCGCCAGAACCCTTCTAAATGGCTGAATGGACCGTCTACAAGACGAATTTCTATCATTTTATTAATTTGCAATCTATTGCGGGTAGTAAATGACTTACTCATCCCAGCCGCCCCAATAACTAAAGTGGCCTGAACCTCATCCTCATCACGATGATGTACTAAACTTTCTGCGCAATAAGGTAGAAACTCCGCATAGCGCTCTACTTCATTCACTAACGCAAACATTTGTTCACAGGTGTAATTAACGGTACGTGCCTTTCTCACTACGGGCATTATGCTTCTCCCCGAATTTTAAGTCTCAACCAAAGACTCAGATCTTTAATTTCCTCAAAACAAATTGAATGTTCCATGGGATACTTATAATAGGAAATATGTTCGTATCCCTTATTCAATAGCCAATCTTTACTTGATTCAGTCCATTGAGATAAAACAAGAGGATCAAATTGTCCTGCCCCCATAAAAAAAGGTGTGTCCTTATCCAGTTTGGGTCGGGTATGGGCTGCTAAAGGTAAATAAGCAGATAAAGCCACAACTCCAGCTAAACGAGCCGTTGTATGCAGCGCAGTATGTAAGGCCATCGCCCCACCTTGCGAAAAGCCTGCTAGGAAAATCTGATTGTAAGTAAAACCATCATTTAACTGTTCATCCATGACTTTACGAATCAGTAACTCGGATTGTTCAATCCCCTCTTTATCTTCCCTATCAATTAATTTCATGCCAACAATATCATACCAAGCAGGCATGATCATTCCGCCATTCAGGGTCACAGGGCGCTGGGGAGCACTAATAAATACATGACGTAACGCTACATCAGAGACAGTTAACTGATCGGCTAACCCCATCATATCGGACGCATCAGCTCCTAACCCATGCATCCAAATGACACATGCCTGCGCTTGAGCCTGTGACTCATTGATAAAAACATTCAAAACAAATCCCCTCACAGACAAAAAAGAGAAATTATCGCTAATGCCTCAACACAGTGCAAGTTATACCTTCTCGATATTTCATAGAATCTCCGAACAACAAAAATAAAAACAAAATCACACCATTTTGACCAATTTAAAAGCAAAAACCCCGTCCAAGCTATTTTATTATTAGGCAAGATGTATTATAGTGCGCTACAGTGGGTCAATAAGCGGCAAAAATATGTTAAAGAAATTAGAATCTAGATCATTTACCCTTACTATGTTGGGGACAGGCACAGTCTATACCCCTACTCTAAAAAACAAGAAAAAAGTACCTGTAAAAGCAGGAGATAAATTGCAAGAGTATTATCCTAAAGGAGAAACTCTCAGTCTTGTATCAATGTTGGTCAATACAAATAACCCTGTGGCTGATCAAAACCCGCTTGTTCCTTATCACTCCCCAGACATCGCTGTTGTTAATGGCCCTAAGAATGAGGGAACCGATGTTGGCGAAAAAATTGGAATTGGTCTGGGTATCGCATTAAATGCTCTTGTTCGAGGACAAACTGAACTCAATGAGATTGCCCACAGCAGAGGCGGGGTTGAATCCATCCTGATTGCTCATGAAATCAATGCGATAAAAGAGGCGATTCCCCTATGTGAAGATTTTGAGCATCTAATCAAAGAACTGACACGACAACAAACAGAGCGACACAAAGGTAAACCCACGAATAATACCCCAGACATTATTAAATCACTATTAACCCAATTACCTCAATCAACGGCAGAGAGAGAGCAATGGTTTCAGTCGTTAAAAACCAATATCTCTGACGTGTCAATGAACCTATTTATCATTGACCCGGTTCCTGGGGATCCATTCTGGCCGATAACATGGTATGACTCAAGATTCTATACCATTCCTCCTGTTGTTAAATATGCAGAAGTTATCTATTACGAAAATGAACACTCAGACTGGGGCTTTACACCAATCTATCCAGAAGCATCCGATCCAAAACAACAGGTAGTGATTCGCAATACCCTACCCGGACACCATGGTACAGGTTCTTCCGGCAGTAATGCATCACAACAGAGCATGGTCGTTTCTCCTGATAAAACCAAATCGACACACGTACAAAAATTAATGATTTTTAAACTGCTTCATTTTTTATTAAATCATGGTGTTGAATTTAAAGATGCTCAAGAAATTTTTCATAAACACACCGGACTAGGTAGAAAATATCTCGCTTTTCTGGAAGGCGTAGGAATTAATGAGAATATTGATATAGCTAAACTTGATTTTCCAACCATATTTCGTACGCTTTATGACAAAATTTACGCCAATAGAGCGGCATATGAAGCATTCAATACGACGCATTACACTGGGATGGGTGTTGCACCACAAAGAAAAGTGCTACGTACTGACCATAAATATGGTCTTTTAACGGAAATATTCCCTAAAAACATAGGATATGTTAATGAAGAGCACAGTGTATTAATGAAAGAGTTTTTCTTCAAAATATTCCACGAACCGTCACAAAAAGATCAAACCATTTTAGAGCTCATTCAATCAGCACATACTGTATTGTCTAAAAACATAAAAGTCATTACCAATCTTTCATCTTCTGTTTGTGAACATCAAATCGCTCCTGCAGCAATACTTGATAGTGAAAGTGCACGTAAAGATGTCTTGAGTTCTTTTGGGACATTGATTCAAAGAGTAAGCCAACAATATTTAATGGATGATTGGAGTAGCGAGAAGAAGCAAATTGAAAAAGAAGGACTTTTTGTTGCCATCATTGACCTATGGGCAGAATTTGCAGAACTAGCAAAAAGTGAAAATCAAACCATACAAGTATTTGTCGCATCACTCATCGATTTGACCCTAAACGGGATTAGTCAGACCGTTGCGCAACAACATGCGAATCTGGATGAAAAGTTTAATCGCCTTAGCACCCCAACTGATGCAAACTTAAGGTCCTTTTTTAATACCTTATTAACTCAGCTCAATAAAGAGGGGGCTTATTCTGATTTTGAAATTCAACAGGAAATTAATCAAATCTTTACCAGCCTTGAATTTGCTCAATTAGCAGATCATCCCATCACAATAAAAATAGAATACATTTGCAAACAACTAAAAGAAAAGCTGCCTCAAATTGAAATTGGAGAGAATTTAGTCGAGCAATTTGTAACACGGTTTGAAGAAAATTATGGCAGTTCTTTTGATGAATTTGAAAAACTGTATCATCAGATTGGAATTTTTATTAATGATGCAGCCGCATTAGGTCGACAATTCAAAACTGCAGAAGCGGTGTTTAACAAACATGAACTCTCTTTACGAAAAAAAGCTGAGGCATTAATTGATGTCGCCGCACAAAAATTTTATCGGGATAGGCCAAATGCATTACCTGAACCAGCAGAAAAAGGCACCTTTAAAGAATTAGTTGAACGACATGCCATAAATACTTATGGCGTAGTTGACCGGCTCAAACAAAAAAAAGCGCATTTGGAAGAAGAAAAGGAACACCTAAGTGCCCGTATCAAACTAATGGAGCAACAAATAGCGGAAAAGGAACAAATAGCAAAAGAAACAAACGCCTCACTCGAGTCAGAAAGAGCAAAAAAAATTGAATACCATTCGGCAATGAATAATGATAAAGAAGCTGAATATCTATTGCTCATTAATAAGAAACTTGTTCCATTAACCAAAGAGTATTTGGCCTTTCTCGACACCCAGTTGTCTCACAGACCTCCGGAGCTCGAAAAAAATGATGAGATAAAGGAAAAAGATGATAAAGTAAACTCTAAAATTCGCAGAGTAACGAAGTTGTATGAGATTTTGACCGACACAAACAAAATACCTCATCCCAAAGACCGTTTGCACTCCTTTTACACCAAGCTGGATAGGTATGAAAATCAATTCATAGCTCATCATGATCCTGATTGGGTCACCTTTCGCAGAAACCTGGTCATTGCCGCAGGCGTTCTTTTGACGCTTATCGTCCCTGGATTAATTGCACTGGCAATTTATGCTAATGTAGGTCATTCCTCTGTGAAATCATGTTATTTTTGGCGATCCTCCGGACAAAATGCAGTGACTTCATTTAACCGATACAGAGCAGCTGCTGATATTCCAATCGCTGTTGCAGATAAGGATAAAGAGGAAGGGAGCAGCCCGCCATCAATGCTTGAAGTGATGTAGTGATCTAGCTTGAGGTACAGCATACTCCAAGGTAATGGAATAGGATATTTTATCTCAAACCTGGGTTCCTGCGGTGCCTAACCCAGGCTAGAATCAGAAACAGTTCCTAGTACTTGAATTTTTATCTAAATAAATGGATAGTTACCGTTCTAAAACCATTTAACTACTCTAATGAAACAAATTCACTTTTTATTTATGCTTTGCCTTGCCATACTCTTAGTAGGTTGTGGACAAAAAGGACCACTCTATTTGCCAGAACCAACAACAAAGACGCAAGTGAGTAACGAGAATTCAAAATAATCCAGTTCAACAGGCAAATTATGAAAATTAAATTTACCAAAATGCATGGCTTGGGTAATGATTTCATGGTGATTGATGGCATTAATCAGCAGATTAATCTAAATTCTCAACAAATAATGTCTATGGCCGAACGCCATACTGGCATTGGTTTTGATCAATGCTTGCTTATTGAAGCAAGCATGCAGGACGGTATTGACTTTAATTATCGAATTTTTAATGCCGATGGCCAAGAAGTCGGTCAATGCGGTAATGGAGCACGTTGTCTTGCCTTATTCGCTAAATATTACGGATTAACTGATAAAAATCACTTAACTGTCGCAACGCGCACCACACAGATGAATTTGCATATCAATTCAGACTCTAGCGTTAGCGTCGACATGGGAATCCCACGCTTATCCCCATCGGATATACCATTCATTACCGAGCAACAATCCCCTGAATATTTTTTAGAACTTCAAGCGAACAAAACAGTACACTTTCATGCCTTAAGTGTGGGCAATCCACATGCGGTCTTGGTGGTAGAAGATACCGACAAAGCCCCTGTTCATGCCTTAGGAAAAGCAATCAGTTTACATCCCCGTTTTCCGGTCCAGGCCAATGTTGGATTCATGCAAATTGTGAATCAAAACCATATCAAATTACGAGTCTATGAACGTGGTTGTGGCGAAACACAAGCATGTGGAAGCGGCGCTGTTGCAGCAGCTGCCATTGGCCGCTTATATCATCAATTGGACCAACAAATAAAAGTAACCTTACCTGGTGGCGATTTATTAATTGAATGGTCATCCTTTAATGAGCCGATCATTCTAACCGGGCCAGCCGTTTTTGTTTATGAAGGTATCTTGTTTTAGCTTAAATACATTTCCTATGCAAAATTAACACAAGTATTGAATTTTCTTTACAAAGAGTTATTCTGAAAGAACGCCTCACACTCGCACTGTTCCAAATTTACACTAGACTTCGCTTCAAAGTGCGAAGGGAAGCGCAGAACCGCAGTGTACACCCAAGTACATGAGAACTCAGGCACCTGCTCGATGAATTAGTTTGTCGCTACGATAGAGTATCGAGAGAACTCTATTTGGAAATAGGGCGCTTGGTTAAAAGGAGAGTGTCATGACAGGAAGCAAAATACAAAGTTTTGACTTATTCAAAGCGGCTATGGGAAACCCGGACTATTTAACGGAAATTAATAAGGATACAAAAAGCCAAGCTCACTTTTTAACGACCATTGAGGAAGGGGAATTGACCATCCCGAATATTCTCGAGTCCATTCAAATTGTTAAAAATCCACAGATAAAATCGCTCTTAATTATTTACTTATTAAGTCAAAAAGAATATTTATCGTGTTTAAAGGGTGAATCACTGTTGCACAGGTTAACCCTTCAAGATCATCATATTCCTTCACGTCTTAATGCTCTAGTACATCAATTAGACTTAAAAACGCTCTCACCCCAATTAATAGAGAAACTAGAACCTGAGTCAGCAATTAGTATTCTTTGTTCTGTTCCTCATTTTCATCAATTGACTAAACTCCAAGTAGAGGCCCTTCTTGAACGATACCCTCTCTATGAAAGACACCAGGTTCTTACTTATTGGATTAATCATTTTGCTTTAATGCCTAATGCGCATTATGTTTTGGCTCATTTTATGAACATCGCAGGTCCAAATGTTATTGAGGAATTAGGCAAAATGGAACCGAGCCAAAAAGAAGCAGTGGTGGTTAATATCATTGAGAATTTAGGATTATTTCATACCATTCCTAATAAGTTTTTCGACCATGCGAACCAAGAATCTCATTTGCTATTGGCAATACGTCTCTATCTTAATGGTCACTACAATAGAACCTGTGCCTTTTTTATCAATCAATTAACGAAAAAACTGTTAGATAAAAATTACCCTTTCTCATTAGAGGCAGTAGAACTGCTTTTTTTCTTAAATGATAAGCTCGCATTTAAGGAGTTAGCAACTAGAACCGCATACTTAACCAATCGCTATTTACGAACTAACGCATTAAAAGGCAATGCGGCATTATTTTATCAAAATAAGCGAATCAATATGCCTAGGATGCTCCAAAATATGCATTTAAATCCGCCCATCCCCGGAATTCCTAAAGAACAAAAACCATCAGCCTCCCCTGATGAAAGTCCCTTTATAAAAGAGGTGGTTCAGCGTGGCAAGTCAATGAATTGTTTTGAGTATTTTTTAATACACTATAAAGGCAGTTCGGAGCCCATTCTTAAGTTACTTAATGATTATATTGAGTTTTATGAGCGGTCTGTGGACATCAACACCCGCAACAAAGCGATCCACCACATAGGGTTCATGTTGAAACGTCCCGAAATCGACCAAACGGTAAAAGAAACCATTTTTTCCGCTTTTTTAAACCACCCTGCTTTTTTTGATGAACAAATTATTTATCACTTATTTTTATTTGATGCAAAGAGAGTTATTCGTTATTTTGGTCTTCGTGGTGGAAAAGAAAATTATCAACGAGTCATTGACTTATGTACCTTAGCTCTAAAAAATCTTAACGCTGAAAAAAATCAGGAAACCATTCAAATCGCTCAAAAAGCCCTCTCTGAAGCACAATTAGAATTAAATTTTTCTAATGAGTATGGACTTATTTCTGATTTCATTAACTGGATTAAACGATGTTGGATATATGGATGGACCGGTTTTTTTAAACCAAATTCTCCCAATTTTGTTGCACCAACATCATACTATTTGGAAGAAAACAACAGCTCATCATCCTTAAGTCGAACAAAAAATGCCGAATCACCCCAAGAATCAGAAACAACGCTTCTGAATTTGTTGAACAAAATTGCCCTTCCTTTAACACAAGAAAAATTTGAAGAAATCATTAAAGCACTCGAAAGATTTTCGCTACAAACAATGCCAAAGAGTGAGTTAATTACTCGACAAAAATTGCATCAGTTATATCATTATGTAATGAAACATAGGGAAGAGAATGAACCTCTTTATCATTGGCTAAAAGACAACCAGAATCCATTCGTCGTAAATCAATTTCGTCTTGTAGCGCTGATGTTAAAGGAAAAATCACGCGGAGAGATTGATTCATTACTTGCTCAGGTCAACGAAGATTCTGATCAGCTGCAATATATTTCTGATGAGTTGGATGAGCTGATGCCCGAACTTGTAGTTGTTCCCATTAAAAAACCCGCACCAAGCTCTGAAACAAGTGATTTTGTAGCAAGTGCGGGTAAAATACTCTCCAAATATACATGCGAAGCAACTGTATATGCACAAAGTGCCTTGAGTTGGGCTGAAGGTTTTTTTGCCAAAATGAAAAAACCTGAACTAACGGAAGAAGATACCTTTGAAGTAGAACATATTGAATCGTTTAAAACGATAATAAACAGTAAAGGAACGATTACGACTTGAGTTTCCAACGTTTATGCATCCAATTCCATTGTTCTGGATGAGCCAAAATAATGCGTTCTAACGCTTGATTATAGGCTAAGGTATTATAATAAAGAGACTCTTGAGCCGTATCATAATCTTTCCATGGAATGGGATCATAAAACTCCAGCACATGTTTCCCATTGGGTAATCTATATCCAGCAGCCGGAATTACCGGAACGCCGGTATAACGAGACAGGGTTGCAAGGCTGCGGTAAGTTCCTGCCTTCACGCCAAAAAACTCAACAGCGATACCATCTCGGTTGGCCAGTGAGGCGTGTTGATCAAGGACAAAAATTACTGCATGATTTTTTTCCAAAGCAGCACAAACCTTATCTAGAGAATTTTTTTTAGGAATTACATTTAAGCCGACTTGGTAGTACTGTTTAAATAAACTTCGTTCGATAAATTTAATTGACAAAGTCCGACGAATAAAATGAAACTGGCCTTGGAATTCTTTAAAATTTAAAACACCTCCAATGGGTGCAACCTCCCAATTGCCAAAATGTCCTGTCAGAACTAGAACTCCTTTTTGTTGTGCTACAACTGCCAACATATGTTCATGGCCACGCACCTCTACCAGATTGCGTAAATCCGCTTCTGACATAAAACGTAATTGAATTGCTTCTTTAAAGGATTTAAGCAAATGTGTGTAGTATGATGTAGCCAGTCGTCTTTTTTGCGTGCTATTCAATTGCTCGCCAAAAACACGATCAATATTTGCCATCACGACTTTTCGCTTATAGGGCAAAAACTTATAGACGAATCGACCAAGTAAACTTATGGGCAATTCATTAATTTTTTGTTCTAATTCAGTCACAAGCTTTGATCACCAAACAAGCATTCATACTGGCAAATCCTCGATTGATCGTCAGTGCATAAGGACCACGTTTTAACGCTTGATGCTCCGTGCTTACAGATAATCCTTGGCAACTGGGTGCAACCTTTTGCAAATTCGCTATACCCGGTACACACTTGGAAGAGAGTGCATAAGTAGCCATTACTGTGTCAATCAAACCAGAGGCACATATAGTATGCCCCATAGACCATTTGAATGCCGTTACAGGAATTTCTTGTTCGGCAAAAACACTTTGTATCGCCTGAGATTCACTGTAATCGGATTTACTGTTCCCATTACCATGCGCAACAATAAAACCTAAGTCATTAGGATTTAATTGGACACATTCTAAAGTACGATCTATCAAGTCAGCCAGTTGCGCCCCACTTGTATCCAGAGAAAACAACCCTTCCGCTTCAGTGGTTGATAATCCCCCCATAACTTCACCATAGCACGTGGCTGAGCGCGCACGCATACTGGCCTCACTTTCTAATACTAAAGCAGCAGCACCTTCGGCCAAAATCGTACCATCATGCGACTCATCAAAAGGTTTTAAGTGTTGATTGCTTAATACCCCTAATTGCTCATAGTAAAATAAGGCTTGAGGTTCAGTAGCCATATCATAGGCAACTACTACCGCTCGCTCGGCCTGACCACTGCGAATAGCATGATAGGCTTCCAATAAAGCTTGTGTTCCACCAACCGCATGGTTTGTTACATTATGATTGGGGCCTTTAAACTCATAGGTTATTCCTGTGTATGCAAGAACATTATTAGGCAATATGCGTAATAACCACATCGGGTGAACTGTTTCAAATAGATGCTGTGCAAATTGGTGCATATCCTTTTGAGTTTTTGCAAGTAAAGGTAAAAAATCATATTGTTGAAAATATTTATTCCCTGGCGAACCCACGAAAACCGCCGTTTGTTCATTAAATGAATTAGGGTCTTCAAGGGTATCACGATAAGCAATCATTTGACTGTGCTCGATTGCTTGAACTGCAGCATGAATTCCCATGACATCCTGTCGTGAGATGACTTTCATCAACTTGCGATCGGGGAGCATTTTTGCTGGATTAAATTCTTTTAACTCCCCACCCAAACGATGAGGCCATTGCGATAAATCCCAGTGAGTTATTTCAGCAATTCCATTTTTACCCGAAAGAATTGCATCCCAGGTTGCATCCGCAGTAGCGCCTGAAGCGGTTAGTGCACTTCGTCCTGTAATAAATACTCTGTTACTCTGACTCATATACCCGCTCCTTCAAATTCAGGATGCTTAAATAACAAGCAACTATTGGAGCCACCAAATCCAAATGAGTTGGAGAGAACCACTCCCAAAGAGCGTTCACGCGGTCCATCAACCACATAATCCAAATCACACTCCGGATCGGGAGTAGTTAAATTAGCAGTCTTGGGTATCGTTGCTTGCTCTATCGATTTAATTGATAAAACAGCCTCCAGCGCACCGGCCGCAGCAATCAAATGTCCGGTTTGACTTTTGGTCGAACTCACAGGCAAGTTTGCGACAGACTCTCCAAAAACGGCTTTAATGGCATTGGTTTCACTTAAGTCATTCATTTTCGTTGAGGTACCATGAGCATTAATGTAATCCACATCAGAAGCTTGGACTCCCGCATCTTGCAGAGCACGCTCTATTGCTTGTATTGCCCCATCGCCATTTGGATGCGAATCAGTAATTCGATAAGAACTTAATGAATTTCCTTCGCCAGCCAATTCTGCGTAAATACGAGCGCCACGCGCTTTTGCCTTACTCCATTCTTCCAGAATTAAAAAAGCAGCCCCTTCTCCTAAAACAAAACCATTACGGGTCCCATCAAAAGGTCTACTTGCTGTTTCAGGCGTGCTGTTATAAGTAGATAAGGCACCTAATAAGCAAAAACTGGATAATCCCAAAGGATTAATCATTGAATCAAATCCTCCAGCCAGCATAAAATCAGCTTCACCCCGACGAATGACTTGCATTGCTAACCCCAGTGCTTGTCCACCTGATGCACAAGCTGTATGCACCGAGGAAGCATAACCTCTGATGCCAAATTGTTGGATCAACAAAGAAAGTCCTGAATTTGGCGTTGTTTTACCGAAATCAGATAATTTATAAAATTCTTGCGTATTCGCCAGCAAACGCGCCCAATCTGCTTCACCATTTGGGGCACAAATTTCTTGAAATCGAGATAAGTAATCAAATTCAGCAGTCATCATCCCACTGCCGGTGACAACCCCCCACTGCGCTGCGGTTTGTGCTGTTGGCAAAATCCCTGCGTCATCAAAAGCCTGCTGGGCTGCTTCAAGCGCATAGCGGGTAAAATACACGGAAAAGCGACTGCGTTTGGTAGTTAAATGAGGGGCAAGCGAAAAATTCTTCACCTCGGCCGCAATATAGGTTGGAAAAGCACTGGCATCAAATTGTTTGATTTCAGAAATACCTGAACGTCCCTCCAATAAATTGGACCATGTAGACTGAACGTCAAGCCCTAAAGGAGAAACAGCTCCCATACCTGTAATCGCAACTCGTCTTTTTTTCACTTTTATTTACCTCTGGGAATAAGCACTACATCGACCACACAAACCCGTTTACCTGAAACCTCACTACGATAAGCAAGAATTAATTCATCTTCTGTTTGCTTTTTGACTGTTACAAAACATTCAAGAACATCACCTGGATAGACAAACTCATTCATTTTTATTTTGCGACACTCGCTCACTTGATAGTCAACTGCATACCCTGCGCGCCGAATAAATTCGCGCGCCAAATTTAATTTACATTCCAATAATACCGTCATGGGTAATACCGGTTTTTTGGGAAAGTGGTCTGCGAAATAAAGGGCCGCGCGGGATATTCTTTTTTCTGCGGTTAAACTAACCCCTGGTTGACTGGAACGAATTCGGTCAAACGTCATGGACACTACAGGCAAGTTCAAATCCATAATCAGATCGTCACTCAATATTGGGGCGCTCTCCTTACTGATAGCCAACCAATCACCTGGTCGATTAATTTCGCAATATTGCTGTTTCACTTCATCTAAATCGATAAAATCATCCATAGGAAGTAACGGTCCTAAGGCGCCTTCGATACTGAACACACGTTCATTACCCACTCTCGCTTCACTATGATATTGCATTACTGAGCTATCTAAGTGCTCAATAAAGGACTCAAGCAATAAAGTTTCACCTACATAGGCGGGCCGATGCATGGAAGATTTAGCAACAATCCCCGCCACAGGTCTGCAGGTAAATTCTTGGAGCGCCATCACATTCCATGCAGCCAATTGCCCCAGGGTTTCTCCGATTAATGAGGGGATAAAACAGGGGCGTCCCTGCGCATCAACTGTGAGGCATGTATCATTAGGGGTCACATGTTTGATTCCCCGGATCACCTGACCAGGAGATGACTCCACTATACGATCAACGAATAAGAATCTCATCAGTATTTATTAAGCCCTATTAACCTTGAATTTAAAAAAACACCCGAATTAAGCTTCAGATCCAGCAGTTTGTTGTTCTTTGATTGCAGCAACAACTAATTTACAAAATGTTTCAATGGTAAATAGCATCGGTATTTCATTGACTTTCATATTGGGCTTAAATTGCTCAGCAGGAACTTCACTTAAATAATTTTGCAATACCTTCAAACCCTTTTCGGTAATAATACCGCCTTTCTCGAATTCATCTTCTGCTAAGTCACCACGTGCATTTTTTTCTAATTGACCACGAGGGATTTTAATTTTGAATTCTTTTTCTAATTGGAATACCAAATCAAGAAAATCAATGGATTCTGCGCCTAGATCTGCTATCAACCGACTGTTAAGAGATACTTCTTCTACATCAATCACTAGCACATCAGCAACAATTTCCCTAACTTTAGGATAAACGTCTGCTACATTCATATTTTTTCCTCAGAGATAGCTAATTTACAAAGCCGAAAATTATACCATACATTTTTTTAAAGGCATAAAGTTAAGAATGATTAGGTATTAACCAACTTGACTATACCCTGCATCAACAAATAAAGTATGCGCATTAATCATGGCGGCTTCAGGCAAACATAAGAGATAAATGGCATTAGCCACATCTTGAGTTGTCAAGGGTCTATCACTCAATGAGTGCGCCTGATATTCATCAAGCAACTGTTCTCTATTTGGAAAATGCTTCAATGCGTCGGTATCAACTACTCCAGCAGAAACAGTATTCACAGTAATACCATCAACAGCCAACTCAAGGCTCAAAGAACGTACTAAAGCTTCAAGAGCTGCTTTAGATGCTCCAATAAATGCATAATTTGGAATCGCTCGAGACGCACCAAGACTTGATAAAGCAATAATTCGACTCCCCTTGGGCATCAATGAACGTGCTTCCGTTGCCAAATGATTTAACGCCAAAGCATTAGTTTCCAAGCACCAGCGCCAATGTTTGGTAGACATCTTAAGTGCTGACTTTAAAACACCACTTGCCGCATTACTGATTAGAAAATCAAGGCGATCAAAATGTGTACGGAATTGAGCAAACATTTCTTTTACCGATTGATGATCGGCAACATTCGCCTGCAGAGCGACCGCTTTGCGCCCCATAGCCTGGATTTCTTCGACTAAAGATTGAGCTTCATCAGAACTGTTGTAATAAACTATGGCGATATCACTTCCTGCTTGAGCTAACTTTAATGCAGTTGCTTTACCGATGCCTCGAGCCCCGCCAGTAATTAATCCAACTTTACCTGCAAAAACCAAACTCATGGAATATTCCTCATTAACTTCACGTGATTAAAAAAAGTAGTGTTGATGCAATACCATCGTGACAGCCCATAAATCATAGTCCGTTTAGCGCGTAAATTGACCAACAATTACAAAAAACTACATTTTCATTTTTATTGAGCAATAAAGCAATGTTTCATGTATTAAATTTTTAAATATCTTGTTTCTAGAAGGCTAACTTTGTACTATCCGCACACGATAAAGATAAATATATATTAATGAATGAAGCATTCCTGGTTTAAAACGGTATTTCCTATAGCCGCGATTTTTTCTTTCCGCATGATGGGTTTGTTTTTACTCATCCCTGTATTCAGTATTTATGCAGAAAATTTACAAGGCGCAACGCCGACACTAGTAGGGCTTGCTCTAGGAATTTATGGTCTTGCTCAAGGGCTCCTGCAAATGCCTTTTGGTATGCTCTCCGATAAAGTTGGAAGAAAACCTATAATCGCCATAGGCTTAGTCCTATTTGCTTTAGGTAGCCTACTTGGTGCGATAACGAATTCTATTTATGGGATGATAATTGCCAGAGCCTTACAAGGTACGGGTGCAATTGGTAGTGTTTTAATCGCCTTACTCGCCGATTTAACCCCTGATGAGCAACGCACTAAAGCCATGGCAGTCATTGGGATGACTATTGGAACCTCTTTTAGTCTCGCTATGGTTTTGAGTCCCGCTCTTACCCACCATTTTGGTCTAGCTGGTATTTTTAACTTAACGACTCTATTAGCAATAGCAGGGATCATCTTGCTTTATTTGGTCATACCCAAACCGATCAATGAACGTTTTCACGTTGATAGTGAAACAAATCCCGCTTTATTTAAGCAAGTTATTTCTAACATGCAACTGCAACGCCTGAATGTTGGCATTTTCTGCCAACATTTTATTCTCACCGCCACCTTTTTTGCTATCCCCTTCATCCTGAGAAAGCAAGTGGAACAAGGCCATTTATCACAGCAATGGCATTTTTATCTGCCCATTATGGTCATTTCATTTATACTCATGATCCCGTTTATTATTCTTGCGGAAAAGAAAAAGCGCATGAAAAGTGTTTTTCTGTCATCCGTATTCATAATGGCTTTGACTCAGTTATTATTGGCCTACTCCTTTCAAAATTGGATGAGTCTCTGTACGCTCATACTCATTTACTTTATTGCTTTTAATATCCTCGAGGCCGCATTGCCCTCTTTAGTATCCAAGCAGGCAAATCCTAATAATAAGGGAACTGCTATGGGTATTTATTCAACCAGCCAATTTTTAGGACTATTTCTTGGTGGGGCATTAGCAGGTATTTTGTATCAATGGAATAGCAGCCAGGGCATTTTTATTAGTAATGCCATCTTAGCTATTCTATGGTTACTTATTTCTCTGCCAATGAAATCAAACGTGTCTTTTTCAACCCTTATTTTACCCTCTCCTTGGCTCCAGAAAAATGAACAAATTATCAGTCAACTATTGAATGCTGACGGAGTAATTGAAGTCGCATTCGCAGAAAAGGAGCAGGTTATTTATTTGCGTGTAGATAGAGAGCGCTATCTTGAGGGCAGTGCAGAAAAAATCATTTATCACGGAAAACACCAATAATGGAGCTATGAATGAAAATTTCTTTGAAACATCAAGCCACGGAACACAGTAACGCAGCATCCTGTACCGTCACCGAGCATCATCTTAATGATCCCATGCTTGATTGTGCTATTGCAAAAATATCAGGTCGATACCCTGAGACACGACGCGTCGTCAATTTAGCATGTAATGAATTAGCTTATGTCTTCCAAGGAGAAGGGAAACTCGTTGTCAATCATACGGAATATAAATTATCTGCTGGCGATGCAGTATTAATTGAGGCTGGTGAAAAATACTACTGGGAAGGGACTATGCAACTGTTTATTTCTTGTCGCCCTGCCTGGAGTCAAGAACAGCATCAATTGACCGATTAAATAGCGCGCCCTTAAGCAAACAGGCAATAGTGTCAACGTAAACGTTTAGATGTAGCCCGTATTAGCGCAGCGTAATACGGGATTGAAGATTTATTTCCCTATCAAGAGTGTGTCTAATTCGGGCTACCGAAGTTAATTTTCTTCACAGTTACTGGCGAACCAGGCGCAAATTTTTACCTGTAAATGGGGTCTTTTCAGTAGAACGGTATGGATTGATATCCAAACCGCCTCGCCTTGTATACCGACCATAGACCGTCAACTTTTCTGGTTTGCAATAATTCATGATATCGACAAAAATTCGTTCGATACATTGCTCATGAAACTCATTATGATTGCGGTATGAAACCAGATATTTTAATAAACCCTCTCGATTAATTTTTTTGCCTTTGTAAGCAATTTGTACGCTTCCCCAATCAGGTTGATTTGTAACCAGACAGTTTGATTTTAAAAGATTTGAATACAAAGTTTCTTCAACAAGTTCATTGCCTACAGCAAGAAATGCGGGTTCAACTAGATATACCGAACATTCTATATCAAGCTGATCAAGCGAATCCCCCACTAATGAGCGTTGTATAGAAAATTGATCCGAAGAATCCAAAAGATGAATGTTGACCCAAACCTCTGCGCCAACACGCTCCTGTAAATCCTTTTTAATTGTATTTTCTAATTCACTCACACTTGAAATCCGTGTGTTGTTAAATGAATTAAAATAAAGTTTTAAGGATTTTGATTCGATTAAGTTAGGGGAGTTGCACTCATAAAACAACTCAGCAACCGCAACCATAGGCTTCCCTTTGGCATTAAGCCAGGAAACTTCATAGTGATTCCAGCAATCAAAGCCATAAAAAGGTAATCGAGTCGGATCCACTCCAATTTCCTGTCGTTTTCCTGCCCTGGGAATAGGATATAACCGATTTGGATTATAGGTTTCATCATAAGCAGATTTTTTACCTAATTCAGATTGTTCCGCGTCAGATTGATATTGTTGCAACACGTCGTCATTCATTGTATTTAACTCCAAGATTTCTATTATTTTTGCGGTACTTTTCCAGTTCACAGGCTGATTCATTTCCATTTGACTGGAAATATAAGTAAGGAGAGCTGCCGCTTCATTGATTCGAGCTGCTTTTTCAGTCAGTTCACGTGCTTGTATGCCTATAGAAGTCATCACATCAAAATTAGGATTTTCCATGATCTTTTTTATGGTTGACAAAGAAAAGCCCAAAAATTTTAGCGTAGTAATCTGCTGCAATCGAATTAAATCCATTTCAGAATAGAGACGATATCCATTCTCTAAACGCTTTGTAGGTTTTAATAAGCCAATTTCATCATAATATTGTAAAGACCTAACTGTTAATGAGGTCATTTGGCTAATTTCTTTAATTTGGTAATATTTCATTTAATCTTCTCCTGAATCATAATTTTAAACTATCACGTAACGTGATAGTCAAGAGAATAATTTATAAATATACTGCAAGGACTACAAATAATGTCTAAAAAAGACTTTGGTTGGTTAAAATATATTACAGAAATCCAAGCAATCGCTCAAAATGGATTGACCTATGCAAATAATGAATTTGATAAAGAGCGTTATTTAAGACTCCGTGAGGTTGCTTCTGAATTTATTGCGAATTATTCAGACGCTTCACTCGCTGAGATAAAGCAAATATTTTCATCAGAAAAAGGATATGCAACGCCTAAAGTTGATGTGCGGGCTTTTATTCTAAAAGATAATAAACTCTTATTAGTGAAAGAGCGCACTGATGCGTTATGGTCCTTGCCTGGTGGATGGGCAGAAACAAATGAATCAGCATCGGAATCAGTGATTAGAGAAGCTAAGGAAGAAACTGGATTTGATGTTTCTGTCATCAGACTACTCGCTCTATGGGATAAACAAAAACATGATCATCCATTACAATGGCCTCATACCTATAAATGTTTCTTCCATTGTGAAATTGTGTCCGGGACAGCAAAAGAAAATCTCGAAATTTCTGAAATCGATTTTTTTGATTTAGCACGTCTTCCGCCCCTCTCAACACCTAGAGTTACACAAAAACAAATTACGCGTCTTTATGAACTTGTTGCTAATTCAGATAAAACTCTTTTTGATTAAAGGTATATTGGCAGCGACTGTATGCCTACATTGTTCATAAAGAACAAAAAATGAAAAAACTATTTGAAAAGAATTGCAATGAACTATTGTGAATCAACAAGCATATTACCTATGGGATACACTTGCTGCATTTATTTAGAAATAATCCAATTAAAGTTCACTGCAACACATCAGTGCAAGGGATATATAAATTAGGTATACTCTTCTCCTAACTTTCGCATACAGGAGATCAGAAATGGCACGTGGTATAAATAAAGTCATCTTAATTGGTAACGTCGGTGTTGACCCTGATGTACGCTATTTACCCAATGGCAATGCGGTAACGACACTTTCCATTGCTACCAGTGAAGCATGGAAAGATAAAGCAACTGGTGAAAAGCAAGAGCGAACCGAATGGCATCGCGTAGTCTGTTTTAACCGCTTAGGTGAAATCGCTGGTGAATACGTCCGTAAAGGTTCTAAACTCTATATTGAAGGCAGTTTAAGAACGAGAAAATGGCAAGATCAACAGGGTCAGGATAGATATACTACAGAGATTGTAGCAAATGACATTCAATTGTTAGACAGTAAAGGGGCTGGTTCATCCAGTTTTGATGAAATGCCACAGGCTCAATTTGCGCCAAGCAATCAAAGTGCGGCAAGACAGCAACCAACTCAAGTACCACAAGATGCATTTGATCAATTGGATGATGATGTCCCATTCTAAGTTCATCTGAATATTAGCCTCATCTCTTGTTTTACTGCCCTTACTGATAAGGCGCCTTTTATTCACTGTTACTTGGGCGAGGCCGGAGCCTTAACCTAGGTTTCAGTGATACAATCATTTCCGGACTAGGTCTTCTCCTGCCACTCAACTCGATACTTTGCTTTTCATTATTTAAAATTTAGGAACACAAACTGTTATATACACTATATGCTGAACCAATAATTTACTCATTCATCCTATTGAGGTTCTTATGGATAAAATAAATTTAATTGAAAAATTTAAACTTTTTAACGAGTTCTGGTCGCCACATATTGTTGGGGAGCTTAATGGCCAATATGTCAAACTTGCAAAATTCAAGGGAGAATTTATCTGGCATAGCCATGCGAATGAAGATGAGCTATTTTTAGTTGTTAAAGGAATTCTAGACATTGAGTTCAGGGATAAAAGAGTCAGCTTAAATGAAGGCGAATTTTATATCGTACCAAAGGGCGTAGAACATAAGCCGATTGCTCATGAAGAGACCCATGTTCTCCTGATAGAGCCCAAATCAACCGAACAAACAGGGGGAATCGAAAGTGATTTACTCGTCAACAAACAATCTTGGATTTAACTTTAACGAAAAAAGACTAACACTCGTTAATACTCACCGGAGCATAGAATTTTCTACATACTTCTTTATTAATTTAGGCTGTAAGATAGTCTACGATTGTCAAAAAAAAACCCGCAGGAAGCGGGTTCTTTAGTTAGTGAGGATGCTGAAATTTATTCTTCAGATTCATCACTAACTACAGGTCTGTCTAAGAGCTCAACAATTGCCATAGGCGCGTTGTCACCATCTCTAAAACCACATTTAATGATACGTACATAACCACCTGGACGCTCAACAAAACGTGGGCCTAAATCTTTAAACAATTTACCAACAGCAGACTTAGATCTCAAAATATCAAACGCATGACGGCGTGTCGCTACTGAATCAATTTTTGAAACAGTAATTAAAGGTTCAATATAACGTCGTAGATCTTTAGCCTTGGGCAGAGTTGTTTTTATCAACTCATGCTCAATCAAAGAACAACACATGTTTGCAAACATAGCCTTTCTGTGGCTACTTGTACGGCCAAAACTACGACCTGAATTACGGTGACGCATAACCAAAACTCCTAAACTTTATTCGCCAAGATTTGCTGGCGGCCAATTCTCAAGTTTCATACCCAGCGATAATGAACGTGAAGCTAAAACATCCTTAATTTCGGTTAAAGATTTCTTACCAAGGTTAGGAGTTTTTAAGAGTTCATTTTCAGTTCTTTGTACTAAATCGCCTATATAATGAATATTTTCTGCTTTCAAACAATTCGCAGAACGAACAGTTAACTCTAAATCATCGACAGAACGTAGTAGAATAGGATCAAAATCATTGCGTTCTTTATTATCTGCGCGTGACTCTTCAAATTTCATGTCTACAAAAGCATGAAGTTGTCTTTGAAGAATACTAGCAGAAATTCGTATTGATTCTTCAGCATCAATAGTCCCATTAGTTTCTAACTCAATAGTTAACTTATCGAGGTCAGTTCGATTTTCTACACGAGCACTATCAACATAATAAGCCACTTTTTTAACTGGAGAGAAACTATTATCAATTTTAAGTTTCCCAACTGATTTTCTTTCTACTTCATCATCGAAATGTCTAATGAATGAATCAGTACTGTGGAAACCAATTCCTCGTTCAACCTTCAATGTCATATTTAATTTGCCTTTTTCATTCAAATTAGCTATGACCAACTCTGGATTAATAATTTCTAATCCGTGAGTCAATTGAATGTCTCCAGCTGTAACTTGACAAGGACCTTGCTTGCTTAACGTTACAATCGCTTCTTCACCGACTGTCATTTTTGTCGCAACTAACTTCAGGTTCAGTAAGATGTCCACGACATCTTCCTGTACACCTTCAATTGTGCTGTATTCATGTAGAACACCATCAATTGAAACTTCGGTAATCGCACTTCCGGGCATTGATGATAGTAAGATACGTCTCAAAGCATTGCCGAGAGTATGACCAAAGCCACGCTCCAAAGGCTCTAAAACTATTTTAGCTTTATAGGGCGATTCTGCCTGGACCTTAAGAACATTAGGTGTCAACATTTCATTGATTTCAGTATACATTCAGCTATTTCTCCGAGCTTACTTAGAGTAAAGTTCTACAACTAAGTTTACGTTGTAGTCTGAAGATAAGTCAGTTAACGTTGGTGCTGTAGAGAATGTTCCTTTGAAAGAAGAAGTATCTACAGTAATCCAATCGCATGCAGCTCTTTGTTCTGATAAAGCTAAAGCAGCCTGGATACGACCTTGAGCTCTTGCTTTTTGACGAACAGATATAACATCACCTGGTTTTACTAGGAATGATGGAACGTTAACTACTTTATCATTAACAAGTATCGCTTTATGCGTAACTAATTGACGCGCTTCAGCACGTGTACTTGCAAAACCCATACGATAGACAACATTATCTAAACGTCGTTCAAGCAACGACATCAGATTTTCGCCTGTTGCACCTTTCATACGAGCAGCCATTTTGTAATAGCCACGGAATTGCTTTTCAAGAACACCATATAATCTTCTGATTTTTTGTTTCTCTCGAAGCTGAATTCCATAACCATTCATACGTGGTTTTTTATCACCATGTTGTCCAGGTAACTTTTCTGATTTACATTTGGACTTATGATCACGGACACCGCTTTTAAGTAATAAATCACAACCTTCACGACGTGATAACTTACATTTTGGACCAAGATATCTAGCCATTAATTACTCCTGAGTCTTATACACGACGTTTTTTCGGTGGCTTACACCCATTATGAGGTATACCAGTAACATCGGTAATTTCAACAATTTTGAAATCCTGTGATATTAATTCACGAATAGTGGATTCTCTTCCAGGTCCGGGACCATGAACAAATACAGCCACAGATTTCATACCGTATTCTTTTGCAACAGCAGCAGCACGCTCAGTAGCAACCTGTGCAGCATAAGGAGTACTCTTTCTTGACCCTCTAAACCCTGAGCCACCAGATGTTGCCCAACACAGTGCATTACCTTGTCTATCAGTAAAGGTCACTATCGTATTATTAAAAGAAGCATGAACATGGACGATACCATCAGATACGACACGTTTTGCCTTTTTGCGTACTTTTTGTTGTTTTGACTTAGTTATTGCCATCTTACTTTCCTACATGAAAAATCAAACGGTAGTGCCTTTTCTGCGACCTTTTCGTGTACGAGCATTAGTTTTCGTACGTTGTCCGCGCAATGGCAACCCTCTTCTGTGTCTTAGACCACGATAACATCCTAGATCCATAAGGCGCTTAATGTTCATCGTCACAACACGACGCAAATCACCTTCCACTGTTATTTTTGCAATTTCTGTTCTTAAAGACTCAAGTTGAGCATCGGTCAGTTCTGAAACCTTTTTAGAGGGTTCAATACCAACTGTAGAACACAGTTTTAAGGATGTAGGTTTACCAATACCATATATTGCTGTTAAAGCAATCACAACATGTTTGTGATCAGGTATATTTACTCCTGCAATACGAGCCATTAACTTCTCCGAACGTTATTTGTTCTGTCGAAAGGGACAGAAGAATACTATTTTTATAAAATTAAATCAAGCAGAGTTTAACCTTGCTTTTGTTTATGTCTGGCATCTTTACAAATAACTCGTATAGTGCCACTTCTTTTAATAATCTTGCAATTGCGACAAATTCGCTTTACAGATGCTCTTACTTTCATTCTTAACTCCGAAAAAAATCATAAAAGACCAGGTAATTTAGTACCTTTAAAATTAGCCTTTTTCATTAAAGAATCATATTGCTGGGTCATTAAATGTGCTTGTACCTGAGCTACAAAATCCATAATAACAACTACGATAATCAGCAATGACGTTCCTCCGAAATAAAAAGGGACATGCCATGTATACATCAGAATCTGAGGCAAAAGACAAACCAGAACCAAATAAATTGCACCAACTAATGTCAAACGAGTCATTACACCATCTATATATTTAGTTGTTTGTTCACCTGGTCTAATTCCGGGTATGTATGCACCAGATTTTTTTAAATTATCAGCAGTATCTTTGGGATTAAACACCAGAGCTGCATAAAAGAACGCAAAAAATATAATAGCAACTGCATATACTATTAAATATAAAGGCTGTCCAGGAGATAATGCCATTCCAACATCAGCAAGCCACCCTAAACCTTTAGTATGTGAGAAAAACTGTGCCAAAGTTGCCGGTAATAAGATAATGCTGGATGCAAAAATAGGTGGTATTACACCAGACATATTAATCTTTAAAGGTAAATGACTTGTTTGAGCGGCATAAACCTTTCTACCTTGTGTTCTTTGGGCATAGTTAACTCTTATACGTCGCTGTGCGCGCTCCATAAATACTACAAATCCTGTTACTACTACCACTACCACTGCAATAATAATTAACGTCAAAGCTTGCATTTGCCCTTCTTTAACTTGCTGAAGAACAGAGGCAATTGCTGTAGGCATGCTTGATACAATTCCTGAAAAGATAATTAGCGATATTCCATTGCCAACACCTTTTTCAGTAATCTGCTCGCCTAACCACATTAAGAACATAGTTCCTGTAACCAAAGTCACAACTGCAGTAAAGTAAAACGAAAAGTCAGCTTGAAGTGCAATTTGTTGTCCAGCTAACCAACGTGCCATCCCTAAAGATTGAAACACAGAAAGCAGCAGAGTTAAATACCGGGTGTATTGGTTTATTTTCCTACGTCCAGACTCACCTTCCTTTTTAAGTTGTTCGAGCTTGGGTGATACAACTGAGAACAACTGGATGATAATGGACGCTGAAATGTACGGCATAATACCAATAGCAAAAACCGTAACACGCGATAATGCACCACCAGAAAACATATTGAATAAGCCAAAAATTGTATTCTGTTGTTCATTAAAAAAATTAGCCAATCGTGCGGGGTCTAAACCTGGAACAGGGATATGAGCACCCAACCGATAAACTAATATGCCAAGAACAACGAACAATAATCTTGATTTTAGTTCAGCCAATCCACCACGTGATTGGCTTGCATTATGTTTTTGGTTTTTCATAGTCACTCTTCTATGCTGCCGCCTAAACCTTCAATGGCTAAACGAGCTCCTTTAGTGACCCTTAAACCTTTAAGTTTGATGGCTGTAGTTAATTCACCGGATAAAATAACTTTTACATCTTTAATAGAACTGTTTATAAGGCCCGCTTCACGTAAAACATTTAAATCAATTACATCAGCAGACAACTTTGCCAGTTCACTCAGACATACTTGATCTACAGTTTTACCAACTCGTGATTTAAAGCCCATTTTTGGCAGTCTTCTTTGAATAGGCATTTGTCCGCCCTCAAAGTTTATCTTATGATAACCACCAGCTCTTGCTTTTTGACCTTTATGTCCTTTACCACTTGTTTTACCTAGCCCGGATCCTATACCACGTCCTAAGCGTCTTTTAGGGCGTCTTGAACCAGGATCTGGTGATAGTGAATTTAAATTCATTATGCACTCTCCTCAACCAGCAATAAGTAATCCACTATATTAATAAGACCACGGATTGCTGGCGTATCATTATGTGATACGCTTGAATTAGTTTTACCTAGACCTAATTGTTTTACTATAGAAATATGCTTTGGCTTTCTGCCTATAATGCTTTTTACCAAAGTGATTTTAATTTTCTTTTCCATAATTAGCCCGCCATAACTTCTTCAACAGTTTTACCACGCTTGGCCGCAACATAATCTGGAGTACCGATATTAGTTAAAGCAGCGATCGTAGCTCTTACTATATTACTTGGATTGGTTGAACCAATACTTTTAGCTAATATATTTTGTACGCCTAAAACTTCTAATACGGCTCTCATCGCGCCACCGGCAATAATTCCAGTACCTTCACTAGCTGGTTTCATAAATACTTTAGAAGCCCCATAATTCCAAGTAATTTCGTGGAAAATAGTTGAACCGGAAAGTGGAATATAAACCATGTTTTTCTTTGCTTGTTCCATAGCTTTTTGAATTGCAATTGGAACTTCTCTCGCTTTACCTCTACCAAAGCCAACTTTACCTTTGCCGTCGCCAACAACAACAAGTACTGCGAAACCAAAAACACGGCCTCCCTTGACAACTTTAGCGGTACGGTTAACCGACACTAACTTTTCTTGGTAGCCATCTGATTTTGGTGATGATTCATCGTATGCCATAATCGTTCCTTAAAAATCTAATCCAGCTTCGCGGGCACCTTCTGCAAGGGCTTTCACTCGGCCATGATATTTATAACCAGCACGATCAAATGCAACTTGAGTAATGCCATGCTCACTCGCACGCTTACCTAGTAATTTCCCAACTAGATTAGCTTGTTCTACTTTACATTTACCAGTCAAGTTAGCTCGTAACTCTTTATCCTTAGTTGAACATGCTACCAGTACTTTATCTCCAAGCGTGTCTGCTTGAACAATTTGCGAATAAATATGCAAACCGCTTCTATAAACTACCAGTCTTGCTCTTCCCGATTTACGAATCAGTGCTTTTGCTTTTAATCCACGTCGAGCACGTGAGTTGTGTTTATTCATGACTTAAACCTTATTTCTTTTTCGCTTCTTTACGAGCAATATACTCGCCAGCAAGTTTAACACCTTTACCTTTATAAGGCTCTGGTGGTCTAAATGCTCTTATTTCAGAAGCTACTTGACCCAAAATTTGTTTATCAACACCTTTCAGTAATATCACGGTATTACTTGGAGTTTCAACTTGAACACCTTTTGGTAAGTGGTATTCAATAGGATGAGAGAAACCTAAAGATAAGCTAATTGATTTATCTTTAGACTGTGCTCTATAACCTACACCAACTAGTTCCAAGGTTACAACAAAACCTTCGGTTACACCCTTAACCATGTTATTCACTAATGCTCTTGCCGTGCCAGCTTGAGCCCAAGCTTTAGGATCATTTGCAGCAGGAGCAAACTCAACATGATTAGAATCTTTGTTCTTAGTTACTTTGACTAACCTATTGATTTTTTGGGTTAGTGTTCCTTTTGGCCCTTTTACAGTAATTTCACCATCACCTATTGTGATTTCAACATTTGCTGGTTGAACTACTGGGGCTTTTGCTACTCTAGACATATTATTCCTCGCAAGTATTAAGCCACTTCACAGATGACTTCGCCACCAACGCCTTTCATCTTTGCAGATATATGGGTCATTATACCTTGAGATGTAGACAATATAGCCACTCCAAAACCAGGAATAGAGGTTAAATCCTTATAAGATTTATATACTCGTAACCCAGGTCTACTAATTCTCTTAATGAGCTCAATAACAGGTCTGCCATGGTAATACTTCAGCTTTATCGTCATTAATTTAAGATTATTATCTAGTGGTTCTACAAAGAAGTTTTCAATATAGCCTTCTTCTTTTAAAACACGAGCAATTTCTTCTTTCAATTTAGAAGAAGTTAAAGTTATTTGCTGATGTTTTGCTTGTTGACCATTTCTAATTCGGGTCAGCATATCAGCAACTGGATCATGCATACTCACAATCGTTCTCCAATTAAAAAATTACCAGCTGGATTTTCTTCCGCCAGGTATATTACCAACCATTAGTTGTTGTCTTAAGCAAATTCTACAAAGACTAAATTTACGATACACGCCATGTGGACGACCACAGCATTGGCATCGTGTTTTAAAACGAACAGGATTTGAATTAACAGGCAATTTAGCTAACTTTAACTGACTATCCATAATTACCTGAAAATCATCAGATGATTTAATCAATTGTTTTAATTCGTTTCTGCGTTTACTGTGCTTATCTACTAGTTTTTTACGCTTTAACTCTCTCATAAGCATTGATTTCTTAGCCACAATTTCACCCTTATTTTTTATCTCTATCTTTCAATGGAAGGTTAAAGGCTTCTAATAAAGCTTTAGCTTCTTCATTTGTTTTAGCACTTGTAGTAATACAAATATCTAAACCTCGGATACCATCTGTTTTGTCGTAATCAATTTCTGGAAATACGATTTGTTCATGTATTCCCATACTGTAGTTACCAGTTCCATCAAAAGATTTAGGATTTAAACCACGAAAATCTCTCACACGCGGTAAAGTTACGGAAATTAATCGATCTAAGAACTCGTACATACGTTGACGTCTTAGTGTTACTTTACAGCCTATTGGCCATCCTTCTCTAATTTTAAAACCAGCAATAGATTTTCTTGCTTTAGTAACAACAGGTTTTTGACCAGCAATTAAAGTCATATCTTCAACAGCATGATTCATCACCTTTTTATCACCAACAGCTTCACCAACACCCATATTCAAAGTGACTTTGAGCAGTTTAGGAACTTCCATAACGCTGGAATAGTTGAACCGTTTCATCATCATTGGGATGATTTCTTTTTTATAAAATTCATTAAGTCTTGCCATTTCAACCACCTAATTAAACACGGTCAATTATTTCATTGTCAGATTTAAAATATCTAACTTTTTTACTAACACCGTTACTCTCAATAAATTTAAATCCTACTTTATCTGCTTTATTCGTGTTGGGATTAAAATGAGCAACGTTTGAAACGTGTACTGGCGCCTCAAGAGTAATAATTCCACCCTTGTTTTCAGGCTTTTGTGGGTTAGGCTTAACATGTTTTTTTATTAAGTTTCCACCTTCAACAACAACGCCATTTTCAGTGACACGTAGGACTTTACCTCTATGACCTTTACTTTTACCGGCAATTATAATTACATCATCGCCTTTTTGAATACGTTTCATATCTAAATCCTTCTCACAAAACTTCTGCAGCCAGAGATATTATTTTCATAAATCTCTCTCGTAGCTCGCGAGTAACGGGGCCAAATATACGAGTACCTATTGGCTCGTTTTGGTTATTTAAAAGTACTGCTGCGTTGCCATCGAAACGAATTAAAGAGCCATCATCTCTACGAACGCCTTGTGCTGTACGGACTACTACAGCTTTCATTACAGCACCTTTCTTTACTTTACTTCTTGGTATAGCATCTTTAATGCTAACTTTAATTACATCACCTACACGGGCATATCTACGGTGCGACCCGCCAAGCACTTTAATACACATAACTTTACGTGCTCCGCTATTGTCAGCCACTTCGAGCACTGTCTGCATTTGGATCATTTTTTACTCCAGCTCTGATTTCGACCAGAAAAAGGTTGCTGATTATATCAGGCCTTTTAGGGTTTTAAAAGTAAATCAACAGGGTTGATTAAGAAATTACTTCGACTAATACCCAGCTTTTTGTTTTAGAGAGTGGTCTTGACTCACGGATCTTGACAATATTACCAATTTTACATACTTGATTTTCATCATGAGCATGTAATTTGGATCTACGTTTCATAATTTTTCCATACTTTGGATGCTTAACAGAACGTTCAATCATCACAACTATGGTTTTATCCATTTTGTCACTAACTACTTTTCCAACCATTGTTCTGGCATTTGATTCACTATTAGACATGTCACTTACCTGCCTTTTCAGTCAACATTGTTTTAACTCTTGCCACTGACTTACGCACCATGGTGATGAGATGTGTTTTATCTAGTGAGCCACTTGCTTTCTTCATTCGCAAATTTAATTGTTCTTTACGCAATGAAAGCAATTCGTTTTGCAGTTCTTCTACAGACAAACTGCGTAATTCTTCAATCTTTTTCATTACATCACCTTCCTTTCTTCGAATATAACTTTGAAAGGAAGTTTTGCTTTAGCCAGATCAAAAGCTTCCATCGCAAGCTCTCTGGATACACCTTCCATTTCAAATAAAACCTTACCTGGTTGTATTTGAGCAACCCAGTATTCAACGCTACCTTTACCTTTACCTTGTCGCACTTCTAAAGGTTTTTGTGTAATAGGCTTGTCAGGGAATACTCTAATCCAAATTTTACCACCACGTTTAATATGACGTGTCATTGCTCTTCGAGCTGCTTCGATTTGTCTTGCGGTTAAACGACCACGCTCAAGAGCTTTCAAACCAAATTCACCGAAGCTGATGTTGCTGCCGCGTAAGGCTAAACCTCTATTACGGCCTTTCATCTGTTTTCGGTATTTTGTACGTTTAGGTTGTAACATGATTCTTAATCCTCACTCACTGGGCAACGTCAGATGATCTTTTCTTTTGTGGGAGAATTTCGCCCTTGAAGATCCAGACTTTTACACCAATAATACCGTAGGTAGTTTTAGACTCTGCTGTACCATAATCAATATCTGCTCTGAAAGTATGCAAAGGAACTCGCCCTTCTCTATACCACTCACTGCGCGCGATTTCAGCACCACCAAGTCTGCCGCTGACACAAATTTTAATTCCTTTAGCACCAGCCTTAAGAGCAGAAGTTACTGCACGTTTCATAGCGCGTCGGAACATAACACGTTGTTCTAACTGTTGCGCAATTCCCTCAGCAACTAAGGTTGCATCAAGTTCAGGCTTTTTAATTTCTTCAATATTAAGGTGTACTGGTACGCCTAATTTGCTGGAAATTTCACTACGTAATGTTTCAATACCACCACCTTTTTTACCAATAATTACACCAGGTCGTGCGGTTTGTATTGTAACTACAGCATTATTAGCAGGACGTTCAATAAGAATTTTGCTTACAGCAGCAGCCATAAGTTTCTTTTTCAGTTCAGTACGTAATTTTATATCTTGAATTAAAAATTCAGCATATTTTTTACCAGCGAACCACTTAGAGTTCCAGTCTTTAATAATACCAAGGCGTATGCCTATAGGGTTAACTTTTTGTCCCATTGCTATTCCTCGTCAGACACTTTAATCGTGATATGGCAGGTACGTTTACAAATTCTATTTGCACGTCCTTTAGCTCTGGGACTAATGCGTTTTAAAGTCATTGCTTCATCAACACAGACCATACCTACTTTTAAATCATCAATATCTGCCCCATTATTATTTTCAGCATTAGCAATTGCTGACTCCAATAATTTGAGCATTAATTGAGCACCTTTTTTTGGTGTAAACTTGAGGACATCAAGTGCACCAGATACTTTCATATTTCGTATCATATCTGCTACCAATCTGCCCTTTTGAGCGGATAAGGGAGCACCTTTCAATTTTGCTGTAACTTCCATCATATCCTCTTATTTACCTTTAGCCTTTCTGTCACCAGAGTGGCCTTTGAAAGTTCGAGTCATGGCAAACTCACCTAATTTATGACCGACCATATTATCTGTTATGTAAACAGGGATATGATCTTTACCGTTATGAACAGCAATTGTCAGGTCAATCATTTCAGGAACGATTGTTGATCGTCTTGACCATGTTTTAATTGGTTTCTTTGATTTCGATTCAATTGCAGCTTCTACTTTGGCAATCAAATGATGGTCAACAAAAGGACCTTTTCTTATAGAACGAGCCACTTGATATCCTCTCAATAATTATTTCTTTTTACGTCTTCTGACAATAAAATTATCAGTACGCTTATTACTTCTGGTTTTGTAACCTTTAGTAGGTAAGCCCCATGGAGACACTGGATGACGTCCACCAGAAGTACGACCCTCACCACCACCATGTGGGTGATCAACTGGGTTCATAGCAACCCCACGTACTGTTGGACGAATACCTCTCCAACGTTTTGCTCCGGCTTTACCTAATGCGCGCAAACTATGCTCACTATTACTTACTTCACCAATTACCGCTCTGCAAAGAACATGAATTTTGCGCATTTCGCCTGAACGAAGTCTTAATGTTGCATAAATGCCTTCTTTAGCAACTATTTGTCCGCTCGCTCCAGCACTTCTTAAGACCTGGGCACCTTTTCCTGGTTTCATCTCAACACAGTGAATTGTAGTACCAACAGGAATATTTTTTAGTGGAAGACAATTACCTATGCTAATAGGTGAATCAGCACCACTTACTACTGTATCGCCCACGTTTAAATTAGATGGAGCAATAATATATCTTCTTTCACCATCTTTATAAACAATTAGTGCAATGAGTGCAGTACGGTTTGGATCGTATTCAATACGCTCAACACGAGCTTCGATCCCATCCTTATTGCGTTTAAAATCAATAATACGATATTGGTTACGCTGACCACCACCGATATGTCTTACAGTGATTCTACCTTGGTTATTCCGTCCACCAGTTTTCTTCAGTTTTTCAACTAAAGCATCATGTGGTCTTCCTTTATGAATATGGTGATGAACCACGCGCAATTCGCCACGCTTTCCTGGCGATGTAGGTTTAGATTTTAATAGTGCCATCTTAATCTGCCTTATTCGGTAGCTGTAAAGTCAATATCTTGATCAGCATGAAGGGTTACAAATGCTTTTTTCCAGTCACTACGTTTTCCATTCATTTGCTTAAAACGCTTTGTTTTTCCCTTCACATTGACAACCGATACATTTTTAACTTTAACGTTAAATATATTCTCTACCGCCATTTTAATTTCAGTCTTAGTTGCAGTTTTCAATACTTTGAAAGTGAACTGTTTCAGCTTATCAGCTATGACAGTAGCTTTTTCAGAAGTATGTGGTTCACGTAGAACCATCAACAATCTTTCAGCGTTCATTGTAACTGTTCCTCAATTTTTTTAATTGCAGCTTCTGTAACAACAACTTTCTCAAATTTGAGTAAAGAAACAGGATCTATAGTTGTAACGTCGCAGATATCGTAGTCAATTAAGTTTCTAGAACCAAAATATTCATTCTCACCAACTTCACCCATCACAATGAGTGCATTTTTAATGTTAAGTTGGTTCATTTTATTAACAAAATCTTTAGTTTTTTTGCTTTCGCATTGGAAATCGCTAACAACAATCAAGTTACCAGTGCGGCAAAGTTCTGAGATTATACTACGTAATGCACGTTTGTACATTTTTTTATTAATTTTTTGTGAATAATCTCTTTTTTTAGAAGCGAATGTAACACCACCGCTTCTCCATATTGGGCTTCTAATCGTACCAGCACGTGCACGACCAGTACCTTTTTGGTTCCATGGTTTTTTACCACCGCCACTAACTTCAGAACGTGTTTTTTGTGCGCTATTACCGCTACGCGCGTTATTCATATAAGTTACTACAGCTTGATGAATTAAGCCTTCATTATAACCATATGCAAATACTTCTTGATTCAGTGTTAATTTTGCATTTGTATCTATAGTAGTAATTTCCATCACTCACCTCGTACTTGCTTTTTAACTGCAGGCTTAATCTCAACTCGTGAGCCAGGAGCACCAGGTATAGCACCTTTGATAAGAAGTAAATTTCTTTCGGCATCGACGCGCACCAGTTCAAGACTTTGAACAGTACAGCGAACATTACCCATGTGACCAGCCATTTTCTTACCTTTGAACACACGGCCTGGAGTTTGGTTTTGACCAATAGAACCAGGGACACGATGCGATCTTGAGTTACCATGTGTTGCGTCTTGTGTTCTAAAGTTATAACGTTTTACTGTACCAGCAAAACCTTTACCTTTAGTGGTTCCAGCAACATCGACAAATTGTCCAGCAGTGAATACATCAGCTACTGAGATTACTTGTCCTGCTTTGTATGTGTCTTCAGAGTCAACTAAAAACTCAACCAGCATGTCACCTGCTTCAACCTCTGCTTTTGCGAAGTGACCAGTTAATGCTTTGTTAACTTTACTTGCTTTTTTTGTGCCACCAGTTAATTGAACAGCAGAGTAGCCATCAGCCTCTTTAGTTTTAACTTGTGAAACTCTATTAGGGTGAACTTCAACGACAGAAACTGGAACTGAAACTCCATCCGCCATGAAGACCCGCGTCATACCGATTTTACGGCCTAATAAACCGATCATCATTCTAACACCTCTTTAATATCCTTCACCCTAATATTTAGTCATCAAGGCTTATCTGAACATCAACCCCAGCAGCCAGATCCAACTTCATCAATGCATCTACTGTTTTTTCAGTTGGATGAACGATAACGACCAGGCGTTTATGAGTACGTAATTCATATTGATCTCGAGCATCTTTATTAACATGCGGTGAAGTCAATACAGTAAATTTTTCCTTACGGACAGGCAGAGGTATTGGCCCACGAACTTGTGCGCCAGTACGTTTTGCTGTCTCAACAATTTCTCGAGTTGATAAGTCAATCAACCGATGATCAAAGGATTTTAATCTTATTTTAATGTTTTGATTGCTACTCATTCTAATTACTCGATAATTTTAGCGACAACACCGGCGCCAACTGTACGGCCACCTTCCCGAATTGCGAAACGTAAACCTTCATCCATCGCAATAGGAGCATGCAGATTAATGGTTAATTGTACGTTATCACCAGGCATTACCATTTCTACTCCAGAGGGCAGATCACAGGTGCCTGTTACGTCTGTCGTTCTGAAATAAAATTGGGGTCTGTATCCATTAAAGAATGGTGTATGACGTCCGCCTTCTTCTTTTGATAATACGTATACTTCCGCTTCAAATTTTGTATGCGGCTTAATTGTTCCTGGCTTAGCTAATACCTGGCCACGCTCAACTTCGTCGCGTTTCGTTCCGCGTAACAATACGCCCACGTTATCTCCAGCGCGTCCTTCGTCCAACAACTTACGGAACATTTCAACGCCGGTACAAGTGGTTTTTTGAGTGTCTCGGATACCAACAATCTCAATCTCTTCACCCACTTTGACTATTCCACTTTCTACACGACCAGTTACTACTGTTCCGCGTCCAGAAATAGAGAATACGTCTTCAATTGGCAACAAGAATGCTTTATCGATGTTTCGTACTGGCTCAGGGATGTAAGAGTCCATGGTCTCAACCAATTTCTCAATCGCTGCAACACCAATCTCGCTCGTATCACCTTCCAATGCTTTCAATGCAGAACCAACAACAATTGGAATATCATCGCCAGGGAAATCGTAACTGCTTAGCAAATCACGTACTTCCATCTCAACCAATTCTAACAACTCTGGATCGTCAACCATATCTGCTTTGTTCATGAACACAACAATATAAGGTACACCTACTTGGCGTGATAACAGAATGTGCTCTCTGGTTTGCGGCATAGGACCATCTGCAGCGGATACTACCAGTATCGCTCCGTCCATTTGTGCCGCTCCAGTAATCATATTCTTAACGTAGTCAGCATGTCCTGGGCAATCCACGTGTGCATAGTGGCGGTTTGCTGATTCATATTCTACGTGTGCTGTAGAAATAGTAATCCCGCGTTCACGCTCTTCTGGCGCAGCATCAATTTGGTCATATGCCTTTGCTGTTCCGCCATACTTCTTAGCCATAATTGTGGTAATCGCCGCTGTCAATGTGGTCTTACCATGGTCAACGTGACCGATTGTGCCCACGTTTACGTGTGGCTTCTTACGTTCAAATTTTTCCTTCGCCATTTTCAATTAACCTCGTTAACTTTATTGTTTCTTAATAATTGCTTCAGCAATGTTCGTTGGTGCTTCCGCGTACTTAGAAAATTCCATAGTATATGTAGCTCTTCCTTGAGTCGCAGAACGTAAATCGGTCGAATAACCAAACATCTCTGCCAATGGAACTTCTGCCCTCACAATTTTTCCTGCAGGGGAATCTTCCATTCCTTGAACTAAACCACGTCGTCTGTTAAGGTCGCCCATAACATCCCCCATATAATCTTCAGGGGTAACAACTTCAACACTCATAATCGGTTCAAGTAATACAGGTTTAGCTTTTAATGCACCTTGCTTGAAGCATTGTGAACCAGCGATTTTAAATGCCATCTCACTAGAATCCACTTCATGGAATGAGCCATCAAACAACGTGACTTTAACATCCACTACAGGATAACCAGCGATAACACCATTTTGCATCTGTTCTTGAACCCCTTTATCAACTGCAGGGATGTATTCTTTAGGAATAACACCACCGACGATTGCATTGATAAATTCGTAACCTTTTCCAGGCTCTTGAGGTTCAATTTTCAACCAAACGTGACCGTATTGTCCACGTCCACCTGACTGTCTTACAAATTTGCCTTCTTGCTCCACAGGTTGTTTTAGTGTTTCACGATAGGCAACTTGAGGCTTACCAACATTAGCTTCCACATTAAACTCACGTTTCATGCGGTCAACAATAATTTCCAGATGAAGCTCACCCATTCCTTCAATAATGGTTTGTCCAGATTCTTCATCAGTATGAACTCTGAATGATGGGTCTTCTTGGGCTAACTTACCAAGGGCAATACCCATTTTTTCTTGGTCCGCCTTTGTTTTGGGCTCAACCGCAACTGCAATTACTGGATCTGGAAAGTCCATTCTTTCTAAGATAACAACACTTTCTGTATCACATAAAGTATCACCAGTCATTACTGTTTTGAGTCCAACCGCAGCAGCAATATCACCCGCTCTTACTTCTTTAATTTCTTCGCGGGAATTGGCATGCATTTGTAATAAACGTCCAATACGCTCTCTTTTTGCTTTCACCGAGTTGTAAACCGTATCACCGCTTTTTAAAACACCAGAATAAGTTCTAAAATAAGTTAGTGTTCCAACAAATGGATCCGTTGCAATTTTAAACGCCAAAGCTGAGAACGGTGCATCATAACTTGTCTTGCGTGAGGCTGGATTACCGTCCTCATCCACTCCTTGCACATCAGGAATATCAGTTGGGGAAGGCAAATACTCAATGACACCATCCAATACTGCTTGAACCCCTTTATTTTTAAAGGCTGAACCGCAGAATACAGGGACAATTTGGTTGCTAATTGTCAATTGACGAAGTGCTGTCTTAATTTCTGCTTCGGTAAGTTCTTCACCTTCAAGATATTTTTCCATAAGTTCTTCTGTTGCTTCGGCAGCGGCCTCAACAAGTAGGGCACGATATTCTTCGCATTGCTCTTTAAGATCCTCAGGAACCTCTTTATATTGGAAGGTCATCCCTTTATTTTCTTCATCCCAATGAATTGCTTTCATCTTAATGAGGTCAATAACCCCTTTAAACTCTTCTTCAGCACCAATAGGTAGTTGAACAACAACAGGATTAGAACCTAGCCTTTGTTTAATTTGGCTCACCACTCGCAGGAAATTAGCTCCCATTCTATCCATCTTATTGACAAAGACGATACGTGGCACGCCATATTTATTAGCTTGACGCCAAACTGTTTCAGATTGTGGCTCTACGCCAGATACTGAATCGAACACAACAACAGCACCATCAAGTACGCGTAGTGAACGCTCTACTTCAATCATAAAGTCCACATGTCCTGGAGTATCAATAATATTGATACGGTGAGGCTCGAACTGCTTGTCCATGCCTGGCCAGTAACATGTTGTTGCTGCTGAAGTAATGGTAATACCGCGCTCCTGCTCCTGGACCATCCAGTCCATTGTTGCAGCACCGTCATGCACTTCACCAATTTTATGAGACATACCAGTATAGTACAGTACGCGCTCTGTCGTTGTAGTTTTTCCAGCATCGACATGCGCAGCAATGCCTATGTTTCTATACAACTTTAATGGAGTAGACACGGATTACCTCTCTCTTAATTCCATCTAAAATGCGCAAACGCCTGGTTGGCTTTTGCCATTTTATGTGTATCTTCGCGCTTCTTCACTGCGGAACCTTTACTTTCGTAGGCATCCATCAGTTCTCCAGCTAAGCGTAACATCATTCCTTTTTCACCACGAGTACGAGCCGCTTGAACAATCCAGCGCATACCTAGTGCAATACTTCTATCAGTTCTAACTTCGACTGGAACCTGATATGTAGCACCACCAACACGACGTGAACGTACTTCAACGCTAGGGCGAACATTGTCTAATGCATTTTCAAAGTAGCGAAGAACTGTTGCTGAACCACTTGTTGAACCTGATTCACCTTCTTCTTCATCTGCTTTTTTAAGTTTCTTTACGCGCTCTTCCATAACAGATAAAGCACCGTAAATTATTTTTTCAGCGGTAGATTTTTTACCACTGACCATTAATACGTTAATGAATTTTGCTAATAGCTCACTATGATGTTTAGGATCTGGCAAAATTTCTCTTTTGGGGACTTCTCTTCTTCTAGGCATTTCGATTTCCTACAATCAGTTATTTTTTATCTTTTGGCTTCTTGGTACCGTATTTAGAACGACCTTGTTTACGATCGTTAACACCTGAAGTATCCAAGCTTCCTCTTACTGTGTGGTAACGCACACCAGGCAAGTCTTTAACACGACCACCTCTAATAAGAACCACAGAGTGTTCTTGAAGGTTATGGCCTTCACCACCGATATATGATGAAACTTCAAATCCATTCGTCAAACGTACACGAGCAACCTTACGCATAGCTGAGTTAGGTTTTTTTGGTGTAGTAGTGTAAACGCGTGTGCACACACCGCGTCGCTGTGGACATGACTCTAGTGCAGGTACGTTACTTTTCTTCTTTACGTCCACACGAGGCTTTCTTACTAACTGATTAATAGTAGCCATTTATACTTAACTCCGATCTGTCTCTTTTGATTATTTCGAATGCATAAGGAGGCCGGATTCTATATAGCCACGGCAGATTTGTCAAGTTTAATCTGCCGAATTTCGAATCCGAACTAGTGTTCTTGATTGTCTGCGTTTAATGCTTCACTTAACGCATGTTCAACATCACTTGCAGTAACGGTATGCACTGGGTGCTCACCGGCTGCAGCCTTAGCTCTTTTTGCCTTACGGCCTTGATGGTATGCATAGCCTGTTCCTGCGGGAATCAAGCGGCCAACCATCACGTTTTCTTTTAATCCTCGTAAATCATCAACTTTGCCGCTTACTGCAGCTTCAGTTAGAACTCTTGTTGTTTCCTGGAACGATGCCGCAGAAATAAATGACTCAGTTGCTAAGGAAGCCTTTGTGATACCCAATAATATAGGAGTACCGCGAGCTGGTTGTTTATCTTCAGCAATAAGCTTGTCATTTTCTTGCAACAAGACGCTTTCTTCTACCTGCTCTCCTGCCAAGAATTTTGAATCTCCAGCAAAAGTAATTACACGCTTACGAAGCATTTGTCGTACGATTACCTCGATATGCTTATCGTTAATTTTTACACCTTGTAAACGATATACGTCCTGTACCTCATTGACGATGTAATTGGCTAAAGCACCAACACCGAGTAAGCGTAAAATATCATGAGGATTGAGTGCACCTTCTGCGATAATTTCACCGCGCTCAACATGCTCCCCTTCGAAGACAGAAAT
Organism: Legionella sp. PATHC035; assembly: GCF_026191115.1. Classification (NCBI taxonomy): domain Bacteria; kingdom Pseudomonadati; phylum Pseudomonadota; class Gammaproteobacteria; order Legionellales; family Legionellaceae; genus Legionella; species Legionella sp. PATHC035. The sequence goes on along the minus strand of NZ_JAPHOT010000001.1, from coordinate 2,481,387 downwards.
ATGTCTCCACTTGGGTATCAATTCTTCATGACATTGATCTTCAGAAACATTGATAATTAATCTTCTCTTACCTTTTGTTTCTTTACCAAAGCTAACCATTCCTGAAACCTCAGCCATAACCGCTGAATCTTTAGGTTTACGTGCTTCAAATAAGTCAGCTACCCTTGGTAGACCCCCTGTAATATCGCGTGTTTTAGAGCGCTCTTGTGGAATACGGGCGATAACATCCCCAATACCCACGTGACCGCCATCCTCAAAATTAACGATCGCATCTACAGGCAGGTAGTATTGAGCAGGAACATTAGTTCCGGCAAGATAAATATCTTCGCCATTTTCTGCAACAAGTTTTACCATTGGACGTAAATCACGGCCTGCGGCACTACGTTGTTTTGCATCGATAACAACAATATTACTTAAGCCAGTTAATTCATCAGTTTGTCGATTCATGGTAATACCATCAATTAAGTCGACAAATTTCAGATATCCAGTTACCTCGGAAATAACTGGGTGAGTATGTGGATCCCAAGTTGCGATCACTTGTCCAGCTTCTACAGATGAATTATCGTGAACTGAAATTACAGCACCGTAAGGTAACTTATAACGCTCTCGCTCACGTCCGAATTCATCCACAATAGTTACTTCACCAGAACGGGATACCGCGACTAGATTTTTGTTTTCATGAGTTACTGTCTTAATGTTGTGTAAACGAATAACCCCTTTCGTTTTAATCTGGATATTATTCGCCGCTGTTGCTCTAGATGCAGCTCCTCCAATATGGAAAGTACGCATTGTAAGCTGTGTACCCGGCTCACCAATTGATTGTGCTGCGATAATACCTACGGCTTCACCGGTATTAACGAGATGACCTCTTGCTAAATCACGGCCATAGCACTTCGCACAAAGTCCAAAGCGAGTTTGGCAGGTAATCGGTGAACGGACCATGATTTGATCGACACCTTGCTTTTCAAGCTTTTCAACCCACTCTTCATCCAATAGAGTTCCCGCTGTTACAACGGGCTCACTCTGATTAGGAATATAAACATCAGCAGCAACTACGCGTCCTAATACACGCTCATGTAGCGGCTCAACGATATCACCACCTTCAATCAGTGGCTGCATTAAAATACCTGTGTCAACACCACAATCGTCTTCAGTGATCACCACGTCCTGAGCCACATCAACTAAGCGTCGTGTTAAGTAACCTGAGTTAGCAGTTTTTAACGCTGTATCGGCCAAACCTTTACGAGCACCGTGAGTGGAAATAAAGTATTGAAATACGTTCAAACCCTCGCGGAAGTTTGCAGTAATTGGTGTTTCAATAATTGAGCCGTCTGGTGCAGCCATCAATCCCCGCATACCAGCAAGCTGTCTAATTTGTGCTGCAGAACCCCTAGCACCTGAGTCAGCCATCATAAAGATTGGGTTAAAGGACTCTTGTCTTACTCGATTACCTTGAGCATCAACAGCTTCTTCGGTTGCTATTTTAGTCATCATGGATTTAGCAACGAGTTCATTAGTTCTCGACCAAATATCAATTACTTTGTTATAACGTTCGCCATTAGTTACCAAGCCTGAACGGAATTGAGATTCAATTTCGCGAACTTCGTTATCGGCATGTTCAATAATGCTGGCTTTATCATCCGGTATTTCCATATCTTCAATACCGATTGATACACCAGAACGTGTTGCATATTTGAAACCGGTATACATCAATTTATCAGCAAAAATAACTGTTTCTTTCAAGCCAAAGTTTCGGTAGCAACTGTCAATAACTTTAGAGATGACTTTCTTGGTCATCGTTCGGTTAATCGTCGCAAAAGTCATCCCTTTGGGTAGGACTTCAGCAAGAATTGCACGACCCACTGTGGTTTCAACTAAATGATGGCCAGGCTCACCTTCTTTAGGCATACGAATTTTAATTTTCGCATGAATATCTAGATGACCTGATTCATAAAAGTTTTGTGCTTCTTGAGCACTAACAAAAATTTTACCTTCACCTAACGCATTCACCTTTTCACGAGTTAAATAGTACAAACCGAGTACAACGTCCTGGCTAGGAACGATGATTGGCTCACCGCTCGCAGGTGACAAAATATTGTTGGTCGACATCATTAAGGAGCGAGCTTCTAACTGCGCTTCTAGAGTCAATGGCACGTGCACCGCCATTTGGTCACCGTCAAAGTCAGCATTGTAAGCGGTACAAACCAGAGGATGAAGCTGAATCGCCTTGCCTTCGATTAATACTGGCTCAAAAGCTTGAATACCTAATCGGTGCAATGTAGGAGCACGGTTTAACAGAATAGGATGCTCACGAATTACATCATCTAGAATATCCCAAACAACTGACTCTTCTCGCTCAACCATTTTCTTGGCCGCTTTAATTGTCGTAGCTAAACCCCTGAATTCGAGTTTACTGAATATAAATGGTTTGAACAGCTCAAGTGCCATTTTCTTTGGAAGACCGCACTGATGCAGTTTTAAAGTTGGCCCGACCACAATTACAGAACGACCTGAATAGTCAACTCGTTTACCCAACAGATTTTGACGGAAACGGCCTTGCTTTCCTTTAATCATGTCGGCTAAGGATTTAAGCGGTCTTTTGTTTGTGCCAGTAATCGCACGACCACGACGTCCGTTATCCAATAACGCATCAACCGATTCTTGTAACATTCTCTTTTCATTACGCACGATAATATCAGGCGCATTCAGATCGAGAAGTCGTTTTAAACGATTGTTTCGGTTGATAACTCGACGGTACAAGTCGTTAAGATCAGAGGTAGCAAAACGGCCACCATCTAATGGAACCAGTGGTCTTAAATCAGGTGGTAGAACTGGCAATACATCCATAATCATCCACTCTGGTTTATTACCAGAATCGTAAAATGCTTCAAGAAGTTTTAATCTTTTAGTGATTTTCTTAATCTTTGTTTCTGAACTTGTAGTCGGTAATTCTTCGCGTAAGTTCTTGATCTCTTCTTCCAGATCAACTTGGCGTAATAAATCACGAATTGCTTCTGCACCCATACGCGCATCAAATTCATCACCGTATTGTTCCATTGCATCAAGGTATACTTCATCATTGAGCAATTGGCCACGCTCAAGCTCAGTCATTCCTGGGTCAACGACAACAAACGCTTCAAAATAGAGAACACGTTCAATGTCTCTTAAGGTCATATCCAGTAATAAACCAATTCTGGAAGGTAATGACTTCAAGAACCAGATGTGCGCAACTGGACTTGCAAGTTCAATATGTCCCATGCGTTCGCGGCGTACTTTAGCCAATGCAAGCTCGACACCACATTTTTCACAAATAACGCCTCGATGTTTGAGTCGTTTGTACTTACCACATAAGCACTCGTAATCTTTTACTGGACCAAAAGTTTTAGCGCAGAATAAACCATCTCGTTCCGGCTTAAATGTACGGTAATTTATCGTTTCTGGTTTTTTTACTTCACCATATGACCAAGAGCGAATTAATTCAGGGGAAGCCAACGCAATTTTTATTGCATCAAATTCTTCGCTTTGTCCTTGTTGTTTAAGGATCCCAAGCAAATCGCTCATCACAGGAGCCTTTCTCATTGGTTCATTCATTGGATCGTCGTTTAGAGTACTCAAGTCTATGCCTCCAAAAATTTGTTAATCAGTATTTAACGCTGAAAATTAATCGTGGTCGAGTTCGATATCTATTCCCAAAGCACGGATTTCTTTCAATAATACGTTGAAAGATTCAGGCATTCCTGGGTCCATACGATGATCGCCATCGACAATATTTTTGTAGATCTTTGTTCTACCTCCAACGTCATCTGATTTCACAGTCAACATTTCCTGTAATGTATAAGCTGCGCCATACGCCTCGAGAGCCCATACCTCCATCTCCCCAAAGCGTTGCCCCCCAAACTGTGCTTTACCACCTAGCGGTTGTTGTGTTACTAGGCTGTATGAACCAGTCGAGCGAGCATGCATCTTATCATCAACTAAATGGTTGAGTTTCAACATGTACATGTAACCTACAGTAACTGGGTTATCAAATCTGTTTCCTGTTCTACCATCGATCAAAAAGGTTTTACCATCAGAAGATAAGTCCGCCAACTGCAGCATACTTTTTATCTCTTCTTCGGAAGCACCATCAAACACAGGTGTTGCCATCGGTACACCTGCACGCAGATTATCTGCCAATCGAAGCATCTCCTCGTCATTCAAAGAATCTAGATGCACTCTTTGGACACCATCATGGTTGTATATTTTAGCCAAGAAGGATCTGATTTCGTTTGCATTTTGTTTTGAATCGAGCATTTGGGCAATTTTATTACCTAGCCCTTTAGCAGCTAAACCAAGATGTGTTTCGAGAACCTGTCCAATGTTCATACGAGACGGTACGCCCAATGGATTTAAAACGATATCTACTGCTGTACCATCTTCCATATGAGGCATATCTTCAACAGGAACTACAATAGAGATAACCCCCTTGTTTCCATGTCGACCAGCCATCTTGTCGCCTGGTTGGATTCTTCTCTTCACAGCAAGATATACTTTAACAATTTTTAAAACACCAGGAGCTAGATCGTCTCCCTGGATTATTTTCTTACGGCTGTCGTTAAAGCGTTTTTCCATTTCTTTAGACAACATTTCCAATTGTTTTGAAAGTTGTTCTAACTGTTGGCTAATCACATCATTTTCAAGACGAATATCAAACCATTTATCTCTGTCTATTTTATCCAAGTATTCCTGGTTTATTTTGGAACCTGGTTTGAGATTTCCTGGACCACCTGTTGCCACTTTATCAAGAATTATGTTGGCTACACGATGATAGATATCTTCTTCACGGATACGACGCTCGTCAACGAGGTCTTTACGGACTCGTGCTAGATGTTCTTCTTCAATACTTTTTGCACGAGCATCTTTCTCTAGACCATCACGTGTAAATACTTGTACATCAATTACAGTACCGTTCATTCCAGATGGAACACGAAGCGAAGAGTCCTTCACATCAGAAGCTTTTTCACCGAAAATTGCACGAAGCAATTTCTCTTCTGGAGTCAGTTGGGTTTCACCTTTAGGTGTCACTTTACCGACTAAAATATCACCGGCTTTAACTTCCGCACCAATAAATACCACTCCAGACTCATCAAGATTTGAAAGTGCTGACTCGCCAACATTTGGTATGTCTGCGGTGATTTCTTCAGTACCTAATTTGGTATCACGAGCAATACATGTTAGTTCTTCTATGTGGATTGTGGTGAAACGATCATCTTGTACAATGCGCTCAGATATGAGGATAGAGTCCTCGAAGTTATAACCATTCCAAGGCATAAACGCGACCAGCAAATTCTGACCTAATGCAAGCTCACCCATATCAGTACAAGGGCCATCAGCTAAGATGTCTCCTCTTTGTATGATATCACCCGTATTAACGATTGGACGCTGGTTAATACATGTATCCTGGTTGGAACGGAAGTATTTGGTAAGATTGTAAATATCAACACCAGTTTCACCAGCTGTAGTCTCATCATCATTCACGCGAACCACAATACGCGATGCGTCAACAAGATCAATGACTCCACCACGCTTTGCCACTACAGATACACCAGAATCTGACGCAACTATTCGTTCCATTCCTGTGCCTACTAAGGGTTTTTCAGAACGCAAGGTAGGTACTGCTTGTCGCTGCATGTTTGATCCCATCAAAGCACGGTTCGCATCATCATGTTCTAAGAATGGAATGAGCGATGCAGCTACAGAAACGATTTGCTTTGGAGAAATATCCATGTAGTTAATATTGTCAGGTGTAGTTAACGAGAACTCATTTTGATGTCTACATGGAACTAAATCTGCTAGGATGTTTCCATCTTTATCAAGAGCCACACTTGATTGTGCGATATACTGGTCCACTTCTTCGATAGCTGAGAGATATTCAATCTCATCAGTCACACGACCATTCACCACTTTACGACAAGGAGTTTCAATAAATCCATAATCATTGGTTCTGGCATAAACAGACAATGAATTAATCAAACCAATGTTCGGACCTTCGGGTGTTTCAATAGGACATACTCGACCATAGTGTGTGGTATGTACGTCACGCACCTCAAAGCCTGCACGTTCACGTGTTAAACCACCTGGGCCTAATGCCGAAACTCTTCGCTTATGGGTAACACCAGATAAGGGGTTAACCTGATCCATAAATTGTGATAACTGACTTGAACCAAAGAACTCTTTAATTGCAGCTGAAACAGGCTTAGCATTAATTAAATCTTGCGGCATAAGATTTTCTGATTCAACTAAGCTCAAGCGCTCCTTAACAGCTCGCTCAACGCGTACAAGACCAACTCTGAATTGGTTTTCAGTCATTTCACCAACACTTCGTACCCTTCGGTTACCAAGGTGGTCAATATCATCAACCATACCAATACCATTTCTAATGTCGATCAACGTCTTGATCACAGCCATTATATCTTCTTTAGTCAAAGTACCTGGGCCATCATCATTTTTTCTTCCGACGCGTCGATTAAACTTCATCCTACCAACGGCGGATAAATCATAACGTTCATCAACAAAAAATAAGTTTTTAAACAAAGCTTCAGCAGCCTCTTTAGTTGGTGGTTCGCCAGGACGCATCATGCGATAAATTTCAACAAGCGCCTCCAACTGACTTGAAGTTGGATCGATTTTCAATGTATCAGATATATATGAACCATGATCCAAGTCATTTGTATAAATCATGTCAAATTCATGGATTCCATTAGAAGCCATTACATCAAGTAGCTCATCAGTTACTTCATCATTTGCCTGAGCAATAAACTCTCCGGTAGAAGTATCGATTATATTTTTAGCTAGAGTTTTTCCTATCAAATAGTCACGCGGAACGATCAGATCTTTCATCTGCGCTTTTTCCATTTGTTTGATATGGCGCGCGGTGATCCTTCTGCCTTGTTCTACAATTAGTTCTCCAGTTCCAGGAACATGGATATCAAATGAAGCAATTTCACCTCGTAATCTTTGAGGTATCAGATCAATATGATATTCGCCATTTTTCAGATGGCAGCTTGTCATTTCAAAAAATTCATTGAGAATATCTTCTGTTTCATATCCTAAAGCTCTTAAAAGGATACTGACAGGAAGTTTACGTCTTCTATCAATTCGAACGTAAACACAATCTTTTGGATCGAATTCAAAATCTAACCAGGAACCACGGTAGGGTATAATGCGTGCAGAATATAATAACTTACCAGATGAATGAGTTTTGCCTTTGTCATGTTCAAATATAACACCTGGAGAACGATGTAATTGAGAAACAACGACTCTCTCGGTACCGTTTACAACAAACGTACCCACGTCAGTCATTAAAGGGATCTCACCCATAAAAACATCTTGTTCTCTAATATCTTTGATTGGCTTAGGATCTTCACTTGCATCTTTATCAAGAACAACAAGTCTTATTTTAACTCTTAATGGCGCAGAATAAGTTAAGCCTCTTAGTTTGCATTCACGAACATCGAATGCTGGTTCACCCAATTTGTAACCAACATATTCTAATCGTGCATTGCCAGAAAAGCTTTCGATGGGGAATACAGAAGAAAATGCAGCATGCAATCCTGTATTAAAGTGTTCATTTGACTTGCTATCAGCCTGAAGAAAATCTCGATATGATTTTAATTGAATTTCAAGCAGATTTGGTATTGCCATTTTATCGGCCTGCGTACCAAAGCTTTTGCGAAATCGTTTTTTCTCAGCATGCGAATATTGAGGTTTAGCTTCTGCAACGGCCATGGTGTTTCCTCTGTAAATTATTGATGACTTCAAACACGTAAACCCAGCCATGAAACCATGGCTGGGTCCTATCTCACTGATATAACTTTATTATTTAACTTCTACTGAAGCACCAGCTTCTTCAAGTTCTTTCTTGATGTTAGCAGCTTCATCTTTAGATACACCTTCTTTAATTGTTGAAGGAGCACCTTCTACTAAATCTTTAGCTTCTTTCAAGCCAAGACCAGTAATACCACGGACTGCTTTAATAACGTTTACTTTATTTGCGCCAAAGCTGGTCATAACAACTGTAAACTCAGTTTGTTCTTCAGCAGCGGCAGCAGCACCACCAGCAGCTGGAGCAGCAACAGCAACAGCAGCAGCGGCAGCAGAAACGTTAAATTTCTCTTCCATAGCTTCGATTAATTCAACAACTTCCATAACAGACATATTTGCTATGGTTTCTAAAATATCATTTTTTGACACAGCCATTACTAGCTCCTGATTTAAAATTAATTTAATGATTAAATGATTTAACCTGCTTTTTTATCTTTTACTGCTGCTAAGGTTCTTACTAATTTAGCATGAGGCTCAGCAAGAGTTCTGACAAATTTCTCAACTGGCGCTTTCATCACATACATCAACTTGGCAATCGCTTCATCACGAGTCGGCAAGCTAGCAACAGCATCAATTTGATCTGCCTTATATACTTTTCCGCCAACTGATAATGCTTTGATCTCAAGTTTTTCAAATGTCTTAGTGAATTCTTTAAGCAGTCTTGCAGCATCACTTGGTGCTTCCAATGACAATGCGATGAACAACGGGCCAACAAGCAAGTCGTTCAAGCATTCAAACTCAGTGTCTTTAAAAGCTCTTCTTGTTAAAGTATTTCTTACAACTCGAAGATAAACACCTGATTTGCGTGCTTCACTACGTAAATGCGTCATTTGATTAACGGTTAAACCACGATAATCAGCAACTACTGCCGAAATAGCCTTTGAGGCGACCGCAGTCACTTCTTCAACAACAGCTTTTTTTTCAGCTAAATTTAATGTCACGTTACTGACCTCCTAAAGTATACAAATCACAAGGATTTGCCAGTTATGGTGGCCGTCTCTTTATATTAAATTGGAGCCGGTTCACCGTCTGCGCAGGAAATTAAGCGTTAGCACCTGCGGTCTTCGACGGCATGGAACCAAATCTATGCCGTGAATTCCTAAAAAATGGGTGATTATATTACACAGGTATTGATGAAATATCAATAGCTATACCGGGTCCCATTGTTGTAGATAAAGATATTTTCTTTAAATATTGACCTTTTGACGAAGTCGGCTTGGCTTTTTTTAGGTCATTAATCAAAGCAACGATATTTTCAATGATGTCTTCCGCGGTAAAATCTACTTTACCAACTGTACAGTGAATAATACCATTCTTATCTGTTCTGTAACGTACTTGGCCTGATTTTGCATCTTTAACAGCCGCTTCAACGTTTGTAGTTACGGTACCCACTTTTGGGTTTGGCATTAAGCCTCTTGGACCTAAAACTTGGCCTAATTGACCGACGATACGCATTGCATCTGGCGTGGCAATAACCACATCAAAGTCCATCGCACCACCTTTGATTTTATCTGCCAAATCTTCAAAGCCAACAATATCAGCACCAGCATCTTTAGCTTTAGTAGCATTTTCGCCTTGGGCAAATACAGCGACACGTACAACTTTTCCAGTACCTTTAGGCAAGTTAGTTGAAGAACGTACTACTTGATCAGATTTACGAGGATCAACACCAAGGTTAACGCTAATATCTAAACTTTCACGAAATTTAGTTGAAGCAAATTGTTTTAAAAGGTTAATTGCTTCACTAGCACTGTATAAATGATTTTGTTTAATTGTCTCTAAAATCTTTTTTTGTTTCTTAGATACTCTAGCCATGGCAACCCCCTTATTCTAAACCTTCAACGTCAATACCCATACTGCGCGCAGTACCTGCGATACTTCTTACTGCTGCTGCTAAGCTTGCTGCAGTTAAATCAGGTTCCTTTATCTTCGCAATTTCTTCAAGCTGCTTGACGTTAAGTTTTGCCACCTTTTTAGTATTAGGTGTACCACTTCCACTTTGAATACCGGCAGCTTTCTTCAGAAGAACTGAGGCTGGTGGCGTTTTAGTAATAAAGGTAAAGCTACGATCACTGTATACAGTGATTACAACTGGAGTAGGTAATCCTTGCTCCATTTGTTGGGTGGCGGCGTTAAATGCCTTACAAAATTCCATAATGTTAACACCACGTTGACCTAAAGCTGGGCCTACTGGTGGACTTGGGTTTGCTTTACCAGCTGGAATTTGCAATTTAATATATGCTTCTACTTTTTTTGCCATGTTTACTCCTTATGGGTCATACGCCGAGTACCTAAAGAAAAGTTGCCTTTACTCTATTAACTTCAGCTCCCCTTTTACACAAAATAGCCCTGTATAATTCTTATTAAGTTTAAAAAGACTTATCAGGGCACCTTAGCGAACTAAGTTTTCTCTACTTGACTAAATTCAAGTTCTACTGGAGTAGAGCGTCCAAAAATCAGCACTGCTACTCTTAATCTATTTTTCTCATAATTGACTTCTTCAACTACTCCGTTAAAGTCAACAAATGGACCTTCTTTGACGCGCACGACTTCACCGGGTTCAAAGAGAATTTTGGGTCTTGGTTTAGTAACACCATCTTCAACACGTTGCATAATCGCACGGGCTTCTTTATCAGTAATAGGCGTAGGAGTCTGGCTAGTCCCACCAATAAAACCCAGAACTCTAGGTATCGCTCTTATCATATGCCAAGTTTGATCATCCATAACCATGTTTACTAAAACATAGCCGGGGAAAAACTTACGTGTGCTTTTGCGCTTTTGACCCGAACGCATTTCAACCACTTCTTCTGAGGGAACCACAACCTCACCAATTTTATCTTCCAAATTGTGGTGCTGTGCACGAGATTTTATTTCACGCATAACGAAATTTTCATAACCTGAATAGGCATGTACGACGTACCATTGTTTCGATTTGTGTTCTTCCACCGAATTCACCCTAAATGCGTTATTTTAGCAATTGCCCACATCATTACTGAATCAACTCCCCAGAGTATAAATCCGGTTACTGCAACCATGACGATAACAATGGTTGTTGTTTGTATCGTTTCTTGGCGAGTAGGCCAAACAACTTTTAACAATTCAACTTTTGATTCTTGAGCAAATTTAAATACTTGTTTGCCCGCAGATGTCATGTAGGCAAAGAATAAAGACAATAACAACCAAACAAGCCATACTATGGACTGAATGGGACCTGAAAAAGTATAGTAATAGGTGCAAAAAAATGCTGCTGCAGTAATAAGAACTACAGACGTCCATGATAATACATCTTTAGTATTACTTTGATTTTCGTTCGAACTTTTCATATTCACTTGTAAGTTGGCAGGCCAGGAGGGAATCGAACCCCCAACCTGCGGTTTTGGAGACCGCCACTCTGCCAATTGAGCTACTGGCCTAAATTAATTGGCATGAATGAATGATATTCATGCCAACAAAATTTAACTTTACTACTCGATAATTTTCGCAACAACACCGGCGCCAACTGTACGGCCACCTTCCCGAATTGCGAAACGTAAACCTTCATCCATCGCAATAGGAGCATGCAGATTAATGGTTAATTGTACGTTATCACCAGGCATTACCATTTCTACTCCAGAGGGCAGATCACAGGTGCCTGTTACGTCTGTCGTTCTGAAATAAAATTGGGGTCTGTATCCATTAAAGAATGGTGTATGACGTCCGCCTTCTTCTTTTGATAATACGTATACTTCCGCTTCAAATTTTGTATGCGGCTTAATTGTTCCTGGCTTAGCTAATACCTGGCCACGCTCAACTTCGTCGCGTTTCGTTCCGCGTAACAATACGCCCACGTTATCTCCAGCGCGTCCTTCGTCCAACAACTTACGGAACATTTCAACGCCGGTACAAGTGGTTTTTTGAGTGTCTCGGATACCAACAATCTCAATCTCTTCACCCACTTTGACTATTCCACTTTCTACACGACCAGTTACTACTGTTCCGCGTCCAGAAATAGAGAATACGTCTTCAATTGGCAACAAGAATGCTTTATCGATGTTTCGTACTGGCTCAGGGATGTAAGAGTCCATGGTCTCAACCAATTTCTCAATCGCTGCAACACCAATCTCGCTCGTATCACCTTCCAATGCTTTCAATGCAGAACCAACAACAATTGGAATATCATCGCCAGGGAAATCGTAACTGCTTAGCAAATCACGTACTTCCATCTCAACCAATTCTAACAACTCTGGATCGTCAACCATATCTGCTTTGTTCATGAACACAACAATATAAGGTACACCTACTTGGCGTGATAACAGAATGTGCTCTCTGGTTTGCGGCATAGGACCATCTGCAGCGGATACTACCAGTATCGCTCCGTCCATTTGTGCCGCTCCAGTAATCATATTCTTAACGTAGTCAGCATGTCCTGGGCAATCCACGTGTGCATAGTGGCGGTTTGCTGATTCATATTCTACGTGTGCTGTAGAAATAGTAATCCCGCGTTCACGCTCTTCTGGCGCAGCATCAATTTGGTCATATGCCTTTGCTGTTCCGCCATACTTCTTAGCCATAATTGTGGTAATCGCCGCTGTCAATGTCGTCTTACCGTGGTCTACGTGACCAATTGTGCCCACGTTTACGTGTGGCTTCTTACGTTCAAATTTTTCCTTCGCCATTGGAAAGTCTCCCCATTGCTAATTGACATTATGGTGCCCACAACTGGACTCGAACCAACGACCTCTTCCTTACCAAGGAAGTGCTCTACCGCCTGAGCTATGTGGGCTTTATATTAGCTTGCTGATTCATACGAACAAGCAAATATTTCTAATTTATATAATTTGGAGCGGGTGATGGGAATCGAACCCACGCTATCAGCTTGGAAGGCTGAAGTTCTACCATTGAACTACACCCGCTTTTATCCTTTCTTTTTAACTGGTGGAGGGGGAAGGATTCGAACCTTCGAAGGCAGAGCCGTCAGATTTACAGTCTGATCCCTTTGACCGCTCGGGAACCCCTCCAAAAAGAACGTTATTGTCTTTTAAGATGAATAGAATGTCAACATTTTGTTAACGGCCAACCTAATAAGATGGTGCTGGCACCAGGAATCGAACCCGGGACCTACTGATTACAAGTCAGTTGCTCTACCAACTGAGCTACGCCAGCATATTCGCTTTTTCCCATTTTAACTGGGTTTTTTCAGTGAAATTTAACTTTCTAAAGATCACTTTAAATAAAACCCTGGCGATGACCTACTTTCACATGAGGAAGCCTCACACTATCATTGGCGCGGGTTCGTTTCACTTCTGAGTTCGAGATGGAGTCAGGTGGTTCCAAACCGCTATGGTCGCCAGGAAAACTGGTTTCACATGATTAATGGGCGCATTATACCCGAATCATGCGTTAGGTAAATAAAGAGTACACATTTTTTTTGCTGATTGGGCGTTAGCCCAACCGGCTTTTCTTGTATTCACATTCAGTTAATCTGAAGTAATTCAGATTATATGGTCAAGACAATCAGCCAATTAGTACAAGTTAGCTGCACACATTACTGCGCTTCCACACCTTGCCTATCAACGTCGTAGTCTTCAACGGGCTTCATGGGAAAACTCATCTTGAGGGAGGCTTCCCGCTTAGATGCTTTCAGCGGTTATCCCGTCCGAACTTAGCTACCCGGCGATGCGACTGGCGTCACAACCGGTACACCAGAGGTTCGTCCACTCCGGTCCTCTCGTACTAGGAGCAGCTCCTCTCAATTTTCCTACGCCCACGGCAGATAGGGACCGAACTGTCTCACGACGTTCTAAACCCAGCTCGCGTACCACTTTAAATGGCGAACAGCCATACCCTTGGGACCTGCTTCAGCCCCAGGATGTGATGAGCCGACATCGAGGTGCCAAACACCGCCGTCGATATGAACTCTTGGGCGGTATCAGCCTGTTATCCCCGGAGTACCTTTTATCCGTTGAGCGATGGCCCTTCCATTCAGAACCACCGGATCACTAAGACCAACTTTCGTTCCTGCTCGAGCCGTCGCTCTCGCAGTCAAGCACCCTTATGCCTTTACACTCTTGGTACGATGTCCGACCGTACCGAGGGTACCTTTGTGCTCCTCCGTTACTCTTTGGGAGGAGACCGCCCCAGTCAAACTACCCATCATACACTGTCCTCATCCCGGATTACGGGACCAAGTTAGAACCTCAATAACAACAGGGTGGTATTTCAAGGATGGCTCCATGAGAACTAGCGTCCTCACTTCATAGCCTCCCACCTATCCTACACAGTTATCATCAAAGTCCAGTGCAAAACTATAGTAAAGGTTCACGGGGTCTTTCCGTCTAGCCGCGGGTACACTGCATCTTCACAGCGATTTCAATTTCACTGAGTCTCGGGTGGAGACAGTGTGGCCATCGTTACGCCATTCGTGCAGGTCGGAACTTACCCGACAAGGAATTTCGCTACCTTAGGACCGTTATAGTTACGGCCGCCGTTTACCGGGGCTTCGATCAAGAGCTTCTCCGAAGATAACCCCATCAATTAACCTTCCGGCACCGGGCAGGCGTCACACCCTATACGTCTTCTTACGAATTTGCAGAGTGCTGTGTTTTTAATAAACAGTCGCAGCCACCTGGTCTCTGCGGCCCTCTCCAGCTCTGAAAGTAAATCCCATCACCAGAAAGGGCGTACCTTCTCCCGAAGTTACGGTACCATTTTGCCTAGTTCCTTCACCCGAGTTCTCTCAAGCGCCTTAGTATTCTCTACCTGTCCACCTGTGTCGGTTTGCGGTACGGTTCTCTATAAGTTATGGCTAGCAGCTTTTCCTGGGAGCCGGGCATCAATAACTTCGCTGTACACCGAAGTGTCAGCACCACGTCGCACCTCAGAGTTAACAATGGTCCGGATTTGCCTAAACCATCCCCCTACATGCACGTACCAGGACAACCAACGCCTGGCTTATCTAGCCTTCTCCGTCCCCACTTCACCACTTATAAAAAGTCCAGGAATATTAACCTGGTTCCCATCGACTACGCTCTTCAGCCTCGCCTTAGGGGCCGACTCACCCTGCTCCGATTAACGTCGTGCAGGAAACCTGGGACTTCCGGCGTGAGGGCTTTTCACCCTCATTATCGTTACTCATGTCAGCATTCGCACTTCTGATACCTCCAGC
The DNA here is from genome assembly GCF_026191115.1 of Legionella sp. PATHC035. Taxonomy (NCBI): domain Bacteria; kingdom Pseudomonadati; phylum Pseudomonadota; class Gammaproteobacteria; order Legionellales; family Legionellaceae; genus Legionella; species Legionella sp. PATHC035. Next base: position 2,466,380 of record NZ_JAPHOT010000001.1, on the reverse strand, counting down.
AGACTTCTCAATCCACCTTCATCAGCCTACAGAACGCTCCCCTACCACGTGCACTTAGTGCACATCCGCAGCTTCGGTGACTAGTTTTAGCCCCGTTACATCTTCCGCGCAGGCCGACTCGACCAGTGAGCTATTACGCTTTCTTTAAAGGGTGGCTGCTTCTAAGCCAACCTCCTGGCTGTCTATGCCTTCCCACATCGTTTCCCACTTAACTAGTACTTTGGGACCTTAGCTGGCGGTCTGGGTTGTTTCCCTCTTCACGACGGACGTTAGCACCCGCCGTGTGTCTCCCGTGATTCAATTAGCCGGTATTCGGAGTTTGCATCGGTTTGGTAAGCCATGACAGCCCCCTAGCCGAAACAGTGCTCTACCCCCAGTAATCATTCACGAGGCGCTACCTAAATAGCTTTCGGGGAGAACCAGCTATCTCCGGGCTTGATTAGCCTTTCACTCCTAGTCACACGTCATCCGATAATTTTTCAACATTACCCGGTTCGGACCTCCAGTTGGTGTTACCCAACCTTCATCCTGCACATGACTAGATCGCCCGGTTTCGGGTCTACTCACAGCGACTCGCGCCCTATTCAGACTCGATTTCTCTACGGCTTCCTTATTCAGTTAACCTCGCCACTGAAAGTAACTCGCTGACCCATTATACAAAAGGTACGCAGTCACACCTCAAGGGTGCTCCCACTGCTTGTACGCAAACGGTTTCAGGTTCTATTTCACTCCCCTCTCCGGGGTTCTTTTCGCCTTTCCCTCACGGTACTGGTTCACTATCGGTCAGTAAGTAGTATTTAGCCTTGGATGATGGTCCACCCATATTCAACCAGGATTACACGTGTCCCGGCCTACTTGTTCGCGTGCTTAGTTCTTAATGCAACCTATATATACGGGGCTTTCACCCTCTATGGCCAACCTTCCCAAATTGTTCTACTTCATTGCACTATAAATCACACCAGGCTCCTCCCCGTTCGCTCGCCGCTACTTGGAGAATCTCTTTTGATTTCTTTTCCTTCGGGTACTTAGATGTTTCAGTTCCCCGAGTTCGCCTCTACTACCTATGTATTCAGTAGTAGATGACCATGACTGCTCATGGCCGGGTTCCCCCATTCGGACATCTCTGGTTATACGCTCGTTTCCAGCTCACCAAAGCTTTTCGCAGGATTCCACGTCCTTCTTCGCCTCTTACTGCCAAGGCATCCACCGTTTGCGCTTCTCTTCTTGACCATATAATCTCAATTACCTCAAAATTATATGCTTTACACAATACAAGACGCTTGTGTTACCTCTTCATTTACCCAAATTTTTAATGAACGTCTGGTTATTCCAGATTAAAATATTCTCACAAAAAATACTTTAATCTGAATAAACCCTATG